>NZ_JBIVTZ010000023.1:4878-18556 GCF_044756945.1 Streptomyces sp. NPDC091387 | reverse complement strand
TTGACCGGGGTCAGTGTGGGTGCCGCGCTCGCCGGGCCGGCCGCCTCGGTGCTCTCGCCGCGCGGACTGATCGCGCTGAACGTGGCGACGCTCGCGCTCTCCGCGCTCCTGGCCCGGGCGCTGCCGTCCGCGACCGGGGCGGCCGGGGAGAGCGCCGCGTCACCGGCAGGGTCCGGGGCGCGGCTGCGGGTGGAGGACCCGGTGGTCCGCGGGCTGTTCGTCCGCTTCCTGCTGGTGGCGTTCTGGCAGGGCTTCCACACCGTGGCGGTCACGGTGATCCCGCTGCGTCTCCTGGACGGCGGGACCCGGCTCGTGGGGGTGTTCGTCGCGGCCTCGGCGGTCGCGGTCTTCGCCGGTTCGCTGGCCGCCCTGCCGGCCCAGCGGTACCTGGATCATGTGCCGTCGGCCGTGTGGCTGGTGCTGCCGATGGCGCCGCTCCTCGCGGCGGTGCTGGCGGCGAGCACCGTGCCGACGCTGGTGCTGTACGCGGCCTTCCTCATGCTCTTCGAGGTTGCCTTCGTGCACTACAACAACCGTCTCCTGGCGGCTGCTTCGGCCCGGGAGCTGTCCTCGGTGGTGACGCTGCGGGCGACCCTGCTGCCCTCGGGTGTGGCCGTGTCGATCCTGGTCATGGGCGCGCTGAGTGATCTGGCGGGTCCCGTGCCGGCCGTCCTGGTGGTCGTCGTCACCACGCTCGCGGTCAGCGCCGCGACCAGCGGGAGTCGGCAAACTCGGAGAGGTCCCGTACCTGAGGCGTGAGCAGAATGGCAGGGCCGGCATGCGGGGCGTTCATCCGTCCCGCTTTCCCTGACCGAAGGAATCCCGTCGTGCGCGTTCTCATTGTCCCGTTCCCGTGGAAGACCCATGTCTTCAACCTGGTGCCGCTCGCCTGGTCCCTGCAGACCGCGGGGCACGAGGTGCGGGTGGCCGGGTGGCCCGAACTCCTCGGCGCCGTGACCGGCGCCGGTCTGCTGGGAGCGGGTGTGGGGCCCGGTGAGAGCGGGCGGGAGCGGGCGGCCGGCGACCGGCGCCAGCAGCGGGAGCGCGGGGCCGCCCCGCCGGTGCCGGCGGCCGGGGCGGGGAGCCTGGATCCGCTGTTCGACGTACGGCCCGGCCGCGAGCGGCTGGGCTGGGAGCAGATCACGCGGGTCTTCGAGGACCTGGTGCTGCCGCAGGCCCGCCGGTCGAACGACTCCATGATGCAGGACGTGGTCGAACTGGCCCTGGAGTGGCGGCCCGACCTGGTGCTGTGGGGTGCCAAGGCCTTCGCCGGCGCGGTCGCCGCGGCCGCCGTGGGTGCGGCCCACGCCCGGGTGCTGTACTCGGTGGACGTCTACTCCCGGATGCGGGAGGACTTCCTGCACGCCAAGGCGCTGCAGCCGCAGGACGACCGGGCCGACGGTCTCCAGGAGTGGCTGACGGGCTGGGTGGAGAAGTACGGCGGCGTGTTCTCCGAGGACCTGGTGAACGGGCAGTTCACGATCGATCCGCTCCCTGCCGCCTTCCGGCCCGATCCGCGGCCGACGACGCTCCCTATGCAGTTCGTCCCCTACAACGGGCCCAGTGTCGTGCCCCGTTGGCTGGCGGAGCCGCCGCGCGCGCCGCGTGTCCTGATGACTTTCGGTGACAACGTCAACGACGGGCCGGTGCGCAGTCTGCTGCCGGCCGGGCGCGTGCAGGAGATCCTCGACTCCGTGGGCGATCTGGACATCGAGCTGGTCCTCACGCTGCCCCGGCAGGCCCAGGAGGAGTTGAGCCGTGTCCCGGCCAACACCCGTCTGGTGGAGTCGGTTCCGCTCTCGGAGGTGCTGCCGGGCTGCTCGGCGATGGTGCACCACGGCGGGACCTGGTCGTTCGGCTGCGCGCTGCGGTACGGGGTGCCGCAGTTGCTCGTCAGCCGGGCGTTCGACGTGCCGCTGAAGCTCCAGTGCCTCGAACGGACGGGCGCGGGGCTCTTCATGAAGCCGTCGGACGCCGACGGTCCCGCGGTACGTGAGGCGCTGCTGCGGCTTCTGGGGGACGGGACGTTCCGGGCCAACGCGCGGCGGCTGCGGCTGGAGGTCCTTGCGATGCCGGCGCCGAACGAGGTGGTGCGCACCCTGGAGGGCCTGGTGCCGGCGCATCGGGCGGTGGCCCGGCGGGGCGCCGGGGCCGCCGCGCGCTGAGGGCGGTGGTGCGCGGCGGCCCTGGTGGGTGGTGGTGCTCCCGGCGGCCGCCGGAAGCGGGCCCCGCACCTTGCCCGTGCGGGGCCCGCGGTGTGCCCTGGAGCGGGCAACCGGATCGTGGGCCGGCGGCGCGGGCGGGCCCGGTGTCCGGCCGGAGTTCCGGTCAGGCGGTGGGTACCGGGTCCGGTGCCGCCTGGCAGGTCGCGTCGGTACCCCACGCGGCGGACGGCCGGGTGCCGTCCCGCAGGAAGCTGCTGACGTAGGTGTTCAGGCAGGCGTTGTTGTTCGCGGAGAGGGCCGCGCCGACGCTGTGGCCGCCCTGCTCCAGGATGAGCCGGGAGTCCGGGAAGCGCGCGTGTGTCTCGTAGGCGCCGAGGAGTCCGTGCGCGGAGTCGAACTGCGGCTGGACGATGAGGACTTCCACGTTGCTGCTGCCGACCTGTACGGGTGTCTGGGACGGCACCGGCCAGAAGGCGCAGGGTGCGGTGTACCAGGCGTTGGTCCAGGTCAGGAACTTGGCGCCGAGGGCGTACTGGGCCGAGTAGGCCGCACTGTAGGAGCTCCAGCCCTTGGGCCAGGGGCCGTCGGTGCAGTTGACCGCGTTGGTCATGGTGTGGCGGTTCTGGTGCGGGAAGCCCGGGTCCGAGTAGTTCGCCTTCAGCGACGTGGCGTCGTTGTTGACGACGAAGTCGGAGAGGATCTTCGCGCGGTTCAGCCAGGTCCAGTGCCGGTAGACGACCGGCTCGAAGACGTCGGCCCACTCGGCCGGGCCTATCTTGCCGTCGAGGGGCGCGGCGCGGAGCTTGTTGCGGCCCTCGTAGTACTTGGCCTCGACCTGGGCGGCGGTCGTGCCCAGGTGGTAGACGCTGTCGTACTGGGCGATCCAGGCGAAGAACCGGTCGGCGTTCTGCTCGGAGGTGTAGTTCTTGCTGACCTGGTTGGGGAAGCCGACGCCGCTCGGGCTGGCGACGCTGTCCAGGAGCAGCCGCTTGACCCGGGTCGGGTACAGGGTGGCGTAGACCGAGCCGAGGTAGGTGCCCCAGTCGGTGCCGAAGAAGGTGATCTTCTCCTGGCCGAGGGCGATGCGCATCTGGTCGAGGTCGCGCGCGGCGTCCTTGGTGGTGAGGTGCTTGAGCACGTCGCCGTACTGCCGGCCGCAGCTCTCGGCGTACGCCTTGGCGCGGTTGGCCCAGGCCTGCTCGGTGGCCTGCGAGTTGGGGACCGGGTCCGGCTGGGCCTGGCCCGGGTTGATGTAGGAGGGATCGCAGACGATGGCCGGCTCGCTGGCGCCCACGCCACGCGGGTCGAAGCCGATCCAGTCGTAGGCGGGGCCGACGTCGGAGGCGAGGCCGGTGGTGCCCTGCGCGTATCGCGTGGGCAGGTCACGGCCGATACCGCCGGGCCACTGGCCGCGGTTGAGGATGACGACGCCCTGGTAGTCGGCGGCGGCGACGGTGTGCTCGGCGCGGGTCAGCGCGAGCTTGATCTTCTGGCCTGCGGGGTTGCTGTGGTCGAGCGGCACCTCGACCGTGCCGCAGTCCAGGCCCTTGAGCATGGTGCCCAGGAGCGGGTCGTTCTCCGGACACGGGGCCCATGCGATGGTGCCGGCGGCCGGCGTGACGGCGGCCTCCGCCGCGACCGGGGTGAGGGCCGGGCCCACCAGGCCGGTCACGATTACGGTGGTGACCAATGCGAGCTTCTTCACGTGAATCCCCTTCTGAATACAACGCGCTCGCAGCCTGACAACGGGACCTCTTTTTCCGGTCAACGCTGGCTGGAATCACTGAAGGTGAGCACGATCGAAGAAGCGCGGCGGCGACGGATTTCCCTAGCATGCAATGCGAGATCCCGACCTCAGGAGTGATCATGTCCGACCCTGCCATCCAGGGAATCAAGACCGTGCTGCATCCCGTCAAGGACCTGGTGGTGGCCAAGAGCGTGTACACCGCCCTGCTCGGTATCAAGCCGCAGACCGTCTCCGACTTCTACATCGGCTACGACGTCGCAGGTCAGCACATCGGCCTGGTGCCGGGCGCCGATACGCAGGGCATGTCCGCGCCGGTCACGTACTGGCACGTGCCGGACATCGAGGCGAAGCTCGCGGAGGTGACCGCGGCGGGCGCCGTCGTCCGGAACCCGGCCACCGATGTCGGTGGCGGCCGCCTCATCGCCACCGTCACGGACGTCGACGGCAACGTTCTCGGGCTGCTCCAGGACAGCTGAGGCCAAGCCTTCTCGATTCCTCCTCGTTTTCCGCTCGAATCCGGCTCGGGCCCCGCTCGGCTTCCTCCCGAGCGGGGCTCGAGCCGTATGCGAGCGGGAATCGAGCGCACCGCAGCACCCTCGCCTGACGGGCCGGGCGACCGCGGCCCGGTCCTCAGGCCTCAGTGAGGGAGAGCAATGAGCCAGGAACCCGCCCCCGTCCGCCGCCACGACCGGATCCGGGTGCACGGCGCGCGGGTGAACAATCTCAAGGACATCGACGTCGAGATCCCCAAGCACCGGCTGACGGTCTTCACCGGGGTCTCCGGCTCCGGCAAGAGCTCGCTGGTGTTCGGCACGATCGCCGCGGAGTCGCGGCGGCTGGTGGACGAGACGTACAGCGCCTTCGTCCGGGGCTTCATGCCGGCGCTTTCCCGCCCCGAGGTCGACGTCCTCGAAGGGCTGACCGCCGCGATCGTCGTCGACCAGCGGCGCCTGGGCTCCGATCCCCGCTCCACCGTCGGTACCGCCACCGACGCCAACGCCATGCTGCGTATCCTCTTCAGCCGGCTCGGCACCCCCCGTATCGGCCCGCCCAGCGCCTTCGCCTTCAACGTCCCGCGCCGCACGGCGAGCGGCACGATGAACGTCGACAGGGCCGGCGGCAAGCGGATCGTCGTCCGCAGGGCCGTCTACCACGGCGGGATGTGCCCACGCTGCGAAGGCCGCGGCACCGTCTCCGACATCGACCTCACCCAGCTGTACGACGACACGCGGGCGGTCGGCGACGGCGCGTTCACGATCCCCGGCTGGAAGCAGGACAGCTTCTGGACCACCCGCGTCTACGCCGAGTCCGGCGTCCTCGACCCGCGCAAGCCCATCCGTGACTTCTCCGAACGGGAGATGCGCGAGTTCCTCCACGGCGATCCCCGCAAGGTGAAGGTCGACGGGGTCAACCTCACCTACGAGGGTCTCCTCCCGAAGATCCGGAAGTCGATGCTGTCCAAGGACCGGGAGTCGCTCCAGCCGCACGTGCGGGCCTTCGTCGACCGGGCCGTCGCCTTCACCGCCTGCCCCGACTGCGCGGGGACCCGGCTCTGCGCCGAGGCCAGGTCCTCGAAGATCCGCGGGGTCTCGATGGCCGACGCCTGCGCGATGGAGGTCAGGGACCTCGTCTCCTGGGTGCGCGGCCTGGACGAGCCCCCGGTGGCGCCGCTGCTGGCCTCTCTCGCGCACACCCTGCAGTCGCTGGTGGAGATCGGGCTCGGCTACCTCTCCCTGGAGCGGGCCGCCGGCACCCTGTCGGGCGGTGAGGGCCAGCGCGTGAAGATGATCCGCCACCTGGGCTCCGCGCTCACCGACACCACGTACGTCTTCGACGAGCCGACCACCGGCCTGCACCCGCACGACATCGACGGTATGAACGGGCTGCTGCTCCGGCTGCGCGACAAGGGCAACACCGTTCTCGTCGTCGAGCACAAGCCGGAGACCATCGCCATCGCCGACCACGTCGTCGACCTCGGCCCCGGCGCAGGCGCCGACGGCGGCCGGGTGCTGTACGAGGGCACGCTCGACGGGCTCCGCGCGAGCGGCACCCCGACCGGCCGGCGGCTCGGCGACCGGGCCCGGCTGAAGGAGGCCGTACGCAAACCGGCGGGGCACCTGGAGGTCCGCGGCGCCGCCGCCCACAACCTCCAGGACGTCGACGTCGACCTGCCGCTCGGCGTGCTCTGTGTGGTCACCGGCGTCGCCGGCTCCGGCAAGAGCTCCCTGGTCCACGGCTCGGTGGCGCACCGGGAGGGTGTGGTGGCCGTCGACCAGTCGCCGATCAGGGGCTCCCGGCGCAGCAACCCCGCCACGTACACCGGTCTCCTCGACCCGATCCGTACGGCCTTCGCGAAGGCCAACGGCGTGCGGCCGGGGCTCTTCAGCGCCAACTCCGAGGGGGCCTGCCCCACCTGCGAGGGCATCGGCGTTGTGCACACCGCTCTCGCGATGATGGCGGAGACCGCGATCACCTGTGAGGACTGCGAGGGGCGGCGCTTTGACGGGTCCGTCCTGGAGCACCTCTTCGGCGGCCTCGACATCAGTGAGGTCCTCGCGATGCCGGTCCACGAGGCACTGGAGTTCTTCGGCGCGGGTGAGACCCGTGTCCCCGCCGCCCACCGCGTCCTGCAGCGCCTCTTCGACGTGGGCCTCGGCCACCTCTCCCTCGGCCGGCCGCTGACCACCCTCTCGGGCGGTGAGCGGCAGCGGCTGAAGCTCGCCGCGCACCTGGGCGGGAAGGGCGGGGTGATCGTCCTCGACGAGCCGACCTCCGGGCTCCACCTCGCCGACGTGGACCAGCTGCTCCGGCTTCTGGACCGGCTCGTGGACGCCGGCAAGTCCGTCATCGTCATCGAGCACCACCAGGCCGTGATGGCGCACGCCGACTGGATCGTCGATGTCGGCCCCGGCGCCGGCCAGGACGGTGGCCGGATCGTTTTCGAAGGCACCCCGGCCGAGCTCGTCGCCGGCCGTGCCACGCTCACCGGTGAACACCTGGCGGCCTATGTCGGGTGTTCAGCGGCTGAACCGGCAATCTGAAAGATGCCCGTGTTCGGGCAGTTCCTTAGCGTGCATTGCACGGCACTTCATCCCCTTAAACGAAAAGGGCACAGGAACATGTTTCGACCGTGGAATTGCGACTGCGATGTGGTCTCATGAGAATCCTTGTCACCGGCGGCGCCGGGTTCATCGGCTCCCATTACGTACGGACCGTTCTCGAGGGGGGATACCCGGGGTACGAGGACGCGCACGTCACCGTCCTCGACGCGCTCACCTACGCCGGCGCCCGGGAGAACCTCCCCGCCGCGCACCCGCGGCTCACCTTCGTCCGGGGCAACATCCTCGACCGTGACCTGCTGTGCGGTGTGCTCGAAGGCCAGGACGCGGTGGTCCACTTCGCGGCCGAGAGTCATGTCGACCGCTCCATCGAGAGCGGCGCCGACTTCGTCCGCACCAATGTGGAGGGCACCCAGGCCGTCATGGAGTGCGCTCTCGCGGCCAGCGTGGAGCGGGTCGTGCACATCTCCACGGACGAGGTGTACGGCTCCATCGACAAGGGTTCCTGGACCGAGGAGTCCCCGCTCCTCCCCAACTCCCCCTACGCCGCTTCCAAGGCATCCTCCGACCTCATCGCGCTCGCTTATTTCCGCACCCACCGGCTGAACGTCTCGGTCACCCGCTGCTCCAACAATTACGGGCCTTATCAGCACCCCGAAAAGTTCATTCCGCTCGCGGTCACCAACCTCCTCGAAGGACGCCGCATCCCCGTGTACGGGGACGGGCAGCAGATCCGTGAGTGGCTGCACGTCGATGACCACTGCCGCGCCGTGCAGCGGGTCCTGACCGGCGGCCGGGCCGGCCAGGCGTACAACATCGGCTCCGGATCGGCCGTGGCGAACCTGACGCTCGCCCACCGGCTCGTCGAACTCTGCGGTGTGGGAACCGACATGATCGGCCACGTCGGCGACCGCAAGGGCCACGACCGCCGCTACGCCCTCGACCAGTCCAAGATCGAGGAGGAGCTCGGCCACCGGCCTCTCACCTCATTCGACCGCGGCCTCGCGGAGACCGTCGCCTGGTACCGGGACAACCCGCAGTGGTGGAAGCCGGTCAAGGCGGACGGGGGCCGGGCATGAGCACCCGGACCCGGCTCGTGCCGCGCTCGCGCGCCGGGGTCACCGAGCGGCTCGCCCGCTCGGCCGCGACGCCGCGGGGCGCCCACCGCACGACCGCCGAGACCCTGGACTGGCTCGGCTTCCACCGGGTCACCTGCGGCACCGAGATCCGGCGGATCCCGTTCGCCGGGCTCGACAACTGGTCCTTCGCCCCGGCCACCGGCGACCTGCGGCACAGCAGCGGGGCGTTCTTCACCGTAGAGGGCCTGCACGTCATCCGGCCGGACGGCGGGTGGCAGCAGCCGATCATCGTCCAGCCGGAGATCGGCATCCTCGGCATCCTGGCCAAGGAGTTCGACGGGGTCCTGCACTTCCTCATGCAGGCCAAGATGGAGCCCGGCAACCCCAACCTGGTGCAGCTCTCCCCCACCGTGCAGGCCACCCGCAGCAACTACACCAAGGCCCACGGCGGCGCGGCCGTGAAGTACCTGGAGCACTTCCTGGAGCCCGACCGGGACCGGGTCCTCACCGACGTCCTCCAGTCCGAGCACGGCGCCTGGTTCTACCAGAAGCGCAACCGGAACATGATCGTGGAGGTCGACGCCGGCGTCCCCGTCCAGGTCCACGACGACTTCGCCTGGCTGACCCTCGGCCAGATCGTGGAGCTGCTCGCCCTGGACAACGTGGTGAACATGGACGCGCGCACCGTTCTCGCGAGCGCTCCCATGGCCGCCGAGGAGGCCGGCGCGCTGACCTCCGACGCCGAACTGCTCGCCTGGTTCACCGGCGAGCGGGCCCGCCAGGACGTGCGCGCCCGCCGCATGCCGTTGCGCGAGATATCCGGCTGGCGGCGCGACACCCACTCCATCCGCCGCGAGGACGAGCGGTTCTTCCGGGTCGTGGCGGTCTCCGTGGAGGGCGCCGGACGTGAGGTCCGCGGCTGGACCCAGCCGATCATCGAGCCGGCCGGTCCCGGCCTGGTCGCCTTCGCGTACCGCGTGTTCGACGGTCTCCCGCACGTCCTGGTGCACGCGCGTGTGGAGGGCGGCTTCCTCGACACCGCGGAGCTCGCGCCGACCGTGCAGTGCGTGCCGTCGAACTACGCGCACCTGGCGGCCGGGCAGCGGCCTGCGTTCCTCGACCTGATGCTGAACGCCTCGCCCGAGCGGATCCGCTACTCGACGGTCCACTCGGAGGAGGGCGGCCGGTTCCTGGCCGCCGAGAGCCGCTATCTGATCGTCGAGACCGACGAGGCGACGACGCCGGCCCAGACGCCGCCCGGTTTCCACTGGGTGAGCACGGGCCAGCTCAGCTGGCTGGCCGGACACAGCCGTTATGTGAACGTGCAGGCGCGGACACTCCTCGCGGTCCTCACCACCGCGGGCGCGGGGACGTCCTGACCCGGGAAGGCCCCCGGAGTTCCGGGGGCCTCGCACACGCCCCGCACCGCACGAAGGCCCTGGTCGGTGGGATTGTCCACCGACCAGGGCCTTCGTGCGGTGCGGGGCGGTCGGGCCATTACTTCGTCGCGGCGAGCCGCGTGGTCATCGGGGTCCACTCCCTGGGGTTCACACGCCAGTCGACCGGCTGCTGCTTGGTGGCGACGTTGACGCGGTTCCAGAGGTTCACCAGGCCGATGTGGAGCACCACGGCGCCGAGTTGCTTCTCCTCCCAGTGCCTGGCGGCCTCGTCCCAGACCTCGTCCGAGACCGGGTCCCTCACCTCGCTGATCCGCGTGGCGGCCTCGGCCAGCGCGAGCAGCGAACGCTCGGCGTCGGTGAAGCAGGTCTGCTCCCTCCAGGTCTCCACCAGCGGCAGGCGGAAGTCCTCCTCCCCCGCCTCCTCGAACTCGCGCTTCTTCACGGGAATCTGGACCGAACGGCCGTTGACCTGGCTCACCCTCAGATGGATGAGAACGAGCGTCTGCAACGGCACACCGACACTGTTGATGGCCTTGACCAGGGCCCGCATGGGGGGCAGAACATCGGGGACGACCAGCGACGGGTTAGGCATGCGCGGCGACATCTGTAATTCTCCTTCTGATAGGGACCGGAAAACAGCTTGCCCTCAGGGGCTGTTCTTTCTCAAGTAGTGCTGAATTCCGGGAGATAACTGTTTCCCTGTGTGGCTCCGGCGGCCCCGGCGAATGCGTGGTGCAGTCGCCGGTCAGCCGTGTGCCCGGCTTCCCACTGCACCCCGATGGCAAAGGGGTGGTCCGTCACCTCGACCGCCTCGACGGTCCCGTCCGCCGCCCGTGCGGTGACGGTGAGACCGTCACCGGGCCGCTCCACCGCCTGGTGGTGGTGGCAGGCCGACTCCGGCTCGTCCTCGTCGAGGACGCCGGCGATACGGCTGCCGGCCACGAGCCGGAGCGGGTGGCGTCCGAGGGTGAAGGACGGCGTGTCGGGACGGTGGCCGTCGTGAGCGGTGGTGTCGGGAAGATGCTGCTGGAGGGAGCCTCCGTGCAGCACATTGAGCAGTTGCATGCCGCGGCAGATCGCCAGGACGGGCAGTCGGGCGTCGAGTGCCGCCCTGAGCAGGGCCAGTTCGAGGCGGTCGGCATCCGGGGTCATGGCCCGGGTGGCCGGGTGCGCGGCCTCACCGTACAGCGCCGGATCGATGTCCGGCCCGCCCGGGACCAGGAGGCCGTCGACCCGGTCCAGGAGTTCCCCGGCACCGGGCAGCAGCGGCAGGAGCAGCGGCGCGCAGCCGGCCTCGTGGAGGTAGGCGATGTGGGTCTGCAGGGCGAGGCTGACGACGAGGCCGGAGCCCTGGAGCGTGACCGGTGCGGTGCGCGCGACGATCCCGATGACGGGCCGCCGGGGCGCCTTTTCCGGGGCATTCGGGGTTGAATTCATGACCGCCCTTGGAGGTTCCGGGTTCGACTGAGGAGAAGAAGCAGATGAAACAACCGTCCCCGGGTGACAGCCTGCCGTCAAAAATATTGGCGGGGTGTGAATCCATGGCCCGTGTTCAACCTCGGATCCGGGCGGAGAGCTACTGAACGGAATGCCGGTCCTGATACCACTGGGGCGGGATCTTCTGTCTCCCGATATCTCTCGCAGCCCCTTCACCTGAGGTGACCATGATCGAGGCGAAGAACATCACGAAACGCTACGGCGGCAAGACCGCCGTGAACGACCTGTCGTTCACGGTCGAGGCCGGCCGGGTCACCGGATTCCTGGGCCCCAACGGGGCGGGCAAGTCCACCACGATGCGGCTGCTCCTCGGCCTGGACCGGCCCGACGCGGGCCGGGCCACCATCAACGGTGTGGCCTACCGCGACCTCGCGCAGCCCATGCGCGCGGTCGGTGCTCTCCTGGAGGCGCGTGCCGTGCACACCGGCCGCAGCGCCTACGACCACCTGCTCTGCCTCGCGCAGACCCAGGGCTTCGGCAAGCGCCGGGTCCAGGAGGTGATCGAGCAGGTCGGCCTCGGGTCGGTGACGCGCAAGCGCGCGGGCGGCTTCTCCCTCGGCATGAGCCAGCGGCTCGGCATCGCCGCCGCGCTGCTCGGCGACCCGGCGGCACTGATCCTGGACGAGCCGGTCAACGGCCTGGACCCGGAGGGCATCCTCTGGATCCGCAATCTGATGAAGTCGCTCGCGGCCCAGGGCCGTGCCGTCTTCGTCTCCAGCCACCTGATGAACGAGATGGCCGTGACCGCCGACCACCTCATCGTCATCGGCCGCGGCCGGCTGGTCGCCGACTGCTCCACCGCGGAGTTCATCGAGCGCAGCACCAAGCAGTCGGTCCTGGTGAGGGCCCCCGAGCAGGAGAAGCTCGCCGAGCTGCTCAGGGCGCAGGGCGCCACGGTCACCGCGACCGAGGGCGGCCTGGCCGTCGCCGGGCTCGACGCCCCGCGCATCGCCGAACTCGCCGCCGCCGGCAACCTGGCCCTGCACGAGCTCTCCACCAGCCGCGGCTCGCTGGAGGACGCCTTCATGGAACTGACCAAGGACGCCGTCGAGTACGACGCCGCCGTGCCCACCACCGGAGGCGCGAAGTGACCACCCTGACCACCCCCGCCCCGGCGTCCGCCGCCGGCACGCAGCACAGGCTGAGCTTCCGGCGGCTGATGCTCTCGGAGTGGACGAAGATCCGCTCGGTGCGCTCCACGCTCTGGTCGCTGGCCATCCTGGTCGTGGTGACGCTGATCTTCACCGCACTGTTCATGCAGATGGGCGTCTCGAACTGGGACAAGAGCGAACCGTCCCAGCAGGCCGAGATGCGGATGGACCCGACCGGCACGATCCTGGGCAGCGGCATCCTGCTCAGCCAGCTCGCGGTCTGCGTGCTCGGCGTGATGGTCATCGCCTCGGAGTACTCCACGGGCATGATCCGCGCGAGCCTGCTCGCCGTCCCGAAGCGCGTCCCGGTCCTGGCGGCCAAGGGCACCGTCTTCGGTCTCCTGGTCCTCGTCGTCGGCGAGGTGACCGCGTTCGGTTCGTTCTTCATCGGCGCGCCGCTCCTGAAGGAGAAGGCACCGGTCGCGCTCGGCGACCCGGGCGTCCTGCAGGCCGTCGCCGGCACCGGCCTCTACCTGGCCCTGCTCGGTCTGTTCGCGCTCGCCGTCGGCGCGATCGTGCGGCACACGGCCGCGAGCATCACCGGTGTCATCGGCTTCGTCCTGGTACTCACACCGGTGGCCGCGATGCTGCCCGGCAAGATCGGCACGTACATCTACGCCTACCTGCCCACCGCGGCCGGCACCATGATGACCCAGCAGCAGGCGCGCACCGGCGACGTGCTGGGGCCCTGGCAGGGCATCGGAGTCCTCGCCCTGTGGACGGCCGTGCTGCTGGCCGTCGCCGCGGTACTGCTGCGCCGCAGGGACGCCTGACCTCCCCGCCCGCCACAGATGTCCGCCGATCCGGCGGTGGTATCCCTCCGCGACGAAGGGATACCACCGCTGACGGCGCGCGGGAGCGCCCGGCCAACCCCGCTGTTCGACGGGCCGTGCCCGCCGAGGCTGCCGGTGAGGGCGCGGTGGACGGCTCCGCGGGCACCGGGGCCGTGTCCGCGGACGGCGCCGAGACCGGAACCGCCCACCGGGCCGGTCCCCGGAACCGTCCCCTGGACCGGTGACCGCCGGAGGGAACCTGCCCCCGAGCGGTGGCACCTCAAGGACCCGACCCACCAGCGGTGTCCGCCTCCCGGGCCCCGGGAGGCGGACACCGGGAGGCGGACACCGCCGAGCCCGGCCGGGCCGAGCCGAGCCGAGCCGAGCCGGGCCGAGCCGGGCCGGGCCGGGCCGAGCCGGGCCGGGCCGGGCCGGGCCGGGGGATCTTCTGCGGTGATAACGGTCCGCTCGCCCGGGATCGGGGCGCACACGGCCGCACTGCGCCCGTCGGACCCGGACCGCGCCTTCGAGGACACCGGCAGGCATCCACCGATCAGCCCGGAGACGCTGCGCAACCGGTTTCGTGCCTGTGCTCGTCGTGCTGCCCGCCACGGCGCGAGCAGCACGACAAGCACAGGCACGGGGACGGGCACGGACGGGCACGGGCACGGACGGGCACGGGCACGGGCACGGGCACGGGGAAGAACAGCGTGGATTCCCCCGCCGGCGGCAAAGGAGCCCTCAGCCCGAGAACAAGGCCCTGCGCCGGGAACCGGCGGCAGTGCGCCGGGAACCGGGAACCGGGAC
>NZ_JBIVTZ010000023.1:3458-4781 GCF_044756945.1 Streptomyces sp. NPDC091387 | reverse complement strand
CGGGGCGCGAAGCGGCTGCGGCCGTACGGGAGATGGCCCGCTCCAGCTTCCGCACGTGGCAGGCCGGCCGTGAGACCCGCAGCACACGAGCGGGCCGCCGTGAGGCCCGCACCGCACACGAGCGGGCCGCCGTGAGGCCCGCACCGCACACGAGCGGGCCGATACCGCGCCCGGCGAGCGGATCCGGGCGGTGCACACAGGGCGGTGCGCGCCGGGATCCGCTCGCCGGGCGGTGGGACGGTGCCTCGTGCGGTGTATGCCGTGCGCGACACGAACCGGTCCCCCGAGCGCCGGAAGATGATCCAGCCACGGCGTGGCCATAACAGGTTCCAGTCGCCTGTCGCACCGTCAGGCGACGGGCCCGGTCACGGCCTTCTGGACAGACACCCGGCAGGCACCTGCGGTGTCGTGTTTCCAGGAAGCGTCCACCTTCCCTCGACTGCGGCTGAAGACTGCCCTGCGACTCTGCGAACAGCGGCAGCAGAGAGGGAGAAACAGAATGTCTCACAGCAATGCGCAAGCCGTCTTGATACCGAGTGCATTCAGCTCCGTCAGGACGGAGCTCGCCGACTCCTCGGGGCGAAGCGAATTCGATACGAGGAACTTCGGGAAACTGCCTGCGCGCGACGTTCCCGTCAGCGCGCTGTCGGCCGGGGTGTCCCTGCGCCAGAGCGGCACGGACGCCGCCCATATCCAGCTGCTCGCCGACGCCGCGGAAACGGCGGAACTCCCGCCCATTCTCGTCAGGATGGACGGATATCGCATCATCGACGGTCTGCACCGGCTTGAGGCCGCGCGGCTCCGGGGCGACACCACCATCAAAGCGCGTTTCCTGGACTGCTCGAACTCCGAGGCGCTCGTCATCGCGATGAAGGCGAACGGGTCACACGGTCTGCCGCTGTCGAAGGCGGACCGCGTGTCCGGCGCCCAGCGCGTCCTGATCTCCCACCCCGACTGGTCCGACCGCGCCATCGCGGGCATCACCGGTCTGAGCGCGAAGACGATCGCCTCGCTGCGCGACCGCACAGCGGAGGCGACACCGCTCGACGGCAAACGCGTCGGCCGGGACGGCCGCAGGCGCCCGGTGGACGCGGGCGAGGGCCGGCGGCGGGCCGCCCAGTACATCGCCGCGCACCCCAACGCACCGCTGCGGCAGGTCGCCCGCGAGACCGACGTGTCGCTCGGCACCGTCCACGACGTGAGCGCACGGCTGCGGCGAGGCGAGGGCCCGGAGCGGGACAGCCGCCGCACCGCCGCCGCACAAAAGGACGCCGCCGCGGCCGTACCGCAGGAGCGCACCGGCCGGCAGGGCCCGTTCGGCCG
>NZ_JBIVTZ010000023.1:2248-3362 GCF_044756945.1 Streptomyces sp. NPDC091387 | reverse complement strand
GCACCGACACCGCACCGCACCGCAGGAACCACAGCGAGGTGCCGCCCGCGTGGGCGGCGGTCGCGGCGAAGATGGCCAGAGACCCGGCCATCCGGTACACGGCGGGCGGCCGGGAATTCCTGCGCTGGATGCAGGCGCACGTCACCGACCCGGACGAGGAGCGGAGCGACCTGGTCGACGCTGTCCCGGCGCACTGGGCCGGTGTCATCGCCCCGATCGCCGAGCGCATCGGCCGCGAGTGGCACCTGCTCGCCGATCAGCTCAAGGCCAAGCAGGACGTGGCTCTGTGACCTGCCCGGCCAGAGCCGCCCGGCGGGCAGGGCCCGGGGCGGCCTACGCCACAGGGGCCGGCTCCGGCACCGCGGACGCCACCCGGAGGCGGCCCGCGTCCCGGCGCCCCCCGGCCACCGGCTCGGCCCCCGGACTGAGGGAGACACAGCCGGGGCGGGACACGACCCCGGCCGGCGGGACGAGTTCGGGCAACGCCAGCAGGACCGGCGGATCGGTGGCCCGTGCGGGCCGCAGCCGTACCGCGGCGCTCACGATCACACCGGCGGTGACGGGCACGGTCGCCGGGCCGCGCCCCGCGACGAGGGCGGTCCGCCGGGTACGGGCCCCGGGCCCGACACCGTCGGCGACCGCCACCGCGAGCAGGTGCCACTCCCCCTCGGGAACGTTCTGGAGCACGTAGCAGGACGGCCGGCCGGCCGGTACGTCGAGGACGGCCGAGGCTACGGACGGGTGCTGGACCACGGGTGTGCCGAAAGCCCCGAGGAACACACGCGCGTTGCCGTGGCCGGCCGGGAGACTGACGGTGCCCGCGATCGTGCCGTACCCGGCACGAAGATCGGGCTTGGGCCCCGGCAGCCCGTCCCCGCCGTCCCGCGCCAGCCGCCGGTACCGGCTCGGGGAGACCCCGACACCGGACGTGAAGGAGTTCGTGAACGACCCCAGGCTGTTGTAGCCGACCGCGTAGGAGATATCGATGATGCTCATCGAGGTGTGCTTGATGAGCCGCTTGGCCTCGTGAATACGGATCGCTGCCAGGAATCTGCCGGGAGTGATCCCGGTCTCCTCCTTGAACAGCCGTGCGAAATAGAAGCGGCTGAGCAGA
>NZ_JBIVTZ010000023.1:0-2152 GCF_044756945.1 Streptomyces sp. NPDC091387 | reverse complement strand
CCGCTCAGGCGGGGGCACCCCGTGGAGCGGCGTGCGGTAGCGCCGGGGCGGCCACAACTCCCCTCACCGGCCCGCACGGAACCGGCACACGGACCTCCCGCGTCTCCGCCGGACCGGCCACTGCGGCGGCGAGCGAGCGCCGTCCCCGCCGCAGAAGCCCTCCAGCGTCACCCGATCGCCCTCCGCAGCCGCCCCCGGCCCCACGGCCAGGAAGCTCAGCCACGGCCCGAGCCCGTACCCGCACCTGCGCACGGGCCACGGCCGTACACCGCCATCGGGCACAAAGGGGGTGAGGAACCCCGCTCACCCGGCCGACCCGGCCGGCGGCCACGGGGCCGGAGAAGGACACGCTCCGTCCCCGTGGACCGCCCCCCGCGATCACCGCGGCACCATGGAACCGGGCCCTGCCCGACGAACGCACGACACCGCGACACCGCGACACCGCGACACCGCGACAGCACCCGAACAAAGCAGCGGCGTTCAAAACGTTCCGGTCCGGCACGGACCAGCGGCCAGGGCGCGGGCGGACAGCCCCATGAACAAACGGCCGGGCCCGGACCGGGACTTCCGGCCGGTGTGCCCCGCGGCCGGCCTCAGGCCTCTGCTTTCTTCACAAGGGCGCTGATGGCCTTCTCGTCGGCCGCGGTCAGCTTCTTCAGGGCATAGGCGGTCGGCCACATCGCACCCTCGTCGAGGGCCGCCTGGTCACTGAAGCCGAGCGTCGCGTACCGCGACTTGAACTTCTCCGCGCTCTGGAAGTGGCAGACGACCTTGCCGTCCCTGGCATACGCGGGCATCCCGTACCAGAGCTTGGGCGCGAGGCCGGGAGCGGCGGCCCTGACGATCTCGTGGATCCGCTCGGCCAGGACCCGGTCCGCTTCCGGCATCTCGGCGATCTTCGCGAGGACGTCCTGCTCCGCCGCAGCCTCCTTCTCCGCCCGGGACGAACCACGCCGCGCCGCTGCCTTCTTCTGGTCGCGTGCGTGATCCTTCATCGCAGCCCGCTCCTCGGCGGTGAATCCGTCGTGCTTCCCGGCGGACGTACCGGAATTCCTGGCGGGCGACTTCGTCGACGGCATAGCAGGTTTCCTCTCGTGCATAAGAGTGAGACAGGACGGTTCGGGAGTGCCGGACCGTACGTCAGGACTGTGCGGGGGAAGACGGCGCGACGGTCTCCCAGACGAAACCGTCCGGGTCGGTGAAGGCGTCGGCGGCGGCGCCCAGGACGATACGGTGCGAGCCGGTGCCGTCGGCGGGAACACCGAGGTCCTTGGCCAGCGCACGGTGCTTGTACAGCGCCAGCTTGAGCGGGCTGGACTGGCCGGAGGCGAACTCGGCGTACTTCCCGCCGAAGCTCTTGGCCACGGCCAGACCCCGCCCGACGTAGAACTGCTTGGTTGCCTTCACGTCCTGGACACCGAGCAGCAGGACGAACTCATCGATCTCACCGGTAGCGGGGCCGGTGTCCTTCTTCACCGACGTCGCGATCTTCCAGATCGTCCCGTCCGGGGCCTGGACCACACCGCCGTAACCCCACAGCGACTTCACCGCGGGCTTCAGCACCGTGGCACCGGCGTCCACAGCAGCGGCAACGAAGCCGTCCACAGTCGCCGGCCCGGAAACCGTGAGCGCCAACGTGAAACCGCGGAACCCGGCCGAGTGCGCCTCGGACGCCCGCAAGCGAATATACGCACCCACACCAAAAGCATCGTAGAAACGGCGAGCGGCCTCGGGCTCGGCCACCTCAAGGGTGACGGACGCGAGAACCGTACGGACTGCGGTGGAAGCGGTGGTTGCCATGTCCGTCATGCTAGGCGCCGGGCGGCGGCCGAAGCTTCTCGAATCCTGACCGGCCCCGCCACTTCCTCGGCCACCCGGGCACCCCCTCCCCCGCACCTACCGATCCCGCGCAACCTCGGTGACCACAGCACCGGCACCAGCAGGGCCAGCCACCACACCCACCACCCACCACCGGAAGGCCCGAAGACCCCCAGAAGACCCCCAGGACACATACCGGCCAGCCCGGTGCAGCCAGGTGAACCCGCCCAGCCACGCACAGCCGACCACGAAACAAACCCCACTGACGCCCCTGCCACCCCACCACAGCAGCACCATCGCCCACCCAGCACAACACACCCTCAGATATCAGACG
>NZ_JBIVTZ010000022.1:86821-105532 GCF_044756945.1 Streptomyces sp. NPDC091387 | reverse complement strand
CGGGGGGGGGCCCCGCGCCCCCCCCGCCCCCCCCCCCGGGGGGGGGGCGCCCCCCCCCCCCCCCCCCCCCCCCCCCCCCCCCCCCGGGGGGGGGCGGGGGGGGGGGCGGGGGGGGGCGCCCCCCCCCCCCCGGCCGTTTCACCCGTAGAGAGGGGAGATCTGACCGGATCGGTTCACAGCAGGCACACAGATGACTGGAGTTGGCGCATCTTAATCGGCTGCCGATCGAAAGTCAGACGGCAGTCGGTTGCTCCGTCGATGCGGGGGAGCGGCCGTTGCGGGGGTGGCCGGAGAGGTTCATGGGCGGCTCGGAGCACCCGGGCGCCCCGAGCCGCCGGTCATGCGGAGTGCAGGGGCCGACGGGAAGCGGCGAGGGGCGCGGCGATGAGTTTCGGCCGCCGGACCGGTCTTCCTGATGTGGATGCCATGACCCCGATCGTTCTCACCGTCTCCGGACGCCTCACGCGGGCCGGTGTGCCCGGACTCTGCGCCGAGCTGGAGGCGCTGCTGGCCACCGCGGACACGCGGGTGACGGTGGTGGACTGCGACGTGGGCGGGCTCGTCCACCCCGACCTCGCCGCCGTCGAGGCGGTCGCCCGGCTGTCGCTGGTCGTCCGCCGGTCGGGCGGCAGACGGCTCCGGCTGCGCGGAACGCCTCCCGAACTCCGGCTGCTGCTGGACCTGGTGGGGCTGGACGAGGTGGTCGGCCTCGCGGACCAGGAGGGGGCGGGCAGGGCCCCGGAGTGAGCGGGCGGCCTGCTGGGCGGCCCGATCCGCCACGGCACCGGTCACCACCTGGTGCGGACGGAGGGCCCCAGGCCCTTCAGTCCGCTTCGCTCCAGCCGTCCCTGACGACCACCTTCGAGCACGGGACGGCGGTCACGTGGGCCCCGTCGCGCACCGTTTCCGAGGGCATGGCCCTCGGAAACGGTGACGGGGAGGGCGGTGCGTACCGCTTGGTGGAGGCACCCGACCGGGCCCGGTCGCAGAGATCCGCGTAGCCGGACTCCGGCTGCGGTCCCGGCTCCGCGTCGGAGGCCGGTGGCACGACGCGGCCGGGACCGGACGTCGTCGTCGGCTCACCGAGCCACTGGCTGACCCCCCAGCCGCCGACCGCGATCACGGCCCACGCCGCGACCAGCCCGTACACCGCGCCCCGGCCCGGCCGTCGGCTCACGCCGCGTCCGCCTCCAGGTGATCGGGCAGCCCGAACAGCGGGAACCAGCGCGGGGTGTCCAGGAAGCAGTGCATCCCGGTGATCGCGCCGTCCGAGATGTCGATGACCTGCAACGCCCAGGGCACGAACCCGGGCCCGTCCGGATTCGGCTTGTAGTGCGCGAACGCCGGGGTGCCGTTCGCCGCCGTCGCGATGAGCCGGGAGCCCGCGCAGGACGCACCGATGGAGGTCATGAAGCCCGCGATGTCGTCGTGCCCCTGGAGCCAGAGGTCGAACGGCGGCATCGTCATGATGGCGTCCTCGTGGAGCAGCGCGGTCAGCGCCTTCATGTCGTAGCCCTCGAACGCCGCCACGTACCGCTCCAGGAGCTTCGCCTGCTCCTCGTCGAGCGGATCTGCGGCGTCGGCGGCCGTGTCCTGATGTTCGCCGATCGTCGCCCGCGCCCGCTGGAGGGCGCTGTTGACCGACGCGACCGAGGTGTCGAGCAGCTCGGCGACCTCGCTCGCCTTCCACGCGAGCACCTCGCGCAGGATCAGCACGGCCCGCTGCTTGGGCGCCAGATGCTGCAGCGCGGCGACGAACGCGAGCCGCACCGACTCGCGCGCCACGGCCGCCTCTGCCGGGTCCGCGACGGACGGCAGGACGCGCCCGTCCGGCGTCGGCTCCAGCCAGGTGTTCTCCGGCAGCGGGTTGAGCGCGGCCTGCGCGAGCGGTGTCGGGCCGGACAGATCGACGGGCCTGGCCCGCTTGTTGCCCGCGTTCAGCATGTCGAGGCAGACGTTCGTCGCGATCCGGTACAGCCAGGACCGCAGCGAGGAACGGCCCTCGAACTTGTCGAAGTTGCGCCAGGCACGCACCAGCGTGTCCTGGACCGCGTCCTCCGCCTCGAAGGCCGAGCCGAGCATCCGGTAGCAGTACCCCGTCAGCTCGACCCGGTGTCCTTCGAGGCGGCTGTCGACATCGCCCGCCGTCGCCGTCAGATCACCCATCGCTACGCTCCACCCCTGTCGTACGGTGACACCGCTCACTCCAGCACTTCGGAAGTTACCGCAGGGCACTGACAACGGGAGGCGGAAGAGCGGAAAGGGGTCACGTTCCGAGCTTGCGCCCGTACACGTACACGTCGTCGCCGTTCTTCAGCAGCTTCCAGTACGACTTCGCGTCTGCGGTGCGCATGTTGACGCAGCCGTGCGACCCCGGCGGGTTCCACATCTTCACGCCCACCGAGTGGAACGCCTGCCCGCCGTCGAAGAACTGGGAGTACGGCATCGACACGTGGTAGATCGACGACACGTGGTTGATGTGGCGCCAGTAGATCTTCTTCGCCCCGGTACGGGTCTCGTACCCGTCGCGCCCGGTCCGCACCGGCACCGGGCCGAACTTCAGCTTGCTGCCGTCCTGGATCCAGCTGATCTGCCGGGTCAGGTCCACGCAGGCGATGCGGCCCTTGTCGGTGGGACACTTCTTCGCCTTGTTCGGGTTCTTCCCGGCCGCCTTCTGGGCGGTGAGCGTCTGCATGGTGCGCCAGGTGACGGGCCCGGCGTAGCCGAGGGTGGGTGTGACCCCGTAGGTGCTCTGGAACGACCGGATCGCCTTGCAGTCGGCGGCCGACTGCTTGCCGTCCACCTTCAGGTGCAGGTACTTCTCGACCTGCTTCTGGTTCGGACCCTTGGACGCCGTGCAGGACGCGGCCTGCGCGGCCGTGCCGCTGCCGAGGACGATCGCCGGTATCGCGGTCAGGCCCGCGACGGACAGCGCGAGTACGCGCCGCAGCCGTACTCCCCGTATGCCCTGGATGTTCTTCATGCTCCCCGTGACTCCCATGTACGCCAGCTCCCCTTCGCGTGCGGTGCGGTGGTTCCGCCTGCTAGACGCGCGTCGGGGAGTGGATGGTTGTGCGCCGTATGTCTCGGTTCTGTACGGAGGGCCTGAAGGCCGGTCTGCCTCAGTTCCGTACGGACACCAAGACGGCCGGCCGACGCCGCTCGATGCGCGCGGCCCGCGTGCCGAACAGGGTGATCGAGACGACACCGAGGACCGCGAGCAGTCCCAGCACGACCGTGCCCGCCCAGCCGCCGGCGTGGAAGGCGACCGCGCCGAGCGTGCCGCCCGCGCTGGAGCCGAGGTAGTACGCCGACTGGTACAGCGCCGACGCCTGGGCCCGGCCCTTGGTCGCCGTACGGCTGACGGAGGAGGAGGCGACCGCGTGCCCGGCGAAGAAGCCCGCCGTGATCAGGACCAGGCCGAGCAGCACGGCCGCCAGCTGGTCGGCCAGCGAGAGCAGCAGACCGGCGGCCGTGGTCGAGACGGCGAGGTACAGCGCACCCCGGCGCCCCATCCGTGCGACGAGCCGCCCCGCCGCCGCGGAGGAGACCGTACCGACGAGATAGACCAGGAAGATCGAGCCGACGATGCCCTGCGGGAGGTTGAACGGGGCCTCCACGAGGCGGAATCCGATCACCGTGTACACCGCGCCGAACACCGTCATGAACAGCGCGCCGATCGCGTACAGCCGGCGCAGCAGCGGATCGGCGAGGTGCCCGCCGACGGTCCGGGCGAGCGCCTTCGGGTTCAGCGAACCGGGGGTGAAGTGCCGGGCCCTGGGGATCATGAGGTGGAAGACGACGGCGCAGGCCACGGCCAGCACACCGACCGAGCCGAGCGCGGCCCGCCAGCCCCACAGCTGGGCGACCCAGCCGGTGAGGATGCGGCCGCTCATCCCGCCGATGCTGTTGCCGGCCACGAACAGTCCGATCGCGGCGACCAGCGCCTTGGGCCGTACCTCCTCCGCGAGATACGCCATCGCGGACGCGGGAAGCCCGGCGAGCGCGGCGCCCTGCACGGCGCGCAGCGCGATCAGCCAGCCGAGCGAAGGCGCGAACGGCACGAACAGCCCGACGACCACCGCGACCATCAGCGAGGCGGTCATCATCTGCCGCCGCCCGAACCGCTCGGACAGCGCACTCATCGGCAGCACGAAGAGCGCCAGCGCACCCGTCGCGGCGGAGACCGTCCAGCTCGCCTGTCCGGCCGTGGCGCCGAAGGAGGCGGAGACGGCGGGCAGCAGGGCCTGGGTGGAGTAGAGGAGTGCGAAGGTCGCGACACCGGCGGCGAAGAGCGCGAAACTCATCCGGCGGTAGCCGGGCCCACCGGGTTCGAGCCGGTCCGCGGTGGCGGTCTCGGCAGCGGTGGTGGCGGTTACGGGGGACGACTGGGTCGAGGCGGCCACGGTCAGGGTGGACGCCCCGGTACTGGCGGGAGGCATGCAGAGAACGTAGGCCGCACCCCTTTCATGCGTCCAATGCACAAACGGGCGATAATCAATCCCATGGCGCATCAGCACAGCTCACAGCCACGGCTGTCACCGAGTGGTTACGAAGAAGACATCCGCGCCGTCCTCGCACCACGGCTCGCCTACTTCGAGGCGGTGGCCCGGCACGAACACGTGACCCGCGCCGCGCACGAGCTGGGCGTGCCGCAGTCCACGCTCTCGCGCGCGATGGTCAGGCTGGAACAGGACCTGGGAGTCGCCCTGTTCGCCCGCAAGGGCCGCACCGTCTCCCTCACCCCCGCGGGCCGCACCTTCCTCGGCTCGGCGGAACGGGCGCTCGCCGAGGTGGAGAAGGCCGCCGACTCGGTACGGGCGGACGCCGACCCCACCGCGGGCAAGGTCGCCTTCGGCTTCCTCCACACCATGGGCTCGGAGACCGTCCCCGCCCTGATCCGCGCCTTCCGCGCCGACCACCCCCGGGTCCGCTTCCAGCTCGTCCAGAACTACGGCGAGGCCATGATCGAACGCCTCCGCGCGGGCGGCCTCGACCTCTGCCTCACCTCACCCGTCCCGGACGCCCCGGACCTGGTCGCCCTGCGCCTGGACGAACAGCGACTGCGCCTGGTCGTCCCCGACGACCACCGCCTCGCCACCCGCCGCCGCATCCGCCTGGCGGAGGCCGCCGACGAGACCTTCGTGACCCTGGAACCCGGCTACGGCCTGCGCCGCATCACGGACGACCTCTGCGCGGAGGCGGGCTTCGTCCCCCGCGTCGCCTTCGAGGGCGAGGAGGCCGAAACCCTGCGCGGCCTGGTGGCGGCGGGCCTGGGCGTGGCCCTGCTCCCGCCTCCGGCGGTGGCCCGCCCCGGCGTGGTGGAGCTGACGGTGACGGCACCGCGCGCCGCTCGGGAGATCGGCGTGGCCTGGCTGGACGGGCACCCGGACACCCCGCCGGTGGCGGCGTTCAAGAAGTTCCTGCTGTCACGGCGGGGGCACCTGCTGCCGGAGTGAGCGGCGCCGGCGACGGTCAGGACTGCGCGGTGGACGACGCGTACGTGGTGAAGTCGGCCCAGGCGGTGGGGGAGACGGTGAACGGGGGGCGGGCGGTGTCCTTGGAGTCGCGGACGTGGACGCCGTTGGTGTGGAGGGCGACCTCGATGCAGTTGTCGCCGCCACTGCCGCTGTAACTGCTTTTGAACCAGGCCAGTTCGGTGCTCATAGCGCTCCTCGCATCTGCTTCAGCAGGCCCGCAGTGGCCTCGTGGCTCAGCGCCTGTGAGCGCATCTTGCCATAGCGCTGGAGCATGGCACTGACCAATCTCGGGTCAGTGAGCAGGGTGCTGCTGTCATGGCCCTCGACGTAGCCGAACCAGGAGTTGAGCGGAGTCTCCGCCAGGTACAACTGCCCGTCGACGCCGGAGTGATCCGGTTGCCTGAGCGGCATAACGAGGATTTCTACGTTCCGCCGACCACCCTGAACCAACAGGTTGTCGATGAGCGCGGCAGTGACGTCCACACCTCCTAACTGACGCTCAAGGACGGCCTGCTCGATGATGAACGAGAACGAGGTGTTGGGGCGTTCGGCCAGGAGTTCCTGTCGCATCAGGCGCGCAGCCACCTGCTGCTCGAACTGCTCCTCCGCGAGCGGGGGAAGCCTCCGGTCGAAGACGGCCCGGATGTACCCCTCGGTCTGGAGCAGCCCCGGAATGCCCCGGCACTCGTAGGCGTACAGCGTGATCGCCTCCTCCTCGATCCCCGCCCACTGGAGGAACCACGACGCCAGACCGGCCCTGCGCCGAAGGCTCCGCGCCGCAGCGGCGAGGACCTTGCCCGCGACCGGCCCGAGGGCGTCCGCAGCCCGCTCGGGAAGGTCCTCGGGCGGGAACCGCCGGCCCTGCTCGATCTTGGCGATGTAGGCCGCCGAGTACCGCACGCGGGGTGCGAACTCCTCCTGGGTGAGGCGGGCCGCTTCGCGCAGGGCCTTCATGACCGCCCCGAATGTCTTCAGGCTGTCGGAGAGCTCGGGTTCGCCCGGGGGTGTGGTGCTGTCGTGGTTGGCCGTCATCGCTGCCCCGTCTTTCGCGCATGGATCAACGCAGCCAGAATCACGGAGGGTTACCCGTCCCGTCCAGGGAACCAACCCATACAAGTGAACGTGTATGGGTGTTGTTCCTACTGGCGGGGGCGACCGAGGCGGAACGCTGAGCGCATGACGGCTCTCCAGGCACAACCGTCCCTGACTGTACGTGTGTTCGCCCAGAGGTGCTCGGCCACCCGCCGTGGTGCGTCCCTGGCGCGACGCCTGGCCGTGTGGAAGCTCGACACCTGGGGGATTCCGTACGGCACCCGGCTCTCCGACACGGTGGCGCTCCTGGTCGCGGAGCTGGCGGCCAACGCGGTCCTGCACGGGCGGGTGCCGGGCCGCGACTTCGAGCTTCGGCTCATGTACCCGTACGAGGAGGCCGGGGTCGTACGGATCGAGGTGTCGGACACCCACGAGACCCGCCCGACCCCACGGGCGGTGCGGCAGCCCGCCCCGGACGCGGACGGAGGCCGGGGCGCGGGCGTTGCTATGTCGTTTCGCCGGTGTCCGCGATCAGGCGGACGAGGGTGTCGACGAGCTCGTCGGCGGTGGTGCGCCACGTGTCCTCGCCGAGGTGGCCGCTGAGTTCCATGTCTGCGATGCCGTGAGCGCCGGCCAGGAGCAGGGCACCGTAGTGGCGTGCGTTCCGCTCCCCCACGAGGGCGGCGACGATGGCCAGGAACTCGTCCTGGAAGCGCGCTGAGGCGCGGACGGCTGCGGCGGGGTCGCCCTCCGGTCCGCAGAGCTGTCGCATGACGCGGTCGAGCCCTTCGCCGCGCTCTCCCGGACCGTGCCCGAGCCGCTTGAACAACAACTGGTACCTGTACGGCTGGTCCCGGCCGACGTCGATGAGGGCGCGGAGAGCGCCGCACAGCTTCTCGGAGGCCGGCAGGGCCGGGTCGGTCCGCAGGGCGTGCATCCGGTCGCCGATCCGTTCCCAGCTCTCGGCCGCGACGGCATCCAGCAGGCTGTCCTTGCCCATGAAGTGCCGGTACGGCGCTCCGCGCGTCACGCCCGCCCGCGCGCCGATCTCGCGCAGGGTGACGGCTTCGGGGCCGCCGAGGTCAAGGAGCTCGGCGGCCGCGTCGAGCAGAGCGCGGCGGGTGAGGGCGGCGGATTCCGCACGGGTGACCATGACGCCCATCGTACATTCAGTTGACGGCGTCATCTGAATTGGTAACGTAGTTCAGGTGACAACGTCATCTGAAACCCAGAAGCTGATCGTCGTAACCGGCGCCTCCACGGGCATGGGCGCGGCGGCCGCCCGCGAACTGGCCCGTCGGGGATTCCACGTCCTGGCCGGCGTGCGACGCGTCCGTGACGCCGACTCCCTCCGATCGGCCGGCATCGAGCCGGTCATCCTCGACATCACCGAGCCGGAGCACGTGGAGGCACTCGCCGCCCGAGTCGCCGACGACTCGCGCGCGCTGCACGCGCTCGTGAACAACGCCGGTATCCAGGTGAACGCCGCGGTCGAAGCCCTGCCACTCGCAGAGTGGCGGCGGGTGTTCGAAGTCAACCTGTTCGGCCACATCGCCGTCACCCAGGCGCTCCTGCCCGCACTGCTGCGCAGCAAGGGCCGCGTGATCAACGTCAGCTCGGTCGGCGGCACGGTCGCCATGGCCACGTACGGCGCGTACGCCGGAACGAAGTTCGCCCTGGAGGCGGTCAGCGACTCGCTCCGCCGTGAGGTCGCGCCGCTGGGCGTACAGGTGGTCGTGGTCCAGCCCGGCGGCGTCCGCACGGAGATGGCCGCCCGCGGGGTCCGGGCGGCGAACGACCTGGCAGTCCGGATGACGCCGGCGCAGGCCGAGCGCTACGGCAGCCTGGTCCGGGCGAACAACGAACTGATGGTCACGGGCACCGCGTCGGGTCTGACCGCCGACGCCGCCGCCCGGGTCCTCGCGAAGGCCGTGACCACCCGCAAGCCGCGCACCCGCTACACCGTCGGCCGGGACGCCACCCTGATCACCCGCATGGTCCGGATCCTGTCCGACCGCACGCTCGACCGTATCCTCGCCGCCAACCTGCGCCGCCACTACCCGAAGGGAGCCGTCGCCTGACGAGGACTCACGCCCGGCTTCGCCCCCTGTCGTGGTCCGGCCACCGATGAGCTCACAGCCGCCGAATTCCCGCTCCAGGCATGCGCGATAGCTGCTTTCCCCACCCCCGCGCAACGCCGGGAGTCCGCCGGCGCACCGACCGCCGGGGCGCCACACCCCGGCGGTCGGGCCAGCCGTGACAGTCGCCCCTACCGCTTGAAGGTCACCTCCGACGAGTCCTCCTCGCGGTCGTACGTGCCGGCGAAGCCCCAGTTCTTCCAGCCGCCGTCACCGTTGTTGGTGATGGTGCCGTTCTTGATGGAGAAGATGTCGACCCCGTCCACCACCGCGATGTGTTCGAGGCCGGACACTCCGGAGAACGAGAGGTCGTTGAAGTTCTTCACCGCGATGATGTTCGTGTCGGGAAAGGCGCGGCTGTACTCGTCGATCAGTGACTGGTTCAGCTCGGCGTCGTCGCCCGGCTTCTTGCCGGAGAAGTCGGTGCCGGGGTACGTCCCCTCCGTGTACTTCGGTGCGCCGTCGTTGAAGTTGACCGACTCCGTGCCGGTGGACGTGGAATCGGCGTCCAGGTCGGCGGGTTCCGGCTGCTTGAACGTGGCCTCCGAGCCGTCGCGGGTGGCGTCGCCGTAGTACGCCCAGTTGGTGTAGCCACCGTCGCCGTCGTTGCTGAACTTGCCCTTGTCGAAGACGTACACGTCGAACACGGCGCGGCCCGAGGCGATGTCGTCGCCGGTCTCCTCGTCGTGGTACTCGGGGGAGTTCAGCCGGTAGCGGCTCTCGTTGATGAACGAGTCCGGCTTCTCGACCCAGTGCGACGACTGCTCCGAGTGCATCGCGACCACGTTGTAGTCGGGGTAGCAGCGCCGCATGTCGTTCACGAGCATCCGGACCGCCTGTGTCGAACCCTCGTTGTCCAGCGGGGAGTACGTGTTGTAGTACCGGTTCCGGTCGGGCGGTTCCTGGCCCTCGATCTGGCAGCCCTCGTCGCCGGGCTTCCAGTCCTTCTTCCGCTTGGGGCGGGGCGGCTCGTCGAACGTGACCGTGCGCTTGTCGTCACTGATGTCGTAGTAGCCCTTGAACGCGCGGTTCTTCCAGCCGAGGTCGGCGTCGTCGGCCCAGGTGAACGTGCCGGTCTTGAAAGCGTAGACGCGGTACGTCGTGCCGCTGATCTCCACGGTCGAGATCATCGCCGCGCCGTCCATCTGCTGGAGGTTTCCCTCATGCGGCTGTGCGATGACGATGTTGTAGTCGGGGAGGCAGTAGGAGAGGTCGTCGAGCGCCTGCTTGACCCGCTTCTCCTTGTTCTTCTCGTTGTTGACCTTGTCGATGATGAAGTTGACCAGGTACGAGTACCCCCAGGCGGCCGCCGTGCTGACGGGGCCGTTGCCGGGGACCGAGACCGACGAGTTCGACGACCGCTCGCGCGGCTCGAAGCACACGCTGGGGAGCGCGTTCCCCTTGCCGTCGGTCTTGGCGGGCTTGTCGTCGGACTCGTCGTCGGGCTTGCCGCCCGGTACGCCGCCGGAGTCGCCGGTCTCTTCGTCGGGGGCGCTGACGGGTTCGACGGGTTCGGTGGGGTCGTCGCCGTCGGTGTCGTCGCCTCCGTCGGTGACAGCGTTGTCATCGGCACATTCGCCGCCGCCGCCCGTCGTTGCCGCGATGCGGCAGATCTGCACGTGTGCGGAGCTGGTGATGTCGCCGCCGATGGTGGTGGCGACGATCGCGCCGACCACGGCGACGACGACCCCCAGCAGGGCCAGGTACTCGATCGCGGTCTGCCCCGTGCTCGTGCGTACGCCCAGGCGTATCCGCTCGCTGTGCTTCACGTGTCACCTCGTCGTGGTTCGCCCCCGACCTACCGGGGGCGGACACCCACCGGGGCTCGAACCGTAACGACGACACGGGGGCCCACGGACAGTGCCCAAAGGCCCATGCGAGGGCCCAAATCGCGGGTGCGTACATACGGGCAGGGCGGCTGCCCGTTTCCCGGCGGGCCCGGCCCCGCTGCCGGGACAGCCGCGGTCGCCTCAGTGCTGGACCAGGCCGCCGACCGGTACGGGCGCGACGTGGCCGGTCGCCGGAGCGGTTCGTTCCAGTTCGAGGCCGACATCGATGAGCGATGACCGGCGCAGGGAGGCGACCTCGGGGACCGGGGTCCAGACGGACTCGACGATCTCGCCGTTCGGCTCGGGCCGCAGCCGGCCGCCGGTGATGCGGACCCGGTAGAAGACGCCGACGTTCTGGTGCGTGATCCCCGTCCGCGCCTCGGCCGCGGGGATCACCCGGGAGTCCACGCCCAGCAGGCGTTCGACGACGGCGTCGCAGCCGGTCTCCTCCGCGACCTCCCGGATCACCGCGTCGAACGGATCCTCCCCCTGCTCGACCCCGCCGCCCGGAAGGGTCCAGTTGCTCGTACCGTCCGCCGATACGTGACGGGCCAGCAGCACCCGCCCGTCCTCGACGCACACGGCGTACGCCGCCAGCCGGAAACTCATCCCCCGTACCTCCTGTCCGATCCTGTCCCACTCACCCTCAGTGTCCCAGCGACTTCCCGAACCCCGCCGCCAGCGGCATCCGCAGACCCAGCGGCGGCGGGGCCGCCAGGGCGTCGGCGAGCGGGCGGGCGTAGGCGTGGGCGAAGAGCGAGCCGAGGATGAAGTCCGCTGCCAGGGCGGCCACTTCGCTGTGGTGCTGGCGCAGGGCGTGGCCGTCCGAGTGGACCTCGAAGCGGCAGGTGTCGCGGTTGGACTTCTTGGCGCGCTCCGCGAGGCGGAAGGAGAGTTCGGGGTCGGCGCGGGCGTCGTTGGTGCCGTGCACCAGCAGGACCTGACGGCCGACCAGGTGTTTCACCGGCTCCGGCTCTGCGTCCGGGTCCGGGGGCAGCCAGGGGGCCAGGGCGAGGACCGCGCCGACCGCCGGGTGGCCGCCCGCACGGAGGGCCGCGCGGCCGCCCATGCCGTGGCCGGCCAGGCAGACGGGGACGTCGCCGTAGCGGCGTACCACCTCGTCCACCGCCCATTCGGCGTCCGCCGCGAGCCCCGCGTCCGTCGCGTTCCAGCCGCGGCGGCGGTAGCGGACGACGTGTGCGGTGAGCCCGTCGTTCCGGCCCGCGCGGGCCAGGGTGCGGGCCAGCGGGATCTGGAGGGCGTACGAGAGGGGGGAGGGGCGGCGGTGCGAGTGGGGCTCGCCGTCCGGGAGCAGCAGAACCACACCGCTGACCGCGGTCGGTGCTCCGGCCGTTGTGACGGCCCGTCCCAGCCTCGCAGCAGGCAGGGGTAGTGCGCGCTGTGCCATGACGTAACAGTCTCAGAAAGACAGGTGTACACCACCCGTATTCGCGGTCACTGTTACGCATCGACGAGCGGTGCCCAGCAGCGCTCTACGCGCGTAGGCGCTAGAGTGCGTGGATGATGAGCCCGACCCTCAATGTGCCCGGCCAGGATCAGATCCGGCGTGCGCCCAAGGTCCTTCTCCACGACCACCTCGACGGCGGACTGCGCCCCGGGACGATCGTCGACCTCGCCGCGGCGAGTGGATACGAGGGACTCCCGGAGAGCGAGCCCGACAAGCTCGGGGTCTGGTTCCGGGAAGCCGCCGACTCCGGTTCGCTGGAGCGGTACCTGGAGACGTTCGCGCACACCTGCGCCGTCATGCAGACCCGTGAGGCGCTGGTCCGGGTCGCCGCCGAGTGCGCCGAGGACCTGGCCGCGGACGGTGTCGTGTACGCCGAGATCCGGTACGCCCCCGAGCAGCACCTGGAAGCCGGGCTCTCCCTCGAAGAGGTCGTCGAGGCGGTCAACGAGGGCTTCCGCGAGGGCGAGCTGCGGGCCCGCCGGGACGGCAACCGGATCCGGGTGGGCGCCCTGCTCACCGCGATGCGGCACGCCGCCCGCTCGCTGGAGATCGCCGAACTCGCCAACCGCTACCGGGAGCAGGGCGTCGTCGGCTTCGACATCGCCGGCGCGGAGGCGGGCTTCCCGCCCACCCGGCACCTCGACGCGTTCGAGTACCTCAAGCGCGAGAACAACCACTTCACCATCCACGCGGGCGAGGCCTTCGGGCTGCCGTCGATCTGGCAGGCCATCCAGTGGTGCGGCGCCGACCGGCTCGGCCACGGCGTCCGCATCATCGACGACATCGAGGTCGCCGAGGACGGCAGTGTGAAGCTGGGCCGCCTCGCCTCCTACGTACGGGACAAGCGCATCCCGCTGGAGCTCTGCCCGACCTCCAACCTCCAGACCGGTGCCGCCGCCTCGTACGCCGAGCACCCCATCGGGCTGCTGCGCAGGCTGCACTTCCGGGCCACCGTGAACACGGACAACCGGCTGATGAGCGGTACGAGCATGAGCCAGGAATTCGAGAAGCTGACCGAGACATTCGGATACACGCTCGACGACATGCAGTGGTTCACAGTCAATGCGATGAAATCAGCATTCATTCCTTTCGATGAACGTCTGGCGATGATCAGCGACGTCATCAAGCCCGGATACTCCGAGCTGAAGTCCGAATGGCTCTTCGAGCAGACCGCTGCGACCAGCGTTTCCACCTCCGTCGCCGGCTGATAGGACCCACCACGACAAACGGCCGGGAGGCGATTCCCGGCCGTTTTCGCGTTTTCCGGATGTTTGCGGGAAAGGCGGGGAACTGGCTACGTTGCAGAGCCGCTCACATCCCCTTCCCCAAGGATGAAATTCACATGAAGCAGTCTGCTGTCAGGATTCTCGGCGTCGCCGCTGTCGGTGCCGCCTTCGCCGCTGCCGCCGCCGGCACCGCGTCTGCCTCCGCCCTGCCGCTCGACACCGCGAGCGTCCTGCCCGTCGCCGGCGCGCTGGCGAACACCACCTCGACCCTGCCGGTCAAGGACGCCGCCACGGACCTCCTCGGCACCAGCCAGACGAAGGTCGTCAAGGACGTCACCGCCCCCGCCAAGGGTCTCCTCGGCACCCCCGGCAAGGGACTTCTCGGCACCCCCGGCAAGGGCCTCCTCGGCGGGCTGCCCACGGGCGGCCTGAACACCGGCGGCGTGTCGGCCAACGGCCTGCCGCTCGGCCGCTGACACCCGTACGTCACACGCCTGTGGGCGGACACCCCGACCGGGGTGCCCGCCCACAGACATGTGCACGGCAATACCGCCCCGGGGCTACCAGGCGTCGGCGGCGGACGACGGCCGCTCCTCGGGGAACAGCACCCACAGCGCGAGGTAGAGCAGGAACTGCGGGCCCGGCAGCAGGCACGAGACGAGGAAGATGACGCGCATCGTCCCTGCGGAGGTGCCGAAGCGCCGTGCCAGCGCTGCGCACACTCCGCCGATCATGCGTCCCTCACGGGGGCGGGCAAGTGCGGCCATGGTGTGCTCCTTCGCGAACCGTTGACGGGGGAGCGAATCCGTTGTGCTCCCGATACATCCATGGTGACGCGCCGAGCGGGTGCGACGCATCGGTCTACGGGGCGATGCCGACCCTGGGAATCGTCGGGGTCGCCCCTTGGGGGACGTCATGGCCGGCCGGGGGCAGGACCCGGATGCGCCGTTGCTTGCCACGGCGCATCCGCGCCCGGCACGCCGGTACGAACACCGCGTGGGCGAGCGCCACACCGAGGGTGTTGAGGATCAGCGAGTCGACGTCGACGACCTGGCCGGGCACCCCGGTCTGGCCCAGTTCGATGGCCAGCGAGATCAGTGCCCCGGCCGCGACGGTACGGGCGAGCGAGGACCACGGCGAGACGAAGAGCCGGCCCCCGGCCATCGGCAGCAGTACGCCCAGTGGCGCCAGCAGCAGCAGGCCACCGCCGATCCGGCGGACGGCGGCGACCGGGCCCATGGCCAGGTCCGCCTTGATCCCGGCGAACGGCTGGAGGTTGGCGGCGGTCATCCACGGCACGTCCAGCGGGCGAAGAGTCAGCCACCCGACGAGCAGCAGATGCACGAGGAGGAGGGACACTCCGGCCGCGCGGAAGCGGATGACGGCTTGGCCGCCCGAACCTTGACGCACGTTCCCCAAGACGCGGGCAGCGGCAGGATCGGTTCCGCTCCCGCGGGGGAGACATGGCTCACCGTGCGGCAGGTCAAGGCGGCGCGCTCAGGGCAGCCGGACCGCGCCCAGGGTCGGTACGGCCTTCGGGCTGGCCTTCGTCTCCGCGGTGCACAGGTAGCCGCGCGGCGCGTACGCCCCCGGGCCGCCGAGCATCACCGTGCCGTCGTGGACGAGCGGCTCGCTCTCCGTGTACGTACAGACGATCTGGGCCAGTGCCTCGGGTGTCAGGTCCTCCGGCTGCTCGCTGAGCCGCAGCGCGCCCTTCGGGTCGCCCGCACGCGGCCCGCCGACCCGCAGCGCCGACGGGACGTCCGTGGAGAAGCCCGCCTGCCGCTCGGAGGCCGGGGGCTCCCCGCGCAGCTCGTCCAGGAGGGCGACGGCGACGGTGATCCGGTCGGACTTCGCCTCCTGGACCCGGACCGTGCGGTCGACCGTGACCAGCTGCGAGTTGCAGACGAGGTAGATCTCCGCCGAGACGCTCTTCCGGGGCTCGGCGGACGCGTCCGGCGTGGGCATCGCGCACGGCACCCGGGACGGCGCGGGCCCCGCGTCGACCGGCACCGATGTCGTCCTGATCCCGCAGCCCGCGGCCAGCACCGCGCAGAGCACGGCTCCGGCCACCGCCGCGGCGGGGCGTCGGCCCCGGCGTTCGCTGCGCATCACGTCGCGTCGTCCTCCTCGTCCGGGATCTCCGCGTCGGGATCCTCGGCGGTGCCGCTCAGCGCCTCCGCGTCGCGGGGCAGGCGCAGGACGAACACCGCCCCGTCGCCGTCCGGAGAGTTCGCGGCGGTGATGTCACCGCCGTGGATGTGCGCGTTCTCCATGGCGATCGACAGTCCCAGACCGCTGCCCTCGGACCGCGGCCGGGAGGCACTGGCCTTGTAGAAGCGGTCGAAGACATGGGGCAGTACGTCCTCGGGGATACCGGGACCGTGGTCGCGGACCTCGATGACCAGCTCGTCGCCCTCGGTCCGTACCGTGACCCGGACCGGCGAACCGCCGTGCTTGAGCGCGTTGCCGATCAGGTTCGCCAGGATCACGTCGAGCCGGCGCGGATCGAGGCGGACCATCATGCCGCGCTCGGCGTCCAGATCCACCGCGTCCAGCCAGGCGCGGACGTCTATGCAGGCCGTCACCTGGTCCGCGACGTCGACGGTGTCCAGGACCAGACGGGCCGTGCCCGCGTCGAAGCGGGTGACCTCCATCAGGTTCTCCACCAGGTCGTTGAGCCGTCGGGTCTCACTGACCACCAGGTGCACGGCCGGCGCGATCATCGGGTCGAGGTTGTCGGCCTCGTCCTCCAGCACCTCCGCGACCGCGGTGATCGCGGTGAGCGGGGTGCGCAGCTCGTGCGACATGTCGGCGACGAAGCGGCGGCTGGACTCCTCCCGCGCGGTCATGTCCGCGACCTTCTTCTCCAGGGAGCTCGCCGTTCTGTTGAACGTCCGCGAGAGATCGGCCAGTTCATCGGTCCCGGACACCACGAGGCGGGTGTCGAGCTTGCCCTCGCCGAGCTTGCGGGCGGCGTCGCCGAGGCGCTGCACCGGACGCAGTACGGTCGTCGCGGCGGCCTGGGCGAGCAGCGCGGAGCCGACCAGGGCCAGCGCGGTGGCGATCCCCAGTGACCAGGCGAGGGAGTTCAGGTCCTGCCGTTCCTGGTCGAGGGACTTGAGCATGTAGCCGGTCGGGCCACCACCGATGATCTTCGTACCGCCGACGAGATACGGCGTGCCGCGGATCGAGGTCCGCTGCCAGAACAGGTGGTAGCCGTACTTGTTGCCCGCCTTGACCGGCTGCTTCCTGGCGACCTGCTCCTGCAGCGACTGCGGGACGTTGTCCCGGGTGAAGGTGTCCACGTCGGAGTTGCCGACGATCGGCTTGCCCGGATCGCGCTCGTCGATCAGCAGCACGCTGTAACCGGGGCTGCTGCTCGCCATCTGCGCGGCGGCGTGGTCCAGATCGTCCTTGGTGGGCCGGAGCGGCAGCGAGGCCGCCCGGTTCTGCATCTCCTGGCGGAAGTCCCCGAGCGCCGAGTCCTGGGTACGGGTCAGCACCGCCTCGCGGTTCAGCCAGTACGCGATCCCGGACGCGGACACCGCGGCGGTCAGCGCCACCAGCGCGAACACGACGACGAGCCGCAACCGCAGGCTGGTCCAGCGGAGCCCGGCGAGCAGGCCCCGCCGCACAGCCGTGCTCACTGCGGCGAGTCCAGCCGGTATCCCACGCCCCGCACGGTACGGATCAGGGTCGGCGAGGACGGTACGTCCTCCACCTTCGCGCGCAGCCGCTGGACGCAGGCGTCCACCAGCCGGGAGTCACCGAGATAGTCGTGTTCCCAGACCAGCCGCAGCAACTGCTGCCGGGACAGGGCCTGGCCGGGGCGGCGGCTCAGTTCGAGCAGGAGGCGCAGCTCGGTCGGCGTGAGCTGCAGATCCTCCCCGTTCTTGGTGACGGTCATCGCGGACCGGTCGATCACCACGTTCCCGAACGTCGCGGAGTCCGTGGACTCGCGCTCGCCCCGGCGCAGCACCGCACGGATCCGGGCGTCGAGCACCCGGCCCTGTACGGGTTTCACCACGTAGTCGTCGGCGCCGGACTCCAGTCCGACCACGACGTCGATGTCGTCGCTGCGCGCGGTGAGCAGAATGATCGGCAGCTGGTCGGTGCGCCGGATGCGCCGGCACACCTCGAATCCGTCGATCCCGGGCAGCATCACATCCAGTACGACCAGGTCGGGCCGCTGTTCTCGCAGCAGGTTGAGGCCGTCCTCTCCCGTCGCCGCGGTGGCCACACGGTGGCCCTGGCGTGACAGCGAGAGTTCGAGGGCCGTGCGGATGGCGTCGTCGTCCTCGATCAGCAACAGGAAAGGCACGCTGGTCATTCTGACCCATGGTGGAGCCCTAGTTCGACAGTTGGTCCCCCCTTATGCGTCCGGCACCCCCGGATCGCACCCGCGCCGGGCCCTGTGACAGGTCTGTGACAGTCGGGGGACAGGGCCATGAAACTGCCCCGGCAAGCTCGTTGACACAAGGAACGGACGGACTCCACCGACGGGGGGCGCGAGATGAACGCAACTCACAGCATCACCGCAAGCGCAGTTGTCACGCGTCTCCACGACGTCGGGAGGACCACCGAGAAGTCCGGCGCCGCATTGAACGGACGGGGGTGCGTTCGTGGCGTCGGGCGTCAGCACCCGTCGTACATGACGGTGGTCGACGCACCCGCCGCGACGGGCGGGAGCAACGGGGGAAGCACGTACGGGGAGGCCACGGGGGACCGGCGGGCCCCGGCGAAGGACGAGGACGCCGAAGCGGTGTTCACGGCCTACGTCAGGGAACGCCGTGCCTCCCTGTACGCCACCGCCTACCACCTGACCGGCGACCGGTTCGAGGCCGAGGATCTGCTGCAGAGCGCCCTCTTCTCGACGTACCGGGCGTGGGACCGGATCAGTGACAAGGCGGCGGTCGGCGGCTATCTGCGCCGCACCATGACCAATCTGCACATCAGCGCCTGGCGCAGGCGCAAGCTGAACGAGTACCCGACCGAGGAGCTGCCGGAGACGGCGGGCGACACGGACGCGATGCGCGGGACCGAGCTGCGTGCCGTGCTCTGGCAGGCGCTGGCGCGGCTGCCGGAGCTCCAGCGCACGATGCTGGTCCTGCGGTACTACGAGGGCCGTACGGACCCGGAGATCGCGTCCATCCTCGACATCAGTGTCGGCACGGTGAAGTCCAGCATCTGGCGGTCGCTCCGCCGGCTGCGTGAGGACGAGGTCCTCAGCTTCGGACGTGACGAGGAGGAGTCCTTCGGCGAGCTGGTGGCCTGAGGCGACGGGGGAAAACGGGGGAAACGGGGAACGGGGGAAACGGGGCCGCTGCTTCGGGGGAGGCGGCGGCGCACGGGGGAGAACGCCGACGGGGTCGGACGGGCCGGGGGGTCCCGTCCGGCCCCGTCGGGGCGGGGGGGGGGGGGGGGCCGGGGGGGGGGGCCCCCCCCCCCCCCCCCCCGCCGCGACCCGCCCCCCCCCCCCCCCGGGGGGGCCCCCCGGGGGGGGCCCGCCCCGGCCCCCCCCCCGCCGCCCCCCCC
>NZ_JBIVTZ010000022.1:55501-86811 GCF_044756945.1 Streptomyces sp. NPDC091387 | reverse complement strand
GGGGGGGCCCGGGGGGGGGGGGGGGGGGGGGGGGGGGGCCCCGGCCCCCGCCGGGGGGGGGGGGGGGGGGCCCCCCGGGGGGCCGCCCCCCCCCCCCCCCCGCGACCGGTATGACCGGACCGCGCTCAGCGCCGGTGCGCGCGCAGCACGTGGTGACCGGACCGGACACCGTCGACGTACACCCGCGCCCCGTCGGTGGTGGCCTTCGCGCCGCCGACCGCCCGGGAGCCGTTCCAGACGGTGACCCCGTCGAGCGTCACCCGCACCCGCTTCCCGCCGGTCGGGACGGCGAGGCGTCCCGAGGTGCCCCGGGGAGCCGTGGCCTCCAGGACGAAGCCGTCGGCCCGGGAACGCCAGGAGGCGGTGATGTCACCGTGCGGCGTCGGGACGCTGCCCTGCGCCCAGGGCAGGCCGCCCGGGTGCGGCACGATCGCGTACGTCGAGAAGCCGGCACCGGTCGGCCGTACGCCCAGCACCTGGTTGGACAGCGTGACCGTCGGGCCGGACGCCCAGCCGTGGGCGAGGCTGGTGAACTGCTTGATGCCCGGCTCCCCGTTCGCGTCGGCCTTCTCCCAGAACGTGCCGCCCGGGTCCTGGGCGAGCTGATGGCCCCAGAACGTACGGAGCAGCTCCAGCGCGCTCCGCTGCGTCCCGCCGCTCGGATCGGCCGCCGTCAGCCGGGCGTCCGCCTCGAAGCCGCTCGGGAGCGGCTCGTAGGACGGCCTGATCGAGGCGTTGGGCGTGCTCGGCGAAACGGTCAGGGCGCCGTACGGGCCCCAGCTGTTGCGCTTCAGGTACTCCATCGCCCGCCCGGCCCGCACCGGGTCCGCGATGCCGGCCAGGACCGCCGTGGCGTTGGCGTCCTGCGGGTAGGCGTCCGGGATCTCGCGGGACAGCCGGTAGGCGCCGGCGCTCTCGTCCCAGAGCTGCTCGTTGACGGCCTTCTTCACCTCCGTGGCGCGCGAGGCGTACCCGGCGGCGTCCGACGCGGCGCCCCTGGCCCCGGCGAGCTCCGCCATCTCGTCGAGATTGCGGGTGTAGAGGGCGTTGACGTACGTCTCGTGGCCGCAGTCGCTGTAGCCGTAGTGCCCGCAGGAGCCGGAGTCCTGGAACGCGATCAGGCCCTTCGGGTCCGCGCCGCGTACCTTCTCCAGCCAGCCCGTCGCCCGGGTCAGCTGCGGCCACCACCGGTCCAGGTAGGCGCGGTCGCCGGTGTAGAGCCAGTGGGTGTAGAGGTTGTGGACGAACCAGGTGACGTACTCGCCGTAGGTGCGCAGCTCGTCCTGGTTGTGCGGTCCGACCAGGCTGGCGGCCGGTACGTAGCCGTCGTCCAGCTGCTGCGCGGCGAGGGAGGACAGCGAGTTCTCGACCGCCGGGACGTCGTTCGTGCTCAGGTACGTCACCGGTGCCTGGACGGCGAGGTCGCCCTGCCAGACGATCCGGTCGCGCTTGCCGCCGTCGAAGATGACCTCCTCACGCGGATCGGCGTGCGGCACCTGGTCGTCGGCGTGGTCCGCCTCCCCCGGCTCGTACGGCCAGCTCTTCGCGGTGTCCGACATCCAGGTGTTGAGCTGGACGGTGTACGCACCGGCGTACCAGATCTTGTTCAGCTCGTTGTCGCTGGAGAGGAACCAGCCCTTGTACGCCGCCGGGTCGGACTGCTTGGGGACGGCGGTGAAGTCCAGCGACACCGCGCCGACGTCCACCCAGCCCGGACCGTCGAGGAACAGGGTCGCGTAGCGGAATCCGCCGCGCAGCTGCGGGTCGGTCAGGGTGGCCGGGAGTTTCGCCGGGTCGAGTTCGAGGGTGTGGCTGTCGGAGTCGTAGGTGTAGGCGGTGCCCGGGTAGCCGTTCCAGATGTTCGCGGTGTCGCAGCCCGGGGCGTGCGCGGCCTGGCCGTCGTTGTCCTGCGGGCCGGTCGCGGCGAACTGCCGCGACTCGCTGAAGCACACATGCAGCTTCGGCGGCGTCGCGGACGCCCCGGCCACATGGACCCGGATCTTCCCGCCGGTGTTCTTGCCGAAGTCCAGGGTGACGAGCGGGGACCGGGTGCGGTCGCCGGTGCTGACCAGCCGGACCGGGTGCCGGGTCCTGCCCAGGACGGCCTTCGGATCACCCTTGATCTCTCCGCCGCGCGGATCGGCGGAGAGCACGGACACCGGCTCGACGCGGTGCCCGGTGGGCGCGAGGACGTACGGCTTCCACCGGCCGGGCCGCGGCCGGTAGCCGGCGTCGTCCCAGGGACCGGCGTGCCCGGCCGACAGCCCGGCGCCGGGACGGGGCGCGGGGGCCGCCGCCCCTGCCGGTGCGGGCAGGACGCCCAGCAGGAGGGCACCGCTCGCGGCCGCGGCCAGACCCGTGAGGCGTTTTCTCGAACGTGTGGTCATCTGATTCCGGCTCCTGTTCGTGGTGCGCTGGAGGAAGGGCGGCTCAGCGGCGGCGGACCGTCACCTCGTGCGTACGGCCGGACAGCCCGGACAGGACGACCCGGCCCGGTACGGCACGGGCCCCGTGGGCCAGGGACGTCCCGTCCCAGACGCGCTTCCCGTCGACCCGCACGACGCAGGGGCTCCCCTCGGGCACGGGCACCGAGACCTCGTCCACCACCGTGGCCGGCGCGCTGAGCGACAGGTCGAAGCCGTCGTGCGACCGGGCCCGCCACGACACCCGGATCACTCCCGCGGGCGTCGTCAACTGGCCTTCCGCACGCCGCAGTCCACCGGGCCGTGGGGCCACGGAGTAGCCCGCGCCGCCGTCCGCCGACGGGGCGATCCCGAGCAGGAAGTAGGTGAGCGCGGACGTCGGGCCGGTCGACCAGCCGTGGGCGGCGCTCATGTACGAGCCGCTGTAGTCCGAGGTGCCGTCGGTGCGGTACCCCTCCCAGAAGGTGCTCGCGGTTCCGTGGGGGGCGTTCAGCATGAAGCCCCATTCGCGGCGGATCAGTTCCAGCGCCGTACCGTCGCGGCCCGCCGCGAAGTGGGCGTGCACCTCCATGCCGCCGGGGAACGGGTGGACGGCGTCGGCGCCCTTCTCCGGCGTGAGCGCCCCGACCGGGGTCCACCGCTTCGCCAGCGCCGCGCTCACGGTCCGTGCCCGCGCGGGGTCGGTCACCAGGCCGAACCAGACGGCGAGCGCGTTGCCGTCCTGCGGGTACAGCTCGGCGCCCGCACCGGTGGGCTTGTCCCGGTACAGGCCCGCCGACGCGTCCCAGTAGCCCTGGGTGCCGACGGCCCGCCTGAGCTTCCGCGCACGCTCCGCGCAGTCGGCGGCGGTCGCCCCGTCGCCCATCGAGCGGGCGAGCGGGCCCGCCGTGACCAGCGCCCGGTACATGATCGCGTTGGCTTCGAGGTTCTTGCCGTCGGCATCGGCGCGGGCCCAGTCGGCGGCGGCCGTCACGTTCAGCAGCCCGTCGGCGTCGATCTTCGCCACCACGTGGGCGAGGGCCCTGCGATAGCCGTCGTAGACGGTACGCGTCCAGTCGAGGTCGCCGGAGAGCTGGGCGTAGGAGGCCGTGCCGATGAGCGTCCACAGGTGGTACGCGTCGGAGTTGCCGATGAAGTTGACCGCCGGTCCCGCGTACGGCAGCGCCCCGCTCGTGGGGTCCTGGTGGTTGTACAGGGTCTGGAGGGCGTTGCGTACGGTGACGAGGTCGCCCAGCGACACGTGGTCGGTCAGTACGGAGATGCCCAGGTCCCCGGGCCAGATCGTGCGGTCGCGCTTGGCGCCGTCGACCAGGACGGTACTGCCCAGCTCACCGACCCGGGCGTCGTTGGCCCAGCCGACGTCCGGCGGGCCCCAGACGCGCCCCTCGTCGCTCGCGACGATGTTCGTCTGCACGGTGTAGGCACCGGCGTACCAGATCCGGTTCAGGAGATCGTCGTCGCAGTGGAAGTAGTTGGGGTAGGCGCGCAGGTCGCGGGCGTTCGGCGCGAAGGTCACCCGTACCGTCACCCCGGTCAGGGCCAGCGTCGCGCCGGTCTCGTTGACGACGGTCAGGTACCGGAAGCCGCCCCGCTGCTGGGACGCCGGAGCGACCGCCCGCGCCGAACCGTCCTCCGCGACCGGGATGTCCTTCGAGGTGTCCACCCGGCCCCCGGGCGCCGCCGGGTACCGCACGGCGGGCTCGTCGTTGCTGCCGCCGTTGGAGCCGTCGCTCGCCGACGGGCTGACGTAGCTGGACAGTTCGCTGTAGGTGAGCCCCACGACCTGCCCCTCGTCGCTGCTCCCGGCGACGGTGAGGGCGACGAAGCCGCCGACCTCCCGGCCGAAGTCCAGCGTGACGGAGGAGCCCGCCCCGGTCAGCCGTGCGGTACCGGAGCCGTGGCGGGACGTCAGGGACGCGGCGCCCTCGACCGTGCCGGTGGTGGTGTACACGGCCACCGGCCGCACGGTGCGGCTCGCGGGCGACAGGTTGTGGGCGTCCCACGGGCCGGCCGGCGCCTTGCGGTACGGCCGGGGAGCGGCGGCCGGGTGCGCGGCGGCGGGGACACCGTCCGGCTCCGCTGCCGCGGCGGTGCCGGGCAGCGCGCCGGCTGCCGCGGCTGCCGCGACGAGACCGCCGGCCAGGAAGGCGCGCCGGCGCGGACCCTCTCCCGATTCGTGGTGCATGACGATCCTTCTCTCATGAGGGAAACGTTGTCATGGAGCGTTCGCGAGGCCGTGCGACAGCGGGCGGGCAGGGCGGAGCAGCCGGTCCAGGCCATGACAGTGGCCTGACCCGCACATTGTGAATCGTTTCAATCCGTGGCCTCACGGCGAAGGTATACGGGCCGGTCCGGCCCGTACAGGGGTATGCCGAAGATCGCCGGAAGCCGTCCGGCGGGATCGGGCCGCGCGGGCGCGGCCCGATCCGGTCGTGAGGCGCTACGCAGCCCCGTGCGCCGATCGCGCCCGGCAGTGCCCCGCCGCGGCCGCGGCGAGCCGGCCCAGGGCCTCCTCCTTGCCGCAGGGGTACGCCCCCAGTTCGGCCTGGCGTGCCACGATCCGCCGCTCGGCCCGCATCAGCCGCCAGCCCCGCCGCAGCAGGAACGGCACGGACTTGCGGCCCTCGCGCAGGTCCCGCAGCAGCCGGCGGCGGAACGTCGTCGTCGGGCGGCCGCGCAGGCACAGGGCGTCCGCGAGCACCCCCAGCGACCGGCACCGCTCGACGACGTCCGCGGCGAAGATGCCCTCGGCCACGAAGAGCGGGCTCCGCTCGATGTGGAGCACCTCGTGCCCGGTCCGCGAGCTGGTGGCGATGTCGTACAGCGGCACGTCGGTGCGGCCGGTGCGGCACAGCGCGGTGATCGCGGCGACCGCGGCGTCGGCGTCCCAGGACCGTGCGGAGTCCCAGTCGATGTCCGGACTGCCGGGGACGAGCGGCAGCGTGGGGTCACCGGCCTCCTTGTAGAAGTCGTCCAGCCGCAGCACAGGAAGGCCGCTGCGGGCGGCGAGGGAGGACTTGCCGGAGCCGGAGGGGCCCGTCAGCAGGACGACGCGGGTCGAAAGCGCTTGGGAACTCACAGGACATGAGTGTGAGGCATTGACCCGCACAGGGGACCCCCCGGAGGTCTTGTTGGTATCGAGCATCACACCTCAACTACGCTGTGCGTCCAGACGATTACTCGATTGATGCTTCGATCGGCCCGATCAGGTGGGAAATCCATGGCACGTCACGCACTTTCCAAGTCCCGGCGCCGCGCTCTGCTGCGGGCAGGCCTGACCGTCACCGCGGTGGGAGCCGCCCTCGGTGCGGGGGGTGCGGTGGCCCAGGCGGCGCCGCTGCCCGTCGCGCCGGCCGCGGGCTCCGACACGACCGGCCTCGGCGCGGCCACCCACGCCGCGGGCGGGGCGGTGGCCGGGGCGCTCGACCACAGCATCGCGCCCGTGACGCATCTGCGGCTCGACCCGCTGGCCGGCACCGGCACGGACCCGCTGGACAACGCGGTGGGGACCCAGGTCGCCGACTTCAAGCCGGTCTCCACGGCCCTGGTCACCGACCCGCTGACCAGCGGCGGCGCGCTGAAGGACCTGCCCCTGGTGGGGCAGGTCACCGGGCTGCTGCACAGCTGACACGGAGGTGGCCCGTGCCCCGGGGACCCCGGGGCACGGGCCACGCCCGCGTGTGCGTCAGTAAGAGGAGCCCGACACGCCCAGCGCGCCCGTCGGGTGCCAGACCGTCTTGGTCTCCAGGAACGCGGTGAGCCGGCGCGTACCCGGATCGGCCGACCAGTCGGCGCCGGAGGCACCGTCCACAGCCTGGGGGCGCAGGACCCGCTTCAGGTTGTCGGCCGCCGCGATCTCCAGCTCCTTCGCCAGATCCGCGTCGGCGCCCGTGAGGTCGATGCCGTTCACGTCCTGGTGGGAGGCGAGCGGCGCGGCGATCTCCGCGGTCCTGCCGGAGAGGATGTTGACCACACCCCCCGGCAGGTCCGAGGTGGCCAGCACCTCGCCCAGCGACAGGGCGGGCAGCGGAGCGTCCGCGGAGGCGATGACGACCGCGGTGTTGCCCGTGGCGATCACCGGGGCGACCACGGAGACCAGGCCGAGGAACGACGAGGCCTGCGGGGCCAGGACCGTGACCACACCGGTCGGCTCGGAGGTGGAGAGGTTGAGGAAGGGGCCCGCGACCGGGTTCACCGCACCCGTGATCTGGCCGATCTTGTCGGTCCAGCCCGCGTACCAGACCCAGCGGTCCACCGCCGCGTCCACCACGGCGGCGGCCTTGGACTTCGAGAGGCCCTCGGCCTCCGCCACCTCCCGCACGAACTGCTCCCGGCGGCCCTCCAGCATCTCGGCGACGCGGTAGAGGACCTGGCCGCGGTTGTACGCGGTCGCGCCCGACCAGCCGCCGAACGCCTTGCGGGCGGCCACGACCGCGTCGCGGGCGTCCTTGCGGGACGACTGGGGCGCGTGTCCCAGCCACCTGCCCTTGGAGTCCGTCACCTCGTACACCCGGCCGCTCTCGGAGCGGGGGAACTTGCCCCCGACGTACAGCTTGTAGGTCTTGAAGACGCTGAGTCGCCCGTCAGACATCGAGGTAGGCCTCCAGACCGTGACGGCCGCCTTCGCGGCCGAAGCCCGACTCCTTGTAGCCGCCGAACGGCGAGGTCGGGTCGAACTTGTTGAACGTGTTGGCCCAGACGACGCCCGCCCGGAGCTTGTTCGCCACCGCGAGGATGCGGGAGCCCTTCTCCGTCCAGATGCCGGCCGAGAGGCCGTACTGGCTGTTGTTGGCCTTGGCGACCGCCTCGTCCGGCGTGCGGAACGAGAGGACCGACAGCACCGGGCCGAAGATCTCGTCGCGGGCGACGGTGTGTGCCTGGGTGACGTGGGTGAACAGCGTCGGGGGGAACCAGTAGCCAGAGGAGGGAAGTTCGCAGGGGGCCGACCAGCGCTCGGCTCCCTCGGCCTCGCCGGTCTCGACGAGCGCGGTGATCCGGGAGAGCTGTTCCGCGGAGTTGATCGCGCCGATGTCGGTGTTCTTGTCCAGCGGGTCGCCCAGGCGCAGCGTGGTCAGCCGGCGCTTGAGGGCGTCCAGCACCTCGTCCTGGACCGACTCCTGCACGAGGAGCCGCGAGCCCGCGCAGCAGACCTGGCCCTGGTTGAAGAAGATGCCGGTGACGATGCCCTCGACGGCCTGGTCGATGGGGGCGTCGTCGAAGACGATGTTGGCGCCCTTGCCGCCCAGCTCCAGGGTGGCCTTCTTGTCCGTGCCCGCGAGGGACCGGGCGATTGCCTTGCCGACGGCGGTCGAGCCGGTGAACGCGACCTTGTTGACGTCGCCGTGCTCGACGAGGGCCCGGCCCGCATCCCCGTAGCCCGTGAGGATGTTGACGACACCCCGGGGCAGCCCGGCCTGGCGGCAGATGTCCGCGAAGAAGAGCGCGGAGAGCGGAGTCGTCTCCGCGGGCTTGAGGACCACCGTGTTGCCGGTGGCGAGCGCGGGGGCGATCTTCCACGCGAGCATCAGGAGCGGGAAGTTCCACGGGATGATCTGGCCCGCGACGCCGAGCGGACGCGGGTTCGCGCCGTAGCCCGCGTGGTCCAGCTTGTCGGCCCAGCCCGCGTAGTAGAAGAAGTGCGCGGCGACCAGCGGGAGGTCCGCGTCACGGGTCTCCTTGATCGGCTTGCCGTTGTCCAGGGTCTCCAGGACGGCCAGTTCGCGCGAACGCTCCTGGATGATCCGGGCGATCCGGAACAGGTACTTGGCGCGCTCGGAGCCGGGCAGCGCCGACCACTTCTCGAACGCCCTGCGGGCCGCCTTCACGGCCCGGTCCACGTCCTCGGCACCGGCGCGGGCGACCTCGGAGAGGACCTCCTCGCTGCTCGGGGAGACCGTCTTGAAGACCTTGCCGTCGGCGGCCTCGGTGAACTCGCCGTCGATGAACAGGCCGTACGAGGGCGCGATGTCGACGACCGCACGCGACTCGGGGGCGGGCGCGTACTCGAATGCAGATGCCATGGGGATCAGTCCACCGTCACGTAATCGGGGCCGGAGTAACGGCCGGTGCTGAGCTTCTGGCGCTGCATCAGCAGGTCGTTCAGCAGGCTGGAGGCGCCGAAGCGGAACCAGTGGTTGTCCAGCCAGTCCTCGCCCGCCGTCTCGTTCACCAGGACCAGGAACTTGACGGCGTCCTTGGAGGTGCGGATGCCGCCGGCCGGCTTCACGCCGATCTGGACGCCGGTCTGCGCACGGAAGTCGCGCACCGCCTCCAGCATCAGCAGGGTGTTCGCGGGCGTGGCGTTGACCCCGACCTTGCCGGTCGACGTCTTGATGAAGTCCGCGCCCGCCAGCATCCCGAGCCAGGAGGCCCGCCGGATGTTGTCGTACGTGGACAGCTCGCCGGTCTCGAAGATGACCTTCAGCCGGGCCCGGCCGCACTCGGCCTTCACGGCGAGGATCTCCTCGTACACCTTCAGGTAACGGCCGGAGAGGAAGGCGCCCCGGTCGATCACCATGTCGATCTCGTCGGCCCCGGCGGCGACGGCGTCGCGGACGTCCGCGAGCTTCACGTCGAGCGCGGCCCGGCCGGCCGGGAAGGCCGTCGCGACGGACGCCACCTTCACACCGGAGCCGGCCAGGGCGGCGACCGCGGTCGCCGCCATGTCGGGATAGACGCAGACGGCGGCGGTGCGCGGGGCCGTGCGGTCGGTGGGATCGGGATGGACGGCCTTGGCGGCGAGCGCCCGGACCTTGCCCGGGGTGTCCGCGCCTTCCAGCGTCGTCAGGTCGATCATCGAAATGGCGAGGTCGATGGCGTACGCCTTGGCCGTCGTCTTGATCGAACGGGTTCCGAGCGAGGCGGCGCGCGCTTCGAGGCCGACGGCGTCGACGCCGGGCAGCCCGTGCAGGAAGCGGCGCAGAGCACTGTCGGACGCCGTCGCGTCGGCGAATGCGGGTGCAGTGGTGGACATGGTCACCAGATGAGCATATCTACGCGCGTAGCGACCTGTACAGGGGCCCATGCCGATCGCGTCTCGCACGGCTCCACGACGCCGGGCGCCCGGCGGACGGGCAGCCGCCCCCGCATCCCGTGCGCCCGTCAGGCAGAATCGGGCTCATGACGAGCCCCACGCCCCCCGCCGAGCCCACCTACGCCGACCGGACCTTCCGGTCGCCCGCCGGGCTGGTCGGGGGCGCCCTGCTGCTCCTGCTCATCCTCTGGATCGGCCTGGACGCCGCGATCCGGGGCGAGGGCCGGGTGCCGTGGCTGGCGCTGGCCGGGCTGCTCACCGCGATCCCGCTGGTGGTCGCCTTCACCCTGCGCCCCGCGGTGTTCGCCGGCGAACGGCGCATCCGGGTCCGCAACCCGTTCCGCACGATCACCCTGCCGTGGACCGACGTCGCGACCGTGCGGGCGAGCTACTCCAGCGAGCTGTTCACGCAGGACGGCACGAAGTACCAGCTCTGGGCGGTGCCGGTCTCGCTGCGGCAGCGCAAGAAGGCCGCCCGCAGGCAGTCCCGCCAGTCGATGGACGACCCGTACGGCAGGACGCCGGTGACCGCCGACGTGCACGCCACCAGGGCGCTGACCGCAGGCGCCGACCAGGCCGTGGTGGACCTGCGTGAGCTCGCCGAACGGGCGGGCGAGACGCCGGTGGCGGGGGACGTCGTCAGGTCGGTGCGCTGGGCGTACGAGGTGATCGCGCCGGCCGTCGTGGGCGCGGTGCTGCTCGTGGTGGTCGCCGCGACCGGCTGAGGGACCACCCGGCTGCTTCTGACGGAGACCGGCGGCGCGGCCGCTCACAGCCAGCCGCTGCGCTGCGCCTGCAAGGCCATCTGGAAGCGGTTCGCGGCGCCCAGCCGGGCCATCAGGACCTGGAGGCGGCGGAACAGCGTGCGGCGGCTGATACCCAGCTCGCGGGTGATGGCCTCGTCGCTCGCGCCGCCCGCCAGGAGCCACAGCAGACGCCGGTCGGCGGGCGGCAGACCGCCCGGACGCGTGGTGCTGCCGTGGAACGGCAGGGCGTTCTGCCAGGACTGCTCGAACAGCGCGATGAGCGCGGACAGCAGCCCGCACGGCTGCACGACCAGCATCGTGTTGTGGACGTCGGCCTCCTTGATCGACAGCGACACGAGGGCGTACGCGTCGTCGATGATCACGAGCTTGACCGGCACGGACGGCAGCACCCTGGCCTGCTCCCCGGCGTTGACACACGGTTCGATGACGTCCTTCAGATGGCCCGGATGCTCCAGCGACTCCCGTGAGTACACGACGCGCTGCGTCACACCGCGGGCCAGCGTGGCCAGCGCGTCGTCCGTGGCGCCGGACAGGGGGAAGTACGGCGGCGACTCGAACTGCCGGATCTGGTCGCGGGCACTCGCCCAGGCCTGGCGAATCCTGGTTCCCACGGCGTCGCCGGTGACGACCTCGACGAAATGGTCGTTGTACGCCGCGAGCCGCTGGCGCCGGAACGAGTCGAACGCGCCCCCGACGGCGATCCGCGACTCCTCGACCTCGCTCGCCCGGTGCCGGGCCAGGATCTCCAGGCCCGCGGCCGGCGGCACCGGGGCCACCACGTCCTCGCCCTCCCCGGCGGCGCTGGCCAGACCGGCGTCGACCAGGGCGCCGTACGCCGCGTCGAGCTCAGCCCCTTCGAGGCCGGCCGCCGCGCCGATCGCCGCCAGCGGCGCCGGAGCCAGGTCGAGCAGCGCCAGATAGACCCGGCCCGCCGCGTCACCGAGTCCCAGGAGCCGGAGGGCCTCACCGAGTTTCGCGTTCGTCATGTCCGTATTATTCAACGGCTCCCGTCCGCCGTGGCCGATTTGTGCCAGTGGCACTCCTTTGCACCGCGCGCGCGGCGTGCGGGATACCGTCCGAATGCCGCCGCCGACCGGCGGCAGCGAGGGCAAACCGGTCCGTAGCCGGGACGTACGCCCCTCGCCGCCGAGGAACCCACCCGGAAGCAGGTGCACGACGTGGCGAAAGACCGCAAGAACCGTCTCTACCCAGGGATCTCCGAGGAACTGTCCGCACTCATGCGGACGGGCTGGGCGGACACCGAGCGGCACGACCTCCAGCTGAGCGAGCAGGCCCCCTACGCGGCCGCCCGCCGCGCCGCGCTCTCCGCGCGCTTCCCCGGCGAGCGCCTCGTGATCCCCTCCGGGAACCTCAAGGTCCGCTCGAACGACGACGGCTACGCGTTCCGCCCCTACACGGGCTACGTGCACATGACCGGCGACCGGGCCCGGGACGGCGCCCTCGTCCTCGAACCCCGTGCGGACGGCGGCCACGACGCCTACTGCTTCCAGCTGCCGCGCGACAGCCGGGACAACGACGAGTTCTGGACCGGTCCCCACGCGGAGCTCTGGATGGGCCGGCGCCGCTCGCTCGCCGAGGCGGAGCTCGTACTCGGCCTGCCCTGCCGCGACGTCCGCACCGCGGCCGACACCCTGGCCACCGGCTCCGGCGCGCCGACCCGCATCGTCCGCGGTATCGACCCGTCCCTGGAGGACGCCGTCACCACCGACGAGGAGCGCGACGACGAACTTGAGGAGGCGCTCAGCGATCTCCGCCTCGTCAAGGACGACTGGGAGATCACCGAACTCCGCAAGGCCGTCGACTCCACCGTCCGCGGATTCACCGACGTGATCGGTGAACTCTCCCGCGCGGTCGCCTCGTCCGAGCGCTGGATCGAGGGCACGTTCTTCCGCCGCGCCCGACTGGAGGGCAACGCCGTCGGCTACGGCTCGATCTGCGCCGCGGGCGAGCACGCCACGATCATGCACTGGACGGACAACGACGGCCCGGTGCGCCCCGGCGACCTGCTCCTGCTCGACGCCGGCGTGGAGACCCACACCCTCTACACCGCCGACGTCACCCGCACGCTCCCGATCAACGGCACCTTCACGCCGCTCCAGCGCAAGGTCTACGACGCGGTGTACGAGGCCCAGGAGGCGGGCATGGCCGCGGTGAAGCCGGGCGCCGCCTACCGCGACTTCCACGAGGCGTCGCAGCGCCACCTCGCGGTCCGGCTGGTCGAGTGGGGCTTCATCGAGGGCCCGGCCGACCGCGCGTACGAACTCGGCCTCCAGCGCCGCTTCACCATGGCGGGCACCGGGCACATGCTCGGTCTGGACGTCCACGACTGTGCCCACGCCCGGAACGAGGAGTACGTCGACGGCGTACTGGAGCCCGGCATGGTGCTCACCGTCGAGCCCGGCCTCTACTTCCAGCCGGACGACCTCACCGTGCCCGAGGAGTGGCGCGGCATCGGCGTCCGGATCGAGGACGACCTGGTCGTCACCGCGGACGGTCACGAGAACCTGTCGGACGGGCTGCCGCGGTCGGCGGACGACGTCGAGGCGTGGATGGCCCGCTTCGCCGGCTGAGTGCGCCGGAGCTGTCACAGGCACAGAGGGAGGGCACCCGCCCGGAGCGGGGGTGCCCTCCCTCTGTCTGTGCCTCTGACTTCTGTGCCTGCGGGGGCGACGTTCCGTGGCCCCCGCCCGCTCAGATCCCGGCCGCGGCCGCCAGGTCCCGCTTGATGCCCGCGAGCTGCTCCGCGCCCCTCGCGCGGGCCGCAGGCAGCTCGTCGGCCGAGGCGACCGGCACCACGACCTCCAGGTAGCACTTGAGCTTCGGCTCCGTGCCGCTCGGGCGGACGATCACCCGGGCGCCCTCCAGGTGGTAGCGGAGCCCGTCGGTGGGCGGCAGCAGCGCGGTGCCGTGCGACAGATCCTCGGCCGAGACGACGGCGAGGCCGGCGAGCGCGGTCGGCGGCTGCTCGCGCAGGCGGCGCATGGCGTCCGCGATGACGGACAGGTCCTCGACCCGGACCGACAGCTGGTCGGTGGCGTGCAGCCCGTGCTCGACCGCGAGGTCGTCCAGCAGGTCGGACAGCGTGCGGCCCTGTTCCTTGAGCACGGAGGCGAGCTCGGCGACGAGGAGCGCCGCTGTGATGCCGTCCTTGTCGCGGACGCCGTCCGGGTCGACGCAGTAGCCGAGCGCCTCCTCGTAGCCGTACCGCAGACCGTCCACCCGGGCGATCCACTTGAAGCCGGTCAGCGTCTCCTCGTGGCCGAGGCCCGCCTTCTCCGCGATCCGGCCGAGGAGGGACGACGACACGATCGACTCGGCGAACACGCCGGTGACCCCGCGGCGCACGAGGTGGGCGGCGAGCAGCGCGCCGACCTCGTCGCCGCGCAGCATCCGCCAGCCGCCGTCGGCGGCCGGGTCCGGGACGGCGACGGCGCAGCGGTCGGCGTCCGGGTCGTTGGCGATGATCAGGTCGGGGTCCGAGCGGCGTGCGGTGGCGAAGGCGAGGTCCATCGCGCCGGGCTCTTCCGGGTTGGGGAAGGCGACGGTGGGGAAGGCGGGGTCCGGCTCGGCCTGTTCGGCGACCAGGACCGGGGCGGGGAAGCCGGCCCGGTCGAAGGCCGCGGTGAGCACGGACGTGCCGACGCCGTGCATCGCCGTGTGGACGACGCGGGCGGTGCGCGGCGATCCGGCGTCGAGCACGGTGTCGGTACGCGCCAGATAGGCGTCCAGCACCTCTTCGCCGAGGATCTCCCAGCCGTCGCCGGGGCGGGGCACGGTGTCCAGCGGGCCGACCGCGTCGATCGCGGCGGCGATCTCACCGTCCGCCGGGGGGACGATCTGCGAGCCGTCGCCGAGGTAGACCTTGTAGCCGTTGTCGCGCGGCGGATTGTGGCTCGCGGTCACCTCGACGCCCGCGACGGCGCCCAGGTGCCTTATGGCGTAGGCGAGTACGGGGGTGGGGAGCGGGCGGGGGAGGACCGCCGCCCGCAGACCGGCGCCGGTCATTACGGCGGCGGTGTCGCGGGCGAAGTCGGTGGACTTGTAGCGGGCGTCGTAGCCGATGACGACGAGGCCGCCGGCCTGTCCCCGGTCCTTCAGGTACGCGGCGAGTCCGGCGGCGGCGCGGATGACGACGGCGCGGTTCATCCGCATCGGACCGGCGCCCAGCTCACCGCGCAGGCCCGCGGTGCCGAACTGGAGGGTGCCCGCGAAGCGGGAGGCGAGCTCGTCGAGGTCCTCGGTCTCGACGAGCTTGGCCAGCTCGTCGCGGGTCTCGGGGTCGGGGTCCTCGGCGAGCCAGGTCCTGGCCCGAGCGATGAGGTCCTGCTGCACGGTGTCCGCCTTCCTTGTGGTCTTGGTGGGGTTGCCGGGCGGAGGGAGCGCCTGCGGCGGGCCTCGTCCCCTCCCCGCCCCTCCCCGTCCGGGGGCGGCGCCCCCGGAGCGGTCCGGGTCAGATGCGGTCCAGCAGGCGCGCCAGCAGCGAGCCCATCCGGGTCGCGGAGTCGCGGCCCGCCTGGAGCACCTCCTCGTGGTTCAGCGGCTCCCCGCTCAGCCCGGCGGCCAGGTTCGTCACCAGCGAGATGCCCAGGACCTCCGCCCCGGCCTCCCGGGCCGCGATGGCCTCCAGCACGGTGGACATGCCGACCAGGTCGCCGCCCATGACGCGGACCATGTTGATCTCGGCCGGGGTCTCGTAGTGCGGGCCGGGGAACTGCACGTACACGCCCTCTTCGAGGGTCTCGTCGACCTCCTTGCACAGCGCCCGCAGCCGCGGGGAGTACAGGTCGGTCAGGTCGACGAAGTTGGCGCCGATGATCGGCGACGCCGCCGTGAGGTTGATGTGGTCGCTGATCAGGACCGGCTGGCCGGGGCGCATGCCCTCGCGCAGCCCGCCGCAGCCGTTCGTCAGCACCACGGTCCTGCAGCCCGCCGCGACAGCGGTACGCACCCCGTGCGCCACGGCGGCGACGCCGCGGCCCTCGTAGAAGTGCGTGCGGCCGAGGAAGACCAGGGCGCGCTTCTCGCCGATCCGGTACGAGCGGATCGTGCCGCCGTGGCCCTCGACGGAGGGGGCCGGGAATCCCGGCAGGGCGGTCACCGGGAACTCGGCCTCCGGAATGCCGAGCGCATCGCCCGCGGGTGCCCAGCCGGAGCCCATCACGAGTGCGACGTCGTGGGTCTCGGCACCGGTCAGCTCGCGCAGGCGGGCGGCGGCGTCGGCGGCGGCGGCCAGCGGGTCGCCCTGGATGTGGTCCGGAATAACTGATGCGTTCACGCGGATGAGCGTAACCGCTGATTCCCTACGCGCGTAGATGCTCCCGTACAGAGTCTGAAAGCAGCTGTTCGTGCGTTCCCACAAGTGGTGGGGCGGCGATCCTGCGGAAAGGCGGCTCGCGGGCGCCGTCCGGGCTCAGCAGGGGCGCTTGCGGAGTTCCATCACGTAGTCGTGCGGTGCGCCCGCGGAGTCGGCGGCGTCCGCGATCTCGCCGAGGTAGCGGGCGGAGGGCAGCCCGCCCTCGTAGCCGTTCAGCACGTACATCCAGGCCGGCTCCTCGCCGTCCAGGGTGTGCACCCGGACCCGCATCCGCCGGTAGATGTCGAGGCCGACGCCCTCCCAGCGGTCCATGGAGTCCTCGTCCATCGGCGCCAGGTCGTACAGGGCGACGAAGACCTGGGAGCGCGGCGCCTCGACCACCGTGGCCAGCGCGCCCTCCCAGCCCATCTGCTCACCGCCGAACGTCAGCCTCCAGCCGTTCAGCCAGCCGGTTCCGCGCAGCGGCGAGTGCGGTGCGCGGCGCGTCATCAGCCGCGCGTCGAGGTTGCCGGCGTATGCGGCGTAGAGCGACATGGGGTCGAGGGTACGGGAGGTGGCCCCGGGGAGGTCGATTCCCGTGAGGAAGACGCCCGCTCGGGGGGTGCCCCACCTGAGGTCCGGGCCCCCGCCCCGGGGGCCCGGTGCACGTATGGAGGGCCCCGGGGCGAAGCACCTTGGCGCGTGCGGGACAATGAAGTACGTACTGCATTCACCCGGGGCGACCCCCTGGACCCCGGCCGGGGCAGCAGACGGCCGCGGGACGAAACGCGAGGCGGACTTTTCGTGACCCGGATCGTGATCATCGGCGGCGGACCCGGCGGGTACGAGGCGGCATTGGTGGGAGCCCAGCTCGGCGCGGAGGTGACCGTCGTCGACTGCGACGGCCTCGGCGGCGCGTCCGTGCTCACCGACTGCGTGCCCTCGAAGACCCTGATCGCGACGGCAGAGGTGATGACCACCTTCGACTCCTCGTACGAGGAGCTGGGCATCATCGTCGCGGACGACACCCCGCACAAGGAGCAGGCGGCGCGCGTGGTCGGCGTCGACCTGGGCAAGGTCAACCGACGGGTGAAGCGCCTGGCGCTCGCCCAGTCCCACGACATCAACGCCTCCGTCACCCGTGCGGGCGCGCGGGTGATGCGCGGACGCGGCCGGCTGGAGGGACTCCAGGCCGCCGACGGCTCCCGCCAGGTCGTGGTGACCGCGGCCGACGGCACGGAGGAGACCCTCTCCGCCGACGCCGTGCTGATCGCGACCGGTGGCCACCCCCGGGAGATCCCGGACGCGCTCCCCGACGGCGAGCGGATCCTGAACTGGACCCAGGTCTACGACCTCGACGAGCTCCCCGAGGAGCTCATCGTGGTCGGCTCCGGTGTCACGGGCGCGGAGTTCGCCGGCGCCTACCAGGCCCTCGGCTCCCGCGTCACCCTCGTCTCCTCCCGTGACCGGGTGCTGCCGGGTGAGGACCCGGACGCGGCCGCCGTCCTGGAGGACGTCTTCCGGCGCCGCGGCATGAACGTGATGGCCCGCTCCCGCGCCCAGTCCGCCAAGCGCGTCGGTGACCGCGTCGAGGTCACCCTCGCCGACGGCCGGGTCATCTCCGGGTCGCACTGCCTGATGGCGGTCGGCGCGATCCCGAACAGCGCGGGCATGGGCCTGGAGGAGGCCGGGGTCAAGCTCAAGGACTCGGGCCACATCTGGACCGACAAGGTCTCCCGCACCAGCGCGCCGGGCGTCTACGCGGCCGGTGACGTCACCGGGATCTTCGCGCTCGCCTCGGTCGCCGCGATGCAGGGCCGGATCGCGATGTACCACTTCCTCGGTGACGCGGTGACACCGCTGAACCTGAAGACGGTCTCCTCGAACGTCTTCACCGACCCGGAGATCGCCACGGTCGGCTACAGCCAGTCCGACGTTGACGGGGGCAAGATCGACGCCCGCGTCGTCAAGCTGCCGCTGCTGCGCAACCCGCGCGCCAAGATGCAGGGCATCCGGGACGGTTTCGTCAAGATATTCTGCCGCCCCGGCACCGGCATCGTGGTCGGCGGCTGCGTCGTCGCACCGCGGGCGAGCGAGCTGATCCACCCCATCTCGATCGCGGTCGACAACAATCTGACGGTGGAGCAGATCGCAAACGCCTTCACTGTGTATCCGTCCCTGTCGGGATCGATCGCGGAAGTGGCCCGTCAGTTGCACACCCGTAAGCAGGCGGGCGAGGCGTAGAACGCCTCGGGGACCGGGCGTTACCCGGTGACTCCCGGCAACTCGGGCGGTCCGGCGACCGCCTGCGATCAGTAGGGAACAACAACGGGGCCGCCTATACCACTTGGCGGCCCCTTGTGTGTACAACTTCTGCTATTCGGCGCAAACTGCTGAAAACTCTCGGGTGATGGCGTTACTGTCAGTTTCGTGTTCGCTGCAGAACGTCGTCAATTGATCCTCGAAATGGTGCGTGCCAACGGGGCGGTATCGCTCCGTGAGCTCGCCCGCGTCGTCCAGACCTCCGAAGTGACCGTACGGCGGGACGTGCGGGCACTGGAGGCGGAAGGACTCCTCGACCGCCGGCACGGCGGTGCGGTTTTACCGGGCGGTTTTACGCGGGAGTCCGGCTTTCCGCAGAAATCCCATCTCGCGACCGCGGAGAAGACCGCCATCGCCGATCTGGCCGCCGGTCTCGTCGAAGAGGGCGAGGCCATCGTGGTCGGCGCCGGTACGACCACGCAGGAGCTGGCCCGCCGGCTCGCGCGGGTCCCCGGTCTGACCGTGGTGACCAATTCGCTGCTGGTCGCCCAGGCGTTGGCCCATGCCAACCGGGTGGAAGTGGTGATGACCGGGGGCACCCTGCGCGGTTCCAACTACGCCCTGGTGGGCAGCGGTGCCGAGCAGTCGCTCCAGGGGCTGCGGGTCTCGCGCGCCTTCCTGTCCGGGAGCGGGCTCACCGCCGAGCGCGGGCTCTCCACGTCCAACATGCTCTCCGCGAGCGTGGACCGGGCGCTGGTGCAGGCGGCGGGGGAGGTGGTGGTCCTGGCGGACCACACCAAGCTCGGCGCCGACACCATGTTCCAGACGGTGCCGACCGACCTCATCACCCGTCTCGTGACGGACGAACCGGCCGCGCACGACGACCGGGCCGCGGCGGAGCTGCAGGCCCTGGCGGACCAGGGAGTGCAGATCGCGGTGGCCGGCGCCGGAGGCGCCCAGACCCCGGCGGACCCCGCGCCGCCCGGCCGGGCCAACCGCCGCGACATGCCCCTGCCGGGGCAGCGGCGGACGCACGGGAGCGGACCGCAGCAGTTACGGGGCACGGCGTCGGTGCTGGCGGAGCAGGGGGAGCGGGCCCGGGTGGCGGACCTGCGCCGTCGGTAGCGCTCCGGCTCCGCCGGCGTTCGCGGCGCGGGGTCCGGGGCGGAGCCGCCGGAGGCCGGCCGGGCCTCAGGCCTGCGCCCGCAAGCCCTGCACCGTCAGTGCCAGCAGCCGCCCCGCCAGGCCCGGATCGTCCGGTGACTGCTCCGCGGCCAGCGCGATCGCGTTCGTGAGCTGCGTCAGGTCGTCGATGGAGACCTCCGCCCGCACCGCCCCGCTCGCCTGCGCACGCACCAGCAGGACCGAACCCGCCTCGCGCAGCGGCACATTGCACGGGGACAGCGCCGAAGTCTCGTCCCGGCACGTCGACATGAGCGCCTGGGCCAGCCCGCGGTACTCACCCGCATGAGTGATGATCGCGCCCAGCCACTCCACCAGCCCGTCGCACGGCCGCTCCGTCCCGGCCAACTCGCGGGAGCGGGCGATCAGGTCGGCCACGGCCTCCTGGAAGACGGCGCTCATCAGCGCGTGCCGGGTCGGGAAGTGCCGGTACAGCGTGCCGATCCCCACCCCCGCGCACCGCGCGACATCCTCCAGGGACGCCGTCGTGCCGTGCTCCGCGAACGCGGTACGGGCCTCGGCCAGCAGCCGGTCGTAATTGCGGCGCGCGTCGGCGCGCATGGGCCGGGCCGGTGTCCCTGCCGTGCTCATCGCCATCGCGCAGTCCTCCCTGATTCCGCCGCGGGGGTCCAGGATGCCATCGCACGTCCGGCCGGTGCCCCGGAGGCCGCGTTCCCCCGGCCCACGAACGGCGCCCCTGCCACGTCGTACGAGGTGACAGGGGCGCCGGTGGAACGGACGGAGCGGGGGTCAGTCCTTGATCTCGCAGATGACGGCACCGGACGAGACCGAGCTGCCGACCTCGGCGGCCAGGCCCTTGACCGTGCCGGCGCGGTGCGCGTTGAGCGGCTGCTCCATCTTCATGGCCTCCAGGACGACGATCAGGTCGCCCTCCTTGACCTCCTGGCCCTCCGCCACGGCGATCTTCACGATCGTGCCCTGCATCGGGGAGGCGAGGGTGTCGCCGGAGGCCGCGGAGCCGGACTTCTTCGCCGCGCGGCGCTTGGGCTTGGCGCCCGCCGCGAGTCCGGTACGGGCCAGGCTCATGCCGAGCGACGAGGGCAGCGAGACCTCGAGGCGCTTGCCGCCGACCTCGACGACCACGGTCTCGCGGCCGGACTCCTCGTCCGCCTCCGTGTCGGCCGGAGCGGCGAACGCAGGGATCTCGTTGACGAACTCGGTCTCGATCCAGCGGGTGTGGATCCGGAACGGGTCGGACGTGAACGCCGGGTCCGCGACGACCGCGCGGTGGAACGGGATGGCGGTGGCCATGCCCTCGACGGTGAACTCGCCCAGCGCACGGGCCGCGCGCTGGAGCGCCTGCTCACGCGTCGCACCGGTCACGACCAGCTTCGCCAGCAGCGAGTCCCAGGCGGGGCCGATGACCGAGCCGGACTCGACGCCCGCGTCCAGGCGGACACCGGGGCCGCTCGGCGGGGCGAACAGGGTGACGGTGCCGGGGGCCGGCAGGAAGCCGCGGCCCGGGTCCTCGCCGTTGATCCGGAACTCGAAGGAGTGGCCGCGCACGGCCGGGTCGTCGTAGCCCAGTTCCTCGCCGTCGGCGATCCGGAACATCTCGCGCACGAGGTCGAGGCCGGTGACCTCCTCGGTCACCGGGTGCTCGACCTGGAGGCGGGTGTTGACCTCCAGGAAGGAGATCGTGCCGTCCGTGCCGACGAGGAACTCGACCGTGCCGGCGCCGACGTAACCGGCCTCCTTCAGGATCGCCTTCGACGCCGCGTACAGCTCGGCGTTCTGCGCCTCGGACAGGAACGGCGCCGGGGCCTCCTCGACCAGCTTCTGGTGCCGGCGCTGGAGCGAGCAGTCACGGGTGGAGACGACGACCACGTTGCCGTGGGAGTCGGCCAGGCACTGGGTCTCCACGTGCCGCGGCTTGTCGAGGTAGCGCTCCACGAAGCACTCCCCGCGCCCGAACGCGGCGACGGCCTCACGGACCGCGGAGTCGTACAGCTCCGGGATCTCCTCCAGCGTGCGGGCGACCTTCAGCCCGCGACCGCCACCGCCGAAGGCGGCCTTGATCGCGATCGGCAGCCCGTTCGCCTCGGCGAAGGCGACGACCTCGGCGGAACCCTCGACCGGGTCCGGGGTGCCCGCGACGAGCGGGGCACCCGCGCGCTGCGCGATGTGACGGGCGGCGACCTTGTCACCGAGGTCCCGGATCGCCTGCGGCGGCGGGCCGATCCACGTCAGCCCGGCGTCCAGCACGGCCTGGGCGAACTCGGCGTTCTCCGAGAGGAATCCGTAACCCGGGTGGATCGCGTCCGCCCCGGAGTCCTTGGCAGCCTGGAGCACCTTGGCCATGTCCAGATAGCTGGCGGCCGGGGTGTCACCGCCCAGGGCGAATGCCTCGTCGGCCGCACGCACGTGCAGAGCGTCGCGGTCCGGGTCCGCGTAGACGGCCACGCTCCCGATTCCCGCGTCCCGGCAAGCTCGGGCAACACGGACAGCAATTTCGCCACGGTTGGCGATGAGCACCTTGCGCACGATGGCTCCCTCCTTGAAACAAGCTGAGTTTAGGGACTACCGACACGGCCCTACGACCCGTCCCCAATGGTGAGCTTGCCCACACGGAGTGTGATTCGAGGCTTGCTCAAGTCGCGAAATCCCTTGTCGCACCACGGTACGCCGGGATCCATAACCGCACAGTAGCCACGAGGTGTGGTCCAGGTCTCTGTCGGTACGGGCAGCGACGCCCGGTGTTTCTTTGTCTGATTCCTACTAACGGCTGCGCGATTCTTTGCCCGGCACCCGGCGGCCCGTCCCGCGGGGACCCGCCAGGAGGCCGCAGAGGCGTGAAGGCGGACGAACCCCTTGTCCGGAGCATTACCCATTAGTAGGGTCCGCGCTATCGCACGTACTGCAGGTAACAGGGGGTGAGCGCCATGGTGCGCAGGCCGGTGGCATTCATAGCCGCGATCGTGCTGTTCGCGGAAGCCGTGGGCATCGTGATCGTCAACGGTGTCATGGCGACCGTCGTGAAGAACCAGGACATGTCGCTGGCGGGGATGGACCCCGGCGCCATGGCCAACGGCACCTGGGCGCTGGGCGGAGTCTCCGGACTGTTCCTGCTGCTGTGCGGGGTGCTGCTCCTGCTGACCGGCATCCGCGACCGGGCCCCGGGCCGGATCGCCCGGATCGTCCTCATCTGCTGCGCCGTCATCCACGGGGTGCTGGGCGCGCTCACGGTGGGTCTGATCGGCTGGACCGCGTTCGTGTTCATGATGGTGGTGCTCGGACTGCTCGTGCTGACGCTGGTGGTGTACGGCGCGGACCGCGAGGAGCCGGCAGCCGAGGCGGGCGCGGAGCCGCCGACGGCCCCGGCCCCGGCCTGACCGTACGGCCCCGCTCAGACCCAGAGATCGGTGACCGGGATCCCCAGTTCGCCCAGCAGCCGCCGCAGCAGCGGCAGCGACAGCCCGATGACGTTGCCCGGGTCGCCGTCGATGGAGTCCACGAACGGCGCCGAGCGCCCGTCGAGGGTGAAGGCGCCCGCCACGTGCAGCGGTTCGCCGGAGGCCACGTAGGCGGCGATCTCGGCGTCCGTCGGTTCACCGAAGCGGACCGTCGTGGACGCGGTCTCCGAGACCGTCCGCCCGGCCGCGGTGTCGGTCAGGCTGTGACCGGTCCGCAGCACCCCCGACCGGCCCCGCATGGACTTCCAGCGGGCGGTGGCGTCCTCGGCGTCGGCCGGTTTGCCGAGCGCCTCGCCGTCGAGTTCGAGCACCGAGTCGCACCCGATGACCAGGGCGCCCGCTACCTCCGGAAGCGCCGCCACCGCCGCGGCCTTGGCCTCGGCGAGGACGAGCGCCAGCTCGGCGGGGGTCGGGGCGCTCAGCGCGTCCTCGTCCACCCCGCTGACGATCACCTCGGGAGCGAACCCGGCCTGCCGGAGCAGACCGAGGCGGGCGGGGGAGGCGGAGGCGAGCACGAGACGGCGGGGTGCGGGATCAGTCATGCGCGCCATCGTACAAATCAGCCGCACGCCTCCCGCACGGTCAGCGGGTGCCGAGCACGAACATGGCGACCACCATGGCCAGCGCGAGCACCAGACCCGCGCGCCGCATCATGTCCTGGGCGTCGCGCAGTTCCTTCGGCGGCTTGTTCTCGGGGTCCGACCACAGCATGCCTACGATCCTGCTGCGCGGGCCGCGCGGGCGCCTGAGTACGCGTACTCAACCGCCCACGAGAGCCTCCTGCCGGCTACCCGGGCCAGTACGTGCGCGCCCAGGCGCGCGGCCCCGGCAGATGACGGCCGCGCCGGGCGACCCGGCCCGGGTCGGACCACTGGCCGGGCAGCTCCGGCGCGCCGGAGGACACGGCGGCCACCGCGGCGGCGCGGGCCTGAACGACCGCGAGCGCGGCTGCCAGCTCTTCCGGGGTCGGGTTGCCCCGTACGACCTTGATCATGGCCAGAGCCCTTTCTAGAGAGGGATGTTGCCGTGCTTCTTCGGGGGCAGCGACTCCCGCTTGGTCCGCAGCTGCCGCAGTCCCCTGACCACGTGGGCCCGGGTCTCGGACGGCATGATCACCGCGTCCACGTAACCGCGCTCGGCCGCCACGTACGGGTTGAGCAGCGCGTCCTCGTAGTCCGCGATCAGCTCGGCGCGGGTGGCGTCCTGATCCTCCGCGGCCGCGATCGTGCGGCGGTGCAGGATGTTGACGGCGCCCTGCGCGCCCATGACGGCGATCTGGGCGGTCGGCCAGGCGACGTTGATGTCGGCGCCCAGGTGCTTGGAGCCCATGACGTCGTAGGCGCCGCCGAACGCCTTGCGGGTGATCACCGTGATCAGCGGGACCGTGGCCTCCGCGTACGCGTAGATCAGCTTGGCGCCGCGGCGGATGATGCCGCCGTACTCCTGGTCGACGCCGGGCAGGAAGCCGGGCACGTCCACGAAGGTCAGCACGGGCACGTTGAAGGCGTCGCAGGTCCGCACGAAGCGCGCGGCCTTCTCGCTCGCGTTGATGTCCAGGCAGCCGGCGAACTGCATCGGCTGGTTGGCGACGATGCCGACCGGATAGCCCTCGACCCGGCCGAAACCGGTGAGGATGTTCGGCGCGAACAGGGCCTGGGTCTCCAGGAACTCGCCCTCGTCCAGCACGTGCTCGATCGCGGTGTGCATGTCGTACGGCTGGTTCGCCGAGTCGGGGATGAGCGTGTCCAGCTCGCGGTCCTCCTCGCTGGTCGCGAGGTCCGCCTCCTCCGGGAACGCCGGGGCCTCGGAGAGGTTGTTCGACGGGAGGTAGGAGAGCAGCGACTTGACGTACTCGATGGCGTCCTTCTCGTCGCCCGCCATGTGGTGCGCCACACCGGAGGTGGTGTTGTGGGTGCGGGCGCCGCCGAGCTCCTCGAAGCCGACGTCCTCGCCGGTGACCGTCTTGATGACGTCGGGCCCGGTGATGAACATGTGCGAGGTCTGGTCGACCATGACCGTGAAGTCGGTGATCGCGGGGGAGTAGACCGCGCCGCCCGCGCACGGTCCGACGATCAGCGAGATCTGCGGGACGACACCCGAGGCGTGCACATTGCGCCGGAAGATCTCCGCGAAGAGGCCCAGCGCCGCCACGCCTTCCTGGATGCGGGCGCCGCCGCCGTCGTTGATGCCGATGACCGGACAGCCGGTCTTCAGCGCGAAATCCATCACCTTGACGATTTTCTCACCGTAGACCTCGCCGAGCGAGCCGCCGAAGATGGTGAAGTCCTGCGAGTACACGCAGACGGGGCGGCCGTCGACCGTGCCGTACCCGGTGACGACACCGTCTCCGTACGGGCGGTTCTTCTCGATCCCGAAGTTCGTCGAGCGGTGCCGGGCGAATTCGTCGAGTTCGACGAAGGAGCCCTCGTCCAGCAGCAGGTCCACGCGCTCGCGCGCCGTCAACTTGCCCTTCGCGTGCTGCTTTTCCACCGCGCGCGCGGAACCCGCGTGGGTCGCCTCTTCGGTACGGCGCTGCAGGTCCGCGAGCTTGCCCGCGGTGGTGTGGATGTCGGTCTCTTCCGGCTCGGACATCGGGTTGCGGCTCCCTGCCTGGTCACGGGGACGACTGTGCTGCTGATCAGCGGATGAACAGCTACTGTCCCGTAGCGTATCGGCGCGGATACGGTTCGGCAGTGCGTCGTTTGACACACCTAGGGTGGCTTGCATGACACCTTCGGATGCGTCTCACAACCGTTGGTCGGACCTGGACCGGCCGCCCCTGAACGTTCCCGCGCTGCGGCGCGGTCTGCTCCGGCCGGACGGGCTGTGGAGCTCCCTCGACGTCGTGGACACCACCGGGTCCACCAACTCCGACCTCGTCGGGCGGGCCGCCGGGCTCACCGAGGGCGCCGTCCTGGTCGCGGAGGAGCAGACCGCCGGACGGGGACGCCTCGACCGGACCTGGACCGCCCCGCCCCGCTCCGGCCTCTTCTTCTCCGTCTACCTGACCCCCGGCGACATCCCCGTACGGCACTGGGGATGGCTGCCGCTGCTCACCGGGGTCGCGGTGGCGGCCGGCCTGGCGAGGTCGGCGGGCGTCGACACGGCACTGAAGTGGCCCAACGACGTCCTGGTCACCGTCCCCACGGACTCCGGCGGCCTCGGTCCGGGGGAGACCCCGTCCACCGAGGAGCGCAAGACCGGCGGCATCCTCGCCGAACGCGCCGGGGACGGGGTCGTCATCGGCATCGGCCTCAACGTCTCCCTGCGCGCGGACGAGCTGCCCGCCCCCACGGCCGCCTCGCTCGCCCTGGCCGGCGCGGTCTCCACGGACCGCGAGACGCTGCTCAGGGGCGTGCTGCGGTCGCTGGAGCAGTGGTACGGGAAGTGGCGCGAGGCGGACGGCGACGCGGCCGCGAGCGGCCTGCGCGAGGCGTACGCGGCGAGCTGCGCGACGCTCGGACGGACGGTACGGGCCCAGCTGCCGGGCGACCGCACGCTCACGGGCGAGGCGGTGGCGATCGACGGGGACGGGCGGCTGGTCCTGTCGACCGGCGACGGCCTCCAGGAGCCCGTTTCGGCCGGCGACGTCGTGCACCTGCGCGGGGCCGGAGGCGGTCTGACCTGAGCGGCGTGCCCCGCGTCCGGGTGACCTGGGGACGTGAGGTAGGGCACACCTGCCGTATCGTTGAGGCGATCCACCGACAGATCGGCAGGGCAGTGCGCAGGGAACGGGCAGGAGGCGGCTGGTGACCGTCGACGACACGACCTCCGGCGATGGCGCGGAGCCCCCGTCGGACCCATCGGTCCACGCGACACCGCATCACGAAGTCGACCACACGGCGGAACCGACCGACGACCCCCTCGCGATCAGGCTGGAAGCGCTGATCCTGGGCGCCGACCGGCGCTACACCCCGTTCCAGGCCGCCCGGACCGCGGGCGTCTCCATGGACCTGGCGTCCCGGTTCTGGCGGGCCATGGGCTTCGCCGACATCGGACAGGCCAAGGCGCTGACCGAGGCGGACGTGCTGGCGCTGCGGCGGCTGTCCGGTCTGGTCGAGGCCGGGCTGCTCAGCGAGCCCATGGCGATCCAGGTGGCCCGGTCCACCGGGCAGACCACCGCCCGGCTGGCGGAGTGGCAGATCGATTCGTTCCTGGAGGGCCTGACCGAGCCGCCCGAGCCCGGAATGACCCGGACCGAGGTCACGTACCCCCTGGTCGAGCTGCTCCTGCCGGAGCTGGAGGAGTTCCTCGTCTACGTGTGGCGGCGCCAGCTCGCCGCCGCCACCGGCCGGGTCGTCCAGGCCGCGGACGACGACGAGATGGTCGACCGGCGCCTCGCCGTCGGCTTCGCCGACCTCGTCGGGTTCACCCGGCTCACCCGGCGCCTGGAGGAGGAGGAGCTCGGCGAGCTCGTCGAGTCCTTCGAGACCACCTGCGCCGACCTGGTCGCCGCGCACGGCGGCCGGCTCATCAAGACGCTCGGCGACGAGGTCCTCTTCGCCGCCGACGACGCGGGCACCGCGGCCGAGATCGCGCTGCGCCTCGTCGAGGCCATGGCGCTGGACGAGACGATGCCGGCGCTGCGCGTCGGCATCGCGTTCGGCACGGTCACCACCCGGATGGGCGATGTCTTCGGCACCACGGTGAACCTCGCCAGCCGGCTGACCTCGATAGCTCCGAAGGACGCCGTCCTGGTGGACGGGGCGTTCGCCGAGGAGCTGACCCGTACCGGCGACGCCCCCGTCTCCGAGGCCCGGGCCGCGGAGGACGCCGCGGCCGCGGCCCGCGCCGAGAAGGAGGGCACGGACGGCGAGGAGCCGAGGCCCGTGCCCAAGTACCGCTACGGACTGCAGCCGATGTGGCAGCGCCCGGTGCGCGGCCTCGGTGTCGTCGAGCCGTGGCTGCTGGCCCGCCGCGGCCAGTCCTGACCTCGCCTCGTCCGGCTTGAGGGGCAGCGCTCTAGGATCCCTGCGGTAACGCTCGTTAACCGACAGGGGTGCAGTCATGACCGTCACGTCCGAGCAGCGGTTCGGGGAATTCGTCGTCGTGCGGGGTCACGAGGGCCTGGAGCACGTCGCCGAGCTTGTCCTCGACCGGCCGAAGGCCATGAACGCGGTGTCCACGGACATGGCCCGCTCGATCGGGGCGGCCTGCGCCGCGCTCGCCGCCGACCCGGACGTACGGGTCACCGTCCTCACCTCCAGCCATGAGCGGGCCTTCTGCGTGGGGGCGGACCTCAAGGAGCGGAACTCCTTCACCGACGCCGACCTCGTGCGCCAGCGGCCCACCGCCCGCGCCGCCTACACCGGTGTCCTCGAACTGCCCATGCCGACGATCGCCGCGGTGCACGGTTTCGCGCTCGGCGGCGGATTCGAGCTGGCCCTGTCCTGCGATCTGATCGTCGCCGACCGGACCGCCCTGGTGGGCCTGCCCGAGGTCTCGGTCGGGGTCATCCCGGGCGGCGGCGGCACCCAGCTGCTGCCGCGCCGGATCGGGGCGGCGCGGGCCGCCGAGCTGATCTTCACCGCCCGCCGGGTGGAGGCGGCGGAGGCCCGGGAGCTGGGGCTGGTCGACGAGCTGGTGGCGCAGGGCCAGGACCGGTCCGAGGCGCTGGCCCTCGCCGGCCGGATCGCGGGCAACTCCCCGGTCGGGCTGCGGGCGGCGAAGCGGGCGCTGCGGCTCGGGCACGGGCTCGATCTGCGGGCCGGCCTGGAGGTGGAGGACTCCGCGTGGCGGTCGGTGGCCTTCTCCGGCGACCGTGCGGAGGGCGTCGCCGCGTTCAACGAGAAGCGGAAGCCGAACTGGCCCGGGGAATGACGCGTTCGTGACACTGGGTAGCCGTACGGCGGCGCAACGCGCATGATCATGGCCGCAGGCTGATCAAATCACCGCAAATCTACATAGGCTGGAGCGATGGGTGGTGATGATGCGCGACTCCGGGCCGTGGTGTCGCTTGCGCAGGCGATGGCGGCGGCGCACACCCCGCGGGGGTGCTGGCGAGCGGCCGCGCTGGGCGCGTGCGAGGCGCTGGGCGGCAGCTTCGCCGCCCTGTCGGTGTGGGAGCGCGGGCGCGGCCGGCTGCGGGTCCTGGTGAACGCGGGCGACCGGGCCGAGGGGGAGGAGGAGTTCCCCGACGAGGAGACGTACCCGGTGCACCAGTTCCCGGAGATCACCGAGTTCCTCCACGAGCGGTGGGCCGGGGGCGGTGAACCGGACGCCTGGGTGGAGACCGCCGAGGGCCCGGTGGAGCCGGACCCCGATCCCGCGGACGGTGGGCGGGGGGCCGGGGCGGCGGGTGCGCGCGGTTACGGGCACGGCTACTGCCATCAGCGGGTGGCGGCCCTGCGCCGGCGCGGGCGCGGCTGCTGTGTGGTGGCGCCGATCGTGCTGCACGGCCGGGCCTGGGGCGAGCTCTATGTGGCGCGTCCGGTGGGGGAGCCGGTGTTCGGGCGCGCGGACGCGGACTTCGCCACCGTGCTGGCCGCTGTCGTGGCCGCCGGGATCTCCCAGACGGAGCGCCTGGAGGAGGTGCGCAAGCTCGCCTTCACCGACCCGCTGACCGGCCTCGCCAACCGGCGGGCCGTCGACATGCGGCTGGACGAGGCGGTGGAGCGGCACCGGGTGGACGGTTCGGTGGTCAGTCTGGTCGTCTGCGATCTCAACGGGCTGAAGTGGGTCAACGACACCCATGGCCACGCGGTCGGGGACCGTCTGCTGGAACGTTTCGGCTCGGTGCTGTCCCGGTGCGGCGCCAGGCTGCCCGGCGCCCTGTCGGCCCGGCTCGGCGGGGACGAGTTCTGCCTGCTGGCCGTGGGTCCGGGGGCGGACGAGGTGGTCGCGGTGGCCACCGAGCTCTGCGAGCGGGCGGCCGAGCTGGAGTTCGGCAACGGGGTGGCCTGCGGGATCGCCTCCACCGGGGACCCGATCGGCCCGGTCGTCTCCGCGCGGCGGCTGTTCCGGCTGGCGGACGCGGCGCAGTACCGGGCGAAGGCGGCCCGGTCGCTGGAGCCCGTGGTGGCGGGGCGCGACGGCGAGGTGATCCGGCTGGCGGACTCCCCGCCCAAACCCGCCCACGACCGGCGCCGGCTGCGCGGGAACCGCCCCTGAGCCGCGTGCTCCGATCGGTAAGGAGTCAACCGGGCGACCACTAGTGACATGAAGAGATTCAATCCGTACGCTTCTGAATATGGATATGCATACAGTCGTGGTGGGGACGTCCGGTACCACCGCCCAGGACGTCATCGCCGTGGCCCGCGGCAACGCCCGTGTCGAGCTCTCCGCCGCCGCGGTGAGCGCCCTCGCCGCGGCCCGTGAGGTCATCGACGCGCTCGCCGCCAAGCCCGAGCCGGTCTACGGCGTCTCCACCGGATTCGGGGCACTGGCCAGCCGCCACATCAGCCCGGAACTCCGCGCGCGGCTCCAGCGCAACATCGTCCGCTCGCACGCCGCGGGCATGGGCCCGCGGGTCGAGCGCGAGGTCGTCAGGGCGCTGATGTTCCTCCGGCTGAAGACGGTCGCCTCCGGCCACACGGGCGTACGGCCCCGGATCGCGCAGACCATGGCCGACGTCCTGAACGCGGGGATCACCCCCGTCGTCCACGAGTACGGGTCGCTCGGCTGCTCCGGCGACCTGGCGCCGCTCTCGCACTGCGCGCTGACCTTGATGGGCGAGGGCGACGCGGAGGGCCCCGACGGCGTCGTGCGCCCCGCCGGCGAGCTCCTCGCCGCCCACGGCATCACCCCGGTCGAGCTGCGCGAGAAGGAGGGCCTGGCCCTCCTCAACGGCACCGACGGGATGCTCGGCATGCTCGTGATGGCCATCGCCGACCTCCAGAACCTCTACACCTCGGCGGACATCACCGCGGCCCTCTCCCTGGAGGCGCTGCTCGGCACGGACAAGGTCCTCGCCCCCGAGCTGCACGCCATCCGCCCGCACCCGGGCCAGGGCGCCAGCGCCGACAACATGCTGCGGGTCCTCGCCGGGTCCGGCCTCACCGGCCACCACCAGGACGACGCCCCCCGCGTCCAGGACGCCTACTCCGTGCGGTGCGCCCCGCAGGTCAACGGCGCGGGCCGGGACACCCTCGCCCACGCCCGGCTCGTCGCCGACCGGGAACTGGCCGCGGCCGTGGACAACCCGGTGGTGCTCTCCGACGGCCGGGTCGAGTCCAACGGCAACTTCCACGGCGCCCCGGTCGCGTACGTCCTGGACTTCCTGGCGATCGTCGCGGCCGACCTCGGCTCGATCACCGAGCGCAGGACCGACCGGCTGCTGGACAAGAACCGTTCGCACGGGCTGCCGCCGTTCCTGGCGGACGACGCCGGCGTCGACTCCGGCCTGATGATCGCCCAGTACACCCAGGCGGCCCTGGTCAGCGAGATGAAGCGGCTCGCCGTCCCGGCCTCGGCGGACTCCATCCCGTCCTCCGCGATGCAGGAGGACCACGTCTCGATGGGCTGGTCGGCCGCGCGCAAGCTCCGTACCGCCGTCGAGAACCTCGCCCGGATCGTCGCCGTCGAGCTGTACGCGGCGACCCGCGCGATCGAGCTGCGCGCCGCGCAGGGGCTCACCCCGGCGCCCGCCTCGCTGGCGGCCGTCGAGGCGCTGCGCGCGGCGGGCGTGGAGGGGCCTGGCCCGGACCGCTTCCTGTCGCCGGACCTGGCCGCCGCGGACGCCTTCGTGCGCGCGGGGAAGCTGGTCGCGGCGGTGGAACCGGTGACGGGACAGCTCGCCTAGGGGCTGTCCCGGAGTCGCTCGTTCCAGTGACGCACGCGGAGGCGGGCCCCCCGGGGACCCCCGGGGCCCCCCCCCCCGGGGGGGGGGGGGGCGGGCCCCCGCCCCCCCCGCCGGGGGGGGGGGGGGGGAGGGCCCCCCCCCCCCCCCCGGACCCG
>NZ_JBIVTZ010000022.1:0-55491 GCF_044756945.1 Streptomyces sp. NPDC091387 | reverse complement strand
GGTGTGGACGGGTGGGGGGCCCCGCCCCCTGGGGGGCGGGCCGTGGGGCTTGGTCGCAGGGGCCCCGGGGGGGGGGGCCCCGGGGGTCCCCGGGGGGCCCGCCTCCGTATGAGGGTCAGTGCGCCGGCAACGGGCCGACGCGGCGGGCGGAGTAGGTGACGAGGCCCGCGCCCATGCCCAGGAACGCGATGCCCCCGATCAGGTACGGAGTCGTGTCGATCCCGGTTCCGGTGTCGGCGAGCGTCGTGCCGTCGGTGCCGGTGGCGTCGACGGCGGACGTCCGGCCCGGTGCGCCCGCGGTGGCGTCCGTGCCACCGGTCGCGTTGGCCGTCGGTACGAACCAGAGGGCGCACAGCAGCGTTCCCGCGGCGGTGGCGGTCAGGAGCGGGCGGCGGGTGATGGCCACAGAATCGATCCCCCTTGTGACAGCCATGAGTTAGGCCTGCGGCCGATGCTAGTGAAAGCAGCGGGTCGCGGGAAAGCCGCGGCGGCCGGGAGCTTACGCTCCGGCACATGAGCACTTCTGAGACATCACGTTATGTTCGGCTTCAGGTGGAAATGGTGTTGGAGATCACGGACGCCGACGCCCTGAGCGGAACCGCCCTGGAGGGCCTCGCGGCCGAGTTCGGTGAGCCCGGCGGCGATTCCGCCGAGGAACGCACGCATGCCGAGACCGCCGTCCGGGAAGACGCCGCGGAGGCCCTCGCCTCGCTGATCGACCCGTTCGACCTGGTCAGTGAGGTGCCCGGGGTCGAGCTGACCCAGGCCTCCTGGAACAGCGAGAGCATCGCCTACGACCCGCAGGACCCGGACGGATGGGACCTCGACGACGACGATGACGGCGAGGACGAGGACGACGGCGACGAAGGCGGTGCCGGCGTCCCGCACAATGGGGAGGAGAACGACGACGACGGCAGTGCGGAGCGGCGGGCGTAGCAGGTGGGGAACCACCGGCCCCGGCCCGCTTCCGGCGGGCCGGGGCCGGTGTGCGTGACAGCCGGCGCACCGGGTCGTGGAACTGCTGGACAAACCGGGTCGGACACCGGCGGCCCCTGCGTGGTGGACCACGGGAACCACCGCTGATACCACCGCGTCGATGAGTGGTGTTCCCCACATCTCCCGCAGATGTGGAACGGGCAACCCCTTCAGGGTGTTCTTGGAACATTGACGGGGTACCGCCGGTCAACGGCCTGGCTCGGGGTTTTTGGGGATTTCGGCAACGATGGAGAAGCGTGTGATGACGGACAGCAAGCGGCGCAAGGGCCTCATGGCCGCGTCCGCACTGCTCGGCGGCGTGCTGGTGCTCACGGCCTGCGGCGACGGCGGCGACAAGGGTTCCAGCCCCGACAGTTCGAAGAAGTCACAGGCGGCCGAGGTCGACAAGGCGGCGGCCGAGGAAGCCTCGGAGGCGCAGATAGCGATCTCGCCGAAGAACGGTGCGACCAACGCGAGCATCAACAACGACGCGAAGGTCTCCGTCGCCAAGGGCAAGCTCACGGTCGTCACGATGACCACGGCGGCCGGTGCGAGCGTCAAGGGCACCCTCGCCGCCGACGGCACCAGCTGGAAGCCGGACGCCCAACTGGAGCGCTCGACCACGTACAAGATCAACGCGACGGCGAAGGACTCGAAGGGCCGCGAGGCGCACGAGAACTCCTCCTTCACCACCGTGTCGCCCGCCAACAGCTTCATCGGGAACTTCACCCCCGAGAACGGCTCCACCGTCGGCGTCGGCATGCCCGTCTCGATCAACTTCAACAAGGCGATCACGGACAAGAAGGCCGTCCTGGACGGCATCACCGTGACGTCCAGCAGCGGCCAGCAGGTCGTCGGCCACTGGTTCAACGCACAGCGTCTGGACCTGCGCCCCGAGGACTACTGGCAGGGCGGCTCCACCGTCACGCTGAAGCTGGCGCTGGACGGCGTCGAGGGCGCGGACGGCGTCTACGGCGTGCAGCAGAAGACGGTCACCTTCAAGGTCGGCCGCAACCAGGTCTCGACCGTGGACGCCAAGACGCACACGATGACCGTCACCCAGAACGGGAAGACGATCAAGACCATCCCGATCTCCGCCGGCTCCTCGGAGAACCCGACGTACAACGGCCAGATGGTGATCTCCGAGAAGTTCAAGGAGACCCGGATGGACGGTTCGACGGTCGGCTTCACCGACGACGACGGCAAGGGTGAGTACGACATCAAGGACGTGCCGCACGCCATGCGGCTGTCCACGTCGGGCACCTTCATCCACGGCAACTACTGGGGCGCCAAGTCGATCTTCGGCAGCGCCAACACCAGTCACGGCTGCGTCGGTCTCTCCGACACGAAGGGTGCCGGCGACGCCTCCGCGCCCGGTGCCTGGTTCTACAACAACTCCATGATCGGTGACGTCGTCATCATCAAGAACTCCCCGGACAAGACCATCCAGCCCGACAACGGCCTCAACGGCTGGAACATGAGCTGGGCCCAGTGGACGGCTCCCGCGGCCTGACCCGACGTCCTCCTCGCCCCGGGCAGGACCCCGATCGGCCCCAAGTCCCCCACCGCAGGCGGCGGCACCGGATCCCCACGGATCCCGGTGCCGCCGCCTGCGGCGTTCCCCGGCGTTCTCATCCGGATCTCATGGTGGCCTTAACCCACCATCACAACCGGTCCATAACCTCGCGCCATGTTCTTCACCTACCTCCGGCGCGAACTGCGCCGCCGCAGAAAGGCGGCGCTCGTCGTCGCCTCGGGGCTCGGCCTCGGCATTGCGCTGGTCATCATCGTCAGTTCGGTCTCCTCCGGCATGAGCAAGGCCCAGGACAAGGTCCTGGAATCGCTCTACGGCCTCGGCACCGACATGACCGTCACCAAGGCCGCCGCGGCTCCGGGCTCCGGCACGGAGCGGCCCAAGTTCGAGTTCGACGCCAAGGAGAGCGGCGACGACTCGACACAGAGCACGGACCGGGTCATGGTCCAGGGCTTCCAGACCCTGGCCTCCACCACCGTCGACAAGGTGGACAAGCAGGACGGCGTCGCCGACGCCGTCGGCGGACTGAGCATGACCGTCATGAAGGTGGACGGCCAGTTCAAGCGCGGTGAGTTCAAGCAGGAGGGCGGTACGTCCCAGGGCGGCCGCGGCGGCTTCGGGGGCGGCGACCAGCCCCAGGGCGAGGTCAAGGGCGGCGGCGCCTCCTTCGACGTCAACTCCTACACGGTCTACGGCACCGACGTCACCAAGCAGGACCTGGGCCCCCTGACCTCGTCGAAGATCACGAAGGGGCGGACGTTCAAGGCCACGGAGACCAACGGCAAGGTGGCCGTCGTCGACGCCGCCTACGCCAAGGAGAAGAAGCTCACCGTCGGCAAGACGGTGACCGTCCACGGCACCAAGTTCACGATCGTCGGCGTCTCCGCGGCCGACAGCGGCGACGCGGCCGCCAACCTCTACATCCCGCTCCAGCGGGCGCAGACCCTCGCCGACGCGAAGAACAAGGTCACCACGGTCTATGTGAAGGCCGCGGACTCGCAGCAGATCGACAGCGTCAAGTCCACGATCCAGAAGAACATCTCCGGCACCACCGTCACCACCTCCGCCGATCTCGCCGACACGGTCTCCGGCTCCCTGTCCACCGCGTCCGACCTGGCCTCCAGCGTCGGCAAGTGGCTCTCCATCGCCGTACTGATCGCGGCCTTCCTGGTGGCCGGCCTGCTCACCTCCTCCGCGGTCAGCCGCCGGGTACGGGAGTTCGGCACGCTCAAGGCACTCGGCTGGAAGAGCGGCCGGGTCACCCGCCAGGTCGTCGGCGAGGCCCTCGTCAACGGCCTGATGGGCGGCGTCCTCGGCATCGCGGTCGGTCTGGCCGGCGCGTACGCCGTCACCGCGATCAGCCCCACCCTGACCGCACAGCTCGGCTCCTCCGGCGGCTCCGGGCGCGGCATGATGGGCGGCGGCCCCGGCCGCCAGAGCGCCTCCAAGGCCCTCGACATCGCACTGACCGCGCCCGTCTCCCTCTCGATCATCCTGATCGCCGTCGGCCTGGCCGTGGCGGGCGGGCTGATCGCGGGCGCCTTCGGCGGCTGGCGCGCCTCCCGGCTGCGCCCCGCGGACGCCCTGCGCCGCGTCGAGTAGCCCCTCGCGGGACACCCGTCGCCCGGGAGTCCCTGCCCCCGTCCCCCGTGATCCGTGATCCGGGACCTGTTCACCGGGAACCCCTCACCCGGCACCCGTTGACCCGGCACCCGTTCATCCGGGACCCGCGATCACCGTCCAGCAGGAGCTGACCCATGTACACGCTTCAAGGCGTCACCAAGCGCTACACGCGCGGCAAGTCCACCGTCCACGCGCTCGCCGGCGTCGACCTGACCATCGAGGACGGCGGCCGCCTGGTCATCCAGGGCCCGACCGGCGGCGGCAAGTCCACGCTGCTCCAGATGCTCGGCGGCCTGGACCGCCCGACGGCCGGCAGCGTCGAACTCGACGGCGTCGACCTCGCGAAGCTCAGCGAGGCCAAGCTCACCAAGGTGCGCGCGGAGAACATCGGCTTCGTCTTCCAGAGCTTCAACCTCATCCCGACGCTCACCGCCCAGGAGAACGTCGAGACGGCCCTCGTACCCCTCGGCGGCAAGGCGTCCGAGCGGCGCAGACGCGCGGCGGAGGCGCTCGACTCGGTCGGTCTCGGCGAGCGGCTCGGACATCTCCCCGGGGAGATGTCCGGCGGCCAGCAGCAGCGCGTGGCGATAGCCAGGGCCCTGGTCAAGCAGCCCAAGGTGCTGCTCGCCGACGAGCCCACCGGCAACCTCGACGAGTCCATGCGCGACGAGATCATGGAGGTGCTGGAGACCATGTGGAAGGAGCACGGGCTCACCTTCATCATGGTCACCCACGACAGCGCGATCGCCCGCAGGGCCCCGCGGCTGGCGACCATCCGCAAGGGCAAGGTCACCATCACGGAGAACGCGGCAGCCTGAACGGCCTTTACACACAAGGCCGTTGCCGTTGTTGTTGCTGTTACGGCCACAGCCGCGGTTCGCACTCACCGCCACAGCCACCGCCGTCCGCGGGCCCGCACCGGGTTCGCGGACGGCGGCGCGGGTTCACCCCAAGGCTTCACGCGGCCTCATGCGGCTTTACGGCGGCCTTGCGCGGCTTCAGGCGGCCCGTCCGGCGGCGGCCCGGCGGTGTGCCACGAGATCGCTGCGGCGGACCTGGCGCACCCCGGCCGGGTCGGCGTACGGCTCGGCGTACGGATCGCCCTCCTCGCAGCCGCGCGGCGCGGGGCCGGGTCCGTCGTCCTCGCGGGCGAGGTGGGCGCGCAGCCCGTACCAGGGCTGGAGCGGCAGCCAGCACAGGCCGTGCAGCCAGCGCCGCACCAGCTGCCCCGGTCCCGGCCGTCCGCCGTCCGGCAGGCTCACCACCCGGATGCCCATGATCAGCTTCCCGGCGCCGCCGCCGACGAGTGCGGTGAGCACCACCTGATTGAGGAACGAGATGACGGGCACCGGCCCGAGCAGCAGCGCGACGTCCCCGGAGAGGGGCGTCGAGTCCACGTGCGGCCGGGCCAGTAACCCGGCGGCGACCAGGCAGAGATAGCAGTCGAGACCGACGGCGAGATAGCGGCGCATCTCCCCGGCCCTGGGCGGTGTGCGATGCCCGGCCCGCCCCGTCCGGCCGGGTATGTGCGGGGGCCTCGGCTGACCGGGACCGAGCAGTGTGTTGCCGGCCAACCGCGTTGACCCGTAAGGCTGATGAGGATCCCGGCTGTCGCGGTTCCCCCGTGAAGTCTTCATGACGGCATCATGTCTGATCGCCCGTCACCGCGGGCCCGTCCGCCCGCCTTACCTCAGGGGTGATCGACGCTCCCCGACGCCCCCGGCAGCATGGTGTGCACCAGCGGACGGAAGACCGGAGGACGTGACCATGACCGCGTACGCGATCGCTCATCTGCACCCCGACGGCCCGGCCAACGAGGAGGTGCTGGAGTACATCGAGCGCGTTCAGTCGACCATGGATCCGTACGGGGGCCGGTTCCTGGTGCACAACGCACCGGTCGAGGTCATGGAGGGCCGCTGGCCCGGCGCCCTGGTCATCCTGGAGTTCCCCGCGATCGAGGCCGCCCGTACCTGGTTCGCCTCGCCCGCCTATCAGGAGCCGGCCCCGCTGCGGACCCGGAACATGGCGGGTGACGTGGTGCTCGTGGACGGTGTCGTACGGGATTACGACGCCCGGTCGACCGCCGCCGCGCTGCGCGCCGAGGTGCTCCGGCCGGGAGCCGTGGTGTAGCCCGCTCCACCACGGGTCGGGGGGCGGGCGCCCTCGTGCCGGAGCCCGCCGGCCGGAAGGATGGGTGACGCGGCCGGACGCCGACCCGGCTGCGTCACCCGCGCCGCCCGGGGCCACCCACGAGGCCGAGGCGCCCCACCCGCTGGAGGAACCCCGTGAAGGCACTGCTCGTCGCGATCGTCGCGAACGTCTCCCGCTGCGCAGCCCGCGCGAGTCCTGAGGGCCGCGCACGCCGGCCTCACAGCCACGGTCGGCCCCCTGTGAGGTTCACCACTTCGGGGGGTGTCCGGGCATACCCCCCAACCCGGTCGTTCCGCCCGGAACCGGTCCGGGGCAAGGCTTCCGCCGCCGGTCCGTACACGGGCCGGCGGGATTCACCATGTGGATGCCATGGAGGATTCGGCGGTCCCACTGGGACACTCGGTAGGTCACAACGGTCCTGTACGTCGCAGTCGTGAGCGCGGTATCCGCGCTATCCGGGCGACGCCCTCAATGGGGAGGGGGGACCTGGCGCCCTCCGGGACGGGGGCGCCTTCGCGATGAGCCGACCCATGGAAGGTCTTGATCAGATGACGGCCACCCCTGACTCCGCAACGCCGCACGCCGCCGAGAACCGCGTCATCGAGCCGCTCTACGCGGAGATCCTCCGCCGCAACCAGGGCGAGAAGGAATTCCACCAGGCGGTGCGGGAAGTCCTCGAAACGCTCGGCCCGGTTCTGGCCCAGCGGCCGGAGTTCGTGGACGCACGGATCATCGAGCGCATATGCGAGCCGGAGCGCCAGCTCATCTTCCGGGTGCCGTGGTCGGACGACTCGGGCGACATCCACGTCAACCGCGGCTTCCGGGTCGAGTTCTCCAGCTCGCTGGGCCCGTACAAGGGCGGACTGCGCTTCCACCCCTCGGTGAACCTCGGCATCGTGAAGTTCCTCGGCTTCGAGCAGATCTTCAAGAACGCCCTCACCGGCATGCCCATCGGCGGCGGCAAGGGCGGCTCGGACTTCGACCCGAAGGGCCGCTCGGACGCCGAGATCATGCGGTTCTGCCAGTCGTTCATGACCGAACTCCACCGCCACCTGGGCGAGTACACCGATGTCCCCGCCGGTGACATCGGCGTGGGCGGCCGCGAGATCGGCTACCTCTTCGGCCAGTACAAGCGGATCACCAACCGCTTCGAGTCCGGTGTCCTCACCGGAAAGGGCCTCGGCTGGGGCGGCGCCCTGGTGCGTACGGAGGCGACCGGCTACGGCTGCGTCCTGTTCACCGCCGAGATGCTCCGCAGCCGCGGCGAGTCCCTCGACGGCCAGCGCATCGTCGTGTCCGGCTCGGGCAACGTCGCGATCTACGCGATCGAGAAGGCCCAGCAGCTCGGCGCCACGGTGGTCACCTGCTCCGACTCCGACGGCTACGTCGTGGACGAGAAGGGCATCGACCTCGCCCTGCTCAAGGAGATCAAGGAGGCCGGCCGCGGCCGTGTCTCGGAGTACGCGGAGCGCCGCGCCGAGGCCGTGTTCGTGCCCGGCACCGGAGTCTGGGACGTCCCCTGCGACGTGGCCCTGCCCTGCGCCACGCAGAACGAACTCCACGAGGCCGACGCGCTGACCCTCGTCCGCAACGGCGTGAAGGCCGTCGCCGAGGGCGCCAACATGCCCACCACCCCCGAGGCCGTCCGCGTCTTCCAGGACGCGGGTGTGGCCTTCGCCCCCGGCAAGGCGGCCAACGCGGGCGGCGTGGCGACCAGCGCCCTGGAGATGCAGCAGAACGCCTCGCGCGACTCCTGGACGTTCGCCCACACGGAGGCGCGCCTCGCGGAGATCATGCGCCACATCCACGACTCCTGCTACACCACGGCGGAGCGCTACGGCAGCCCCGGCAACTACGTGGTCGGCGCCAACATCGCCGGCTTCGAGCTGGTCGCGGACGCGATGCTGGCGCAGGGTCTGATCTGACCGGGTTCCAGACGCACTGACACGGGCCCGGGACGCGCATGCGTCCCGGGCCCGCGGTCCGCGTGGAGCAGTCGGCGCGCGTGTACGCAATTATGTGTACGCTTGCGTCATGGCTGAGACCGTGACCGTACGTGAGGCCCGCACCCACCTGGCCGAGGTCATTGACCGGGCCGAGGCCGGAAAGACCACGGTGGTGACCCGCAATGGCAGGCGAGTCGCCGCGCTCGTCCCGATAGACGTACTCGACGCTCTGGACGCGGCAGCCGACGAACTGGCCGCACGCGAAGCGGAGGCACATCGCGAGGACCCCACCGTCAGCATGGCGGAGCTCCTCGCGGATCTCTTCGAGGGCGGGACTCCGGCCGCGTGAAGTACGCCTTCCGTTTCACCGCTCATGCCCAGCGTCAGCTGCGCTCGATCGACCGGCAGGACGCGCTCCGTATTCTGACCGCCATCACGCCGCTCGGTGACGACCCCTGGCGGGAAGACGCCGACGTCAAGAAGCTGTCAGGCCATGACGGTCTCTATCGTGTGCACGCGGGAGAGTTTCGGGTGGTCTACGAGGTCCGGGGCGACGTGCTGGTCATCCTCGTCCTCCACCTCGGCCATCGGAGCGATGTCTACCGGAAGCTTTGAGGGCTTGCCGACTTGCCGGGAGCGCCCGCCGGCCAGAAGTAGGCAGGTGGGCACTTCCTGGTCTCGGTCGCCCCGTCACTCCCCAGCCGGAGCGACCCCCACGGGGCACGAGACGCCCGTCCCGCCGATTCCGCAGTAGCCCGCCGGGTTCTTGTCCAGGTACTGCTGGTGCGCGGCTTCCGCCGGCCAGAACGTGCGGCCCTCCGCGGGCAGGATCTCCGTGGTGATCTCGCCGTGGCCGGAGCCGGTGAGGACCTTCTGGTAGGCCTCGCGGGACGCCGCCACGGCCGCCGCCTGCTCGGGGGAGTGGGTGTAGACCGCCGAGCGGTACTGCGTGCCGACGTCGTTGCCCTGGCGGAAGCCCTGGGTCGGGTCGTGCGACTCCCAGAAGAGCTTCAGGAGCTGCTCGTACGTGACGACGCGCGGGTCGTACACGACGCGGACGGCCTCCGTGTGACCCGTCAGGCCCGAGCAGACCTCTTCGTACGCGGGGTTCTCCGTGAAGCCGCCCTGGTAGCCGACGAGCGTCGTCCAGACGCCGTCCGTCTGCCAGAACTTGCGCTCGGCGCCCCAGAAACAGCCCATCGCGAAGTCCGCGACCTCCAGACCCTCCGGGTACGGGCCCAGCAGGGCGTTGCCCAGGACCGTGTGGCGGGACGGGACGGTGAATTCGGGGGTGGGGCGGCCGCGCAGCGCCTCCTGGGGCGTGGGGAGCTGCGGGGTACGGCGGTGCAGGAACATGCGGGGGCTCCTCATGGGTCGGCGTGCTGTCCGTACAACGCACCGGGACCGCCGTGGATTCCGCCGCCCGTTCCGCAGCCCGGTCAGCGGCGGGGCGTGCCGTCGTCGGACTCCATGTCCTCGACGTAGGCGGCGGTCCGCTTGCGGGCCTTGAACCAGAAGTAGAGGCCGAGGCCGATCAGGATCAGGGGTATCAGTCGGGCCATGAGGTGTACCGGTCCCATCAGTCAGCAGGCCGCGCGGTGGGCGCCTTGTCGGTGCCCACCGTCGCACACCGTCCGATGACAAAGGGCCGGGAGGCTGTCCCGCTACCGCAGCAGCGTCGCCGGGCTGCCGCCGTTCGCCTCGTAGCCGGCGACCGCGAGGGCCCGGTACACGGTGTACTCGGCGGCCGGGTCGGAGCTCTCCGTCCACGGCAGCGCGCCCACGTGCCCGTCGATGTGGACGAGCTGGCCCATCGCCTCCGACCAGCGCTCCATCCGGACCAGGAACAGCACCAGGAGATGGCGGACGTGGGCGAGCATCGGGTCGTCGGCGCGCGCCGCGTGGACCGCGAACAGGGCGCCCTCGACCGCCTTGGTCACCGCCTGGCTCCGGTAGAAGCTCCGCACCATGTTGACCTCGGGCAGGTGCTCGTACAGCGCGAAGAGCGGCAGCGCGGCCAGCAGCGACCCCTGCGGGGCACGGGCGGCGGCCGCGGTGGCGAAGCGGTCGGCCTCCTCGCGGGAGCCGTGCCACTTCTCGCACCAGAAGTGCAGCGCCGCGATGTGCGCGCCCATGTGCGCGGGAGCCCGGTCGATGATCTTCGCCCAGAGCTGGTCGAACTCCTCGTGCGAGTAGCCGAGCCCACGCGCCGCCGCCAGCTCCACCAGGTACGGCACCGGATCGCCCGGCGCCAGCAGGGCCGCCTCGCCGACGACCGTACGGGCCTCCTCCAGGATGATCCGGAAGTCGTCCGTGCCGACGGTGGACGAACGCCAGGCCTGCTGGACCAGGAACTCGGCGTGCACGGCCGCGCCGCCCGCGTCCTTCGGGGACTCGGCCCGCCACTTGCGCAGCCAGGCCCCGCCGACGCCCGGCCGCTGCGCCAGCTCCAACGAGGCGGCACCGGCGAACGCCTGCACCCGCTGCCACCGCACCTCGCCCTCCTTCGGCGTCCCGGACAGCAGCTGGGAGGCCGCCCGCCACTCCTGGGTGCCCTGGACGACATCGAGTACGTCCAGGAGGTCCTGGTCGGGGCCCGGCATCCGGATGTCCAGTTCCTCCTGGCGGGCGAAGCCGTAGGTGTCCGGGTCGGCGGCGTCGGGGGAGCCGGGCGCCACCTGGCGGATACCGCCGCGGCGCCGCAGCACGAAGGGGCCGACGACCGCGGCGAGCATGCACAGCGCGAGCAGGAACCAGAGAATCTCCATGCCCCCATTGTCCCGGACGGGCCCGGTGCTCCGTGAGCGCCCTCGCGACGAACTACGCTCGGCCCCATGAGCGACCAGCACAGCTTCGAAACTCTCGCGATCCACGCGGGAAACACCGCCGATCCCCTCACCGGCGCTGTTGTTCCGCCCATTTACCAGGTGTCGACGTACAAGCAGGACGGCGTCGGCGGGCTGCGCGGCGGCTACGAGTACAGCCGCAGCGCCAACCCGACGCGCACCGCACTGGAGGAGAACCTGGCGGCCCTTGAGGGCGGCCGCCGCGGGCTCGCCTTCGCGTCCGGTCTGGCCGCCGAGGACTGCCTGCTCCGTACGCTGCTGACGCCCGGCGACCACGTGGTCATCCCGAACGACGCCTACGGCGGTACGTTCCGGCTGTTCGCGAAGGTCGCCTCGCGCTGGGGCGTGGAGTTCTCGGTCGCCGACACCTCGGACGTGGCGGCGGTACGGGCCGCGATCCAGCCGCGCACCAAGGCGATCTGGGTGGAGACGCCCTCCAACCCGCTGCTCGGTATCACCGACATCGCGGCCGTCGCCGGTGTGGCCCGCTCGGCGGGTGCGCGGCTGGTCGTCGACAACACCTTCGCCAGCCCCTACCTTCAGCAGCCCCTCGCCCTGGGCGCCGATGTGGTGGTGCACTCCACCACCAAGTACATGGGCGGTCACTCGGACGTCGTCGGCGGCGCGCTGATCGTCAACGACCCCGAGCTCTCGGAGGAGTTGGCGTACCACCAGAACGCGATGGGTGCCGTGGCCGGCCCCTTCGACGCCTGGCTGGTGCTGCGCGGCATCAAGACCCTCGCCGTCCGGATGGACCGGCACAGCGAGAACGCCACCAAGGTCACCGACCTGCTGACCCGGCACCCCAAGGTCACCCAGGTCCTCTACCCGGGACTGCCCGAGCACCAGGGGCACGAGGTCGCCGCCAAGCAGATGAAGGCGTTCGGCGGCATGGTCTCCTTCCGGGTCGCGGGCGGCGAGGAGGCGGCGGTCGAGGTCTGCAACCGGGCGAAGCTCTTCACCCTCGGTGAGTCCCTCGGCGGCGTCGAGTCGCTGCTGGAGCACCCGGGCCGGATGACGCACGCCTCGGCGGCCGGATCACCGCTGGAGGTCCCCGCCGACCTGGTCAGGCTCTCCGTCGGCATCGAGAACGGCGACGACCTGCTGGCCGACCTGACGCAGGCGCTCGGCTAGGCAGTGTTCGAGGCGAGGAGTCCCGTGCCCACGAGCGGCGGCGGGGACGGAAGCCGGGCAACCGGCTTCCGTTCCCGCCGCGGGCGGACGTCTCAGACGGTGGCCTTCTCGTCCTCCAGCATGCCCCGGAGCTGTTCCCGCAGCTCCGGGCTGTCGGTGTGCTCGTGGACGGAGGCCGCGTGCTCGGCCGCGGCCCGCACGACTTCGTCTTCCTCACCGGAGATGTTCAGCGAGCAGTTCGACTCGCTCGGATACTTGCGGCAGTCAGCGACTTTCCTGGTCATGACGGCCTCCTCGGCCGGTTGCGGACCGGCGCGTGACGCATGCCTCCAGGATAGATCCGCCCGGCCCGGTACGGCCTGCGCTGACGGCCTCGGCCACGACGGCTGTCGTCGCTGAGGCCGTCACCAGCCGCCCAGCGGCGGCGTCGTCTCGGCCGGCGGCGCCTGCCAGGGCTGGACCGTGACCGCCCACACCGTGAACGCCGCCACCGCGACGAGCAGCCCCATCAGGCCCAGCAGGCGCAGGGCCCGCCGCCGGCGCAGCAGCCTGCCGCCGGCTTCCGCCGCCCGCTCCGCCAGATCGGCGGGCACCTGCGGATGCGGCCCCTCCAGGATCCGCCGGACCTCTTCCTCCTTGCGGCCGCCCCCGCTCATGGCGCGGCCCCCCGCCGGACCGTGGGAGCGCGGGTCCCGCGCACCGTGGCCACCGAGCGGTTGCAGATCGCGCGGATCCGGTCCACGGGCAGTCCGAGCAGCGCCGCGGTCTGCTCCTCTGCGACCCCTTCGTGCAGCCGCAGCACCAGGACGAGCCGTTCCTGCGGGGTCAGCCCGTCCAACACCCCGCCGCGCGGGTGGTGGTGGCGCCAGGCCTCCCTCGCGAACCGGGCGGCCAGGTCCTGCCGGGTGCGGTTGTACGGGTCCTCGCCGTGCAGCCGGTCCCAGTCCGCGTACGTACGCGCCAGCGCGGCCGTCAGCAGCCGCTGCGCGCGCTCGTTGGCCCCCGGCGGCCGGGCGGGTTCGGCGGTGAGCAGGGTGGCGGCGTGCAGCAGCCGGCCGGCCGCGCCCGCCACGAAGGCCTCGAACTCCTGGGCGCGGCGCCGCTGTCGGCCCGCCTGGCGCTCTCGCACCCTGTCATCCGAGCGCGCCGCGGGCCCCGGGTCAAGGCCTGGGACCTCGACCGGGTCCGCGACACGACCCGGACGCCGGGTCCGGCTATCCCGCGGCCGGCGGCTGGTGCGCGCTCTGCCGGGCGGCCAGTGCCGCGTTGAAACGGGTGAGCAGCGCGCAGAACGTGTCGCGTTCCTCCTCGTCCCAGTCGCCCGTCACCTGCGACATCAGCTCGCGCCGCGAGGCCCTGACCTCGTCCAGCCGGGCCTGTCCCCGCGGGGACAGCTGGAGCACGACGGCCCGGCCGTCCTCCGGGTGCGAGGTCCGCTTGACCAGGCCGGTGTCCACGAGCGGCGCGACCTGCCGGGTCACGGTCGAGGAGTCGATCCCCATCCCGGCGGCCAGCGCCTTGACGCCCATGGGTCCTTCCCGGTCCAGCCGGTTGAGCAGCAGATACGCGGCCCGGTCCATGGAATTGCGCACCTGGCCGACGCCGCCGAGGCGGGTCTGCTCGGCACGGCGGGCGAAGACCGCCACCTGGTGCTGCAGGGCGTCGAGAAGGTGGTCGTGACCCTGATTCTCCGGGGCGGCGCCCCCGGAGGGAGACGCGGCAGTCGTCATGTCCTGAGGGGGCATGGCCGGGGGCTCTCTTCGTGCGGTGTCGGATGGGTGGGGGACAGAGTACGCGGCCCCGGGGCAACGCGTACCAGCGCTGCACAAACCTGCGGACATCGGCGCAGGACGGCCCGCCTCGCGGCGGCCGCAACCCCTTTCAGCTGCAAGACTTGCGGTATGAACTTCCCGCCGCCCACCCAGTTTCCCCCGCTGATCCTCGATGACATCAAGGGGGCGCAGAAGATGCTCTCCGGTGTCTCCCGGGTCACCGCGATGGAGGGCAGCCGCCATCTGACCGACCTCGTGGGCGCTCCCGTCCGGTTCAAGTGCGAGAACCTGCAGCGCACCGGTTCGTTCAAACTGCGGGGCGCGTACGTACGGATCGCGGGGCTGTCCCCGGAGGAACGTGCGGCGGGCGTGGTGGCCGCGAGCGCCGGAAACCATGCGCAGGGTGTCGCGCTCGCGTCTGCGCTGCTCGGCGTACGGGCGACGGTCTTCATGCCGGTCGGAGCACCACTGCCGAAGGTCGCCGCGACGCGTGAGTACGGGGCGCGGGTGCGGCTGCACGGCCATGTCGTCGACGAGACGCTGGCCGCGGCGCAGGAGTACGCGCAGGAGACCGGCGCGGTCTTCATCCACCCCTTCGACCACCCGGACATCATCGCCGGGCAGGGCACGGTGGGCCTGGAGATACTGGAGCAGTGCCCCGAGGTGCGCACCATCGTCGTCGGGATCGGCGGCGGCGGGCTCGCCGCGGGGATCGCCGTGGCGGTGAAGGCGGTCCGCCCCGACGTACGGATCGTCGGCGTGCAGGCGGCGGGCGCAGCCGCCTACCCGCCCTCGCTGGCCGCCGGCCACCCGGTGTCGATCGGCTCGCTCCAGACGATGGCGGACGGCATGAAGGTGGGGCGGCCGGGCGACGTCCCGTTCCCGCTGATCAGGGATCTGGTCGACGAGGTCCGTACGGTCTCCGAGGACGAGCTGTCCAGTGCGCTGCTGCTCTGCCTGGAGCGGGCGAAGATGGTCGTGGAGCCGGCCGGGGCGAGCCCGGTGGCCGCCCTGCTGAGCGACCCGAAGTCGTTCCGCGGGCCGGTGGTGGCGCTGCTGTCCGGCGGCAACGTGGACCCGCTGCTGATGCAGCGCATCCTGACCCACGGCATGTCGGCGGCCGGCCGCTACCTGAGCCTGCGGCTGCGGCTCACGGACCGCCCCGGCGCGCTGGCGACGATGCTCGCCGTGCTCTCGGTGGCCGATGCCAACGTCCTGGACGTGAGCCATGTGCGCACCGATCCCCGGCTCGGCCTCACCGAGGCCGAGGTGGAGCTGCACCTGGAGACGAAGGGCCCGGAACACTGCGCGGAGGTCGCCGCCGCGCTGCGCGACGCGGGCTACCTGGTGCTGAACTGAGCCACCCGGCGGTGCCCCGACCCGCCTCCTCACGGAGACGGGGGACGAGGCCCGTCAGGTGCGCGGGGACCGCAGTTCGTGCGCGAAGGGCGGCTCGGCGCCCGCCCGCGCACAGGTCGCCGCCGCCGCACGGGCGGCGAAGCCGAGTACCTGCCGCCAGCCGTCCTCGGTCAGTGCGGCCACCGCGTCGGCGTGCAGCAGGCCGCGTTCGGACAGGGCGTGCAGCAGCGCCGCGTTGACGGTGTCACCGGCACCGATGGTGTCGACGACCCGGACGGCCTCACCGGGTACGGAGTACGTTCCGCCGCCGCGCGTGTGGGCCGTCAGGCCGGCCGCGCCCCGGGTGACCACGACGGCGGCCGGCCCGGCGGCCAGCCAGCCCGCGATGTCGTACCCGAGCCACTGCGCGTCCTCCTCGCTGAGCTTCAGGAGCGAGACGGACGGCAGCAAGCGGCTGAACCGGGCCCGGTAGGCGTCCGGATCCGTGATGAGGCCGGCGCGGATGTTGGGGTCCAGGGTGATGAAGCGCCCGCGCCGCCCCTCGCGGCGCAGCAGCTCCTCGTAGGCGCTCGCCCCCGGTTCGAGTACCAGTGAACAGGTGCCGAACGACACCGCCCGGGTCTCGGCGGGCAGTGGGCCCGGCAGGGCGAAGAGGCGGTCGGCGGTGCCCTGGCAGTAGAAGGTGTACGCGGCCGAGCCGCTCGCCTCGATCGCGGCGACGGCCAGTGTGGTCGGCTCCGGCCCTCGCTGCACCAGATCGAGGACGACGTTCTCCTCACGCAGACGGCCGGTCAGGGACATGCCGAAGGCGTCCGTCGAGATCCGTGAGCAGAAGGCGACGGGGGAGCCGAGACGGGCGAGCGCCACGGCCGTGTTGTACGGTCCGCCGCCGCGGGCGGGCACCAGAGCGGCCGTGGTGTTCCCGGTGGCCTCCGGCACCAGGTCGATCAGTGCCTCACCGGCGACGACGATCACAACAGGGTTCCTTACGTTGGTGGTGGGCCGATTCTGGCCCCTCGCGGGTTCGGGAGGCCCGGGGCCCGCCGGGAACTGCGGATCAGTCCTCAGGGCCTGCCACGGTGATCAGCACCTTGACGTGCTCCGGTGCGAGCGAGGCGGCGAACGCCTTGGCCGCGTCCTCCAGCGGGAAGGTGGCGGTGATGATCGCGTCGGTGTCGATGACGCCGGAAGTGATCAGGCCGAGGGCGGTGCGGTAGTCCTCGGCGGTGTACATGAGGGTGCCCTCGATGCGGATCTCTCGATCCTGGACGAGGTCCAGCCGGACCGGCGTGGGGCCGGGGGCTCCGACGCCGACGACGATGATCCGGCCGCCCTTGTCCACCAGGTCGATGGCCTGGGCCATGGACTGTTCACGGGCGACGCAGTCGAAGACCACATCGGCCGGACCGTCCAGGATGTCCCGGGCCTCCGCGGCCAGGCCGGCCGCGTCGGCCGGGACCGCGCCGTCGGCGCCGAGCCGCACGGCTCGCTCCCGTTTGGTGTCCAGCAGGTCGGTGACGACGATCCGGGCGGCACCGGCGTGCCGGGCCGCGGCCAGGACGAGCAGCCCGATGGGACCGGCGCCGAGGACCGCCACGGTGCGGCCGGTGAGGTCACCGGCTCTGGCCACGGCGTGGACCGGGGTGGCGAGCGGTTCGACGAGCGCGGCCTGGAGGTCGGACATCGCCTCGGGTACGCGGTGGACCCGGTCGGCGGGGATCGTGAAGAGGTCGGCCATGCCGCCGGGAGTCTGACAGCCGAAGACCCTCAGCTCCCGGCAGATGTTGTAGCGGCCCGAGCGGCACTGGGCGCAGCGGCCGCAGTACAGGTTGGGTTCGACGATCACCCTGGTGCCCGGAGCGAAGTCCCCGGCCCCTGTGCCGACGGCGGCGACCGTGCCGACCACCTCGTGCCCCGGCCGGTAGGGCAGGTCGATGAAGGGGTGGTGACCGAGAGCGGCGTGGGTGTCGGATCCGCAGATCCCGACGACGCTGCTGCGGATGAGGAGTTCGTTGTCGCCGGGCCGGGGGACCGGCACCTCCTCGATGCTGATGTCGTCCATGGACCGGACGAGCACACGGCGATTTCGCTGGTGCATGGTCAGGGGGCTCCGTTCGGTTCCTGCGGTGTGGGGACTGCGGATGCTCCGGCCATGAACTACGGCTGCGGCACCGGTTCGGCGTGCTGCTCCGGCGCGACCGGGGTCCGCCGGGGGGCGGTCTCGCGGATCGAGGTGACCGCGAAGGTCAGGGTGACGGCGGACAGGAGCATCACGTAGAAGGAGGGGGCGAGTTTGCTTCCGGTACTGGCGACCAGCCACGTGGCCACGTAGGGGACCGAGCCGCCGAACGCCGAGACCACCAGGTTGTACGGGATGGCCATCGCGCCGCTGCGGATCCGCGCGGGGAACTGCTCGGCCATCATCGCGCTCAACGCGCCGTCGAACACCGCGATCAGGAGGCCGAGGACCGTCATGGCGATGATCGCGTTCGCCACGCTGCCGAGCGACATCAGGTAGAACGCCGGCCAGGTGAGCACGACGAAGCCGGCGCTGCCCGCGATGAGCATCGGTTTTCGCCCGACGCGGTCGGAGAGGGCGCCCATGACCGGTACGGCGATGGCGGTGACCCCGATGGCGACGGTCGTGGTCGTGAAGGCCTCGCTGGTGCTGAACCCGAGGTCGCCGCTGAGGAAGCTCGGCAGGAAGGACACCAGCGCCCAGTGCGCGATGGCCTTGAGGAGCAGGACGCCGCACAGCACCAGCATCGCCCTGGAGCCGGTACGGAACGCCTCCTTCGTCGGCGACTCCGCGACCCCTCCGGTGGCCTCCAGCTCGCGGAACTCCGGGGAGTCCTCCAGCTTCACCCGGATGTACAGACCGACGACGCCGAGCGGAAGCGCGAGGAGGAACGGGATCCGCCAGCCCCAGCCCGTCATCGCGTCGTTCCCGAGCACGTTGATCAGCGCGAGCGCGAGTGCGGAGCCGACGACGGAGGCCATGAAGCCGATCCCGTCCATCCAGCTCGTCATGAACCCGCGGCGGGTACGCGGCGAGTGCTCGAACAGCAGCGCCACCGCGTTGGACGTCTCGCCGCCGGCCCCGAAGCCCTGCACCATCCTGACGACGACCAGCAGTACGGGAGCGAGGATGCCCACGCTGTCGTAGGTGGGCAGCACGCCCATCGCGAACGTCGAACCCGAGGTGAGCAGAACGACGATGGCCAGGGTGCGCTGCCGGCCGATGCGGTCCCCGAGCGGTCCGAAGAAGAGGCCGCCGAGCGGCCGCAGGACGAACCCGATGGCGGAGACGGCGAAGGTGGACAGCAGCGCGGCCGTCGGGTTGCCGGAGACGAAGAAGTTCGCGGCGAGGAAGGTGGCCAGCAGCCCGTAGACGCCGACGTCGTACCACTCGATGAAATGACCGATGCCCGCCGCCACGAGGACCTTCCGGGCCTGCGGGGATATCTTCTGGCTCTCCGCCTCTGCGTGAGCGTGCACAGTGTTCTCCTGGTGAAGTGTCATTGCGCCGGCGGCGTCACGCGGCCGCCCTGTTCCTGGATCGCCGCCCTGATCCGCTCGCCGTCGAGCTGTCGCGGCTGCTTCCCGCCGGCCGCGGCGAGCGCGGCGGCCACGCCCGCGGCCTGGCCCGTCGCGGCACAGGTGGCACCCACCCGCGCCGAGCCCAGTGCCTCGCGGTCCACCGAGATGCACCGGCCGGCCACGAGCAGGCCGTCGGTCGTCCGCGGCAGCAGGCTGCGGTACGGGATCTCGTAAGGGAGCGGTACGTACATGGCGTGCACGCCGACGTCCCCGGCCGGGTGCACGTCGATCGGCCAGCAGCCGACCGCGATGCTGTCGTCGAACCGGGCGTTGGAGCGGATGTCGTCGCCGGTGAGCGTGTACTCGCCGAGGAGGCGTCGTGTCTCGCGGACCCCGATCTGGGTGCTCGTGTGCAGCATGCGCCCGTTCGCGAACGCCGGGCTGTGCTCGCGCAGGGCTTCGAGCAGGGCGACGGAGTCCTTGCGGCCGGTGATCTCCGCGCGGGTGAGATCCTCCGCGTTGGACGCGTCGCCGATGACGCGGGTGGTGTTGACCCAGGCGATGTCCTTCTCCATGCCGCCGAACCACGGGCCGCCGAACGGCGGCAGCTCGCCCCGCTTCCTGGCCGCCCGCATGGCATCGATGTCCAGATCGATGTCCCTGCGGGTGGAGGCGTACCGCCCGAGCAGCGGCTCCTCCAGCAGGGTCGCCTCCGGGCCGATCGGGATCCGTACCGGTACGGCGTGCTCGCGTTCCGGGTCCGTCGCCACGTTGCCCACCCGGAACGGCATGGTCATGGGCTGCAGCGTGTTGCCCTTGGCCCAGTCGTCACCGGCTCCGGCCACGATGTCGCCGTTGCCGGTGCAGTCCACGGTGACCGAGGCGCGGATGGCGCGCCGGCCGTCGACGTTCTCGACGTACACACCGCGCACGGCCCCGTCCTCGACGATCGGGCGAGCGCCCCAGCTGTGCAGCAGCAGGCCGATGCCTTCGGCCTCGATCATCTCGTCGGCGACGCGCTTCATGACCTCGGGGTCGGAGTTCAGCACCCAGCCGTCGCCGTCGACCGCACCGCCCTGCTCGGCGGCGCGGGCGAGCCACTCCGCGGGAACGCCGTCCACACAGCGCTGGTACGGGCGCAGCCAGGAGTTGTAGCCGGCGAGCGTGAGGACCATTCCCGCGGTCCACATCCCGCCGAGGAAACCGTGCCGTTCGACGAGGAACGTGCTCGCGCCCGCCCGCGCCGCGGCGACGGCGGCACACACACCGGCCGGACCACCGCCGACGACCAGGACGTCGACGTCGGCCACCACGGGGATGTCCCGGGCCTGTTCGTACACCGTGGTCCGCTGTTCTTCGGTATGCGGCATCGCCATGTTCCTCATCAGTTGGCTGTACGTCGGTCGTCGCCGCCGGCCGAGGCGCGAATCCTCAGCTCGGGCGGCAGACAGATGGTCTCGGCGGGGGTGGTCGAGCCCTGGATGCGTTCGAACAGCAGGTCCGCGGCCCTCGCGCCGATCTCGTCGGCGGGTGGCCGGACACTGGCCAGCGCGGGTTGGAGGTACGCGGCGAACGGCAGGTCACCGTGCCCGATCACCGCGACCTGCGCGGGTACGTCGATGCCCCTTTCGGACAGCGCGCGGTACAGGCCGAGCGCGAAGTAGTCGCTCCCGGTCAGTACCGCCGCGCCCGGTTCGAGGCCGCTCACCAGCTGCTGGGCGCACTCGTAGGCGGCGTCCGGTTCCCACGGCAGGACCCGCCGCCGCTGCGCCGAGGGCGGCACCAGCGTGACGGTGTCGTCCCGCACGGGGAGGCCGCGCTCCGTGAGTGCGCGGTGGAAGCCGGCGCGCCGGTCGGCCGCCGAGGAGAACGGCACGTCCTCCTCCAGCAGGTGGATGCTGGAGGCACCGGTGTCGAGCAGATGGGAGGCGGCCTCGTAGGCCCCGCGCTCGTGGTCGACCCCGACGAAGTCACAGGCGAAGCCGTCCAGTCCACGGTTGACCAGCACGATCGGCACCCCGGAGTCCCGCAGTTTCCGCCAGTGCTCCGCGCCCTCCTGGACGGGGATGACCACGGCTCCGTCCACTCCCCACCGCTGGAGCGTCCTGGCCGCGTCCCGCTCCGTCTCCAGGTCTTCCTCGGTCACCATGAGCAGCAGTGAGTAGCCGTTCGCGCGGCAGCGTTCCTCGACGGCGCTGATCAGCTGCGCGTAGAACGGGTTCGCCGGATGGGTGATGACCATGCCCAGGGTCATGGTGTCGCCGGAGACCAGTGACCTGGCCATCGAGTTCGGCACGTAGCCGAGCCGGTCGGCCTCCGCGCGGATACGGGCCCTCAGCTCCTCGCCGACCGAGTCCTTGCCCGCCAGGGCCCGTGACACGGTCTTCACGGAGACCCCCAATGAGTCGGCCATCGTCTTGAGCGTCACACGCCCGTCAGCCCGCATCGCGCTTCCTTCCCGCCGTGGTCCGCCCTAGGTGAACGTTTACCCTGCGTGTCGCGTTGATTTCCGGGGGGTAAACGTTGGGGTTAGCGATTACCTTAGGGACGGTTCATCCCGCCGTCAATGCCCGCCGCGCGATCTCTCCGACGGCCGGGGAGGTGTCCGCGGGTGGCTGGTGAGGCGGTGCCGGGCGGCGGGCCGGTGATGCGTGTCTTGTGTGTCGCGATGTATCGCGTTACCGTGCCCTCGCCCGGCCCCGGACGTGCACGCGCTCGCTTCGTGTGTTCGCCGGGCGCGGCAGGACGGGCAAATCTAGGATCTGTGAGGAAGCCACCCAAACGCACCGGGGGAACTCCATATGCCAGGCGCCATCTACGCCGAAGGTCTGGTGAAGACCTTCGGCGACGTCACCGCACTCGGCGGTGTCGATCTCGACGTGCCCGAGGGCACCGTCCTCGGCCTTCTCGGCCCCAACGGCGCCGGCAAGACGACCGCTGTGCGCGTCCTGACGACGCTGCTCATGCCGGACAGCGGCAGCGCCTTCGTCGCGGGCATCGACGTACTGAGGAATCCCAACGAGGTGCGGCGCTCGATCGGGCTCTCCGGCCAGTTCGCCGCCGTCGACGAGTACCTGACCGGCCGCGAGAACCTCCAGATGGTCGGCCAGCTCTACCAGATGAGCCGGCGCGACGCGAAGGTCCGGGCGGGGGAGCTGCTGGAGCGGTTCCACCTCGCCGACGCGGCCGACCGCCCCGCCAAGACGTACTCCGGCGGCATGCGCCGCCGTCTCGACCTCGCGGCGGCCCTCGTCGTCTCCCCGCCGGTCATGTTCATGGACGAGCCGACCACCGGCCTCGACCCGCGCAACCGGCAGCAGCTCTGGGAGGTCATCGAGGAGCTCGTGGCAGGCGGCACGACGCTGCTGCTGACCACGCAGTACCTGGAGGAGGCCGACCGTCTCGCCCACGACATCTGCGTGATCGACCACGGCCTCGTCATCGCCCGCGGCACCTCCGACCAGCTCAAGGCCCGCATCGGCGGCGAGCGCGTCGAGGTCGTGGTCCACCAGCCCGACCAGGTCGAACCGGCCCGCGCCGCCCTCGGCCACCTGGGCAAGGGCGAGGTGGCGGTCGTCCCGCACATGCGCAAACTGACCGTCCCGGTCGACGGCGGGGCCAGGCTCCTCGCCGAGATCATCCGCGACCTCGACGCCCGAGGGGTGGAGATCGACGACATCGGGCTGCGCCGCCCCACCCTCGACGACGTGTTCATCTCCCTCACCGGCCACGCGGCGGAAGAGCAGAGGCACGACGGGAACGGGGCGGCGGCGCAGTCCGTCGCGGCCGGGACGGAGGCGGAGAAGTGAGCGCACTCACCGAGACGGCGGCGGCCCCCGCCCCACGCGCCGGCGGCGGCATGGGCCAGGCCGTACGCGACTCCCTGGTCATCGCCCGGCGCAACCTGATCCGGATGACCAGGATTCCCGAAGTGGTCCTCTTCGGCCTCATCCAGCCGATCATGTTCGTGGTGCTGTTCAGCTACGTCTTCGGCGGCTCGATGAACGTCGGCGGGACCACGGACCCGTCCGTCTACCGCAACTTCCTGATGGCGGGCATCTTCGCCCAGACGGTCACCTTCGCCACGGCCGGCGCGGGCGCCGGGATCGCCGACGACATGCACAAGGGCCTCGTCGACCGCTTCCGCTCCCTGCCGATGGCCCGAGGCGCGGTACTGACCGGCCGCACGCTGGCCGACCTCGTCCAGACCGTACTCACCGTGTTCGTGCTCACGATCGTCGCGCTGCTCGTCGGCTGGCGCATCCACGAGGGCGTACCCAAGGCCCTGGGAGCCTTCGGCCTGCTGCTCCTGCTCGGTTACGCCTTCTCCTGGATCGGCGCACTGATCGGCCTGTCCGTACGCTCGCCGGAGGCGGCGACGTCCGGCGGACTGATCTGGCTGTTCCCGGTCACCTTCATCTCGAACGCCTTCGTGGACTCCAGCATGATGGCCTCCTGGCTCCAGCCGATCGCCGACTGGAACCCGTTCAGCGCCACCGTCCAGGCGAGCCGCGTGCTGTTCGGGAACCCGGGCGTCTCCCACTCCGACGCCTGGCCGATGCAGCACCCCGTCTGGGCCTCGCTGATCTGGTCCGTCGTCATCATCGCGATCTTCCGCACGCTGGCGGTCCGCAAGTACCGGCTGGCGGCGGGCTGACGGCGTCCGGGCCGGGACGCCTCACCTGCCCGCCCATCGGGCACTGGGATCGGGCACGACGAAGCCTCCCGCCCATCGGGCGGGAGGCTTCTTTCGCTGTCCGGGGATCAGCCGGAGTACGGCTTCGCCGAAAGGATCTTCACCGTCGCGGTCTTGCCGTTCGGCAGCTCGTAGTCCGCGGTCTCGCCCATCTTCTTGCCGTTCACGCCCACGCCGAGCGGGGACTGCGGGGAGTACGTCTCGATGTCCGCGCTCGCGTACTCACGGGAGGCCAGGAGGAAGGTCGTCGTGTCGTCGTCATCGCCGTCGAAGGCGATCGTCACGACCATGCCGGGCTCGACCACACCGTCGTCGGCCGGCGCCTCGCCGACCTTCGCGTGTTCCAGGAGCTGGGTCAGCTGGCGCACCCGGAGCTCCATCTTGCCCTGCTCCTCCTTGGCCGCGTGGTACCCGCCGTTCTCACGCAGGTCCCCCTCCTCACGGGCCGCCGCGATCTTTACGGCGATCTCCGTGCGCGCGGGACCAGACAGGTACTCCAGCTCGGCCTTGAGCTGGTTGTACGCCTCCTGCGTGAGCCAGGTGACGTTTTCGCTGGTCTGGGTCACAGGGTGCTCCTCGTCGGTACTGGGAATACAAAGCATCGCCCTACCCGAAGCATGCGCTTCCACGGGTGGGCGAAACCACGAGCCTAACAATTCCCCAGGAAAAGGGGGAGAAGGTAACCGACCGCGTGTACGGAACCGCAGGTCAGTGCCGCCAAGAGCGGATCAGGAGGTGCGTGCGGCGGTCAATGCGACGCCCCGCCGTCGTCCGTGCAGCCCAGCAGCTCGACGCTGGTCGCCCTGGAGGTCGTACGCAGGGAGAGGACGCGGTCGATGCGGTCGGTGTCCTCGTCGAAGCGGAAGTCCTTGCGGGCGACGTCGGTCCCGTCCTCGCGCTGCGAGCGGATCGTGCAGTAGCCCTTGGCGTCCCGGTCCTTGCGGACCTCCAGGTGCACCTCGACCCGGTCGTCCGAGACGACCTTGAACTTGATCAACTCGGCGCTGACGCCCTGGCCTGCGATGTAGTCGTAACCGATCCAGCCGAGCACGCCGAGCAGACCGGCGCCGAGCACCGAGCCGATGATCTTGAGTTTGCGGTCCGCGCGCTGGTCCGCGGAGCGGCCGTAGCGGTTCTCGGGGGGCGCTTCGCGCACCGCGGTCATGATCGTTCCTCCCGTACCGGGGATTGAGGAATTTTCCGCCCCCCGGTTCGGTCACTATAGAAGCCTCCACCCGTCACCCGACCGCCACCCCACACCGACGTCCCCGCGGGACGGCACCCTGATGGCGATCAATCACTGAGGATCGAGTCTTGACTGAGCAGCTTCGACTGATGGCCGTGCACGCCCACCCCGACGACGAGTCGAGCAAGGGCGCGGCCACCATGGCCAAGTACGTGTCCGAGGGGGTGGACGTGCTGGTAGTGACCTGCACGGGCGGTGAGCGCGGCTCCATCCTCAACCCGAAACTCCAGGGCGACGCGTACATCGAGGAGAACATCCACGAGGTCCGCAAGAAGGAGATGGACGAGGCCCGGGAGATCCTGGGCGTGAAGCAGGAGTGGCTCGGCTTCGTCGACTCCGGGCTGCCCGAGGGCGACCCGCTGCCGCCGCTGCCCGAGGGCTGCTTCGCGCTGGAGGACGCGGAGACGGCGGCCGGGCGTCTGGTCGCGAAGATCCGTGCGTTCCGGCCGCAGGTCATCACCACGTACGACGAGAACGGGGGCTACCCGCACCCCGACCACATCATGACCCACACGATCTCGATGATCGCCTTCGAGGGTGCGGCGGACGCCGAGAGGTTCCCCGAGGCGGAGTTCGGTCCGGTCTGGGCGCCGCAGAAGCTCTACTACAACCAGGGCTTCAACAAGCCGCGCACGGTCGCCCTGCACGAGGCGCTGCTGGCCCGCGGAATGGAGTCCCCGTACGCGGACTGGCTGGAGCGCTGGAAGGAGTTCGAGCGCGCCGAGCGCACGCTGACCACGCATGTTCCGTGCGCGGACTTCTACGAGATCCGCGACAAGGCGCTGATCGCGCACGCGACGCAGATCGACCCGGAGGGCGGCTGGTTCCGCGTTCCGATGGACATCCAGCGCGAGGTCTGGCCGACCGAGGAGTACGAGCTGGCGAAGTCCCTCGTCGATACCTCCCTCCCCGAGAGCGACCTCTTCGCGGGCATCCGCGACAATGCCTGATATGTACGCGACTCAGGCACTGACGCACCTCGTCCCGCTCGCCGAGGAACTGGACAAGAACAAGGTGACCCCCGGGGTCCTCGGCTTCATTGTTTTCGCCGCGCTCGCCATCGGCGTGTGGCTGCTGATGAAGTCGATGAACCGGCACATGGGGAAGGTCGACTTCGAGGAGGCGCCGGAGGCGCCCGGCGACGCGGCGGCCGTGGGGGCCGCGGCCGGTGCCGCGGGGTCCGCGAAGCGGAAGTAGGGGGCGGGGCGGCACCGGGGTCCGGTAGCCGCTCCGCCCATCGGTCGCCGGGCGGGGCTGGGGTCGTCCTCAAGCGCCGGACGGGCCTGAGGGCTGCCCCGGCCCCCCAGGCGGGCCGGGTTACGGCCTGGCCGGGATGCGTACGCCCATGATCTCCCGGGCGTGACGGGTCGGGGTCAGGCCCAGGCGCCAGGCCTGCCAGCCGTCCTCCAGGTCCACGCCCCGGTTCAGGACCACCCGGAACGCCTCCGCGCAGTCATCCAGCTTGCCGTCCCGGGTCGGGTGGCCGGCCGCGATCAGGTCGCTGAGCTCCTGCTGGGCCACCACCGTGCCCACCTCGATGCCGCCCGGTGACGCGTACGGCAGCAGCGTGCAGCGCAGGAAGCGGGCCCAGTCCGCGCCCCGCGCGTCGCCGTACGAGTCGAACAGCCCGGCCGCCTCGCCGCACAGGTCCAGCGCCTGCGGCGCACGATGGTTGCCCGCGTCGATCAGGGCCAGCTCCAGATACGTCCAGGCCTCACCGTGGGCGACCCCGATGCGCCGGAAGTCGGCCCGCGCGTCCACCAGGAGCTGGCGGGCGAAACCGGAGTTGCGCAGGTTGCCCGTCTGCGCGGCCCGCTGGTCGCGGGTGACCCGGCCCGAGTGGTGCCGGGCGCACGCCAGGCCGTACACGTCCCGCATCCGGGAGAACATCGTGCGGGACCGCTCCAGCTGCCGCACCGCCTGATCGGTCTCGCCGATCTCCTCCAGGGCCTGGCCCAGGTAGTACAGCGTCCACGCCTCGCCCCGCGCGTCCTCGTTGTCGCGGTGCCGGGACAGCGCCGCGTTCAGCTGCTCGACCGCGGGCGCCGGATCGCCGTCCAGCAGCCGCGCACGGGCCAGCTGGGTCAGCGCCCAGGCCTCGCCGCGCTCGTCGCGGGTACGCCCGTACAGATCCAGGGCGGTACGCAGCGCGAGCTCGGCCCCCTGCACATCGCCCAGCCGCAGCAGCACCTGACCCAGCTGGAACTGCGTCCAGGCCTCCCCGTGCAGCGACTCGCCCTCGCGGTGCAGGACCAGCGCCGTGTCCAGGAGCGTCAGCGCCTCGGCCGGGTTCGCCCGGTCGCGCTCCACCGCGGCCAGCGCGTGCAGCGACCAGGCCCGGTCCTCGGCCTGGTCGTCGGAGGTCTGCAGTGCGAGCGCCTCCCGCAGCCGCGCCGCCGCCTCCGCCAGATTGCCCTGGTGGTGCAGGGTGATGCCGAGCGAACAGAGCGCCAGCGCCGTACCCGAGTCGTTCTGCGCCTCGCGGTACAGGCCGACGACGGAGGACAGCGTGGTGCGGGCCTTGTCCAGCTCGCCGAGCTGGCGGGCCGCGATCCCGGTACGCCACTGCACCGAACGCTCCAGCAGCCCCTGGTCGACCGCCTGCGTCAACTCGCTGATCTCGCCCAGCCGGTAGAGGTCGCCGCGCAACAGGCAGTAGTCGCACAGCGCGCCCAGCAGATCGAGCACCGCCGCCTGGTCGACACCCTCGGCGTGCCGCAGCGCGGACGTGATGAAGCTCGACTCCTCGTCCAGCCAGCGCAGCGCCGCGTCCAGGGAGGTGAAGCCGTGCGAGCCGAACTGCCCGGCCCGGGTGGACATCTTGCCGTCCACCATCCGGATCACCGCACCGGCCAGCTCCGCGTAGTTGACGATCAGCCGTTCCTGCGCGGCCGTGCGCTCGGCGGGTTCCTCCTCGTCGAGCAGCCGGGCCAGGGCGAAGCCCCGTACGAGGTCGTGCAGCCGGTAGCGCGAACCGCGTACGTGGTCCAGCAGGCCCGCCCCGGACAGGGCGGTCAGCAGCCGCTCGGCCTCCTGCTCGTCGGCCGACAGCAGCGCGGCGGCGGCCGCGGCGCCCAGGCTGGCCCGCCCGGCCAGCGCGAGCCGGCGCAGCAGCCGCCGCGCCTGCTCGGGCTGGTCGGTGTAGCGCAGCCACAGCGCGCGCTCGACCGGGGGCACCGGGCCGTACGCGGCGAGATCGGCGGCCAGCGTGCCGGGGGTACGCGCCCCGAGCGAGGAACCCGCGATCCGCAGGGCCAGCGGCAGCCCGCCGCACAGCTCGGTGATCGCCTCGCTCGACGGGTAGTCGTACAGGCCCTGCTCCTCCTCCTGGGAGGCCTCGCGCAGCAGCTCCTCGGCGCCGGCCGGGTCCAGCGCCCCGACCTCCAGCTGATGCACCCACGCCGGGAGGGACCCGGGCAGATCGAGCGGCTCGCGGGCGGTGACCAGGACGAGGCTGTCGGAGCGCTCCGGGATCAGCGTGCGGACCTGCTCCACGTCACTGGCGTCGTCGAGGACGATCGTCACCGGCGTCCCGGTCAGGTGCTGGTGGTACAACTCGCTGAGCCGGCGCACCTGCTGCTCGGCGGAGGACCCGGCCGACCGGCCGGCGGAGCCCCCGTCCCGGAACAGCAGCTGCTCGCGGGGCGCCCCCAGCCGGTTCAGCAGATGGAGCAGCGCGTCACGGGTCGGCAGCGGCGGCTCGCCGTCCGCACCGCCGCGCAGGTCCACCACGCACGCGCCCCGGAACTGGTCCTTCAGATCGTGCGCCGCCCGCACGGCCAGCGTGGTGCGCCCGGCACCCGGCGGGCCGTGCAGCACGACCACGGTCGGCTTCGTCTCCGTCGACGCACGGGCCGCGTGCACCCACTGGGCGATCCGGGCCAGCTCGGCCCGGCGCCCCGCGAACCGGGCCTCGGGCGAGGGGAGATGGCCGAACGACTGCTCAAGGAGTGAGCGCATCCGTGCGGCCGCGCTGCGGTCCCCGCCGCGCAGGGCCGGCGCCGTGCGGGCCTGGGCGGTGGCGGCCTTCTTCGCGGGGGTGCGGGACGAGGCGGTCAGCATCCGCTGCTGGTCGAGGAAGGGACGGATGCCCCGCACCTCCAGCGCCGTCAGCCACTGGAGCCGCAACTGCTCGGTCCCGCCCGGCTGTCCGAGGGCGCCCGCCCGGCGGGACGCGGCCGGCCAGTGCGACGCGGTGACCTTGGCGACCGTCGCGGTGGCACCCGCGACCGCCACGACGGCCCCCGCGCCGAGCGCCAGGCCCGACGCCGTACCGAGCGCCAGATCCGCGCCGAAGGCGGCGGTCGCGGCAACTCCGGTGACCAGCAACGGCGTTCCGAGCGTCGTCCGGTTGAGCCGGCCCGCCAGCGGCATCTCCCCGGCCGCCGCGGTGTCGAGTGCCTGGACGTACGCGGCGTACTCCTCGGCCGCACCCGCCGCCATGGTGTCCAGGGCGCCCCGCGCACGCGTCATCAGCACGCCGGAGTCCGTCCGTCCGCCGGTGCGCCGTGCCTCTTCCTCCACGGCGCGCACCAACAGCCTCTCGGCATCCGCCCGGTGGCCGTCCCGCATCCGCATAAGTCCCCCTCGGTTCCCGCCCGTCGGCCGGACCGGCACCCGGCAGCACGGAGTACCAGTCTCCTGCCTCCGGCCGGTGTGCGACAGGGCGTCCGCGAGACTGCGCCGACAGCGGTACGGGGGAACGGGGCGAGGGGGGTGCGACGACTGCGGTGACGGCGCCCCGCTTCCCACCGGTTGCTCCGGCCGCCCGGGGCGTTCGGTGAGGTTGCGCCGTGCGTGACTGTGAAGTATAGCTTTTGCTATACTTCACCAGGTGAATGGCGAGTGGGAGATCTTCCTCGTTGACGAGGTTCGTGAGTGGATCGACAGCCTGGGCGAGCTGGAGATCACGCGGGTTGTGCAGGCGCTTGACGCGCTGGCTGAAGGAGGTCCGGGGCTGGGACGTCCGCTGGTCGACACCATTCACGGCTCGTCGATGGCGAAGCTGAAGGAGTTACGACCGGGGACTGTTCGGATCCTGTTCGCGTTCGATCCGTGGCGCAGCAGCATTCTGCTGGTTGCGGGAGACAAGTCGGGCAGATGGAATGAGTGGTATCGGGAAGCGATCCCGCTGGCCGAGCAGCGCTACGAGACGTATGTGAAGGAACGAGCCCGGGAAGAAGGTTGACGACTGTGAGTGGCTACACCCGCTGGCAGGACATTCGAGCCGAGTACGTCGCTCGTGCGGGCGGCGAGGAGGCCGTGCGGGAAGGCAAGGAAGAGCTCCTCGCGGAGATGACCGGGCGACGGCTGGCGGAGCTGCGCCGGGCCCGTGGGCTGACCCAGCAGGACGTGGCCGACCGCATGGGCGTCACCAAGGGCCGTGTGTCGCAGATCGAGCGAGGGCACCTCTCCGGACAGGACGTTCTCGCACGATTCGCCGCTGCGCTCGGCGGACGCCTGCATCAGGCGATCTACTTCGACGACGGCGACATCGCGGCTATCGCCTGAGACGCGGAGCCAGGGACCTCGGAGCCTCGGCGGTCCCCGCGCTGCCGGTTTCAGCCTACTGTCCAGTGTCGCCGGGGCGCCTGATGCGCAAGAGCGCGCGGGGCGCCTCCCCGCAGCCTCCTCCCGTCCGGAGCGCTGCTGGGCCGCGCGGGCTTCGCCGGCACGATCGGGGCCTGTGAGAGGCTGGGCCGTATGAACCGGCTGGCTGGTGTGACCTCGCCTTCTGTAGCACGCTGACAATCCGGTCGACTGGTGGCCCTGGGGGCAGGACGCCTTCGAGGAGGCGCGGCGGCGCGGCGTCCCCGTTCTGCTGTCGGCCGGCTATTCCGCGTGCCACTGGTGCCAGTGAACTTACACAACCAGGTAGTCCTGCCCTGGGGTGTTGCCAGAAGGTAGTCACATGGACACGTAAGATGAGCAGTTGGACGCAAGCATCAACGCTTGGGTAGAGGCCGAGTTGGACGCCTCGCCCGAGTGGGGGCCAGAGAAGTACACGACCATCCGCCAGCTCCTGGAGGACAGCTCACCCGCTGTCGCTGCCGAGTAGTAGCGGCACGGAGCCGTAGACTGCGGCCCGCGCGCACGGCACCACTCGGGCTGGGGCACTTTTCGTGGTCGCGACTGTGTGAGCCCGGGGTGGTTCAGCCGGGGTCGGGCTTCCCGCAGAGCTGGTCAGCCCGACCGGCAGCGCTCCACCACCCGCAGGCCGTCGCACCGCCTGGCTGAGAGTAACCGCCTCTTGGGAGGGGCGTCGTCCGGGATTGCAAAGGTGATCAGTACCGTGACCACCACGGTCCGCCGTCAGTCACGGCACCACCCTGAGGCGAGAAGCGCCGATGCAGACGTGAGCTCTTTCCCCTTTCAGGCGGTTCCGAGGTCGACAGCGACGGGGAACGGCGCAGCGGCCTTGACCGCGCCGGTGAACATCTCGCCGTCCCGGTAGGTCTTGGTGGCAGGGTCGAGAACGTAGGTATAGATGATGGGGACACCGGTCGCGGCCTGTTCGATCCGCCAGTAGAAGGGGATGCCGGCCTTGGCGTACTGGTCCACCTTCACGATCCGGTCGGTGGTCTCCGAACCGGGCGACACGACCTCGACGACCAGAAGTACATGTTCGGGGCGAGTCGGCGTGAGGTCGATGGTCTCCGCCCGGTAGACGATGACGTCCGGACGGCGGTTGGTGAGGGGGACGTCCTGGAGGCGGACGTCGAAGTCCGTGTCGGCGTTCCAGTCCGGGCCCGCGGCGGCGTCCAGCGCATTGGCCAGGATCCTGGCCAGCCGGTTGTGCCGCTTGGAGGCGCTCGGGCTCACGACGACCATCCCGTCCACGATCTCAATACCGGCACACTGCTCCTCGGACCAGGAGTCGTACTGCTCCGCGCTGATCTGCGTATGCATCCAGGCGGGCGCCACCATTTCGGCGGTCATGGTGTACCTCCTTCGAGTCCGAGGAGCCTCTGCGGTCCCCGCGCTGCCGGTTTCAGCCTACTGTCCCGTGCCGCCGGGGCGCCTGATGCGCGAGGGCGTGCGGGGCGTCTCCCCGCAGCCTCCTCCCGTCCGGAGCGCTGCTGGGGCGCGCGGGCTTCGCCGGCACGATCGGGGCCTGTGAGAGGCTGGGCCGTATGAACCGGCTGGCTGGTGTGACCTCGCCTTATCTGCTGCAGCACGCTGACAATCCGGTCGACTGGTGGCCCTGGGGGCGGGACGCCTTCGAGGAGGCGCGGCGGCGCGATGTCCCCGTTCTGCTCTCGGTCGGCTATTCCGCGTGCCACTGGTGCCATGTGATGGCTCATGAGTCGTTCGAGGACGAAGAGGTCGCGGCGTACCTGAACGAGCACTTCGTGCCGGTCAAGGTCGACCGCGAGGAGCGCCCCGACGTCGACGCCGTCTACATGGAGGCCGTTCAGGCGGCGACCGGGCAGGGTGGCTGGCCGATGACCGTCTTCCTCACCGCCGACGCCGAACCCTTCTACTTCGGGACGTACTTCCCGCCCGAGTCCCGCCACGGTCTGCCGTCTTTCCGCCAGGTGCTCGAAGGTGTCGTGGCCGCCTGGACCGACCGGCGCGACGAGGTCGGCGAGGTCGCCGGGCGCATCGTCCGCGATCTGTCGGAGCGCTCGCTCGCGCACGGCGGCGAGGGGCTGCCCGCCGAGTCGGAGCTGGCGCAGGCCCTGCTCGGACTGACCCGTGAGTACGACGAGAAGAACCGCGGCTTCGGCGGCGCCCCCAAGTTCCCGCCGTCGATGACGATCGAGTTCCTGCTGCGCCACCACGCCCGTACCGGCGCCGACGGTGCGCTCCAGATGGCGGCCGACACCTGCGAGGCGATGGCCAGGGGCGGGATGTACGACCAGCTCGGCGGCGGTTTCGCCCGCTACTCGGTGGACCGGGAGTGGGTCGTACCGCACTTCGAGAAGATGCTCTACGACAACGCGCTGCTCTGCCGGGTCTACGCCCATCTGTGGCGCTCGACCGGCTCGGAGATGGCCCGCCGGGTGGCCCTGGAGACCGCCGACTTCATGGTCCGGGAACTGCGTACCGCCGAGGGCGGCTTCGCCTCGGCGCTCGACGCCGACAGCGAGGACGCCCACGGCAGGCACGTCGAGGGCGCGTACTACGTCTGGACGCCGGAGCAGTTGCGCGAGGTGCTGGGCGAGGACGACGCCGCGTTCGCGGCCGAGCACTTCGGGGTGACCGAGGAGGGCACCTTCGAGGAGGGCTCCTCGGTGCTCCAGCTCCCGCCGAAGGGCCCGCACCACCCGCCGCGGACGGGCCAGGTCGTGGACGACGCGCGGGCCGCCGACGTGCGGGCCCGGCTGCTCGCCGCCCGTGAGCTGCGCAAGCGGCCGGGGCGGGACGACAAGGTGGTCGCCGCGTGGAACGGGCTGGCCGTCGCCGCGCTCGCCGAGGTGGGCGCGTACTTCGACCGCCCCGACCTGATCGAGCGCGCCACCGAGGCCGCGGACCTGCTGGTGCGGCTCCACATGGGCCCGGTCGCCCGGCTGGTCCGTACCTCGAGGGACGGCCGCGCCGGTGAGCACGCCGGGGTGCTGGAGGACTACGGCGATGTGGCGGAGGGCTTCCTCGCGCTGGCCGCGGTCACCGGCGAGGGCGCCTGGCTGGAGTTCGCGGGCTTCCTGCTGGACATCGTGCTCCAGCACTTCACCGGCGAGGGCGGTCAGCTGTACGACACCGCGGACGACGCCGAGCGACTGATCCGGCGCCCGCAGGACCCCACCGACAGCGCCACCCCGGCCGGCTGGACGGCGGCGGCGGGGGCGCTGCTCTCGTACGCCGCGTACACCGGATCGGAGCCCCACCGCACCGCCGCCGAGGGGGCGTTGGGCGTGGTGAAGGCGCTGGGCCCGAAGGCGCCGCGGTTCATCGGCTGGGGGCTCGCGGTGGCCGAGGCGCTGCTCGACGGCCCGCGCGAGGTGGCCGTCGCCGGGCCGGTCGGCGGTGAGCTGCACCGTGCGGCGCTGCTGGGACGGGCGCCCGGCGCGGTGGTCGCGGCGGGGGAGACGGCGGGGTCGGAGTTCCCGCTGCTGGCGGACCGTCCGATGGTGGACGGCGCGCCGACCGCGTACGTGTGCAGGCACTTCGTCTGCGACGCGCCGACGACGGACCCGGAGGTGCTGGCGGACGCTCTCGGGGGCGCCGCGTCCTGACCGGCGTCACAGCCGCAGGCCGCCCTCCAGGGTGTTCAGCGCCAGGTCGATCATCCCCACGAGGTCGCCCTCCAGGCCGTGCTCGCCCCAGTACAGCGTCACCTCGCGCAGTGCGCCCAGCACCGCCGCGACGAAGATCCGGATCTCCAGGTCGTCCGCGCCGCGGCCGGAGCGTTCGGCGAGCACCTCGGACAGGAGCTTCGCCGTGTCCGACATGGTCTCCGTCATCCGCGCCCGGATGGCGGGGACCTCCACCATCAGCCGGGTGCGCTGACGCAGCTCTTCGTCCTCCGTGCCGATGAACGACGTGAGTGCCTCCCGCATCATCAACCGAATGGACTCCAGCGGAGGTTCGTCCAGTGGACGGCTCCGGAGCGCGGCCGCCATGACCGGGTCGTACTCGTCGGTGAGGACGATGTCCTCCTTTGTCGCGAAGTACCGGAACACCGTGCTCGGCGACACCTCGGCCGCCTCCGCGATCTGCTCGATGGTCGTCGCCTCGTACCCCTGCTCGGAGATCAGCCGGTAGGTCGCCTGCCGGATCGCGACCCGGGTCCTGAGCTTCTTGCGCTCACGCAGCCCCATCGGGGGCTGTGCGCCCGGTGCGGCGGGGGACGGGGTACGGGAGGTGGCGGCCATGGTCGCCATTGTCAGGCATCGACCGGGGTGGCGGCCACGTCGGCCGGTTCGCTCCGCTTCTGCTCCGGGCCGGTCATGAGGGCCCCGACCAGCAGGGCGCTGACCAGTGCGGTGGCGCCGATGACCAGCATGACCAGGCTCATGCCGTGCAGATAGGCGGCGTCGGCGGAGTCCGCGAGCCGCTGCACACCGAGCCTGGCCGCGACGGCGTGGGCGGCGACGACCGAGTCCCCGGCGGTGTCCGCGGCGGCGGCCGGTACGCCCGCGGTGTCGAGCCGCCCGCTGTAGGCACCGGCGAGCAGGCTGCCCAGCAGGGCGATCCCGAGGGCGCTGCCCGTCTGGCGCACGGTCATCAGGAGTCCCGAGCCGCTGCCGGCGCGGTCCGGGGGCAGGGCGCCCAGCGCGGCGTTCATGGCGGGGACGACGGCGAAGCCGAAGCCGACCCCCGCGACGGAGAGCCACAGCGCGGTGAAGCCGTAGCCGCTGTCGACCGTGGTGCGGCTGCCGAGCAGCGCGGCGAAGGCGAGCACGACGAGTCCCGCCGACATCGTGGCGCGGGCTCCGAAGCGTGCGTTGACCGGGCCACCCGCCCGGGTGGCGAGGATCAGCCCGCCCATCATCGGCAGCATCCGCACCCCGGTGCCGAAGGCGTCGTTGCCCAGCACGGCCTGGAGGTAGCCGGGCAGGATGAACATCAGCCCGGCCAGTACGAACATCACGAGTGTCGCGGCGAGCGTGCTGAGCAGGAACGTCCGCTGCCGCAGCAGGTCCATGTCGAGCATCGGGCGGGTCGCCTTGCGCTCCCGCAGGACGAGTGCGCCGATCAGGACCACGCCTGCGGCCAGCACCGCCAGGATCAGCGGGTCGCCCCAGCCGCGGCCCGGCGCCTCGATGACCGCGTAGATCAGGGCGCCGAGGCCGGTGGCGGTCAGCACGGTGGAGACTGGGTCGACCCTGGGGGCCGCGGGGTCGCGTGTCTCGGGGAGCAGGAACACGCAGGCGGTGATGCCGATGCCCACCATGGGCACGTTGACCACGAAGACCGAGCCCCACCAGAAGTGGTCGAGCAGCCAGCCGCCCAGGATCGGGCCGAGCGGCATGCCGAGCGCGGAGGCGGCCGAGACGATCCCGATGGCCTTCATCCGGTCCTTCGGCTCCCCGAACAACGAGGGCAGTACGGCCATGGCGAGCGGCATCACGAGGGCGCCTCCGACGCCCATCACGCAGCGGGCCGCGATCACGGTCGGCACGTCGGTGGCGAACGTGCCGACGACCGAGCCGACGAGGAAGACGCCGAGGCCGGTGATGAGCATCCGGCGTCGGCCGAAGCCGTCCCCGAGCAGACCCGCCGGAAGCATCAGCGCGGCGAACACCACGACGTACGCGTCGGCCATCCACTGCTGCTGGCCGGTGGTGGCGCCGAGATCACCGGCCATGGTCGGCAGCGCCACATTGAGGATGGTCATGTCGAAGCCCAGGACGAGCGTGCTCGCCACCAGCGCGCCCAGGGCCCACCAGCGTCGGTTCATGGCGTACTCCTTTGAGAGTTACAGTCAAGTGACAGTAACTCTCAAAAGGTTGTGAGTGTCAATGTGAACCCCGTGCTCCCGGTGTCCGGGCATGCGAAAGGGCCGCGGCTCGAACGCCGCGGCCCTTTGCGGGGGCTCAGTTCTGGCTGTACGCCACCAGGGAGATGCCGACGTAGTGCACGACGAACGCCGCCAGGGTCAGGGAGTGGAAGACCTCGTGGAATCCGAACCAGCGCGGTGACGGGTTCGGCCGCTTGATGCCGTAGATGACGCCGCCGGCGCTGTAGAGCAGTCCGCCGACGACGACCAGCACGAGCACCGCGATCCCGCCGGTCCGCATGAAGTCCGGCAGGAAGAAGACCGCCGCCCAGCCCATCGCGATGTAGCAGGGCGTGTAGAGCCAGCGCGGGGCGCCGACCCAGAACACCCGGAAGGCGATGCCCGCGACCGCCGCGCCCCAGACCGCCCACAGGAGCGGCGTCCCGGTGGAGCGGGGCAGGAGGAGCAAGGTCAGCGGGGTGTAGGTGCCCGCGATGATCAGGAAGATGTTGGCGTGGTCGAGCCTGCGCAGCACCGCCTCGCCGCGCGGCCCCCAGGTGCCTCGGTGGTAGACGGCGCTCACGCCGAACAGCAGGCACGCGGTCAGGATGTAGACGCCGCAGGCGATCCGGCCGCGCGTGGTGTCCGTGAGCGCGATGAGCACGATGCCCGCGATGAGGACCGCGGGGAACATGCCGGCGTGCAGCCAGCCGCGCATCCGCGGCTTCAGTTCGACTTCGGCGGTCCCGGCTGGTTCCAGCCCGGCGGGTTCGGGCGCGGCGGCGGCAGCAGTCATTCCCGCATCGTACCTACGCCACCGTAGGTTGCGGATATGAGTGGTGATGCTCACGTGGGCGGCCCTCTGGACATATGGGCGGAACGGTCGGATGATCAAATGAGTGCGGTCGGCACCGGATGAGCGCCAGGGGTAATTCGAAGGGGTAGAAGCATCCGGGTCGCAGCCCCCACGGGGCACCTTCCAGACAGACACCCTCATCAAGGAGCGATCGTGGCGCGCGACATCGCGGCTCCCCTCACTGTTCCCACCAACCACCAGGAGCTCGTCTCCTGGGTCGACGAGATCGCAGCCCTCACCGAACCGGACCGGGTGGTCTGGTGTGACGGCTCGGAGGCCGAGTACGAGCGCCTGTGCGGGGAGCTCGTGGCCAAGGGCACGTTCACCAAACTCGACGAGATCAAGCGCCCCAACTCGTACTACGCCGCCTCCGACCCGAGCGATGTCGCGCGGGTCGAGACCCGTACGTTCATCTGCTCCGAGAAGGAGGAGGACGCCGGTCCGACGAACCACTGGAAGGCCCCCGCCGAGATGCGGGAGATCTTCGTGGGGGACAAGGGCGTCTTCCGCGGCTCCATGCGCGGCCGCACCATGTACGTCGTGCCCTTCTGCATGGGCCCCGTCGGCTCGCCGCTCTCCGCGATCGGTGTGGAGATCACCGACTCCGCGTACGTCGCCGTCTCGATGCGCACCATGACGCGCATGGGGCAGCCCGTCCTCGACGAACTGGGCACCGACGGCTTCTTCGTCAAGGCCGTCCACACCCTGGGCGCCCCTCTGGAGGAGGGCCAGGAGGACGTCCCGTGGCCCTGCAACTCCACCAAGTACATCTCGCATTTCCCCGAGGACCGCGAGATCTGGTCCTACGGCTCCGGCTACGGCGGCAACGCCCTGCTCGGCAAGAAGTGCTACGCGCTGCGCATCGCCTCCGTCATGGCACGCGACGAGGGCTGGCTCGCCGAGCACATGCTGATCCTCAAGCTCACGCCGCCGCGCGGTGAGTCGAAGTACGTCGCGGCGGCGTTCCCGAGCGCCTGCGGCAAGACGAACCTCGCCATGCTGGAGCCCACGATCTCCGGCTGGACCGTCGAGACCATCGGCGACGACATCGCCTGGATGCGGTTCGACGAGGACGGCCGGCTCCGCGCGATCAACCCCGAGGCCGGCTTCTTCGGCGTTGCCCCCGGCACCGGCGAGCACACCAACGCCAACGCCATGAAGACGATGTGGGGCAACTCCGTCTTCACCAACGTCGCCCTCACCGACGACGGCGACGTCTGGTGGGAGGGCATGACCGAGGAACTGCCCGAGCACCTCACGGACTGGAAGGGCAACGACTGGACCCCCGAGTCCGGCACGCCCGCCGCCCACCCCAACGCCCGCTTCACCGTCCCGGCCGGGCAGTGCCCGATCATCGCGCCCGAGTGGGAGGACCCCCGGGGTGTGCCGATCTCGGCCATCCTCTTCGGTGGCCGCCGCGCCTCGGCCGTACCGCTGGTCACCGAGTCCTTCACCTGGCAGCACGGCGTCTTCCTCGGAGCCAACGTCGCCTCCGAGAAGACCGCCGCCGCCGAGGGCAAGGTCGGGGAACTGCGCCGCGACCCGTTCGCCATGCTGCCGTTCTGCGGCTACAACATGGGCGACTACATGAAGCACTGGATCAAGGTCGGCGCGGACAAGCCGGACCAGTCGAAGCTGCCGAAGATCTACTACGTGAACTGGTTCCGCAAGAACGAGGCGGGCACGTTCGTCTGGCCCGGCTTCGGCGAGAACAGCCGCGTCCTGAAGTGGATCGTCGAGCGCCTGGAGGGCAAGGCCGAGGGCGTCGAGACGCCGATCGGCATCCTGCCGGCCAAGGGCTCGATCGACACCGAGGGCCTGGACCTCCCCGAGTCGGACCTGGACTTCCTGCTCAAGGTCGACAAGGAGGTCTGGCGCGAGGAGGCCGCGCTGATCCCCGAGCACCTCAACACCTTCGGCGACCACGCGCCGAAGGAACTGTGGGACGAGTACCGCGCCCTGGTCCAGCGGCTGGGCTGATCCCCGGAGGATGATCCCCCGGGGGTCGGTAGGTGGCACCCGGCCCACGCGCCTCTACGGCACGTGGGCCGGGGCCGTCAGAGGGCGCCGACCAGGTGCGACGGGGTCGCGGGGGAGTCGGCGGCAGCGGCCGGGGCCGCCGCGGCGTGGGCGTCCATGCGCTCGGCCGAGAGGATCGCGACGGCCGTGTCGGCGCGGGACGCCGCCACCACCAGCGCGCGGCCGGCGAGGGCGTGGGCGCGGCGGTGCAGGGCGGGTGCGGGGGCCTCGGTCAGACCGGCGTGCCGGGTGGGCGGCGTACCGCGCAACCGTGCGACCTGTTCGGCGATGCGGTCGCCCGCCTCGCCGAGTCCCAGTTCGTCGGTGACCGCGAGCAGTGCGGCCAGATGTCCGGCGAGCTGGATGTCCAGTTCTTCCTCGCGGGTGCGGTGCGGGAAGTCGTCGGCGTGGTCGGCCGGTGTGTGGACCGATTTGGTGCGGATCGGTTCGTACATGGATGGCCTCCTGGTGATGCTGTGGAACCATCCTAGCTTGGATTCAGTCTAAAGTTGTCCAGATTCGCGACCAGGCGATGGGAACCATCGCAGGGACCGGGTTTACACCTGGCTGTACCCGTCCAGGAAGCGGGCGATCCGGCCGATCGCGTCCGTCAGATCCTCGGTCGAGGGCAGCGTCACGACCCGGAAGTGGTCGGGCTCCGGCCAGTTGAACCCCGTCCCGTGCACCACCATGATCTTCTCGGCCCGCAGCAGGTCGAGGACCATCTGCCGGTCGTCCTTGATCTTGTAGACCTTCGGGTCGAGCCGCGGGAAGAGGTACAGCGCCCCCTTCGGCTTCACACAGGTCACGCCCGGGATCTGCGTCAGCAGGTCGTACGCCACGTCCCGCTGCTCCAGGATGCGGCCGCCCGGCAGCACCAGTTCGTTGATCGACTGCCGCCCGCCGAGCGCGGTGGCCACGGCGTGCTGCGAGGGCATGTTGGCGCACAGCCGCATGTTGGCCAGGATCGTCAGCCCCTCGATGTACGAGGAGGCGTGCGCCTTCGGTCCGCAGACCGCCATCCAGCCGGAGCGGTACCCGGCCACCCGGTAGTTCTTGGAGAGCCCGTTGAAGGTGAGGACCATCAGATCGGGGGCGATGGCGGCGGTCGGGGTGTGGGTCGCCCCGTCATACAGGATCCGGTCGTAGATCTCGTCGGAGCAGACGACCAGGTTGTGGCGCCGGGCGATCTCCGTCAGCCCGCGCAGCATCTCGTCGTCGTACACCGCGCCCGTCGGATTGTTAGGGTTGATGATCACGATGGCCTTGGTGCGGTCGGTGATCTTCCGCTCGATGTCGGCGAGGTCCGGCATCCAGTCGGCCTGCTCGTCGCAGCGGTAGTGCACGGCCGTGCCGCCGGCCAGCGAGACCGACGCGGTCCACAGCGGATAGTCCGGAGCCGGTACGAGCACCTCGTCCCCGTCGTCGAGCAGCGCCTGCATCGACATCTGGATCAGCTCGGAGACGCCGTTGCCCAGGTAGATGTCCTCGATGTCGAGGTCGATCCCCTTGGTCTGGTAGTGCTGCATCACCGCCCGCCGTGCGGACAGCAGCCCCTTCGCGTCGCCGTAGCCGTGCGCCCCGGAGAGGTTGCGCAGGATGTCCTCAAGGATCTCCGGCGGGCACTCGAAACCGAACGCGGCGGGGTTGCCGGTGTTCAGCTTCAGGATGCGATGGCCCGCTGCCTCCAGCCGCATCGCCTCCTCAAGCACGGGGCCCCGGATTTCGTAACAGACGTTGGCGAGCTTCGTGGACTGGATGACCTGCATGTCTGCGAGCTTACGACTGTGTTTCGCGCCGTGCCCGGCCTTTCCCCGCAGGTTGACCCACCCGGGTCGCCCGGCCCGCCCGCCCCGGCTTCCATCCCATGTGCCCACCGCCCGCGCACCGTGGGAACCCCGGGCGCGGACGGGGGCCGGGCTTGGAAAGGGGTGGGCGCGGGACGTGACGGACCGGCACGGGTGAGATGCGCCACGGGACGCCGCGGCGGACCGTCACCCCGGCAGCCGGGCCCCCTCCGGCAGCCGGATCGCGAAGGCGTCCGCGAGGACCCGCTCCACCTCGGCCGCGTCCGCCGGCTCCCGCTCCTCGCGCCCGCCGTCGTTCGGCGTCACCACGAGGGTGCGGCCGGAGAGCGCCGGACCCGCTCCGGCCGATGCGGGCGGGACAGGCGTCGAGGCCGGGCACGTGCTACTCGCCCTTGTCCTCGGCGAGCGTGTGCGCGACCAGGGCGTTGGCATGGCCGTGCCCCATCGCGTGCTCGGACTTGAGCCACGCCACGAGCTCCATGTGCTTCGTCAGCGGCGAGGCGCGGATGAGGTCCTTCCACTCCGCGGCCGGGCGGCCGTACTTCTGCTCGATCGACGGGAAATAGGAGGCGGGTCCCTTCACTGCATCAGTCATGACGGAAGTCTGTCAGGCGGGTCTGACAGTCGCCCGGGGAAAGCCCGGGAGGCCAGCGACAGCCCGACGACTCCTGCCGCGGGTGCCGTGCGCGGGAGTTGTCCCCCGTGCGAGCTACGCGCGGGTGTCCACCGTGCGGTGACGCTTCCGGGCCGCCCGATCCGTAGCGTTCGAGTGGAGCCGCGGTGGGGCGTTCCGTGGACCCGGCAGAGGAGTTCGCATGAGAGTCGTATGGCAGCTGTTGGCCGTCGTGGCCGTCTGGATGATCGGTGGTCAGTGCGTCGCCGCGGTGGACGGGAACCCGTGGCTCACGCTCCTCTTCGGCCTGCTGACCGTCGTCCTCGGGGTGCTCTCCTACCGGTGGGTGGTGGGGCGGACCGAGCGCCGTCCCGTCACGGAGATGGCCCCGGAGGGCGCGCCCGCGGCCGTCGGCCGGGGCGTGCTGATCGGTGTCGCCCTGTTCGTCGCCGTCCTCACCAACCTGGCCTTCGCCGGTGACTACGCGGTCGACGGCCTGGGCTCGGTCACCGGCGCGGTGGGGCTCTTCGGCTTCATGGCGGCCGCCGCCGTGACGGAGGAACTGGTGTTCCGGGGCGTCCTGTTCCGACTCGTCGAGGAGCGTGCCGGCACCTGGCTCTCGCTGGTGCTGACCGGTGCGCTGTTCGGCCTGATGCATCTGCTCAACCCGAACGCGAGCCTGTGGGGCGCCGTCGCCATCGCCATCGAGGCCGGCGGGATGCTGGCCGCGGCGTATGCCGCGACCCGCACGCTGTGGCTGCCCATGGGCCTGCACTTCGGCTGGAACTTCGCGGCGTCCGGCATCTTCAGTACCGAGGTCTCGGGCAACGACACCGCGAAGGGAATACTCGACTCCACCACGTCGGGCTCGAAGTGGATCACCGGCGGTGACTTCGGCCCTGAGGGGAGCGTGTACTCCGTGCTCTTCGGCGTGCTCCTGACGGCCGCGTTCATGTGGCTGGCCCATCGGCGCGGCAACGTGGTGCCCCGGCGCACCCGGCGGGCGGACCGGGCCGACGCGACCACTACAGTGCCCCGGTGAACCGTCTTCGGAAGTTCCCGGAGCTGTGGCACCGGCTGGACGTCACGGTCCGCGACCTGCCCCTCGGCCTGCTCTTCTTCGGCGCGTCGTTCCTGCCGTCCCTCCACAACCGGGGGACGGAGGTCGGCGGCCTCCCCGGACGTTCCCTGGACGCGCTGGCCGTCGTCGCCGTCGCCCTCCAGAGCCTCCCGCTCGCCGTGCGGCGGCGGCTGCCGATGGTCTGCCTCGCGCTGGTGCCGCTCGGCTTCGCCCTGGACCAGCTCCGCGGCTACCACCTGCTCGCGGGGACCGCGCTGCCCATCGCCCTGCTGAGCGCGGGATCCCATCTGGAACGGCACCGGCGCCCCGTCGCGTTCGTGCTCTCCGGGGCGTACGCGGCACTGGCGGTCGCGCTCTCCCGGATCGGGCCCGGCGAGAGCGTCGCCGACTACGTGGCGTTCTACCTGGCTCTCGCCCTCGCCTGGGGAACCGGCACGTGGCTGCGCTACACCCGCACCCTGGAGGCCGAACGCCGCCGCCGCGTCGCCGAGGACACCCGGGTCGCCGAACGCACCCGCATCGCCCGTGAGCTGCACGATGTGGTGACCCATCATGTGACGGCGATGGTCGTGCAGGCGGAGGCGGCACGCTATCTGACCGCCGCGCCCGACCGTCTCGACCAGACCCTGACCACGGTCACCGACACCGGCCGCCGGGCCATCACCGATCTGCGCCACCTGCTCGACCTCCTCAACCCCGACCACGGCGCCGAGGCCAGGACGCCGACCGTCGGCAGGGTCCTCACCCTCGTGGAGCAGACCCGCCGCGCCGGGCAGCCGGTGGAGTTCACCGAGCAGGGCACCCCGGCGGCGTCGACCGGCAGCGCCGACCTCGTGGCCTACCGGGTCGTGCAGGAGGCCCTGACGAACGCCCTCAAGTACGCCCATGGAAGCCGGACCTCGGTCCACGTACGGCACAGCGAAAGAGAGATCACCGTGGAGGTCGGCACGGACGGCTCCGGATCGAGGACCAAGGTCCCCGGCGGCAGCGGGCGGGGGCTGGCCGGTCTCCGTGACCGGGTCGACGTCCTCGGCGGCGACTTCAGCGCGGCCCCCCGCGCCGGCGGCGGCTTCGTCGTCCGGGCGCGCATACCCGCCGGGAGCCCCTCGTGACCGCGCCCATCCGGGTCCTGATCTGCGACGACCAGATCCTGGTGCGCACCGGCCTCGCCACGATCATCGACGCCCAGCCCGACCTGGAGGTCGCGGGCGAGTGCGGGGACGGGCGGACCGCGGTCGACCTGGCCAGTGAACTGCGTCCGGACGTCGTCGTCATGGACATCCGGATGCCGGTGCTCGACGGCATCGAGGCCACCCGGCTGCTGGCCGGCGCCGGGGTGGCCCATCCCGTCAAGGTGCTCGTGGTGACCACGTTCAACCTGGACGAGTACGTGTACGAGGCGCTGCGCGCCGGGGCGAGCGGGTTCCTGCTCAAGGACGCACCGCCGGCCCAACTGCTGCACGGGATAAGGACGGTGGAGACGGGCTCTGCGCTGCTGGACCCCGAGGTGACCCGCCGGCTGGTGGGCCGGTACGCGGCCCGGATCCGGCCCGTCGACGGCACCCCGCACGACATCCCGCTGACCCCGCGCGAACTGGAGGTCCTCCGCCTCATCGCGGACGGCTTCTCCAACCGCGAGATCGCCGTGACCCTTCTGATCAGTCACGAGACCGTCAAGACCTTCGTGTCACGCATCCTCAGCAAGCTCGGACTCCGGGACCGGGTCCAGGCGGTCGTCTACGCCTACCGCCAGGGCCTGGTGACCTGAGCGGGCCGGGCGGCCGGAATCCGCCCCTTGTGCAGCCCCCCTCGATGCGCCACCATGCGCATGTCAAAACCGGAAGAACTCCGGTCGCAGAGGCCCCACACGCTCTGCACTGGTCACTAGAGGGGACCCCCACATGAAAAAGCCTCTCGTCGGTGCGCTCTTCGCCGTTCTGCTCCTCGGAGCCGGCACCGCACCCGCGACCGCGGCCACAAGCCACGACGCGGCAGCGCCCGGCACGGTCAAGGCGGCGGCGTCATCGAGCCACGCGGCAGTCGGAGCGAAGGCCAGGACCAAGGCCGTCGGCTTCGCCGGGACCGTGGCGCTCAGCAACTGTTCGGGATCGGTCGTCCGTACGCCCGGCTCCCAGCCGGGCGATCCCGCACTCGTGCTCTCCAACGGGCACTGCATGGAGTCCGGCTTCCCCGGGCCCGGCAAGGTCGTGATCGACCAGCCGTCCACCCGCACCTTCACCCTGCTGAACAACGCGGGCAGCGGCGTCGGCACGCTGCGGGCGAGCAAGATCGCGTACGGGACGATGACGGACACCGACATATCGGTGTACCAACTCACCTCCACGTACGCCCAGATCGAGAGCAGCTACGGCATCAAGGCGCTGGAGCTCAACACCGCGCACCCGGTGCAGGGCGCCGCGATCACGGTCGCGTCCGGGTACTGGAAGCGCACCTACAGGTGCAACGTCGACGGGTTCGTCTACCGCCTCAAGGAAGGGGAGTGGACCTGGAAGGACTCGGTCCGCTACACCTCCGCCTGCCAGACCATCGGCGGCACGTCCGGCTCGCCGGTGATCGACGACGCCACCGGCAAGGTCGTCGCCGTCAACAACACCGGTAACGAGGACGGTCAGCAGTGCACGGACAACAACCCGTGCGAGGTCGATGAGAACGGCCAGGTGACGGTCCGCGAGGGCATCAACTACGCCCAGGAGACCTACGGCATCGTGCCGTGCATCGGCGCCGGCAACGCGTTCGACCTGAACGCGGCCGGGTGCGAGCTGCCCAAGCCGTAACGGCGGGAGCACAGTCGGGCGGGGCGGGAGATCACTCCCGCCCCGCCCGTTCACGTCCGCACCCTCAGATCCGCCGCCACCGGGCGTTCGCGCAGGAGAAGAGGCCGAAGGCCGCCAGCCCCACCGCGATCAGGGCCAGCAGCCATGGGCCGGCCGGTGTCGTGGTGAAGGACCGCAGCGTGTCGTCCATCCCCTTCGCCTCGCCGGACCGGGCCTTCACAGCGGCGGCCACGGCGAAACCGCCCGCCACCGCGAAGACGAGCCCGCGGGAGACTCCGCCGAAGACGCCGGTGATGTCCACGGCGCGTCGTTCGGTGCGTGACATCTCGCCCATGCGCAGATGCTTGTGGAACTTGCGCAGCGCGGCCCGGCCGGCGATCCACAGGCCCGCGCCCGCGACGGCCACGCCGCCCGCCCCCACCAGCCAGCGGCCGCCCGGCATGTCCAGGACCCGTGCCGTGACGTCCTGCGACTGCGCGTCGCTGGAACCGCTGCCGCTGCCCTTGTCGCCCGCCGCGAACATCAGGACCGAGTAGGACATGAAGCCGTAGAAGACTGCGCGCCCGGCCGACGCCAGCCGCTTGGTCGCCTTCTGCCCGTCGGGGCCGGCGGCCCCGAACGCGGCCTCGGACAGCCGCCACAGGGCCATTCCCACCAGGGCCACACCGAGGACCCAGAGCAGGACGGACCCGAAGGGCTTCTGCGCTATCTCGGCGAGCGCTCCGCCCCGGTCCGCCGTCTTTCCGCCGCCACCGCCGGTGTCGCTGAACGCTATGCGCAGGGCCAGGACGCCGACCAGGAAGTAGATGACTCCGCGGGCCACGAACCCCGCACGGCCGCCTGCCTCGACCGCTGAACCATTTCCTGCGCGTCTCGCCTTTCCATGTCCTTTTCGGGCTGTCGCAGAAATATTCATGCGCTCCGAGTGCCCCGGAAGGCTGAGGGGAAACCTTTTGGCCCGGTCCGGAAAGGATGCCGATTCCGAGGTGTGGATCAGCGGGACCCGGGAACCTGGATTTCTGGAGGTTGATAAATATGGTTCCCCTGCTGGTCGTTCTTCTGCTCGTCCTGGTGCTGTTCGGCGCCGGATTCGCACTCAATCTGCTCTGGTGGATAGCGGGCATCGTGCTCGTGGTCTGGCTGCTCGGCTTTCTCATGCGTTCGGGGGCCGGAGCCAGTCGCGGCCGGTGGTACCGCTGGTGAACCGAGGGGGTCAGGGCGTGTCCGTACGCCCTGACCCCCGGTTGCGCCGGACCGCCGCCCCGATGCCGTCCAGCAGCACGTCCAGGCCCGCGGCGAATGTCGCGCGCGCCTCCCGCTCCGGATACGGGACCGTGTCGTCCCCGGCCGGCTCCGGCGGCGCCGACTCCCGCTCCATGCGGCTCAACTCCGGGTAGCGGTCCGCGAAGTCCGGGACCAGCTCGACGAGTGCCGCCGAGCGGGCGTACCACCACTCCTCGTCCGGCCGCCCCGTCGCCGACGCCGCCTCGCGTGCGTCGGCGACGGTCTGCGCGGCGCCCCGCACGAAGTGGGACAGTGTCCCGACCAGGCGCCTGAGGGCCCCGGCGTCGAGCCCCGTGCCGTAGAGGCAGCGCACGAGCGTGTCCAGGCCGGCGTACTCGTGCGGGCCGAGCACCGGACGGGCCTGGGAGACCTGGAGCACCCACGGGTGGCGCAGGTGGAACGCGAGCGTGTCCCGCGCCCAGTCCGTCAGATCCGTGCGCCAGTCGCCGGTTCCGGAGCGGGCGGCCGGGAGTTCCGCGTGTACCGCGTCGTACATCAGGTCCAGCAGTTCGCTCTTGCCGGGAACGTAGGTGTAGAGCGCCATCGCCGTGCGCCCGAGCCGCTCGCCCACCGCCCGCATCGAGAGCGCGGCCATGCCGTCCTCGTCGGCGACCGCGATGGCGGCGGCCACGATCGCGTCGACCGTCAGTCCGGGCCTGGGGCCGGGACCGGGGGCGCGGTCCGGTTGCTCCGGCGCGGCCGAGCGCCACAGCAGGGACATCGACCGTCGGGCATCGCCCTGCCCGGCATAGACCACCACTTGCGACTCCTTACGCCGTAAAGTAACTTCGGTCCCGGCAATTCCTTACGGCATAAAGTATCAAACCCCGGTGAGAGGACGGTGTCGCGGTGGTGGTGCGGACCCTGGCTGTGTCGTACGTGCGGGTCGCGGATGTCGAGCGGATCACCCCGCGGATGCTGCGGATCACCTTCTCCGGGGACGGGACGGCGTCGCTCATGGAGGACCGGCCCGACCAGCAGATGAAACTCTGCTTCCCGCGGCAGGGGCAGCGCGTGCCCCGGCTGCCCGAGCCGGACGCAGAGGACACCTACGGCATGCGGTGGTACGAGGCGTACCTCGCGATCCCCGAACCGGAGCGGCCGCTCATGCGGAGCTTCACCGTCCGCTCGTACGACCCCGGATCCGGGCTCATGGCCGTCGACTTCGTGCTCCACGGCGAGGGCGGGCCCGCCACCCGGTGGGCCCGCGCCGCCGGGCCCGGGGACGTGGTCGGCATGGTCGGCCCGTCCTCGGCGTACGCGCGGCCGCTGCCGGAGGCCGGGCACCTGCTGCTGGCCGGCGACGAGTCGGCGCTCCCGGCGATCGGGACGATCCTCGCATCGCTGCCGGCCGGTGCGCGGGCGACGGTCTGCGCCGAGGTCGCGGACGCCGCGGAGGAGCAGCGGTTCGACACCGCGGCGGACCTGACCGTGCGCTGGGTGCACCGGGACCGGGGCGAATCGCTGCTGGACGCGGTCCGGTCGGCCGCGCTGCCCGGGGAGAGCGCGGCCGCCTGGCTCGCGGGCGAGGCCGGCACGGTCCGTGCGCTGCGCCGCCACCTCGTCGAGGAACGCGGACTGCCCAGGTCCGCCGTCGAGTTCAGCGGCTACTGGCGGCGGGCGCTCACCCAGGACGACGCACCCACGGAGGAGGACCTGGCGTGGGCACGGGAGCGGGCGGCCGGGGCCTGAGCCGGGCGGCGGCTACCCGCGGGGTGCGGAGCGCACCGACCGGCCGGCCAGGACCTGGGTCCGCCTGCCGTCCTCGATGACGAAGCGGCCGTCGATCAGCACGTGCGGGATGCCGAACGGCAGGGTGCGCGGCTCGTCGAACGTCGAGCCCGCGGCCACCGTCGACGGATCGAAGAGCACCAGGTCGGCGCGGTACCCCTCGCGCACGTGACCGCGGTCGGCCAGCCCCAGCCGGGCCGCCGGGCGGGACGTGAGGTGGGCGACGCACTCCTCCAGTGTGAGGATGCCCAGCTCCCGCGTGTACCGGCCGAGGTACTGCGGGAAGGTGCCGTACGCGCGCGGATGCGGCTTGTCGCCCTGGAGGATGCCGTCGCTGCCGCCGGTGTGGACGCGGTGGCGCATGATCTGCCGGACGTTCTCCTCGTGGCCCACGTGCTGGAGGATCGTCGTGCCCAGCCGGTCCTCCAGCAGCAGCCGCCGCGCGGTCACCCAGGGCTCCTCGCCGCGCAGCCGCGCGGACTCCGCCACCGTACGGCCGACGTACGCGTCGAGACCGGGCACGCTCACGCCGGAGATCTCGATGGTGTCCCACTCGATCGGCACACCGTGGCAGCCGTCCGCCCCGACGACCTCCATGGCGTGGCGGATCCGCGCGGCCGCCGTGTCGTCGGCGAGACGCGACAGGATCGACTCAGGTCCGCCCTCGCTCGCCCAGCTCGGCAGCATGGCGACCAGCGTCGTGCAGCCCGGGGTGTACGGGTAGGTGTCGAGGGAGATGTCGGCGCCCGAGTCCAGGGCCCGGTCCAGGAGGCCGAGCAGTTCCGGCGCCTTCCCCTCGTTCACCCCGAAGTTCATGGTGGCGTGCGCGAGATGCAGGGCGCAGCCCGCGGTACGGGTGAGCCGCACCATCTCCTCGTACGCCTCCAGCGCGCCCGCCCCGTACGAGCGGTGGTGCGGGCAGTAGTAGCCGCCGTGCTCGGCCACCACCCGGCAGAGTGCGGTGAGTTCGGCGTCGTCCGCGTACATGCCCGGGGTGTAGGTGAGCCCGGAGGACATGCCGACGGCGCCCTCGGCCATGGACCGGGCGACGAGTTCCTTCATCCGGGTCAGCTCGGCGTCGGTGGCGGGCCGGTCGTCCCAGCCGACCGCGTACATCCGGACGGTGCCCTGCGGGATCAGATAGGCGGCGTTGACGGCGATGCCCCGGCCGCCGAAGTTGCGGTCGAGCCGGTCCAGGTACTCGCCGACGGTGCGCCAGTCGAAGTCGATGTCGCTCCCGTCACCGTTCCAGCCGGTGATGGACCGGCGGACCTCGGCGAGGGTGCGGTCGTCGACGGGGGCGTACGACAGCCCGTCCTGGCCGAGGACTTCGAGGGTGACGCCCTGCGCGGCCTTCGCGCTGTGGTCGGGGTCGCGGAGCAGGGCGAGGTCGCTGTGGGCGTGCATGTCGACGAAGCCGGGGGAGAGGGCGAGACCGTCGGCGTCGAGCATGCGGGCGGCGGAGGGGCGCGGGCCCGGGGCGTGCTCCGGGTGGATCTCCGCGATGCGGCCGTCGCGGACGGCGACGTCGGCGCGGTAGGAGGGGGTGGCGGTGCCGTCGATGACGCGGGCGTCGCGGATGACGAGGTCCATGGGGGTGCCTTTCGGGACGGGCGTGCGGGGGCAGCGCCCCCGCACGCCCGCTCCTCCATCGCCGGAGGGGCTCGGGTGTGGGATCAGAAGAAGGTGCGGATGTAGTCCGTGACCGTGCCGTCCGCCTGCACGAGCGGGATCAGCTGCCACTTGTCGAAGCTGGTGCACGGGTGGGAGAGGCCCATCCCGACCCAGTCCCCGACCTCCAGGCCGGCTCCGTCCTCGGTCTCCACCCACGCGTGCTGGTCCGACAGCTTGGTGACCTCGACGCCCTTGGCCGCCCGCACGGAGCCGTCCCGCCCCGACCGCACGACCTGTGCCGCCGGCAGATCGAGGTCGTAGGCGGCGTCCCGCTTGCCCGCGTTGAGGAACGCCTGCCCGGGGGCCGGGCGTGAGACGACCTGCGCCCACAGCCGGAAGGCGGGCTGCAGCGAGCCCTCCTCGGGGACCCGGTTGAAGGGCGTCACCTGGCGGTAGTGGCCGTCGTCGTGCGAGACGTACGCCCCCGAGCGGAGCAACTTGGTCACGGGGTGCGACAGTTCCGGGATGTCGGCGAACACGTCCGCCACCGCGTCGAACCACGCGCTGCCGCCCGCACTGATCACGACCGGCTCACCGGCCTCCAGCGCGGCGAACCGCCCCTGCGCGTCGAAGGCCGCGGCCAGCGCGACGAGCCGGCGCAGCCACTCCCGGACCCGCTCGCCGGACGCCTGCGGCACCTCGCCCTCGTAACCGGCCACGCCCACCAGGCGCAGGCTCCCGGCCGCGGCCACCGCGTCGGCGACCGCGGTGCAGTCGGCCTCGGTACGGGCACCCGTGCGGGCGCCCTCGCCCGCGCCGAGCTCCACGACGACGTCGACCGGGCGGGAGGCACGGGCCGCGCGCAGGGTCTCGTCCATCAGCTCGACGCCGCGCACCGAGTCGACGTAGCAGACGAACCGGAAGTCGGGGTCGGCGTCCAGCTCGCCCGCGAGCCACCGCAGCGCGGCGGCGTCGACGAGCTCGTTGGCGAGGAAGATCCGCTGGATCCCGTACGCCCGGTAGACCCGCGCCTGGTGGGGGACCGCCGCGGTGATGCCCCACGCGCCGCGCTCCAGCTGACGGGCGAACAGCTGCGGGGACATCGACGTCTTGCCGTGCGGGGCGAACGCGAGGCCGTGGCGTTCCGCGTACGTCTCCAGCAGGTCGAGGTTGTGCTCGACGGACTCGGCGGACAGGGCGAGCACCGGGGTGGTGAACCCGCCGGTGAAGAGGTTGCGCCGCTCGGCGGCCAGCGCACCGACGGTCAGCCCCTCCGCGTCGGGCGGGAGCGCCTTGAACCGGTGGTCGACCCGCTCGTCGGCGAGTCCGGCCAGTCCGGCCACGGGACGGTCGGCAGCCATGGGTGCCTCCTCGATCGAATTAGGTCGTCGTTCAGTCGTCGGTCAGTCGTCTGTACTGTATTGCGTTGCAACATATGCAACACCCATTGCGTATATCGCTCAGGGCTGTCTAACATCCGAGCCGATGCCCGGTCAATGGTGAGAACCGGTGCCGCCCGCAGACCAAGAGGAGCCCCGCGTGTCCGGAACCCCGGCCAGGACCGCCGCCGACGCCACGGCCAGTGATGTCGTGTGCCTCGGCGAGTCCATGGTGACGTTCCTGCCCTCGCGGCCGGGACGCCTCGCCGACGTACCGTCCTTCGGCCGGGGGATCGGGGGCGCCGAGTCCAACGTCGCCTGCGCGCTCGCCAGGGCCGGGCACCGGGCGGCCTGGGTGAGCCGGGTCGGGGCGGACGGCTTCGGCGACCACCTCGTCGACGCGATCTCCGCCTACGGCGTCGACACCTCCGCCGTGCGCCGCGACCCCGACAGACCCACCGGCATCTACTTCCGCACGGCGACCGACCGCGCGGCCGACGTCCACGAGGTGGCGTACTACCGGGCCGGATCCGCGGCCTCCGCGATGTCGCCCGCCAACGTCCCCCACGAGGCCCTGTCCGCCGGCCGGGTCCTGCACCTGTCCGGCATCACGGCCGCGCTCTCCGCCGACTGCCTGGCGCTGCTGCGCGAGCTGACGGCCCCGCGGCCCGGCCGCCCCCTCGTCTCCTTCGACGTCAACCACCGGCCGGGACTGTGGCGGGGCGGCGACGCCTCCCCCGGCGTCCTGCTGGACCTGGCCCGCGGCGCGGACCTCGTCTTCGCCGGGGAGGACGAGGCGGAGGAGGCGTGGGGGATCACGGCCGGGGCCGAGGCGATCCGCGAGGCCCTGCCGGAACCCGCCGTGCTCGTCGTGAAGCGGGGCGCGCAGGGCGCGACGGTCTTCTCCCGCCCCGGAGCCGGAGGGGCCGGTTCTCGGCCCGACACCGTCACCGACGTACCCGCACTGCGCGTCGACGTCGTCGCGCCCGTCGGCGCCGGCGACGCCTTCGCGGCCGGCTTCCTCTCCGCCACCCTGCGCGGACTGCCCGTCCGCGACCGCGCCCGGCACGGTCACCTGATGGCCGCCGCCGTCCTCACCGTCCCCGGCGACCTCACCGACCCGCCCGCCCGCGACCGGGCCGACCGCCTCGCGGCCCTCGACGACGCCGCCTGGGGGAGACTGCGTCTCGGCCCCGGCTGGACGGGGGACGACACGGAGGTACGCAGTACATGAGTCAGACCGTCGACCGGGCGCTGAGCATCCTGCCGCTGCTCGCGCAGGGACCCGCCGACCTCGGCCAGGTGGCCGAGCGGCTCGGTGTCCACAAGTCCACCGCGCTGCGGCTCCTCCGCACGCTCCACGAGCACGGACTCGTCTACCGCCAGCAGGACCAGCGCTACCGCCTCGGCGCACGGCTCTTCGCGCTCGCCCAGGAGGCCGTCGAGAACCTCGACGTCCGGGAGATCGCCCACCCGCACCTCGCCGAACTCAACGAGAACTGCGGACACACCGTCCATCTCGCGGTGTACGAGGAGAACGAGGTCCTCTACATCGACAAGGTCGAGAGCCGCTACCCGGTACGGATGTACTCCCGGATCGGCAAACCCGTCGCGATCACCGTCGCCGCCGTGGCCAAGCTGCTGCTCGCCGACCTGACCGAGCCGGAACGGCGCGCCGTCGCCGAGAAGCTCGACTACCCCATGTACACGTCCCGTTCGACCCCCGGCGCCGGCGCGTTCCTCAAGGAGCTCGCCGCCGTACGCGAACAGGGCTGGGCCACCGACCTCGGCGGCCACGAGGAGTCCATCAACTGCGTCGGCGCCCCGATCCGCGGCGCCGACGGGCGCGTCGTCGCCGCCATGTCGGTCTCCGCACCGAACGTGGTCGTCACGGCGGAGGAACTCCTCACCCTGCTCCCGCTGGTCCGGCGCACCGCCGACACCATCAGCCGGGAGTACTCCGGCACCACCCGACCCAAGAAAGCCTGATCAGCGATGACCGACAAGACCGCACTCACCCCGAGCACCCACACCACCCCGCCCGCGAAGTTCTCGCACGGAGTGAAGAAGGGGAACATCCTCCAGGTCGCCGGCCAGGTCGGCTTCCTGCCCGCGGTGGAGGGCCAGGCACCGACCCCCGCCGGTCCCACCCTGCGCGAGCAGACCCTCCAGACCTTCGCCAACGTCAAGGCGATCCTGGAGGAGGGCGGCGCGAGCTGGGACGACGTGATGATGATGCGCGTCTACCTCACCGACGTCGACCACTTCGCCGAGATGAACGAGATCTACAACACCTACTTCGGCGAGCAGAACCTCAAGGCCGCCCCCGCTGCCCGTACGACGGTCTACGTCGGACTGCCCAAGGGCCTGCTCATCGAGATCGACGCCCTCGCGGTCCTGGGCTGAGCCTGATCACCACCTTGCCGCACCCGCACCACCGCACCACGCACGGCACGGCGCCCCGCCCCACCGGGGCGCCGTGCCGCGCTCCCCCCATGCCCGAAGCCCCATGGCCGACAACGGAGTTACCCATGCTGCTCGCCGCGAGCCCCCCACCCGTCGAGACACCACCCCACACCGGTGGACTCCTCCTCCTGATAGACGGCACGGCCGGTCTGCTGACCGTCGCCGTACTCGGAATCGCCCTCCTCCTCTTCCTGATCATCAAGGTCAGGCTGCAGCCGTTCGTCGCGCTGCTCGCCGTCTCCATAGCCGTCGGCCTGGGCGCCGGACTCTCCGTCACGGAGCTGTTCGGCACGGTGCAGAAGTCCGCCGCCGTCTCCGTCATCGAATCCGGCATGGGCGGCATCCTCGGCCATGTCGCGATCATCATCGGCCTCGGCACGATGCTCGGCGCGATCCTCGAGGTCTCCGGCGGCGCGGAGGTGCTGAGCGCCCGGCTGCTGAACCTCTTCGGTGAGAAGCGCGCCCCGCTCGCCATGGGCCTGACCGGTCTGATCTTCGGTATCCCGGTCTTCTTCGACGTCGGCATCTTCGTCCTCGCGCCGATCGTGTACGCCGCGGCCAAGCGCTCCGGCAAGTCGATCCTGCTGTACTCGATGCCGCTGCTGGCGGGTCTGTCCATGACCCACGCGTTCCTGCCGCCGCACCCCGGCCCGGTCGCCGCCGCCGGCCTCTTCCACGTCTCCCTCGGCTGGGTCATCCTGATGGGCGCCGTCGTCGGCATCCCGTCCGTACTGGCCGCCTGGGGATACGCCGCCTGGATCGGGAAGCGGATCTTCGTCGAGGTCCCGCAGGACATGGTCGAGGCCGCGGCGGAGGCGAAGGCCGCCGTCGTCGCCGAGCAGCGCGCCGCCGGAGTCACCCCGCACGAGGCCCCGGTCGCGCTCGGCACCGTACTCACGATCATCGGCACCCCGCTGGTGCTGATCCTCGCCGCGACGTTCTCCTCCATCGCGCTGGACCCCTCGACGCTCCGCTCGGTCGTCGAGTTCTTCGGCAACCCGTTCGTCGCCCTGACGATCGCGCTGCTGCTCGCGTACTACCTGCTCGGCATCCGGCGCGGCTGGTCCCGCAAGTCCCTGGAGTCGGTGTCGACCTCCTCCCTCAAGCCGGTCGGCAACATCCTGCTGGTCGTCGGCGCGGGCGGGATCTTCGGCGCCGTGCTCAAGAGCAGCGGGATCGCGGACGCGCTCGCGGACACCTTCAACGACGTCGGCCTGCCGGTCATCCTGCTGGCCTGGCTGATCTCCGCGGTGCTGCGCATCGCCCAGGGCTCCGCGACGGTCGCCATCGTCACCACCGCGGGCATCGTCGTCCCGCTGGTCGAGGGCCAGGGCATGTCGCAGCCGCACCTGGCGCTGATCATCATGGCGATCTCGGCCGGTTCGATCATCGCCTCGCACGTCAACGACGGCGGCTTCTGGATGGTGTCGAAGTACTTCGGCATCTCGGAGCGCGACACCCTGAAGTCCTGGACGGTGCTGGAGACGGTCCTGTCGGTGGCGGGCTTCGTGGTGGCGGCGCTGCTCAGCCTGGTGATCTAGGTGTTCTGTCCACGGAGGTTGGTGACGGATCCCACGGCTGGGTGATCTTGAACAAGTGAGGGCCTTCCGGGTTCGGTGTGGATTGCGACATCTACA
>NZ_JBIVTZ010000021.1:107638-117960 GCF_044756945.1 Streptomyces sp. NPDC091387 | reverse complement strand
CCAGTGGCTGCACACCTACAATCACCACCGCGGACACACCGCACTCAAGGGCCAACCACCCGCCAGCCGTGTCCCCAACCTCACGGGGCAGTACACCTAGGGCTTCAGCACTCGCGGAGGCCGGGCGCCGGGTCCTGGCCGGTCTTCACGGAGACGGCGGGGACGTTGCCCCACTGGCCGTTGTCGAGCTGGGTCCAGTACCAGATGTCGTTCTGGCCCTCGTGGGGGTCGCCGTGGCCCCAGCAGGCGAACCAGTTGAACCCGGTGGTGAGCGTGCCGCGCGTCGCCGAACGGTAGGAGCGGTCCGCGTACCCCTTCGCGCCGACGGCGTTGCCGCAGTACAGCCGGCCGTCGGAGCGGACACCGCACTCGGCGGCATGGGCGGTCGTGGCGGGCACGGAGAGTGCCAGCAGGGCGGTGGCGGCGAGGGTGCCCACCGCGGCGGTCAGACGTCGAGTATTCATGGTCGACTCAACGGCTGAGCCGGAGCGGTGGTCACGGCCACCGCTCCGGCGTTCGGGCGCCGGGGGGCGCGGATCACTCCTCCGGGTCAGCCCATACTCTTGGCGCCGTCCAGCGACTCGCGGATGATGTCGGCGTGCCCGGCGTGCTGAGCGGTCTCCGCGATGACGTGCATCAGTACCCGGCGGGCCGACCAGCGCACGCCGGGCTCGTTCCAGGGAGCCTTCGGCAGCGCGTGGTCGGCATCCAGGTCGGGCAGGGTGGCGAGCAGTTCGTCGGTCCGGCGGGCCACCTCGGCGTAGTCGGCCAGCACACCCGCCAGCGTCTCGCCGGGCAGCATCCGGAATCCGTCGGTCCGCCGGGCGAAGTCGGCCTCGGTCATGGCGGTGAAGTCGGGCATCGCCACGGGCCCGTGCACGATGAAGTCCGCCCAGCTCCGTTCGACCTCGGTGACGTGCTTGATGAGACCGCCCAGGCACAGCTCGCTCGCGGTGGTCCGCTGCCCGGCCTGCTCGTCGGTGAGGTCACGGGTGGTGAAGCTCAGGAAGTGACGCTGCTTGGTCAGTGCCTCCAGCAGGTCGGCGCGCTCGCCGGTGAGGGCCGGGGTGGTGGCCGCCTCACGGGTGTCCGCGTTGTTGACGTTCACGTTCATGATCTCTGCCTTCGGTCGTTCCTGTTCCGCCGGTCGAGGACCACGCTAGAAGCCGTATAGGTCAGGGCCTGACCTCAATGGCCTCGATGACGGTTGGATGTCGCGTGCCGGCCGCCGCCGTGACGGCCGGCACGCGCGCCCTCGCCCCGCGCGCCGGCGGACCCGCCGTCAGCGGCGGCGGACCTTCAGCGCGTTGTCGGTTCGGGTGGTGGGGTTCCCGTCCGGGTCGTTCTGCACGCGCTCGTGCTCCTCGCTGAGCAGCACCTCCCACTCCCCCGCCGGGAATTCGAGGGAGGCGAGCACCTCGTCGGTGGTGGGGAGCTCCATGTCCGCGTGGTCGTGCTCCCACGCGGGGAAGCCCGCGTGCCCGACGATCAGGAGCACTCCGCCGGGTGCGACGGCCGCGGCGGCCCGCCGCAGGATCTCCTCGCGCGGGAGGTCGCCCATCGAGTGCAGGAACGAGGCCGAGACGAGGTCGTACTCCCCCTCGGGGAAGGAGACGCCGAGGTCGTGGAACTGCCAGTCGATCCGGTCGGCGACCCCTGCCTCCGCCGCGTGTTCGGCGGCCCGGCCGAGAGCGACGCGCGAGATGTCCGTGGCGGTGACCTGCCAGCCCCACCGTGCGAGCCAGACCGCGTCGGCCCCTTCCCCGCACCCGAGGTCGAGGGCGCGCCCCGGAGTCAGGCCCTCCACTTCGCGGACGAGCGCGGTGTTGGGGTTCCCGCTCCAGATCCGGTTGCTCTCGCGGTAGCGCTGGTCCCAGAGTTCCGCGTCGGACGGCGCGCTGTCGGTTGTCATCGTGTCTCCTGCAGTCCGTGACGGCGGCTTCCGAGCGTCTGCTCGCAGACCTGGCGCTCGGCCTCCGCCGAGAAGGGTGCGCGGCGGGCCTCGACCGCGCGGCGGGTGTCGTCGCCCACCAGGTCGGCGTTGATGGCGGCGGCCGCCTTCAGCCCCGCCCCGGCGGCGCCGATGACCTGCTCCATCAGGTTGGCGACGTTACCGGCGACCCAGACCCCGGGCACCTCGGTCGCGCCGGACGGATCGGACGCGATGTACGTACCGACGGTGTGGCCGCCCATCTCCAGCGCGGTGGCGGGCAGTCCGAGGCCGTCCAGGACCCCGGACCGCGCGGTGAACCGCGGCTGGACGACCACGGCCTCGCGCGGCACGACCCGCCCGCCGGCCAGCCGCACCCCGGTGAGCCGGTCCCCGCTGGACTCGATGCCGGTCACCTCCCCGTCGACCACGGCGATGCCGCGCGCGGCGAGCTGCTCGTACTCCTCGTCGCCCGGTTCGGGCGTGTGGTGCAGGAAAAGGGTGACGTCGTCGCTCCACTGGCGCCAGAGCAGGGCCTGGTGCACGGCCATCGGGCTCAGGGCCACGATGCCGACGGGCCGGTCCCGCACCTCCCAGCCGTGGCAGTACGGGCAGTGCAGCACACCGGAGCCCCAGTGCTCGGCCAGCCCGGGGATCGGCGGCAGTTCGTCGACGAGCCCGGTGGTGACGAGGAGACGGCGCGCGGTGACGGCGGCTCCGTCCGCCCGTACGACCCGGAACCCGGCCCCGCCCGGCAGCCTCTCGGCGGCCACGGCCTCACCCTCGACGATCTCCGCCCCGTACCCGGAGGCCTCTTCCCGGCCGATGGCCAGCAGCTCGGTGGGCGGGATGCCCTCGCGCCCCAGGTAGTTGTGCGCGTGGGACGCGGGTGCGTTGCGCGGGCTGCCCGCGTCGATCACCAGCACCGAACGCCGGGCCCTGGACAGCGCCAGGGCCCCGCTCAGCCCGGCGGGCCCGCCACCGATCACCACTACGTCGTACGTCTGCGTCGTCATGTCGCTCATGCGAAACACCTCCATCTACGGAGATGGTGCGGGGCGCTCGCGCTTTACGGCAAACATCCTTGCCGAAGCGGCAAAGCCGCCTCGGCCGGGCGCCGCGGCGGAGCCGCGGTGTCGGCCGCCTGTCGGCGGGGTCGGTGCGATGTCGGGGGCATGTCGGCGGGGGCCCGGAGGCTTGCCGCAGATCCTTCCGGGGCCCACCCGGCAGGCATCCGACCGGCAGGGAGCCAGCATGACCGCTCACGTCACGATCATCGGCGCAGGACTCGGCGGCCTCACGCTCGCCGGCGTGCTGCACGTCCACGGCATCACGGCCACCGTCTACGAGGCGGAGGCCTCACCGACGGCTCGTACGCAGGGCGGGATGCTCGACATCCACGACTACAACGGCCAACCGGCCGTGCAGGCAGCCGGTCTGATGGACGAGTTCCGCGGCATCATCCTGGAGGGCCGTCAGGCGATGCGGGCCCTGGACCGGGAGGGGAACGTCCTGCTCGACCAGCCCGACGACGGCACGGGCGGACGCCCCGAGGTGCAGCGCGGCGAGCTGCGGCGGATCCTGCTCGACTCGCTCCCGGACGGAACCGTCCGCTGGGGCCACAAGGTCAGCGGTGTCCGTGGCCTCGGCGGGGACCGCCACGAGGTGACCTTCGCCGACGGCGGCACCGTCGTCACGGACCTGCTGGTCGGCGCGGACGGCGCCTGGTCACGGGTCCGGCCGCTGCTCTCCGACGCCGTGCCCGAGTACACGGGCATGTCGTTCGTCGAGACCTACCTGTTCGACGCCGACACGCGGCACGCCGCTGCCGCGAAGGCGGTCGGCGGCGGGTCGATGTTCGGGTGCCGCACCCCGGCCTCAGACACGATCGACGGCTCCCTCGGCGCCGACCGGCTTCGGCCCGGGGGCGCGCTCGCCGCGCGGCAGCAGCAGCGGGGTCGCCAGCAGGAGGACTCCCGCGACGGCGATCGCGATGCGGGGGCCGGTGGCGGCGGCCAGCAGACCCCACAGGGCGGTCATGGCCGCGATGGCGGCGCTGCTGCTGATCGACCAGGCGGACAGGGTGCGGGCGACCCGGTCGGCAGGGGTGTGGTCGAGCCGGTAGGTGGCCAGCAGCGGGTTGAAGAGGCCGCAGCAGGTCACCAGGCCGAGTTGGGCGACGATGACGAGCACCATGCCCGGGACACCGGGCCGGACGAAGGCCAGCCCGATGGGCCAGACCGCACGCAGCACCCCGGACGTGAGCAGCATCCGGTGCCGGCCGAACCGCGCCGCGAGCGGGTGCGCGAGGCGTGAGCCGACGAGGCCGCCGATGCAGGGGGCCGCGAACACGAGACCGTACTGCCAGGGTGTGAACCCGAGGGGGCCCAGCAGGAGTACGGCGAGCAGTGGCCCGGAGGCCATGATCAGGCCGTTGACCACGATCGAGTTGACGAGCAGCGGGCGCAGGGTGCGGTGCCTCAGGAGGTGGCGCCAGCCGTCGAGCAGATCGCCCGCGCGCAGCCGCGGCGCGCCCGTTCGCGAGGGGCCCGGTTCCGTGCCGCCGATGGCGCGGATGCCCAGCGCGGAGAGCAGATAGCTGACCGCGTCGGCGATCACGGTCGTCACCGGCCCGAACAGCCCGATCGCGGCCCCGCCGAGCGGCGGTCCGATCATGGTCGAGGTCCAGGTGGTGGATTCGAAGCGGCCGTTCGCGACGAGCAGGTCCCGCGGCGGGACGAGCGCCTTCAGATACGCGCCGCTCGCCGCCTTGAAGGCGATGTCGGCCGCGGCGACGACGACGGAGACGAGGAGGAGCTGGGCGAAGCCGAGCCGGCCGAGCGCGAACGTCGCGGGGACGCTCATCAGCGCCACGAACCGGATCAGGTCCATCGACACCATGACGGGCCGCTTGTGCCGGAACTCCACCCAGGGGCCGAGCGGCACCGCGAGCAGGGCCCCCACCGCCCGCCCGGCGGCGGCCAGCGCCGCCACCTGGGTCGGCCCGCTGTGCAGGACGAGCACCGCGATCAGCGGGAGCGCACCGAACCCGAGCCCGGTGCCGTACGAGCTGACGGCGTACGCCGCCCACAGCCACCCGAACCTCCGGCCCAGGGACCGTCTGCCCGCCATGCCCCGCACCCCGTACGCCTCTCGCCGGCCTCGACCACTGCACAGCGGCCACCGGCATCAAAGCGAGTGGGGGCGGCGAGAGCAAACAACCGGCCGGCCGCCGTGCACCACCGCGGGTTGTGCACGGCGTCGATGCCGCCCGCGCCCTTGACGCACACCGGCCCGGCCCGACGTCGGCTGAGGAGCCCTCGCTATCCCTTCGCCGCCGGCCGGTAGGTGCACACCTGAACGCCCGCAGCGCTGGTGACGGCCGAGACCAGTTCGAGCGTGCGCAGTCCGCCGTCCGTAGGAAAGATCGACTTTCCGCCGCCCAGCAGCACCGGCATGATCACGAGCCGGAGCTCGTCGACCAGGCCCTCGCCCAGCAGGCCGCGCACGAGCGTGGGGCTTCCCATGACCAGCAGGTCGCCGTCGCCCTTCTCCCGCAGCTCCTGGATACGGGCGGTGAACTCCTCGCCGGGGACGCGCTCGGTGTTGTTCCACGTCAGGTCGTCGTCGCCCAGGGTGCCGGTGACGACGTACTTCGGGAGGGCGTTCATCCGGTCGGCGAACGGGTCGCCCGCGCGCTCGGGCCATGCCGCGGCCATCGTCTGCCAGGTGCGGCGGCCGAACAGCAGGGCCCCGGCCCCGTCCACCGACTCGCTGAAGGAGGCGCCCACCACTTCCGCGTCGAAGAACGGGTGCGACCAGCCGCCGTGCGCGAAGCCGCCGTCCCGGTCCTCCTCGGCACCGCCCGGCGCCTGCACGACACCGTCCAGGCTGATGAACTCACTGATGACCACGCGCATATCACTCGCTCCTCGGAACATCGGGTCAGGCGTACGGCAACAGAGACTGCCACGCCGTCCGAAACTCATCGCTGTTCTTCCGGCCCGTCGGCGACCGCGCGTCGGGCGCGTTCGATGAGAGGTGCCGCCCGTTCACATTGCGCCACCGTGCCGACCGCCGGCCGGGTGTCGAGCAGGGCAGGCACGACGAACTCATGGCACTGGGCAAGGAGTACGCGGGCCTGTTCACCCTCCAGGCCGACGGATACCGGATGGACGTCCTGGCCGGGATGCAGGGTGGTGTGCCGGGTGAGGCACCGGATGCCGTGCCGGCCGCCCGTGGATAGGGCCGGGAGAGACGGGAGAACAAGGGGAGCGGGGAGAGTGCCGTGCTGACGGTGGTGTAGGTGGTGGCCGCGGCCGCCGTGGTGCTTCTCGTGCTGCTGCGCCTCTCGGTGTCGGTGCTGCTGGTCTCCGGGCCGAGCATGACTCCGGCGCTGCGGCACGGGCAGCGGGTGCTGTTCGTCCGGCACGGGCTCCTGCGGCCGAGGGCCGGCCGGATCCTCGTGGTGTCCCCGCCGCCCGCACCGGACCGGTGGGCTCCGGCACGGGCGCGGCGCTGCTGGTGAAGCGGGTGGTGGCGCTCGCCGGCGACCCCGTACCGCCGGAGGTCCGCGAGGCGGCGGGCGCCCTCGTGCCGGCGGGGCAGCTCGTCGCCCTCGGGAACAACCCCGCCTTCAGCACCGACTCACGGTTCTGGGGGACGCCGCCCGCCCGGAGCGTGGTCGGTGTCGTCCTGGAACGCGGCGGGCGGGCCGGGGGCGAAGGCCTCCCCCGGCGGGCGGTCTAGGCGGATCGCCCCGCGGTGCTGTCCACGCCGCCGAGGCGCGGGTGGCCGTACACCGCGGACTCCCCCAGCTCCTCCTCGATCCGGATCAGCTGGTTGTACTTGGCCGTGCGGTCCGAACGGGACAGGGACCCGGTCTTGATCTGCCCGCACCCCGTGGCGACGGCCAGATCCGCGATGGTCGTGTCCTCCGTCTCGCCGGAGCGGTGGGAGATGACCACCGCCCATCCGGCCCGCTGCGCGGCGGCCACCGTCCCGAGCGCCTCGGTCAGCGTCCCGATCTGGTTGACCTTGACCAGGACCGCGTTGCCCACGCCCGTACGGATGCCTTCCCGTACCAGTGCCTCATCGGTGCAGAACACGTCGTCCCCGGTCAGCTGGCACCTGTTCCCGACCCGGGCCGTCAGCTCGCGCCAGCCGTCGAGGTCGTCCTCGGCCATCGGGTCCTCCACCGAGACGATCGGGTAGGCGTCGATCAGCTGGGCGAGGTAGTCGACCTGTTCGGCGGACGTACGCCGGACGCCCTCTCCGGTGTACGCGTACACACCGTCCCGGTAGAACTCCGACGACGCCGGGTCCATGACGAGGCCGATGTCCGCACCGGGCCGGTATCCGGCCCGCTCGACGGCAGCCATGACGAAGTCGAGCGCCTCCTCTGCCGTGCGCAGCGCGGGCGCGAAGCCGCCCTCGTCGCCGACGCCGGTGGAGTGCCCCGCGGCCAGCAGGTCGCGGCGGAGCGTGTGGAAGACCTCCGAGCCCATCCGCACGGCCTCCGCGAAGGACTCCGCGCCCACCGGCGAGATCATGAACTCCTGGAAGTCCAGCGGGTTGTCGGCGTGGGCGCCGCCGTTGACGATGTTCATCATCGGCACCGGGAGCACCCCTGCACCGGCCCCGCCGAGGTAGCGGTACAGCGGCTGCCGGTGCGAGACGGCGGCGGCCTTCGCGGTGGCGAGGGAGACCCCGAGCAGGGCGTTGGCGCCGAGGCGCGCCTTGGCGGGGGTGCCGTCGAGGGCGACGAGCGCGGCATCGAGGCCGGCCTGGTCGTCGGCGTCCCGTCCGGTGACGGCGTCCGCGATCTCGCCCCGCACATGGGCCACGGCCCGGTCGACGCCCTTGCCGTGCCAACGCCGGGGGTCACCGTCGCGCAGTTCCACCGCCTCGCGGGCGCCGGTGGAGGCGCCGGAGGGGACGGCGGCGCGGCCCAGGGATCCGTCGGCGAGGACGACGTCGACCTCGACGGTGGGGTTGCCGCGGCTGTCGAGGACGGCGCGGGCGGTGACGGTGCGGACGGCGGTCGACTCAACTGTGTTTGCGGGCATGGGAGTTCCTTCCCTTTGTCGCCTGCCGGGCCCTGGCTGCGACGACGCTGGCGCTCGGCCCGACATGACGAAACTGTACAGCATTGCTGTTCAGTCATGCTGTTCAGTTCCGCTGTGCAGTTATGCCGCGCGACGGCGTTTCCGGGTTAAAGTGCCCTGTGCCCACCCCGGAAGCCGCCACCGTCGCCGCCGAACTGCGTACCGCCATGGGCAAGCTCAGCCGACGCGTGAAGAGCGAGGACCGGATCCCGGTCGGGCAGGTCGCCGTGCTCGGCGTCCTGGACCGCGACGGCGCCATGACCACCAGCGATCTCGCGACCGATCAGCGCGTACGCCCGCAGTCGATGGCCCGCGCGGTCGGCCTCCTCCTCGAACAGGGCCTGGTCACCCGCAGGGCCCACCCCACGGACGGCCGCAAGACCCTGCTCGAACTGTCGGACTCCGGCCGGGCCGCACTGGAAGCGGAGCGTGGCCGCAGGGCCGGCTGGCTGGCCCTGGCCATCGAAGCGGAACTCACGGACGAAGAGCAGGAGTTGCTCGCGCAGAGCGCGGCCCTGATGGAACGGCTGGCCGCGCGCCAGGGCCTGTTCCCACACCCCGCCTGACCCACGGCTGACGGCGCCGCGTTCACCGCACGCCCTGGACCCCGGCGCCCAGGAACCCGCGGCCCTTAGTGCCTGTATGGGGTTGTCCCGCGGCGTCACGGGGCTGGGCACGCACGCTCGCAGCGTGACAACCCCATACAGGCCCTAGAACCCGCCGCCCCCGAAGTCCCCGCCGCCGCCGAACCCGCCACCACCGCCGTCACCGAACCCGCCGCCTCCGAAGCCCGAGGAGTCGAAGTCGGAGCCGGAGAAGTCGCCACCGCCGAAGTCGCCGCCCGCGCCGAAGTCCCCGCCGCCGTACTCCGCCGCGTACGCCGGGGTGGAGAGCATCGAGCCGAGCATGGTGCCGACCAGCAGGCCGGGGAGCAGGCCGCCGCCGAAGTAACCGCCCGCCCAGGGGCCGTAGGCCGGGCCCGCCTCCCAGTACGGGCGGCGGCTGCCGTCGCCCATGTCGACGGTGCGGCTCATCGGGTCCTGGCCGTCGCGCAGCCGGACCGCGTCGGCGCCGCAGACCGGGACCTCGCGTGCCGTACCGCCCGACGGGGTCCAGCGGACGTCGGCCACCGACGGCCCGTGGCGCGGGTCGAAGAAGCAGGGCGGGCGGCGCGCGGGCAGTTCGCGGCCGGTGCGCCGGGCCTCCAGGACGGCGAGCGAGAAGCGCCCGTCCTCCAGTGCCTGGGTCACCCCGCGCACGTCGGAGGGGTGCCGGGCGTGCTCCATACGCGATTTCGCGCTCTCGTAGGAGTCGAGGGCGCGTTCGTAGTCCGCGCGCATCGAGTCGTCGGCGCCCGCCTCTCCGGGATGGAAATCGAGCCGGTCCAGTGTCTCCCCGTACTCCGTGATGTCCTCGTCCACGACGACCCGCAGCTTGTCGAGCGCGGCCTGCTCCTCGGTCTCCTTGCGCCTGCGGTTGCGGCGCACGATCGTGTAGGCCCCCGCACCGCCGACGACCACCACCGCACCGAGCGCGATCAGCCCGGCGGCGGAAGAGCCCTGGCCGGACGGGGAGCCGCCCCAGGAGTCGGGGGCGTGGCCGCGGGCCTGCTCGACGGCCCGGTCGACGAAGGCGTTCAGCTGGGTCGCGGCGCCGGGGCCTGAGCCCGGGGCCTTCACGGCGGCGGTGAGGTTGCGCACCGCCCGCTCCGGCATCACCTCCGGGTCGGCGCCCGCGTTGAAGCCGTCGCCCAGGCGTATCGCGTAGAGACCGGTGATCCCGGTGTCGGCGCGCAGCGTACGGAGCACGCTCGACGCGGGGAAGGACGCGTTCTGCGGCAGCACGGCCACGAACACCGGCTTGTCGGCGTCCTTGATCTTCTTCGTCAGAGCGGCGGCCTGGCTCCGTGAGAGCTGCCCGGACGCGGCCGGATCGACGTACACCGGGCTCTTGCGGAGCGCCTGCGCCACGTCATTGACCGTGGAGGCGCTCGTCGCCGCAGGCGCGGCGGGCGCCAGGACCAGGGCGGCCGCCGACAGGATCAGCAGCAGCCCCGCCAGGAGCGCCGGGAGCAGGCGGGCCGGGAACGCTCGGTTCCTCATACCTCGAACGTAACCCAGCCCGCCGACACGTGCGCCCCGGGAGGGAGCAGGAACGGGGTGGGGGGGGGGGGGCCGGGGGGGGGGGGGGGGGGGGCCCCCCCCCCCCCGGGGCCCCCCGACCCGCTGCCCGGTGGTCTCGGTCCGTGCCTCGGGGACGACTGCCCTTCGGCCTGGCAGGACCCG
>NZ_JBIVTZ010000021.1:0-107628 GCF_044756945.1 Streptomyces sp. NPDC091387 | reverse complement strand
GCCCGCCCCCCCCCCCCGCCCCCGGGGGGGCGGGGGGGGGGGGGCCGGCGGGGGGGGGGCCGGGGGGGGGGGGGGGGGGGGGCGGGGCCCCCCCCCCGGCCGCCCCCCCCGACCCCGTTCTCTTGCTGCTTCTGTCCTCCTACTTCTTCTGCTCGACCTTGACCCAGTCGATCTCGGCCTTGATGCCGCCCTGGGCGATCCGGTCGACGCTGGACTGCGGGAGACCCCAGTAGGGCTCGGTGACCTTGTTCCAGCCGGCCGGGTAGGCGCCGCCGAGGGCCAGGTTGAGGATCACGTACTGGTTGTGGCCGAAGACCCACTGCCCGCGAGTGGACTCCAGCTTCTGGCGGGAGGTCCGCTGGACGACCCGGTCGTCGACGGTGAACGTCATGCCTTCGGCCGTCCACTCGACGCCGTAGGTGTGCCACGCGTCGGCGCGGCCGCCGTCCGGGTAGGTCTGCTGCTTCCCGATGTTGCCGTCGGCGGAGTAGCCGGGGCCGTTCAGCGCGGAGCTGGTCCAGTCCCCGTAGCCGATGTTCTCCATGATGTCCGTCTCGCCGGATCCGGGCCAGGAGACCGTCGGGTCGTCGACATTGCTGCCGAGCATCCAGAACGCGGGCCAGTAGCCGTCGCCGACCGGCAGCTTCATCCGGGCGCTGACCTTGCCGTAAGTGACGAGGGCGGGTGAACTGCCCGCGTCCTGCTAGAGGTTGCCGTACGCGGGGTGGTTCAGGGCCAGGTTGGTGCGGGTGGTGGAGGCGGCTGCGGGCTCGCCCCCGTACACCTTGAAGGAGGCCAGGGCGTAGCCGCTCGCGGTGGCGCGCTGGATGCCGCGCAGCCGGACGTAGCGGCCGGTGGCCTCCTGCGGGTGGGTGTGGGCGGTGACGCTGCCGCCGGTGCCGTCGTCCTCGGTGTAGAACGTCGTCCAGTCAGTGCCGTTCCTCGACACCTCCAGGACGTACTGCTTGCCGTACGAGGCCTCCCAGTCCAGGGTGACCTGGCTGATCCGGAGCGTGGCGCCGAGGTCGACGCGTAGCCAGGCGTCGTCAGCGGCGTCGCTCGACCAGTGGGTGGCGGCGTCGCCGTCCGCGGCGGCGCCCGGTCCGGTGGCGTCGCTCTCGCTGCCGGACGCGGTGACGGCGCCGGGGTCGGCGGTGTGGGCGGAGGCCGCCCGGTCGGTGTCCCAGGCCGCGGCCTGCGCGGCGGCCCGTGGGGAGGGGCGAAAACCACGGGGGCGGCGAGGGCGATCAGCGCGGCGGTGGTGGCTGCCGGAGTCGTACGAGAGGGCACGGCGGGGCGCCCGTTCGTATCCGTGGGGCTGCGCGACCGCGCGCGGGCGCAGCTACGCGTTGCGGGTGTGGTGGATGGTGTCGCGGTACCACTTGGCGCTGTCCTTGAGCGTCCGCACCTGCGTGTCGTAGTCGACGCGGACGATACCGAATCGCTTGTCGTAGCCGTAGGACCACTCGAAGTTGTCCATCAGCGACCAGGCGAAGTAGCCCCGGACGTCGGCCCCTTGGGCGCGGGCGGCGGCGACGGCGGCGATGTGGTCGGCGAGATAGGTGGTGCGGTCGGCGTCGTGGATCCGGCCGTCCGCGGAGACGGTGTCGTCGAAGGCGGCGCCGTTCTCGGTGATGACCGTCGGGAGACCGTAGTCCTTCTCCAGCCGGACGAGCAGGTCGGTGAGGGCGGTGGGGGTGATCTCCCAGTCCATCGCGGTGCGGGGCAGGTCGCGCTCGACGACGCGGGTGACGGGCAGTCCCTCGGCGTCCGTCGTCGCGCCTTCCTCGGTCACGCCGGAGAAGAGGGTGCCGCGGTAGAAGTTGACGCCGAGGACGTCCAGCGGGGTGGCGATGACGGCCAGGTCGCCGTCCTGGACGGGGAGTTCGACGCCCTGTGCGGCGAGGTCGGCGACGATGTCCTGGGGGTAGGCGCCCTTGACGACCGGGTCGAGGTAGAGGCGGCAGCCGAGTCCGTCGGCGCGGCGGGCAGCCTCGGCGTCCTCGTGGCTCCGCGTCTCGGGGGTGGCGGTGCCCAGGTTGAGGGTGAGGCCGAGTTCGAGTGCGTTGCCCCGTGCGGCGGCCTGCTCCCGCAGGTGCTGCGAGGCGAGGCCGTGGCCCAGCAGGAGGTGGTGGACGGCGTGGATCGCCTCGCCGAAGTTCTGCCGGCCGGGGGCCTGGTTGCCGTAGGCGTAACCGAGCATCGCCGAGCACCACGGCTCGTTCAGCGTGGTCCAGTGCTTCACCCGGTCGCCCAGGGCGTCGTAGGCGAGGGCGGCGTACTCGGCGAACCGGTAGGCAGTGTCACGGGCCGGCCAGCCGCCCGCGTCCTCCAGCTCCTGCGGCAGGTCCCAGTGGTAGAGCGTGATCCAGGGGGTGACGCCCTTGGCCTCCAGCTCGTCGACCAGGCGCTTGTAGAAGTCGAGGCCCTTCGCGTTGGCGGGGCCCCGGCCGCCGGGCTGGATGCGCGGCCAGGCCAGCGAGAAGCGGTACGTGTCGACGCCCAGGTCGGCGATGAGCGAGACGTCCTCGGGCATCCGGTGGTAGTGGTCACAGGCCACGTCGCCGTTCTCGCCGCGGACGACCATGCCCGGCACCCTGCAGTACGTGTCCCAGATCGAGGGCGTTCTGCCGTCCTCGGCCGCCGCTCCCTCGATCTGGTAGGCGGCTGTGGCGACGCCCCAGCGGAAGTCGGCGGGCAGACCGGACACGGCCTGGGCGGTGATCTCGCGGGCGTAGGCCTGGGGGGTGACGAGGTTCATGGTTCTCCTGTGGTGTGCGTGGCGTAGTGCGCTACGACCGGGCGGCCGGGACGGTGGCGGCGGCCGGGGCCTCCCGGTGGAGCCAGCAGGCCACCGAGCGGGAGCTGTCGCCGTCCGGCGCGGCGAGCACCGGGACGTGGGTGTCGCAGCCCTCGACCTTCTTGGCGCAGCGGGGGTGGAAGGCGCAGCCGGCGGGCATCGCGGACAGGTGCGGGGGCGAGCCCGGGATGCCGCTGAGTTCGCGGCGGGGGCCGTGCAGTGCGGGGAAGGAGTGGAGCAGTCCGTCGCTGTAGGGGTGGCGGGGGTCGCGGTAGATGTCGGAGGACCCGGCCTCCTCGACGATCCGGCCGCCGTACATGATCGCGATCCGGTCGGAGAACTCGATCAGGAGCGAGATGTCGTGCGTGATGAAGACGACGGAGAAGCCGAGCTCCTCGCGGAGTCTGACCAGCTGGCGCAGGATCTGGCGCTGCATGACGACGTCCAGGGCCGTCGTGGGCTCGTCCATGATGACGATCTCGGGTTCCAGCGCGAGTGCCATCGCGATCATCACGCGCTGGCGCATCCCGCCGGAGAGCTGGTGCGGGTAGGCGCCGAGCCGGTCGGCGGAGATCCCGACGAGTTTCAGCAGTTCCTCGGCGCGGGCGGTGCGTGCGGCCCGCTTCATCTCCGGGCGGTGGGCCTGGAGTACGTCGGTAAGCTGGCTGTGGACCGTGTGCACCGGGTTGAGGGAGTTCATCGCGCCCTGGAACACGATCGACAGCTCCTGCCAGCGGAAGGCGCGGAGCTCGGGCGCCGACAGGGTGAGCAGGTCGAGCGTCTCGCCGTCGCGCTGGTGGTAGCGGACCTCGCCGCCGGTGATCACGCCGGGCGGGGAGAGCAGCCGGGTGACGGCGTAGGCCAGGGTGGACTTGCCGGAGCCCGACTCGCCCGCGAGGCCGAGGACTTCGCCCCGGTGCAGGGTGAGGTCGATGTCGCGCAGCGCGTGCACGGCGTCGTCGCCGGTCCCGTAGTCGACGTCGAGGCCGCTGATGGTGAGGACGGGCTCGCTCATGAGCGGGTCTCCTTGTCGTGCCTGGCGCGCGCCGCGGCCCTGTCCGTGCCGCGTGCCACGGGGGTGAAGCCGACCCGCATCCGGACCTTGCGGGAGCCGCCGGTCTCGGTGCGCAGGCGCGGGTTGACGAATTCGTCGATGCCGAAGTTGATGAGGGCGAGGGACATGCCGAGCAGGGCGATGCAGAGCCCGGCCGGGACGAACCACCACCACGCGCCCTGGGCCAGGGCCTGGTTGGACTGCGCCCAGAACAGGACGGTCCCCCAGTTCCAGTTGGAGATGTCGGCGACGCCGATGAAGGCGAGGGTGATCTCGGAGAGGATGGCGAAGATGACCGTGCCGACGAAGCCGGAGGCGATGACGGCGGTCAGGTTGGGCATCACCTCGAACAGGATGATCCGCCAGGTCGACTCGCCGGTGGCGCGGGCCGCCTCGATGTAGTCCCGGCGGCGCAGCGAGAGTGTCTGGGCGCGCAGTACGCGGGCGCCCCAGGCCCAGGAGGTCAGGGCGATGACGGTCGCGATGAGCAGGTCGCCCGCGTCGGAGACGAAGCTGGCGATGATGATGATCAGCGGCAGTCCGGGGATGACGAGGAAGACGTTGGAGAGCAGCGAGAGCACCTCGTCGGCGGTGCCGCCGAGGAAGCCGGCGCTGACGCCGATCAGCACGGACAGGATCGTGGCGAGGATGCCGGCGATGAATCCGACGACCAGTACGCCCCGGGTGCCGACGAGGATCTGCGAGAGCACGTCCTGACCGGTCTGGGTGGTGCCGAACCAGTGGGCCCCGGAGGGCGGCTGGAGCAGTTCCTTGCCCATGGTGTCCGGGTCGTACGGGGCGATCCACGGGCCGATGACGGCGATCAGCACGAAGAAGAGCAGGATGCCGAGTCCGATGACGGTCTTGCGGCCGCGCAGGAACCGGAACGTGCGCTTGCTGGGCGCCGGGGTCTCGGCGGTGTCGAGTACGGCGACTTCGGTGGCGGTGACGGCCATGACCTAGGCCTCCCTTCGGGTACGGGGGTCGAGGATCATGTAGAGCACGTCGGCGAGGAGGTTCGCGGCGAGGACGGAGAGCGTGATGATGAGGAAGACGCCCTGCATCAGGGGGTAGTCCTTGGCTCCCACGCCCTGGAAGAGCTGGTATCCGATGCCCGGGTAGGAGAAGACCATCTCCACCAGCAGGGTGCCGCCGACGATGAAGCCGAGCGAGAGCGCGAAGCCGGAGATGTTGGGCAGGATCGCGTTGCGGGCCGCGTACCCGAACATCACCCGGCGCTCGGAGAGCCCCTTGGCCTGGGCGACCATGACGTAGTCCTCGGAGGAGACCGTCACCATCATGTTGCGCATGCCGAGGATCCAGCCGGCGACCGCGCTGAGCACGATGGTGAGGCCGGGCAGCACCCCGTGGTAGAGCGCGCTGGAGATGAACGGCCAGTCGAAGGCGGGCACGAGCGCGTTGTCGTAGCCGCCGGCGGCCGGGAAGAACGGCCACTTCACGGCGAACAGCGAGATGGCGATGAGGCCGAGCCAGAAGTACGGGATCGCGGAGATGAAGGTGGTGACGGGCAGCAGGCTGTCCATCCAGGACCCGCGCCGCCAGCCGGTGAAGACGCCGATCCCGGTGCCGAGGACGAAGCTGATCAGCGTGGTGATGCCGACGAGCGCGAGCGTCCACGGCAGCGACTGGGCGATCACCTCGCTCACCGGTGTGGGGAAGAAGGTGAAGGACAGGCCGAGGTCGCCGTCGAGCAGATGGCCCCAGTAGGAGGTGTACTGCTCCCAGAGCGACTGGTGCTTGTCCAGGCCGAAGAGGGCCTTGAGGGAGGCGATGGCGCTGGTGTCCAGCTGTCCCTGGAAGCGGGCGATGAGGGCCTGTACCGGGTCGCCTGGCATCAGCCTCGGGATGAGGAAGTTGATGGTGATCGCGGCCCAGGCGGTGACCAGGTAGAAGGCGAGCCTCTGGAGCAGGTACTTCACTTCGCGGCCTCCTTCTCGTGGTCACCGGCGCGGCCGGCGCCGTCGGCGTAGAGCCAGCAGGCGGCCCACTGGCCGTCGGCCAGGTCGAAGCGCGGCGGCAGTTCGGTGCGGCAGCGCTCCATCGCCTTGGGGCAGCGCGGGTGGAAGCGGCAGCCGGCCGGGGGCGCGATGAGCGACGGGGGCTCGCCGCTGCCGGTCTCCTCCTGCTCCTCGTCCGCGACCACCCGGTCCGGGTCGGGCGCGGAGGCGATGAGCAGCTGGGTGTAGGGGTGGGCGGGGCGCTGGGTGACGGTCTCGCTGTCCCCGCCCTCCACGATCCGGCCCGCGTACATCACCAGCGTGGAGTCCGCGAAGTAGCGGGCGGAGGCGATGTCGTGGGTGATGTAGAGGATCGCGAGGTGCATGCGGTCCTTGAGGTCCTTGAGCAGGTTGAGCACCCCGAGCCGGATCGAGACGTCCAGCATCGAGACGGGCTCGTCGGCGAGGAGGACCTGGGGGTCGGCGCCGAGCGCGCGGGCGATGGCCACGCGCTGGCGCTGACCTCCCGACAGCTCGTGCGGGAACTTGTCCAGGTACTGATGAGGAGGAGTCAGCTGGACGCGGTTCAGCAGAGCGGTCAGGTTCTGTTCCAGTTCCGCCTCGCCGTTCCCCGCCCGGCCGTGGATCTTCAGTGCCCGGGTGAGGTGGTAGCGCACGGTGTGCACCGGGTTCAGCGAGGCGAACGGGTCCTGGAAGATGAGCTGGACCCGGCGTACGTAACTGCGGAAGGACCGGCCACGTCCGGCCTTCACCGGCTTGCCGCCCAGGTGGATCTCGCCCTCGGTGAGCGGATACAGCTGGGCGAGCAGTCTGGCGACGGTGGACTTCCCGGAGCCCGACTCCCCCACCAGCGCCGTGACGGTGCCGCGCCGCAGTTTCAGCGAGACGTCGTCGACGGCGTGGACGGTACGGCGCCTGCCCGCGAGGAGATCGCGGCCGGTGCGCCGCACGGCGAAGTGTTTGGTGACTCCGCGTGCCTCGAGCACGACGTGGTTCTTTTCCTGCTGTTCAGACATGGCCGGTACCTGGATCCCTGGGCTACTTCTTCGACGGCTTGAGCTTCAGCACGACTTCCAGCGACGAGGGCTGGGTGTGCTGCGGGTCGGCGTACGGGTCGGCCTCCGTGGGCCAGCCCACCCAGTTCTTGGTGGAGTACTCGGCCCCGATGGGGGCGGCGGCGGTGGGGATCATCGGCGCCTGCTCGACCATGATCTTCTGCAGGGTGTTCATCGCGGTGATGCGCGTGGTGTCGGTCACGGCGTTCGCGAAGTCCTTGAGCGCCTCGGTGGCCTCGGTGTTCTTGAAGCGGCCGAAGTTGCCGAGCTGGGAGGCCTTGCCGATGGGCTGGAGCAGCGCGCCGTCCATGATGTTCTGGTACATGTCGTACGGGGTGGCGCCGCTGTTGGTCCAGTGCAGGGTGGCGTCGAAGTTGCCGTTGGCGACGTCCGCGCCCCAGGCCTCCGCGGTCTGGGTCTTGACCTTGGCCTCGATGCCGAGCTTCTTGATGTTGTCCTTGATGATCGCGAGGCCGGTGATGTAGTCGTTCCAGCCGGCCGGGTCGGTGAAGGTCAGCTTCACCGGCTTGCCGGTCGGGTCCTTCAGCACTCCGCCGCTGAGCGTGAAGCCTGCCCTGTCGAGGATCTTCTTGGCGCCCTCGACGTCGGGCTTCGTGGTGGCGTCCTTGTACGCGGGGGCGATGAAGGACTTGCCGGCGGGCAGCGGGATGCCGGTCGGGTTGGTGATCTCCGGGTAGAGGGTCGCCTCCGCCTGGGTGTAGATCGCGTTGCGGTCGACGACCATCGCCATGGCCTTGCGCAGCGCCGGGTTGTCGAACGGCTTGCGCGCGGTGTTGAACCACAGTCCGTGGATGCCGAGCCCGGAGGGGAACCACAGCTTGTGGTTCTTGGGGTCCTTGGCGATGTACAGCTGCTTGTAGTTCGGCATGAAGACGAACGACCACTCGAGCTTGCCGCCGGCCAGGGCGGTGGTGGCGGCACTGTTGTCGTTGTACGTGCTGTACCGCAGCTCCTTGACCTTCGTCGCGCCCTTCCAGTAGGTGGGCGTGGCGGTCAGGGTGGTGGTCTGCGGGGTGAACGTCTTCAGCTTGTACGGGCCAGAGCCGACGGGGGTCCGGTTCGGCCAGGTCTCCGGGTCCTTGACGCCTTCCCAGATGTGCTTGGGCACGATGAACTGCTGGATGATCTTGTTCTGGTTGACGTACTGCGAGTCGTCGAAGGTCAGCACGACCTTCTTGCCCCGGACCTCGATCCCGCCGAACGCGATGCCGTTGCCGTTGAGCGCCGGGTGCTTCTTCAGCAGGTTGAACGTGAACGCCACGTCCTGGGCGGTCAGCGGCTTGCCGTCGGCCCACTTGGCCTTGTCGTCGAGGGTGAAGGTGACCTTGGTGAAGTTGAGGTCCCACTTCCAGGACGTCGCCAGCCACGGGTCGGCCTTGTCGGCGGGCCGGATCTGGCTCGTCATCGCCAGCGGCTCGTAGATCATGTAGCGGTAGCCGAGGGTGGCGCCCGCCGAGGTGTTGAGGAACGGGTTGCTGTTGTTCGTCTGCGGCCCGTCCGGCTTGCCCAGCGTCAGGACTCCTGACGCGGCGCCGCCGCCCTTGTTGGCGTTCGAGTTGGCTGACGAGCATCCGGCGGCGAGCGCGACCACCGCGGTGGCGAGCGCGACCGCTCTGAGCGTGTGGTGACGGCGTGCGGACATAGCGACTCCAGGAGGGACTGGCGGGTCTGGGAGATCCGGGAACGGGCAGCGCTCGGCGCGCCGGGTACGGGCGGTGCGGGTGCGGTGCGGGTGCGCGCAGCCGGCTGCTGCACGGAGTACGGGAGCGGTGGGGCCGGTCCGGCCCCGGCCGCTAGGGCGCCGAGTGGCGCACGACCAGTTCGGTGGGCAGCACGAGGGGTGCGTCGGGTACGGGCGTGCCGCCGAGGTGGGAGAGCAGCATCCGTGCGGCCGTCTCACCCATCTGCCGGGTGGGCTGGCGCACGGTGGTCAGCGGCGGTTCGGTGTGCTCGGCCATCGGGATGTCGTCGAAGCCGACCACCGCGATGTCGCCGGGAACGGACCGTCCCGCGGCGCGCAGCGCCCGCAGCACGCCTGCCGCCGTGATGTCGTTGTGTGCGAAGACCGAGTCGAACTCGACCCCGGAGGCGATGAGTTGCTCCACGGCCAGCCGGCCGCAGATCTCGGTGAAGTCCCCGCGGACGATGAGGTCCGTCGGCAGCACGGAGACGAATCCCGCAAGCCGGTCGCGTACGCAGCCGAAGTCCTGGGGGCCTGTGATGACCAGGGGCCTGGTGCGGCCGGCAGCCCGCAGATGGCGGGCGGCCGACGCGCCTCCTTCGTGGTTGGTGGTCACGACGGAGGGGAACTCGGGGTGGTGGCCGCGATCGTCGATCAGCACGATCGGCAGACCACCGCGGTGCAGTGCGGTGAGGTGGTCGAGGGTGTTCTCGGGTTCGACGACGACCAGTCCGTCGAAGGCCCGCGCCGACACCTGGCTGGTGAAGCGCTCCACGGACTCGGCCCCGCGGTTGCAGGTGAAGAGCAGCAGCCCGTAGTCGGCGGCCTCGACGGTGTCGACGACGCCCTGAAGCACCTCGCCCATCCACGGCCAGGTCAGCGAGGGCACCAGCATGCCGACCGTACGGCTGCTGCCGCGGGCCAGACCGACGGCGCCCGAGCTGGGCACATAACCGAGATGTGCGATCACTTCACGAACACGGGCGGCCGTTGAACCGTCCACTTCGCCCTTGGTGTTGATGACCCGGGACACGGTCGTCTTGCTGACGCCGGCCTCGCGGGCGACATCAGCGATGGTGACACGCATCGGGGGCCTCCAGGACACAACAGGACAGAGAGAGCAGCGGGTCGTGGAACCGGTACCGCAACCGGTTCCGGAACCGGTACCGGCGTTGGTGGCGTGAGTTAACCCCGCTGGAACAGAGCCGTCAATACTTCACACCGAGATTGGTCCGTACCCATCCCGCGAGCTGCGAGGAAGGCCGATGCGTTCAAGTCCTGAACGCGGACCCTCTTGACGTGAGCACGTAAGAGCAGTTCACTCACGCCTCGTTCGACGGCACGTCCCCCACGCTCCCGCCGAGGAAGGTCTTGAGCATGATCCGATCAGGAAGAGCCGTACGGGTGCTGCTCGCCGCAGCGCTCGCCACCGCCGGTCTCACCGGACTCTCGTCCGGCACCGCCCAGGCCGCGGGCGAGACCGTCAACATCGCCCTGACCACCACCGACGACTCGGGCGGCCGCCACGTCACCCGGGGCCTCCAGGCCCAGACCCCGGTCGCCTTCACCTCCGGGAACGGCGGCGGCGGTACGAACATCACCGTCGACGAGAACACCCGGTACCAGACCTTCACCGGCGGCGGCGCCTCGTTCACCGACACGGCCGCGTACCTGATGAAGAGCAGCGGGGCGCTGAGCCAGGCGACCCGGGACGCCACGATGAAGAAGCTGTTCTCCCCCACGGACGGCATCGGGCTCTCGTTCGTACGCAATCCCATGGGCGGCTCCGACCTCGCCAGGACCGGCTACACCTACGACGACGTCCCCGCCGGGCAGACCGACCCGTCGCTCGGGAAATTCTCGATCGCACACGATCTGGAGGACGTGCTCCCGCTCACCAAGCAGGCCAGGGAACTGAACCCGGCCCTGACGACGGTGGCGTCCCCGTGGACGGCTCCGGCCTGGATGAAGGACAACGGGCAGCTGAACGGCGGCTGGCTGAAGGCGGAGAACTACGGCGCGTACGCCGACTACTTCGTGAAGTACCTCCAGGCCTACCGGGACCAGGGCGTTCCGGTCGACTACGTCACCGCGCAGAACGAGCCGACCTGCTGTTCCGGCTACCCCTCGATGAGCTGGAACGGCTCCGGGCTCGCCTACTTCACCAAGAGCGAGCTGCTGCCCGGACTCCAGTCGGCCGGCCTCTCCACCAAGGTGCTGGCGCACGACTGGAACTGGGACACCTACGACGAGTACGCCGCGGCCACCGTGAACGACGCGCAGGTGCGCAACCACCCCAACTTCGGCGGGGTCGCCTGGCACGGGTACGGCGGCGACGTCTCCAAGCAGACGGCGGTGCACGACCAGTACCCCTCGATGGACGCCTTCCAGACCGAGCACTCGGGCGGCACCTGGATCGCCGACCAGCAGCGCGAGGACATGCTGAACATCATCGACTACACCCGCAACTGGGCGAAGTCGGTGACCAAGTGGTCCCTGGCGGTGGACCAGAACCGCGGCCCGCACAACGGCGGCTGCGGCACCTGCGACGGACTGATCACCGTGCACGACGGCGACGGCAGCAGCGGACAGGTCGACTACAACATCGAGTACTACACGATGGGCCACCTGACCAAGTTCGTCCGCCCGGGAGCCTCCCGGATCGCCTCCACGGCCAGCTCCACCGTGCCCAATGTCGCCTGGCGCAACCCGGACGGCTCGAAGGCGCTGATCGCCTACAACGGCGGCGGTTCGGCCCAGCAGATCTCCGCCAACTGGGGCGGCAGCTCGTTCACTTACTCGCTGCCGGCCCGCACGTCCGCGACCTTCACCTGGTCCGGCACACCGTCCGGCTCCGCGGGCACCTCCGGGGCGCTGGCGACGGGCGGCAAGTGCCTGGACGCCACCGGCAACACGGCCGCCGACGGCACCCCGGCCCAGCTCTGGGACTGCACCGGCGCGGCGAACCAGCGCTGGACGCTGCCGGGCGACGGCTCGGTCCGCACGCTGGGCGCCTGCCTCGACGTCGCGGGCGGCTCGACGGCGAACGGAGCGAAGGTCCAGCTGTACACCTGCAACGGTTCGGCGGCGCAGCGCTGGACGCACGACGCGTCGACGGGTGCCGTCGTCAACCCGGCCTCGGGCAAGTGCCTGGACGTGACCGACCGGTCGACGGCCAACGGCGCCCGCACCCAGATCTGGACGTGCACGGGGGCGGCCAACCAGAAGTGGCACCTGGGGTAGCCGACGCGCGCCCCGGCCGCGGACCGGGTCCGGTCCGCGGCCGGGGCGCGCCCGCACTACTCCGTCGGCTCGATCCCCGCCCGCAGCAGACCGAAGGTGTACGCGTCCTCCAGCGCCTGCCAGGAGGCCGCGATGATGTTCTCCGCGACGCCCACGGTCGACCAGTCGGCGGTGCCGTCGCCGGTGGTGATCAGGACCCTGGTCGTGGAGTCGGTGCCGGTGCGCCCCTCCAGGATGCGGACCTTGTAGTCCACCAGCTCCAGCTTGGCGAGCTGGGGGTAGATCCGTTCCAGGGCGACCCGCAGCGCCCGGTCCAGGGCGTTGACCGGGCCGTTGCCCTCTGCGGTCGCGACGATGCGCTCGCCCTTGGCCCAGAGCTTCACGGTCGCCTCGTTGGCGTGCGTGCCGTCGGGGCGGTCCTCGACGATGGCGCGCCAGGACTCGGTACGGAAGTAGCGGCGTACCCGGCCCTCCACCTCGGCCCGCAGCAGCAGCTCGAAGGAGGCGTCGGCCGCCTCGTAGGTGTAGCCCCTGAGTTCGCGCTCCTTGACCCGCTCGACGACGCGCCCGACGAGCTCGCGGTCGCCCCCGAGGTCGACGCCGAGCTCCTGGCTCTTGAGCTCGATGGAGGCACGGCCGGCCATGTCGGAGACGAGCATCCGCATGGTGTTGCCGACCAGCGCGGGATCGATGTGCTGGTACAGGTCGGGGTCGACCTTGATCGCGGAGGCGTGCAGCCCGGCCTTGTGCGCGAAGGCCGAGACACCGACGTAGGGCTGGTGGGTGGAGGGGGCGAGGTTGACGACCTCGGCGATGGCGTGCGAGACGCGGGTCATGTCGGCGAGCGCGCCCTCGGGCAGCACGGTCTTGCCGTACTTGAGCTCCAGCGCGGCGACGACGGGGAAGAGGTTGGCGTTGCCGACCCGTTCGCCGTAGCCGTTCGCGGTGCACTGGACGTGGGTGGCGCCCGCGTCGACCGCGGCCAGGGTGTTGGCGACGGCGCAGCCGGTGTCGTCCTGGGCGTGGATGCCGAGGCGGGCGCCGGTGTCGGCGAGGACGGTGGAGACGACGGCCTGGACCTGGGCGGGGAGCATCCCGCCGTTGGTGTCGCAGAGGATGACGACGTCCGCGCCGGCCTCGGACGCCGTACGGACGACGGCCTTGGCGTACTCGGCGTTGGCGCGGTAGCCGTCGAAGAAGTGCTCGCAGTCGACGAAGACCCGGCGGCCCTGTTCGCGGAGGAAGGAGACGGTGTCGCGGACCATCTCCAGGTTCTCCTCCAGCGTGGTGCGCAGGGCGAGTTCCACATGGCGGTCGTGGGACTTGGCGACCAGCGTGATCACCGGCGCGCCCGACTCCAGCAGTGCCTTGACCTGGGGGTCCTCGGCCGCCTTGCCGCCGGCCCTGCGGGTCGCGCCGAAGGCGACCAGCTCGGCGTTGCGGAATTCGATCTCCTGCTGGGCGCGCGCGAAGAACTCGGTGTCACGGGGGTTGGCTCCCGGCCAGCCGCCCTCGATGAAGCCGACGCCGAAGTTGTCCAGGTGCCGGGCGATGGTGAGCTTGTCGGCGACCGTCAGGTTGATGCCTTCACGCTGCGCACCGTCGCGCAGCGTGGTGTCGAAGACATGGAAACTGTCGTCGGTGGGCTTGGCCTTGGTGGTCATGCTGGTCTGACTCCTGTCGGATGAGTGGATCCGGACGATCTGGCTCCACTTGCCCCCATCATCCCGCGCGCCTCGCTCCGGCCGAGGTGAGGGCCGGAAAACAAAAAACCCCTCGCGGGTGCGAGAGGTCTGCGCGCGGGTCTGGGGCACGATGGCCGCGCCGTACATGGTGGTACGGGACGGTCACTGCGGACCGGCGCGCCTGTTGCCAATAATCATGACGAACGAGGACACGGAGGCAGTCTGGCACAGGACGGCCTCCGTGCCGTGTCCCGTCTCAGGATGCGGGCGTGATGGTGGTCGCTCCGGCCTGCCGCGGCCGCTCCTGCGGCTGTCCGGCCGCGGCGACCCGGTTCAGGTCGATGTCGCGGGTCTCGCGCATCGACAGGTAGACGATCAGCGAGACCGCGGCGCAGCCCGCCACGTACCAGTAGAAGCCGGATTCGGCGCCGGCGTTCTTGAACCAGAGCGCCACGTACTCGGCGGTGCCGCCGAACAGCGCGTTGGCGACGGCGTACGAGAGACCGACCCCCAGGGCGCGGATGTTGGTCGGGAAGAGCTCGGCCTTCACACAGGCGTTGATGGAGGTGTAGCCGGTGACCACGACCAGGGCGAGGAGTGCCAGGCCGAGCGCGGGCCAGAAGGTGCTGGCGTGCTTGAGCATCGTCATGATCGGCACGGTCAGGAAGGTCGAGCCGACGGCGAACGTGATCAGCAGCGGACGGCGGCCGATCCGGTCGGACAGCATCCCGGCCAGCGGCTGGATGCACATGAAGACGAACAGCGCGCAGAAGCTGACGAGCGAGGCGGTGGACTTGTCCATGCCGGCGCTCCTGGAGAGGAACTTGGTGAGGTAGGTGGTGTACGTGTAGTACGCCACCGTCCCGCCCATGGTCAGCGCCATCACCAGGAACGCCTCGCGCCGGTGCTGCCAGAGCACCCTCAGCGTGCCGCGGTCCTCCTGCTCCGCGGCGCCGGACTCCGCGTACACCTCCGTCTCCAGCATGGAGCGGCGCAGGTAGAAGACGATGGCGGCGCCGAGCGCGCCGACGACGAACGGGATGCGCCAGCCCCAGCTGTGCAGCGCCGCGTCGGACATGTTCCGCTGGAGGACGATCTGGAGGCCGAGGCCGACGAGTTGGCCGGCGGTCATGGAGACGTACTGGAAGCTGGAGGCGAAGCCGCGCTTCTCGGGGACGGAGGCCTCGGTGAGGTAGGTGGCGCTGGCGGCGTACTCGCCGCCGACCGAGAGCCCCTGGAGCAGCCGGGCGAGCATCAGCACGGCGACCCCGCCGTATCCGGCGACGTCGTAGGTGGGAGCGATGGCGATCAGGATCGCGGAGGCCGACATGAGGGTGACGGTCAGGGTGAGCGCGGCCTTGCGGCCCTTGCGGTCACCGATCCGGCCGAGCAGCCAGCCGCCGACCGGCCTCATGAAGAAGCCGACGGCGAAGATGCCCATCGTGTTCATGAGATTGGCGGTCTCGTTGCCCTCGGGGAAGAACGAGTCCGCGAAGTAGACCGCGAAGGTCGCGTACACGAACCAGTCGAACCACTCGACCATGTTGCCGGCGGAGCCGACCCAGATCTTCTTCCACTGCTCTCGTCCCATGGTTGGTCACCGTGCCCCAACGGCCGGAGAACTAACAAGGATGCAGTGGACAACCATCGGGCGTACTTATGTGCGTTGCGTTCACCGAAGGAGGGAGTTTCATGGGAACTCCCTTGCGTGGGAGGGGACTTGTGAGCCGGCCGGGCTCGTGGACGAGCCCGGCCGGCGACGCGGCGCGACTGTCTAGCCGAGCGGGTGCATCCAGCCGTGGGCGTCCTCGGCGGTACCGCGCTGGATGTCCAGCAGGCGCTCGCGCAGCTTGAGGGTGACCGGGCCGGGGTTGCCGTCGCCCTGGATCCACTCGCCGCCGGCGCTCTTCACCGTGCCGACGGGGGTGATGACGGCGGCGGTGCCGCAGGCGAAGACCTCGGTGAGCGTGCCGTTCGCCGAGTCGTCGCGCCACTGGTCGATCGAGACGCGGCTCTCCTCGGGCTCGTAGCCGAGGTCCTGCGCGAGCTTGAGCAGCGAGTCGCGGGTGATGCCGGCGAGGAGCGAGCCGGTCAGGGCCGGGGTGACGATCCGGTTCCCGTACACGAAGTACAGGTTCATCCCGCCGAGCTCCTCGACCCACTTGTGCTCGACGGCGTCGAGGTAGGCGACCTGGTCGCAGCCCTTCGTGGCGGCCTCGGCCTGGGCGAGCAGGGACGCGGCGTAGTTGCCGCCGGTCTTGGCGTCGCCCACGCCGCCGGGGACGGCGCGCACCCGGTCCTCGGAGAGCCAGATGGAGACCGGCTTCACACCGCCGGGGAAGTACGCGCCGGCCGGCGAGGCGATCACCAGGAAGAGGTACTCGTTGGCCGGGCGGACACCGAGGCCGACCTCGGTCGCGATCATGAACGGGCGCAGGTACAGCGACTCCTCGCCGCCGTGCTTCGGGACCCAGGCCTCGTCCTGCCGGACGAGCGCGTCGCAGGCCGCGACGAAGGTCTCGACGGGCAGTTCCGGCATGGCGATCCGGCGCGCGGAGGCGCGGAAGCGCTCGGCGTTGGCCTCGGGGCGGAAGGTGGCGACCGAGCCGTCGGGCTGGCGGTAGGCCTTGAGGCCCTCGAAGATCTCCTGGCCGTAGTGCAGCGTCATGTTGGCCGGGTCGATCGACAGCGGCGCGTACGGGACGAGCTGGGCATCGTGCCAGCCGCGGCCTTCGGTCCACTTGATCGTCACCATGTGGTCGGTGAAGTGGCGGCCGAATCCGGGCTCGACCATCATCGCCTCGCGCTCCGCGTCGGACAGCGGGTTCGAGGAGGGCTTGAGCTCGATCGTGGGCGTCGTCATGAGTGCGTGTCCTTCACCGGTTTTGTGTGTGTAGGACCGCGCACACGCCCACTCGTGCCGGACAGGTGCCAGGACGTCCGAGCTTCGTGGCGAGCCACGGCCCCGTTCGATTATCTCTCGCGGGAGGCCGTGCACGAAATGATGTGTGTGCGGTCCAGGATTCGATGGTGACACCCGGGGCCGCACAGGAGAAGCCGCCGGGTGCCTGTGGGACCCGGCGGCTTTGAGGCAGTCGTCGGATCAGCCCGCTACGCGTACCGCGAGCGCGTCGCCGATCTCGTCGGTGGTGCGTGCGGTTCCCTCGCGCTCCGCGAGGTCGGCGGAGACGGCGTCCTCGATGCGCAGGGCCTGGGGCTCGTAACCGAGGTGCCGCAGCAGGAGGGCGACGGAGAGGATCGTGGCGGTCGGATCGGCCTTGCCCTGGCCCGCGATGTCGGGGGCGGAGCCGTGGACCGGTTCGAACATCGACGGGAAGGCACCCGTCGGGTTGATGTTGCCGGAGGCCGCCAGGCCGATACCGCCGGAGACGGCCGCGGCGAGGTCGGTCAGGATGTCACCGAAGAGGTTGTCGGTGACGATGACGTCGAAGCGCTCCGGCTGCGTGACGAAGAAGATCGTCGCGGCGTCGACGTGCAGGTAGTCGGTGGTGACCTGGGGGTACTCGGCCGCCACCTTGTCGAAGGTGTTCCTCCACAGGTGACCCGCGTACACGAGGACGTTGTTCTTGTGGACCAGCGTCAGCTTCTTGCGCGGACGGGCGGCGGCCCGCTCGAAGGCGTCCCGCACGACCCGCTCGACACCGAAGGCGGTGTTGAGGCTGACCTCGGTGGCGACCTCGTGCTCGGTACCGGTGCGCAGCGAACCGCCGTTGCCGGTGTACGGGCCCTCGGTGCCCTCGCGGACGACGACGAAGTCGATGTCCGGACGGCCGGCCAGCGGGGTCTCGGTGTTCGGGAACAGCTTCGACGGCCGCAGGTTGATGAAGTGGTCGAAGGCGAAACGCAGCTTGAGCAGCAGCCCGCGCTCCAGGACCCCGGACGGCACCGAGGGGTCGCCGATCGCGCCGAGCAGGATCGCGTCGTGGCCCTTGAGGGCCTCCAGCTCCGCGTCCGGGAGGATTTCACCGGTGCGGTGCCAGCGCTGGGCGCCGAGGTCGTACTCCTTGGTCTCCAGCTTCACGTCCTGCGGGAGAACAGCGTTGAGGACTTTGAGGCCCTGGGCCACGACCTCCCGGCCGATACCGTCACCGGGGATCACTGCGAGATTGATGCTGCGAGACATGCCCCGCAGCCTACTGCGCGTCCCACCCCATGACACGTGGCGTCCACTATACGGACACATGGGCAGGTGTACGTGTACCGTTCACCCACTCGATGGGAGCACGTCAGAGAACGGGTGGAGGTTGTCGCCCATGGACATCCCCCGTTTCGGAATCCCCGAGAAGCTCGCCGACCGCATGAGCATGGCCGAGCAGCACGACTACCTGCGCACCCGGCTGACCCGCCGCGGCGTGCTGCGCACGAGCGTGGCCACCGCCGCCGTCGCCGGTCTCGGCACCTCGCTGACCGCCTCGCCCGCGTACGCCGCGCCGACGGTGCTCACCTCGCGCAGCTCCACCCGGGTGGACGGTTCGCTGGTCGCCCCGTTCGGCCGGCACCTGGCCTACGGAGCCGACCCGAAGACCCAGATGGCGGTCTCCTGGCAGGTCCCGTTCGCGGTGCGGCGGCCGTACATCCGGATCGGCCTCAAGCCGTGGGCGCTGAGCCGGAAGATCGACGCCGAGGTGCGCCACCTCACCACGCCGCTGCTGAACGACGGCAGGATCGCGGCCGCCGAGCAGTTCTACGTGCACGCGGGCCTGGAGCGGCTGAAGCCCGGCACGACGTACTACTACGGCGTCGGCCACGACGGCTTCGACCCGGCCGACACCCGCAACCTGGGCACGCTCGGCACCTTCACCACCGCACCCTCGCGCGCCGGGAACTTCACCTTCACCGCCTTCGGCGACCAGGGCGTCAGCTACCACGCGCTCGGCAACGACCAGCTGATCCTGGGCCAGAACCCCGCCTTCCACCTGCACGCGGGCGACATCTGCTACGCCGACCCGTCGGGCTCCGGCCAGACGAGCGACACCTATGACGCCCGCACCTGGGACCAGTTCCTGGCACAGACCGAGACCGTGCCGTGGATGGTGACCACCGGCAACCACGACATGGAGGCCTGGTACTCGCCGGACGGCTACGGCGGCCAGAACGCCCGCTGGACGCTGCCGGACAACGGCCCGGACCCGGTGAACCAGCCAGGCGCCTACTCCTTCGTGCACGGAAACGTCGGCGTGATCGCGCTCGACGCCAATGACGTCTCGTACGAGATCCCCGCCAACTTCGGCATCAGCGGCGGCAAGCAGACGCGCTGGCTGGACCGGCGCCTGGGCGAGCTGCGGTCGCGCAACGACATCGACTTCCTGGTGGTCTTCTTCCACCACTGCGCCTTCTCCACGACCAACGCGCACGCCTCGGACGGCGGGGTGCGGGACGCCTGGGTGCCGCTCTTCGAGAAGCACCAGGTGGACCTGGTCATCAACGGCCACAACCACGTCTACGAGCGCACCGACGCGATCCTGAGGAACGCGGTCGAGCGGAAGGTGCGCATCGGTGAGCGCACCGACCCGACGCGGGACGGCATCGTGTACGTCACCGCGGGCGGCGCGGGCAAGGCGCTGTACGACTTCCCGGCACCCGACAGCTACGAGGGACACGTCGCGGACCAGGAGAGCGTGAACACGTACCACGTGGTCAAGGGCGGCGGAAAGGCCACCGAGACCGTCGAGTGGTCACGGGTGCGCTACACCGGCTTCTCGTTCCTCGCGGTGGAGGTGGAGGCCGGGCGGCACGCCCGGATGAAGGTCACCGCGCTCGCCGAGTCCGGCGAGCGCATCGACCACTTCGAGATCAGCCGGGGCTGATCCGGTTGCCACGGCCGGGCCGCGGCGGGCCCGGTCAGTGACCGGTGGAGCCGCCGTTGTCCCTGCGGTCGAGGGCACGCTGCAGGGCGGCGGCGGCGTTCTGACGCTCCGACTCGGTCGGGCGGTGGGCGTGACGGACGCGGCGGACAGTGGTCTCGGCCATGGTGGATCGACTCCTTGAGATCGCGCGGATTTCGAGATCGGAACTTCGTGAACGGTGATTTCGAGATCAGTGATTTCGAGGTGCCGGAAGGGGCGGGAGCGGGTGCCGCAGGGGTTACCTGCATCGGGGCACGCACTCACAACGCCAGTCGCTGGTTCAGCGATACGTTCGGCTTCTACAAAGCTAGGGCAGCCCCGCCGTTCTGTCTCCACAATTACTCGGACTTCCTACTATCTGAGACGGAGGTTTGGATCAGCCGGCCCGCAGTTCACGGATGAGAGGCCGGACGGCGAGCGATCGCGCCTGCTCAGGGGTGGTGACATGGCCCACGGAACGCATGGGGCGCTCCGGTCCGAGAGCCAGGTGTACGGCGCCGGGGGCCCCACGGAAACCGCCTCCCGGCCGGCAGGGGAACCGGTCGGGAGGCGGGACTCGTGGCGGGGCGCCGGGACGGCGGCGCCCCGGGGGTGTCAGCCCTGGTGGGGGTAGGTGTAGTCGGTCGGCGGGACCAGCGTCTCCTTGATGGCCCGGGTCAGGGTCCAGCGCTGGAGGTTCTGCGGGGCGCCCGCCTTGTCGTTCGTACCCGAGGCACGGCCGCCACCGAAGGGCTGCTGGCCGACGACGGCACCGGTCGACTTGTCGTTGATGTAGAAGTTGCCCGCGGCGTACCGCAGCTTCTCCATCGTGTACGCGGCCGCGGCGCGGTCGCCCGCGATGACGGAACCGGTCAGGGCGTAGTCGGAGACCGACTCCATCTGCTCCAGCATCGCGTCGTACGCGTCGTCCTCGTAGACGTGGACGGCGAGGATCGGGCCGAAGTACTCGGTCGTGAAGACCTCGTTCTCCGGGTCGCTGCACTCGATGACGGTCGGGCGGACGAAGTAGCCCACCGAGTCGTCGTACGTGCCGCCCGCGACGATCGTGCACACCGGGTCGGCGGCGGCGCGGTCGATCGCGGCCTTGTTCTTCGCGAAGGCACGGTCGTCGATGACGGCGCCCATGAAGTGCGACAGCTCCGTGACGTCGCCCATCGTGATGGAGTCGACCTCGGCCGCGAACTTCTCCTTGAAACCGGAGTTCCAGATGGAGGCAGGGACGTACGCACGCGAGGACGCGGAGCACTTCTGGCCCTGGAACTCGAAGGAGCCGCGGGTCAGCGCGGTCTTCAGGATCGCGTGGTCGGCCGACGGGTGCGCGACGACGAAGTCCTTGCCGCCGGTCTCGCCGACGAGGCGCGGGTAGGTGCGGTAGTTCGCGATGTTGTTGCCGACCGTCTTCCACAGGTGCTGGAAGGTGGGGGTCGAGCCGGTGAAGTGGATACCGGCCAGGTCGCGGTGGTTCAGGGCCACCTCGGAGACGGCGATGCCGTCGCCCGTCACCAGGTTGATGACGCCCTTGGGGAGACCGGCCTCCTCCAGGAGCTGCATCAGGAGCACGGCGGCGTGGGTCTGCGTCGGGGACGGCTTCCACACCACGACGTTGCCCATGAGGGCGGGGGCGGTGGGCAGGTTGCCCGCGATGGCCGTGAAGTTGAACGGGGTGATCGCGTAGACGAAGCCCTCCAGCGGGCGGTGGTCCATGCGGTTCCACACGCCCGGGGAGTTGGCCGGGGGCTGCTCGGCCAGGATCTGGCGTGCGTAGTGCACGTTGAAGCGCCAGAAGTCGACGAGCTCGCAGGGGGTGTCGATCTCGGCCTGCTGGGCGGTCTTGCCCTGGCCGAGCATCGTGGAGGCGGCCAGCGTCTCGCGCCAGGGGCCGGCGAGCAGCTCGGCGGCGCGCAGGATGATCGCGGCGCGGTCGTCGAAGGCCATCGCGCGCCAGGCCGGAGCGGCGGCGAGGGCGGCGTCGACCGCGTCCTTGGCGTCCTGCTCGGTGGCGCCGGCGAACGTACCGATGACGGCCTTGTGGTTGTGGGGCTGCACGACGTCGAAGCGCTCGCCGCCGCCCATCCGCTTCTCGCCGCCGATGGTCATCGGCAGGTCGATCGGGTTCTGGCTGAGCTCCTTGAGCTTCGCCTCCAGGCGGGCGCGCTCCGGGGAGCCCGGCGCGTAGGAGTGGACCGGCTCGTTGACCGGCGCGGGGACCTGGGTCACAGCGTCCATGAGTTCCGTTGCTCCTTAGGTAGGGAGGGGGAGGGGGCTCAGCCCTTGGTGAGGATGGAGCGGCCGAAGAACAGCAGGTTGGCCGGCTTCTCCGCGAGGCGGCGCATGAAGTAGCCGTACCAGTCGGTGCCGTAGGCGGTGTAGACGCGCATCCGGTGGCCCTCGGCCGCGAGCCGGATGTGCTCCTCGCTGCGGATGCCGTACAGCATCTGGAACTCGTACTCGTCCAGCTTGCGGCCGGCCTTGCGGCCCAGCTCCTGGGCGATGGCTATCAGACGCGGGTCGTGGGACCCGATCATCGGGTAGCCCTCGCCGTCCATCAGCGTCCGCAGGATGCGGACGTACGCCTTGTCGGTCTCGGCCTTGTCCTGGTACGCGACGGAGGCGGGCTCCTTGTAGGCGCCCTTCACGATGCGGACGCGGCTGCCGGCTGCGGCGAGCCGGCGGGCGTCCTCCTCGGTGCGGAAGAGGTAGGCCTGGATGACGCATCCGGTCTGCGGGAAGTCCTTCCGCAGCTCCTCGTGGATGGCGAACATCGAGTCGAGGGTGGTGTGGTCCTCGGCGTCGAGGGTGACCGTGGTGCCGATCTCGGCGGCGGCCTCGACGACCGGGCGGACGTTGGTGAGGGCCAGCTCGTGACCGCCCTCCAGCGCCTGGCCGAACATGGAGAGCTTGACGGACATCTCGGCCCTGGTGCCCAGACCGAGGTCCTTGAGGCGGCCGATGAGCTCCAGGTAGGCGTCACGGGCCGTGGCGGCCTGCTCGGGCGTGGTGATGTCCTCACCGACCACGTCCATGGTGACTTCGAGGCCCTTGCCGGCGGCGTCCTCGATGATCGGGACGACCTGCTCGACCGTCTCACCGGCGATGAACCGGCCGACGACCTGCTTGGTGCCCGGGGCTGCCGAGATGAAGCGGCGCATCTTGTCGCTGCGGGACGCGGCGAGAATCACGGGACCCAGCACGGGGCACCTCCACGGAAAGTACGAACGAAGGCCGTACCGCCGCAAATGAAACGTGAGGAACAGAAGCGGTACAGCACGGAGAACCACCGTGAAATCTAAGGATCTCTCCGATCCTGGGCCATCGACAGCTGTCACGCATCCGTGCCCTGGATCTCAGACATATGTCTGAAGGGGTGCGAGAATGGCCGGGTGAAGGGCGATTACCAGGAGCTGGTCGACGAGATCTCGGGGCTGCTCGGCGCGCCCGCGACGCTGGAGAACCGGGACTTCGGCCTGGTCGCCTTCGGCGCCCACGACAGCGACGACGCGTCCATGGACCCGGTGCGCACCCGGTCGATCCTGACCCGCCGCTCGACCCCGGCGGTCCGCGCCTGGTTCGAGAACTTCGGCATCACCCGCGCCACCGGCCCCGTCCGCATCCCGGCCGCCCCGGAGGCCGGCGTCAACCGGGACCGGATCTGCCTTCCGGTACGCCATCGGGGGGTGGTCCTCGGCTACGTATGGCTGCTGGACGCCGACCCCCGGCCGACCGACCGGCAACTCGACGCGGCGATGGAGGTGGCGGCCCGGATCGGGGCGCTGCTCTCCGACGAGGCGCGGGCGGGCACGGACCTGTCCCGGGAGTTCGGCGCGGTCCTCACGGCGGGGCGCGGCTGGCAGCGCGACATGGCGGTGGCCGCGCTCAGCGAGGCGCTCGGCCCGGACGCGGAGGGGCTGCACACCGTGGTGTGCGTGACCCCGTGGACGGACGACCCGCCCTCGGCGCGCACGGTGCCGTCGGCGGCGGCCCTGTCCGGTGCCCCCTCCGCTGACGGGGCGGGCACCGCCGCCCTGGCCGCGCTGGTCCGGCTCCGCTCCCCCGACGTCCTGGACCCGGCACTCGCCGCCGCCGACCGGCTGCGCGCCACGGCGGGAGCCGCCGTGGGGGTCACCGCCACCGCCGGGATCGCGGTGCCGCGCCGGGGCCTGGCGGAGCTGGCCGACGCCTGGCACGAGGCATCCGCCGCGAACCGGGCGGCAGCCGCGGAGTCCCGGTTCGGCCCGGTCGCCCAGTGGTCGGCCATCGGCCCGTACCGCCTGCTGACCGCGCTCGCCCCCGACATGCCGCCCGACCACACGGTCCGCCCGCTGCTCACCCCGGCGCACCGGGATCTGGCCCGTACCGCCGAGGTGTTCCTCGACTGCGCGGGCCAGGCGTCGCGGACCGCCGGCGAGCTGGGCATCCACCGCCAGACGCTCTACTACCGCCTCTCCCGGGTCCAGCAGCTCACCGGCCTGGACCTGAACGACGGCGAGGACCGGCTGCTGCTGCACATGGCGCTGAAGGCGTCCCGGCTCTGAGCTCCCCGTCTCCGCTCCTGCCGGTACGCGGCCCTACAGCCAGGACGGCGGGTCGGGCGCGACGACCGGGTGGTCGCTGACGACGGCGGCCATGACCAGCGGCGCGTCCCCGTCGCTGTGCCCGACGCTCACCCCGACCCAGCGCCCCTGGCCGGACACCGGTCCCCACACCGCGAGGTCGCCGTGGCAGTCCTCGTCGAGCAGCGCCTGGAACAGCGCGGGCACCGGCTCCCCGTCCTGTTCCAGGAGGAGCGCCACATGCACCGCCACCTGGCGGTGGGCGCCCCAGCGGCTGTCCAGTACCGCCACGAGCGAGGCGAGCCGCGCCTCCGCGGCCTCGATCGCGTCGTCCCACTCGGCACCGTGCATCCCGTCGAGGGAGGCGCTCTCCCAGAGCGGGATGATCCGGAAGCCCTCGCCGGCTGTCACCGTCCACTCCCCCGTGTCCGGCTCGCCTTCGGTCACCGTCGGCCCGGTGTCCGGCAGCGGAGCGGCGAGCAGTGCCTCGATGTCGGTGACGGCCCGCACGACGTCGAACGTCTCCCCGGCCCGGACGCTCACCGCACGGCCCCGCTCGCGCCGCGCGGGAGCCGCACGGGCCCATCGGCCGTACGCAACGCCATCTCGCGGTACTCCACTTCATGCATCAACTGCTGGTCCTCTGACCTCTGTTGCCGATCGCCCGTCACATCACCGGCAGCAGGGCCGCTCGTACCGCGACCGCGCCCCCTACCGCTTCCGGCCCTCCAGGACCACCTTCAGCCCGTCCGTCAGGTCCTTCGCGGACGGCGCCGAGTCGCGGTCCATCATCCACTGGACCATCACACCGGCGAGGAGCGCCTGACAGAACAGCCCGGCCACCCGCGCCCGTTCGGGATCGGTCTCCGGGTCGATGCCCAGCATGTTCTCGGCGAGCCCGTTCCGGCCCTCGCGCTGCGGACCGGCCAGGGCCTTCTGCAGTTCGGGGTCGGTGTCGATCCTGGAGATGACCTCCATCTGGAGCTGCCAGACCGAGCGGGTCTGCTCGTAACTGCCGATCACCCGCTCCCAGGTGTCGCGGAACTGGTCGAGCGGGGCCCTGGACGTGTCCTCACCGGCGGCGGCACCCTCGGCCTCGTCGGTCAGCACGTCGCCCCACTCCTCCGTCACCTTGATGAAGGCGAGGTTGAGCAGGGCTTCCTTGGAGCCGTAGTGGTAGCCGATGGAGGCGAGGTTCGTACCGGAGGCAGCCACGATGTCGCGTGCCGTCGTCCGGGCGTACCCCTTCTCCAGCAGGCAAGCCTTGGCGCCTTCGAGCAGATCCTCACGATGTCCCATGACAGCAGCGTACCCGGCACGCAGACGTCTGTGTAAGACACACGTCTAGATGCCGGGTACGGAGGTCGCGGGCGGGACTCAGTCGGTGAGGTTCACCGAACGGGCCGAGGCCGCGCCGATCTCGGCCGAGATCTCGGCCAGCACGGACGGCGGGACGTCGTCGTCGACGGTGAGGACGACGAGCGCCTCGCCGCCCACGTCGGCCCGCGAGACCTGCATGCCCGCGATGTTCAGTCCGGCCTCGCCGAGGATCTTGCCGACCGCGCCGACGACACCGGGGCGGTCGTCGTAGCGCAGCACGACCATGTGGTCGGCGAGCGCCAGGTCCACGTCGTGGTCGCCGATCGCGACGATCTTCTGGAGGTGCTTGGGGCCGGCCAGCGTGCCGGAGACCGCGACCTCCTCGCCGTTGGCGAGCGTGCCGCGGACGGTGACCACGTTGCGGTGGTCGGGCGACTCGGAGCTGGTGGTGAGGCGGACCTCGACACCGCGCTCCTGCGCGAACAGCGGGGCGTTCACGTACGACACGGTCTCGTCGACCACGTCCTCGAAGACGCCCTTGAGCGCGGAGAGTTCGAGCACCTTGACATCGTGCTGGGTGATCTCGCCGTACACCTCGACGTCGAGGCGGGCCGCGACCTCGCCCGCGAGCGCGGTGAAGATCCGGCCGAGCTTCTCGGCGAGCGGCAGTCCGGGACGGACGTCCTCGGCGATGACGCCGCCCTGGACGTTGACCGCGTCCGGGACGAGCTCACCGGCGAGCGCGAGGCGCACCGACTTGGCGACCGCGATGCCCGCCTTCTCCTGGGCCTCGTCGGTGGAGGCGCCGAGGTGCGGGGTGCAGACGACCTGGTCGAACTGGAACAGCGGGGAGTCCGTGCAGGGCTCCTTGGTGTACACGTCGAGGCCGGCGCCGGCGACGCGGCCCTCCTTGAGGGCGGAGGCGAGCGCCTCCTCGTCGACGATGCCGCCGCGTGCGGCGTTGACGATCCGCACCGAGGGCTTCACCTTGTGCAGCGCCTCGTCGCCGATCAGGCCGAGCGTCTCCGGGGTCTTGGGGAGGTGCACGGTGATGAAGTCGGAGACCTCCAGCAGCTCGTCCAGCGAGAGGAGCTTGACGCCCATCTGCGCGGCACGCGCGGGCTGCACGTAGGGGTCGAACGCGACGATCTTCATGCCGAAGGCCGACATGCGCTGGGCGACCAGGACGCCGATGCGGCCGAGGCCGACGACACCGAGGGTCTTCTCGCTCAGCTCGACGCCGGTGTACTTGGAGCGCTTCCACTCGCCGTTCTTGAGGGCGGTGTTGGCCTGGGGGATGTTGCGCGCGGTGGCGACCAGCAGACCGCAGGCCAGCTCGGCGGCGGTGACGATGTTGGAGGTCGGCGCGTTCACGACCATCACACCGGCCTTGGTGGCCGAGGAGACGTCGACGTTGTCCAGACCGACGCCCGCGCGGGCGACGACCTTCAGCTTCTTCGCGGCGGCGATGGCCTCGGCGTCGACCTTGGTGGCGGAGCGCACCAGGATGGCGTCGACATCGGCGATCGCGGGGAGAAGCTCGGCGCGGTCCGCGCCGTTGCAGTGCCGGATCTCGAAGTCCGGGCCCAGGGCGTCCACCGTGGCGGGCGACAGCTCTTCAGCGATGAGTACGACAGGTTTCGAGCTCACGTGAGTCCTCACAGGTCCAGTGCGGACGGCCGTCCCGACGGCCGCAGGCGGTGGAGGGGCTTGCCGCGTGGAAGACGCACGACACTGTGGGCCTGACGCGTGTATGTGTGCAGAAGTGTAGTCATGCGCGGCGACGCATACTGCGCCCCGTTGGAAGGATCACCCGCATGAGGCTGGACGACTTGTACACACGTACGACGCCGCCTCTTCCAGCGGTGAAGCAGGGCTGATGCCTCAAGGGCGGGTCCGGGGACCCGCCCTTGAGGCATCGGGGTTACGCGTCGTCGTCGTTGACCCAGCTCATGAGCTTGCGGAGCTCGCGGCCGGTGGTCTCCAGCAGGTGGTCGCTGTCGGCCTTCTTGTACTCGTTGTACTTGGGCAGACCGTTGTGGTACTCCGCCATCCAGGCCTTGGCGAAGGTGCCGTCCTGGATCTCCGCGAGGACCTTCTTCATCTCGGCCTTGGTGTCGGCCGTGATGATGCGCGGGCCGGTGACGTAGTCGCCCCACTCCGCGGTCTCCGAGATCGACCAGCGCATCTTGTCCAGACCGCCCTCGTACATGAGGTCCACGATCAGCTTCAGCTCGTGCAGGCACTCGAAGTACGCGATCTCCGGCTGGTAACCGGCCTCCGTCAGCGTCTCGAACCCGGCCTTCACCAGAGCGGCGGTACCACCGCAGAGAACGGCCTGCTCACCGAAGAGATCGGTCTCGGTCTCCTCCGTGAACGTCGTCTTGATGACACCCGCGCGGGTGCCGCCGATGCCCTTGGCGTACGACAGAGCCAGCTCCAGGCCCTTGCCCGTGGCGTCCTGCTCGACGGCCACGATGCACGGAACGCCGCGGCCCTCCTCGTACTGACGCCGGACCAGGTGACCCGGGCCCTTCGGGGCGACCATGCAGACGTCGACGTTGGCCGGCGGCTTGATGAAGTCGAAGCGGATGTTCAGGCCGTGGCCGAAGAACAGCGCGTCGCCGTCCTTGAGGTTGTCCTTGACGGACTCCTCGTAGACCTGGGCCTGGATCGGGTCCGGAACCAGGATCATGATGACGTCGGCCTCGGCGGACGCCTCGGCCGGAGTCACCACACGCAGGCCCTGCTCCTCGGCCTTGGCCTTGGACTTCGAACCCTCGTGCAGACCGACACGGACGTCGACACCCGAGTCGCGCAGCGACAGCGCGTGGGCGTGGCCCTGGCTGCCGTAACCAAGGACCGCGACCTTGCGGCCCTGGATGATGGACAGGTCGGCATCGTCGTCGTAGAACAGCTCGGCCACTGGGTCTTCTCCTTGGTGTGCAGGTGTTGCGTCCCACCGTACGGCGGGGTGCGTCAGTTACGTTTTCGGGTCTCGCCATACGAGCGGCGAGGCGGCGGCTACGCCGTGCGGTCGAGGGCGCGCAGGGAACGGTCGGTGATCGAGCGCGCGCCACGGCCTATGGCGATGGTGCCGGACTGGACGAGCTCCTTGATGCCGTACTGCTCCAGCATCTTGAGCATCGCCTCCAGCTTGTCGGCGCCGCCCGTCGCCTCGATCGTGACGGCCTCCGGGGAGACGTCCACGGTCTTGGCGCGGAACAGCTGGACGATCTCGACGATCTGGGAACGGGTCTCGCTGTCGGCGCGGACCTTCACCAGGACGAGCTCGCGCTGGATCGCAGCGGCGGGCTCGAGTTCGACGATCTTCAGGACGTTGACCAGCTTGTTGAGCTGCTTGGTCACCTGCTCCAGGGGCAGGCCCTCGACATTCACCACAATCGTGATGCGGGAGATGTCGGGATGTTCGGTGGTACCGACCGCGAGCGAGTCGATGTTGAAGCCGCGGCGGGAGAACAGGGCGGTGATCCGGGCGAGGACACCGGGCTTGTTCTCGACCAGGACGGAGAGCGTGTGCTTGGTGGACATGGAGTCGGTCTCTCTCTGTCTCTCAGTCGTCTTCGTTGTCGCCGAAGTCGGGGCGGACACCGCGGGCTGCCATGACCTCGTCGTTCGAGGTGCCGGCGGCGACCATCGGCCACACCATGGCGTCCTCGTGGACGATGAAGTCGACGACGACCGGGCGGTCGTTGATCGCGTTGGCCTCGGCGATGACCTTGTCCAGGTCGGCCGGGTCCTCGCAGCGGATCGCGTAGCAGCCCATGGCCTCGGACAGCTTGACGAAGTCGGGCACCCGGGTGCCCTTCGCCGCGTTGCCGTCGGTGTCGGCGCCGGAGTGCAGCACGGTGTTGGAGTACCGCTGGTTGTAGAAGAGGGTCTGCCACTGGCGGACCATCCCGAGCGCGCCGTTGTTGATGATCGCGACCTTGATCGGGATGTTGTTGAGCGCGCAGGTGGTGAGCTCCTGATTGGTCATCTGGAAGCAGCCGTCGCCGTCGATCGCCCAGACCGTACGGTCCGGCATCCCGGCCTTGGCGCCCATCGCCGCCGGCACCGCGTACCCCATCGTCCCGGCGCCGCCGGAGTTCAGCCAGGTGGCGGGCTGCTCGTACTGGATGAAGTGCGAGGCCCACATCTGGTGCTGGCCGACGCCCGCCGCGAAGATCGTTCCCTCGGGGGCGAGTTCGCCGATCCGCTGGATGACCTGCTGCGGCGAGAGGCTGCCGTCCTCCGGCAGGTCGTAGCCGACCGGGTAGGTCTCGCGCCAGCGGTTGAGGTCCTTCCACCAGGCGGTGTAGTCGCCGGTGTGGCCCTCGGTGTGCTCGGCCTGGACGGCCTGGACGAGGTCGGCGATGACCTCGCGGGCGTCACCGACGATCGGCACGTCGGCGTCGCGGTTCTTGCCGATCTCCGCCGGGTCGATGTCGGCGTGCACGATCTTGGCGTACGGGGCGAAGCTGTCCAGCTTGCCGGTGACCCGGTCGTCGAACCGGGCGCCGAGCGCGACGATCAGGTCGGCCTTCTGCAGCGCGGTGACGGCGGTGACCGCACCGTGCATGCCGGGCATTCCCACGTGCAGCGGGTGGCTGTCGGGGAAGGAGCCGAGCGCCATCAGCGTGGTGGTGACGGGCGCTCCGGTGAGCTCGGCCAGCACCTTCAGTTCGGCGGTGGCTCCGGCCTTCATGACGCCGCCGCCCACGTACAGCACCGGGCGCTTGGCCTGGGTGATGAGCTTGGCGGCCTCGCGGATCTGCTTGGCGTGCGGCTTGGTGACCGGACGGTAGCCGGGCAGGTCCATCACCGGCGGCCAGCTGAAGGTGGTCTTCGACTGGAGTGCGTCCTTGGCGATGTCGACGAGGACGGGGCCCGGACGGCCGGTGGAGGCGATGTGGAAGGCCTCCGCGATCGTGTGCGCGATGTCCTCGGCGCGGGTGACCAGGAAGTTGTGCTTGGTGATCGGCATCGTGATGCCGCAGATGTCGGCTTCCTGGAAGGCGTCCGTACCGATGGCGGCCGAGGCCACCTGGCCGGTGATCGCGACCATCGGCACGGAGTCCATGGCCGCGTCGGCGATCGGGGTGACCAGGTTGGTGGCGCCCGGCCCGGAGGTGACCATGCAGACACCGACCTTGCCGGTGGCCTGGGCGTAGCCGGTGGCCGCGTGACCCGCGCCCTGCTCGTGGCGGACCAGGATGTGACGGACCCGGGTGGAGTCCATCAGCGGGTCGTACGCCGGCAGGATGCAACCGCCGGGGAGTCCGAATACGGTGTCGGCCCCGACTTCCTCGAGAGAACGGATGAGGGACTGCGCGCCCGTGAGGTGCTCAACGGCGGCGGTGGACGGTCCGCCGGTACGGGCCCGCGGCTGGGGATGGTGGGCCCCGGTGGCCTGCTCGGTCATCGGCATTCTCTTCTCGAAGCTGAGGGTTTTTGCGAGTGTTTTACGACGTTTTGCGTAGTACCGGTGCAACAAAAAACCCCTCGTGCCGTGAGGCAAGCGAGGGGAGCGCGCCGGTGCGGTCTGCAGAGTGTCATTGAGGGACCCTGCTTCAGCCGACGCGCTTTCCAAGTACGAGAATTCGGGTGCGCATGGCATTGACCCTCTCTCCGACGCACTCGAAGTGTCAAGTGGGTGGGATGGGCGTCTCAGCATGTGAGCCGGTGAGGAGCGGGATCGAGCCGCCCGCCAGGACCGGCTGAGCGGCCGGGCTGCCGGGTACCGGGAACTCGCCGCGGACCAGGGCGCGGCGCAGCCGGTACTCGTCCAACGGCCCGGAGAAGGCCATGCCCTGGCCGTGTGTACAGCCCATGGCGCGCAGGGCGAGGACCTGTTCCGGTACGTCGACGCCGTCGGCCACGGACTGCATCCCGAGGTCGCACGCGATCCGCAGCAGCCCGCTGGTGATCTTGTGCAGCCGGGCGGACTCGACGACGCCCTCGACCAGACCGCGGTCCAGTTTCAGTACGTCGATGGGGAGCCGGCGCAGGGCGTTGATCGCGGCGTAGCCGCTGCCGAAGCCGTCGAGCGCGATGCGCACACCGAGCCGGCGCAGGGCCACCAGCCGCTGTTCGAGTTCGTCGAAGGAGACCCTCGGGTCGCTGTCGGAGACCTCGATCATCAGCGCCCCGGACGGCAGCCCGTACCGGGTGAGCAGCGCCTCGACGGAGCCGAACGGCATCCCCTTGTCGAGCAGCCGGCGGGCGGAGAGGCGGACGGCGACGGAGACCTGGTGTCCGGCTCTGGCCCGGTCTGCGGCCTGCTCGACGGCCTCTTCGAGGAGCCAGCGGCCCAGCTCCGCGGTGCGGTCGCTGTCCTCGGCGACGCGGAGGAACTCGGCGGGGGTGAACAGGATGCCCTGGGCGGAGCGCCAGCGGGCCTGTGCCGCGACGGCGGCGACCCTGCCGCTGGTCAGATGGACCACGGGCTGGTGGAGCAGCGCGAACTCGCCTTCGCGCAGGGCGGTGCGCAGCCGGGTCGCCAGCTCGGAGCGGCGGACCACCTCGGCCTGCATCTGGGGGGCGTACAGCTCGACGCGGTCCTTGCCGCCCGCCTTGGCGCGGTACATGGCGAGGTCCGCGTTGCGCATGAGGTCGGTGGGGGTGATGGACGGCTCGGCGAAGGCGACCCCGATGGAGGCGGTGACCCGGACCTCGCCGGCGCCGATCCGGTAGGGCTGGGAGAGGGTGAGGCGCAGCCGGTCGGCGATCTCGTGGACCTGGTACTCGCGGGCGGTCTGCTCGCGGCTGCCGTCACCGACGATGAGGGCGGCGAACTCGTCACCGCCGAGCCTGGCCGCGGTGTCCCCGGCCCGTACGGAGTCCTGGAGGCGGCGGGCGGCCTGGATGAGGAGCTCGTCGCCCGCCTGGTGGCCGAGCCGGTCGTTGGCCGCCTTGAAGCCGTCCAGGTCGATGAAGAGCACCGCGGTGCCCGCGTCACCGGACCGGCGGCCGCCGAGGGTCTGGCGGACCCGGTCGGTGAAGAGGGCGCGGTTGGGCAGGTCGGTGAGCGGGTCGTGCTCCGCGTTGTGCTGCAACTGGGCCTGGAGCCGGACCCGTTCGGTGACGTCGCGGCTGTTGAGGATCAGCCCGCCCTGGTGGCGGTTGACGGTGGACTCGACGTTCAGCCATTCACCGCTGCCGGACCTGAAACGGCACTCGATGCGGGTGGTGGGTTCCTCGGCCGGGGGCGCGGCGAGGAAGCGGCGCACCTCGTGCACCACCCCGCCCAGGTCGTCGGGGTGGATGATCGAGGCGAGCTCCGCGCCGATGAGATCGTCCGCATCGCGCCCGTAGACACCGGAGGCGGCGGGGCTGACGTAGCGGAGTATGCCGGTCGGGGCGGCGATCATGATGACATCGCTGGAGCCCTGCACCAGGGAGCGGAAGTGGTTCTCCTTCTGGGCCAGTTCCTGGGTGAGCGCGATGTTGTCGACGAGCATGATGCCCTGCCGGACGACCAGTGCGAGCACCACCGTGCATCCGGTGAAGACCACGACACGGTCCACCCGGCGGCCCTCGATCACGTTGTAGAGGATGCCCAGGGTGCAGACGGCGGCGGCGAGGTACGGCGTCAGCGCGGCCAGCGAACCGGCGATGGGGCGGCTGGTGGTGCGTGGCACGGGCCGCTGCTCGACGGCGCCGCCCTCCTCCCGGCCCGCCCCCCAGGGGGCGTACGCGAGGAGCAGCGAACCGGCGAACCAGCCCGCGTCGAGCAACTGGCCGGAATGGTACGTCTGGCGCAGCAGCGGCGAGGTGAACAGGGCGTCGCACAGGACGGTCAGCGCGAGGGCGGCGATGGCGGTGTTGACCGCGGCGCGGTTGACGCTGGACCGGCGGAAGTGCAGCGCGAGCACCATGGAGACCAGCACGATGTCGAGCAGCGGGTAGGCCAGCGAGAGCGCCGCCCGCGCCACGCTGGCGCCCTCGACGTCCGCCAGATGTGCCGTGTGGGCGAGGGCGAGGCTCCAGGAGAGCGTGAGGAGGGATCCGCCGATCAGCCAGGAGTCGAGTGCCAGGCAGACCCAGCCGGCCCGGGTGACGGGGCGCTTGGCGAGGACGAGCAGTCCGACGATCGCGGGTGGCGCGAAGCAGAGGTAGAAGAGGTCGGCGAGGGAGGGGCTGGGCACCGGGAGCCCGCGCACGAACTCGTACCAGCCCCAGACCGCGTTGCCCCCGGCCGCCATGAGCGAGGAGAGCGAGAACAGCAGCCAGGCCGGCCGGAACCGGTTGTCCGCCGCGCGGGCGAAGAGGAAGCAGGACACGGCGGCGGCCAGGGCGGCCGTACTGAGGCCGAAGTCACCCATGAAGAGCGCCAGTTGCGCCGAACCCCAGCCGACGCCCGCACCCACCGCGTATCCGGCGCAGGCGAGGCCGAGGAGGAGCTGAGGAAGCAGCGCGGGCGTTCTTCCGACAGCTGGGCGCCGGGCCAGGAGCGCTCCGCGGGTGCCCGCGGGCGCGCTCACCGGGGTACTCCGGAGGTCTCCGGACGGCCGCGGCGCCGGCGCACCGGACGCATCGCCGACCGCCTTCGGCCACCCCGCCGTTTCGGATCGTTCGCCCATCGGCCGTACATCGCCCGTCGCCCCCTCGCGTGTGGCTTCCTCCCCGGCGCCGTCCCTTCCACGGCGCAGCCTCCCTTTCGGGACGATACACCAGACTCGTCACACAGGGACATAGTTCCTCTACTCTCCGTGACGACCTGGGGACTTGTCGGCACCGAGCGCTGCGGAGCGTGCTCGCAGCGTGTTCAGCCAGTGGTGCGTACGACGTTGTGGACCGGTTCCCCCGCGGCGAAACGGCTGAGCTGTCCGGCGATCAGACGCTTGGCGCGCGGCAGGAACGCCGAGGTGCTGCCGCCGACGTGCGGAGTGATCAGGACGTTCGGAGCATGCCAGAGGGGATGGCCGGAAGGGAGTGGTTCCGGGTCGGTGACGTCGAGTGCCGCGTGCAGCCGTCCGGACTCGAGTTCGGACAGCAGGGCCTTGGTGTCGACGACACCGCCGCGGGCGACGTTCACCAGCAGCGCCCCGTCCGGCATCGCCGCGAGGAAGTCCGCGCCCACCAGCCCTTGTGTGGAGGGGTTCAGCGGGGTGGACAGAATCACGATGTCGGCTTCGGGCAACAGTGCGGGCAGGTCGTCGAGCGTATGTACGGGTCCGCGTGCGGTTGTCCGCGCGGAGCGTGCGACGCGCGCCACCCGCGCGCACTCGAAGGGCGCGAGCCGGTCCTCTATCGCGGAGCCGATCGATCCGTACCCGACGATCAGCACGGACTTGTCGGCGAGCGCCGGGTAGAACCCGGAGCGCCACTCCTCGTTGTCCTGGCCGCGCACGAACCCGGGGAAGCCGCGCAGGGAGGCGAGGATCAGGGCGAGGGTCAGCTCTGCGGTGGACGCCTCGTGGACCCCCTTGGCGTTGCACAGCCGTACGCCTGCGGGCAGCAGGCCGAGCCCCGGCTCGACGTGGTCGATGCCCGCGGAGAGGGTCTGCACGACCCGCACCGCGCTCATCCCGGCGAGCGGACGGACCGCGACCTCCGGGCCCTTCATGTACGGGACGACGTAGAAGGCGCAGTCCGCGGGGTCGGCCGGGTAGTCCTGCCCGCCGTCCCAGAAACGGTAGTGGAGCCCCTCGGGGAGCCCTTCGATCCCGTCGGCCGGAATCGGCAGCCACACCTCGGGGGCCGCGGTGGAACGCGTGGTGGAAGTCATGGTCAGGAGGCTATGCGAAGGCGCGCGGGGAGCAGAGGTTAGCTTTGGGGGTCCGGAGTGATCCCGTGCGGCGGGGCCGAGGGAGGGTTCGGGGAGTTGGAGCGCAGGAGTCTCGGTGCGGCGGCGCTCGCCGTGGGCGCGGTCGGTCTCGGCTGCATGCCGATGAGCTGGGCGTACGGTGCCTCCCAGCAGCGTGGCGACCATGCCTTGCGCGCGGTGCACGCGGCGCTGGACGCGGGCGTCCAGTTGCTCGACACGGCGGACATGTACGGCCCGTTCACCAATGAGCTGCTGCTGGGGCGGGCGCTGAAGGGGCGCCGGGCGGAGGCCTTCCTCTCCACCAAGTGCGGGCTGCTGGTGGGCGATCAGCACATCGTGGCCAATGGCCGGCCCGGCTATGTGCGGCGGGCGTGCGACGCCTCGTTGCGACGGCTGCAGACCGATGTGATCGATCTGTACCAACTGCACCGGGCCGATCCCGAGGTGCCCGTCGAGGAGACCTGGGGCGCGATGGCGGAGCTGGTGGCCGCGGGGAAGGTGCGGGCGCTCGGGCTGTGCGCGATCGGGGCGCGGGCCTCGCGCCGGACGGGTGCGCGGCTGCATGACGGAACGATCCGGCAGCTGGAGCGGGTACAGCAGGTGTTTCCCGTGAGCGCGGTGCAGGCGGAGCTCTCGGTGTGGTCGCCGCAGGCGCTGGAATCGCTGCTTCCGTGGTGTGCGGCGCGGGGTGTGGGCTTCCTGGCGGCGATGCCGCTGGGCAACGGCTATCTGACGGGGACGCTCACCCCGGGGCAGGGCTTCGAGCCGGAGGATCTGCGGGCCAGGCATCCGCGGTTCACCGCCGAGATGATGGCGGCGAACCAGCCGGTGGTGGTGGGGCTGCGGCGGGTTGCCGAACGGCACGGGGCGACGCCCGCGCAGGTGGCGCTGGCCTGGGTGCTGCGGCAGGGGCCGCAGGTGGTTCCGGTACCCGGGACCAAGCGGGAGCGCTGGGCGGTGGAGAACGCGGGGGCGGCCGGTCTGGCACTGACGGCGCAGGACCTGGCGGAGATCGACCGGCTGCCGCCGGCCCGGGAGTCGTGGGACTGAGCGCGGGCGTTGGGCGAGGCAGAAGCGTGGGGCCGGCCGTTCACCGCTGCCCCGTGGCGCCGGCCCCCGACCGAGAAAGTCGGCCGTCATCGGGAACCTCGCACCGGGCGGCGGTGTAAGAACAGTAGACAGGCGGCCGTCGAAGGGATCGGTGCGGTGTTCGGATCTGGGCAGGACCCGGTGGGGCGTCATATGACGCGTCACGGGAGTGGTCGCGTTGCGCGGCGTCAGGCGGGAGTGCGGCGCGGTGCGGTGGCCGTGCTGGCGGTCGGTGCCCTGGTGCTCGCCGCGGGGTGCTCCTCGCAGGAGGGAATGGAGAGCACCGCGGGCCAGGGAGCGAGATCACCGGCCGGGTCCTCGACGGCCACGTCGAGCCCGGCGGCCTCCCCGTCAGCCTCGCGTCCCGCGGCCGATCTGCCGCCCGCGAAGGGCTCGGTGAAGGTGGTGTCGACCCTCACGGAGGGGCTGGACTCGCCGTGGGGCCTCACGGCCCTGCCCGACGGCGACCTGCTGGTCTCCTCGCGCGACAAGGGGACGATCACCAGGGTCGACGCGAAGAGCGGGAAGAAAACGCTGCTGGGCACCGTGCCCGGAGTGGCTCCCGCCGGGGAGGGCGGGCTGCTGGGGATCGCCGTCTCCCCCACCTTCGGTACGGACCATCTGGTGTACGCGTACTTCACCACCGCCTCGGACAACCGCATCGCCCGCATGCTCTACAACGAGAAGGGCACGAACCCCGGTCAGCTGCTGGGCGCTCCCGACACGATTCTGCGCGGCATCCCGAAGGGATCCATCCACAACGGCGGGCGCATCGCCTTCGGCCCGGACCACATGCTGTACGCGGGGACGGGCGAGACGGGGGACCGCGGCCTCGCGCAGGACAAGAAGTCGCCGGCCGGCAAGATCCTGCGGATGACACCGGACGGCGAGCCGCTGCACGGCAATCCGCAGGCCGACTCCGTGGTGTATTCGTACGGTCACCGCAATGTGCAGGGGCTGGCCTGGGACAACCACAAGCAGCTGTGGGCGTCCGAGTTCGGCCAGGACACCTGGGACGAGCTGAACCTGATCGTGCCGGGCGGGAACTACGGCTGGCCGGACGTCGAGGGGAAAGCGGGCAAGGCGGGGTTCCGTGATCCCGTGGCACAGTGGAAGACGTCCGAGGCGTCACCGAGCGGCATCGCTTTCGCCGAGGGCTCCCTCTGGATGGCCGGTCTGCGCGGTGAGCGGCTCTGGCGGATCCCGCTGTCCGGTACGGCGGACAAGGAACCTCTGGCGGCCCCTCAGTCGTTCCTGAAGGGGAAGTACGGCCGCCTGCGCACCGTGCTCGCGGCCGGCGGCAACAAGCTCTATCTCGTGACGAGCGAGACGGACACCCGTGGCACCCCGAAGCCGGGAGACGACAAGATCCTGGTGCTGGAGGTGCGGTAGCGGCTACAGCAGGCGGAAGGGTGCGCGGCCCGTGTTCAACTTCTTCGAGGAACTCTTCGCACCGGGCCGCAAGCACGCTGCGGAGGAACAGCGGCGGCTGGAGCTGAGCCGGGTGGATCTCGGCATCGGCGACCCGGCGCGCGGCCCGATAGACCTCACCTCGGGCAAAGTGGTGGTCCGCCGGCCGGACGGCGAGGACGGAGACCCGGCGGACGACTCCGGAGACGGAGACCCCGGTGGTGCGGGCGCCGGGGGCCCGGATCGGAACGAAGGACCCCAGGACTGAACGGGACAGCCCTCAGGCACCCGTCGGCGTGCGGTAGAGGCGCAGCCGGTGGGCGAGTGCGGCGGCCTCGCCCCGGCTCGCCACCCCGAGCTTGGCCAGGATGTTGGAGACGTGGACGCTCGCGGTCTTGGGCGAGATGTAGAGCTCCTCGGCGATCCGGCGGTTGGTGTGGCCGTCGGCGACGAGCCGGTGCACGTCCTGTTCGCGCCGGGTCAGCCCGAAGGACTCCACAGCGGCGGCGGCCACGGCCCGGAGCTGCTCCTCGGAGTGGTCCCGCCCGGTCTGCTCGTCGGCAGCGCTGTCGCCGTCCGGGATCGTGACGGCCACCAGGATCTCGTCGCCCGAGCCCGCGCCGCGGGGCGCGTCGGGGGCGGTGAGGGCGATGCGGGCGCGGCCGGCCAGCAGCTCGATGGTCTCGGCCAGCGGGCGGGCGCCGAGGCGCAGGGCGGTGCCGTGCGCCTCGCGCAGCAGGGCGGTGGCCGTGGGCCGGTCACCGGAGGCCACGAGCAGGGCCTCGGCCCAGCGGTGGCGGATCTGGGCCAGTTCGTACGGACGGTGCAGCGGGGTGAAGGCCTGCGCCGCGCGGGACCAGTGCTCCGGGGTGTCGAGGCCTTCGGCGCGAGCCAGCTCGGCATCGACGAGCAGACCGTAGGCAGCCCATACGGGGACGACCATCGGCAGGCGTTTGAGATGTGCGCGGATCAGGGCGAGGCTCGCCGGCCGGCCCGGCTCGGTGGCGGGCAGGCCGCGGGCGTCGGCCTCGGCCGCCGCGACGACGTGCAGCAGAGGCAGGGCGTAGCGCTGGGTGCCGGTCGGGAAGCCGATCTCCGCCTGGGCCTCGAACGCCGTCCGGGCCTCGGAGAAACGGCCCTGCTGGACGGCGAGGGTGACGGTGTGGCGCACGGCGTTGATGAAGTGCTGGGGCTGCGGGTCGCGGGAGCCGAAGCTCCGCTTGTTCAGCGCGAGTTGCCGTTCGGCCTCGGCGAAGTCTCCTCGCGCGAGCGCCACTTCGGTGCGGCGGGCGGCGACCAGGCCCTGGGGCTTGCGGGACAGCGCCGTGCGGGCAGCGGCCTCGGTGGTGGCCAGGGCCTGGTCCCAGTGGCCGAGCGAGAACAGGGACATCGCCTGGTTGGTGCGGACCCAGGCCTCCGTGTCGGCGATGCCGTGGCTGTGGCAGATCTCGATCCCGTGGTCGGCGGCGGCCACGGCCTCCAGGGAACGGCCCATGGCTTCGAGGGTGGAGGGGAGGTTGATGCTGGCGCGGCCCATGACGCCGATGAGGCACAGCTCGTCGGCCCGGTCGCGGACGGCGTACATCTCGGCGATGCCGTCGTCGATGTCTCCGGCGTCGGCGGTCAGCCAGCCCCGGGTGAGGCGTGCGTGCAGCTCGATGTACTCGTCACCGACCAGCCGGGCGTACTCCACGGCCCGGTCCGCGGCGGCGAGGGTCTGGGCGCCGGGGCGGTGCAGGGCGCCCCAGCCGGCCACGCTCATCAGCACCTCCGCGTGGACGGCCGAGGGGGGCAGTCCCCGGACCAGCTCCTCGGCGGTGGCCAGCTCGTCCCAGCCGTCACCCCGGGTGAGGGCCTGGATCAGATGGGAGCGCTGGACCCAGAACCAGGCGGCGCGCAGCGCGTCGTCCTCGCTCTCCAGGATGCGCAGGGCCTTCTTGCAGAGGGTGAGGGCCCGTTCGCGGTCGTTGCCGAAGCGGGCGGCGACGGTGGCCTCTGCCATCAGGTCGAGGTAGCTGAGGGGGGTGGCGCTGTCACGGCCGCAGGCCGGGTAGACCTCGGCGTAGTCGATGGGGCGCAGAGTGCTGCGTATCGCTTCGGGAGCGTCGTCCCACAGCTCCATCGCCCTTTCCAGCAGTCTCAGTTGCTCGGAGAAGGCGTTGCGGTGGCGTGCTTCGACCGAGGCCTTCAGTACGGCGGGCAGGGCCTTGGCGGCATCGTGCGCGCCGTACCAGTAGCTGGCCAGGCGGGTGGCGCGCTCCCCGTCGCGGACGAGGGTGGGGTCGGCCTCCAGGGCTTCGGCGTAGCGGCGGTTGAGGCGGGAGCGTTCGCCCGGGAGGAGGTCGTCGCTGACGGCCTCGCGGACCAGGGAGTGTCGGAAGCGGTAGCCGTTGCCCTCCGGGGTGGTGAGCAGCAGATTGGCGCCGACCGCTCCCCGCAGCGCTTCGATGAGGTCGTCCTCGGCGAGGCCGGCGACGGCGGCCAGCAGTTCGTACTCGACGGCGGATCCGCCTTCGGACACGACCCGGGCGACCCGCTGGGCGTCGTCGGTGAGGGTTTCGACCCTGACGAGGAGGAGGTCGCGCAGTGAGTCGGGGACTCCGTCCCCGTCGCCGCACTCCAGGCTGCAGGCGAGCTCCTCGACGAAGAAGGCGTTGCCGTCGGAGCGCTCGAATATCTCGTCCACCAGGGCCGCTTCCGGGGTGTCCGCGAGGATGCCGACGAGCTGGCGGCGGACCTCGGCCCGGTTGAAGCGGGCGAGTTCGATGCGGCGGACGGTCCGGAGGCGGTCCAGTTCGGCCAGGAGCGGGCGCAGCGGGTGGCGGCGGTGGATGTCGTCGGACCGGTAGGTGCCGACCACGACGAGGCGGCCGGTGCGCAGCGTACGGAACAGGTAGGCGAGGAGGTGCCGGGTGGAGGCGTCGGACCAGTGCAGGTCCTCCAGGACGAGGACGACCGCGCGCTCCGCCGAGATGCGCTCCAGCAGCCTGCCGGTGAGCTCGAAGAGCCGGGCGGTGCCGTGCTCGTCGGCCGAGTCCCGGCCCGGCTCGCCGAGTTCGGGAAGCAGCCGGGCCAGTTCGCCCTCCTGCCCGGCGCAGGCCGCGGCCATCTCGTCGGGGAGGGTGCGGCGCAGGGCGCGCAGGGCGGCGGAGAAGGGGGCGTACGGCAGGCCGTCCGCGCCGATCTCCACGCAGCCGCCCACGGCGACGACGGCCCCGCGGCGGGCCGCCACCGCGAGGAACTCCTCGACCAGTCGGGTCTTGCCGACGCCCGCCTCGCCACCGACGAGCAGCGCCTGCGGCTCTCCGCAGGCGCAGCCGGCCGGACCGGCTCCTTCCGCGGTGGCGCGGGCGAGCGCGTCGGTGAGCGAGGTGAGTTCACCTGCGCGGCCGACGAACACGGGACTGACTGACCTGGTCTCCACGGAGCCGAGCATCGCATACGGGTCCGACAGCCCGGAGCCGGGAAGCTGGACAGGCATCGTCTTTCGGCCCTTACGCGGCGTGCGCGAACCGTTCCCGTTCCCTGTCCGCACTCACCGTCCTCTCGCGCTCCTTGCGTGCCGAGCTGCGGGCGGCCCGGTCGGCGCGACGCGCTTCCCTGATGAGCCGCTCGTTGTCGGCGCGGCGGATCAGTTCGGCCTGCCTGATCTTCTGGAACTCCAGCGTGAACATGCGATTCCCCCCTGGTGACGAGGGCCCGTCGGGCCTCGGTGGCGGCAGTTCGTCTGCCGTGCCTCCACTGTCGTCCCCCAGGGGGTGCCGCCGCATCGGGCGAGTTCCGCATCTCCGACGGGCCGGCGCCTTAGGCGGCCGCCCACGTCACCGCACAAGGCCCGCGATCGGCGCCGTGGATGCCTTAGGCCGCGCCGGGAGGCGCCGTACGGGAGGGGAAGTACCTGTCCCCGGGTCAGCTTCCCGCGGTCGCGGCGGGCGCCGTGGGCAGGGCGACGATGAGGTCGAAGTACATGCCGACGGAGATCAGCACACCGATCACACCGAGCGCGATGCCGCCCATGGCCACCGCGCGGACCCAGCCTGCCTGCGGGTGCGCGGACGGGGCGCCGAAGGCGGGGCGGACCAGGACGTAGATGCCGACCAGCAGGGCGACGAGCGCGAAGAGGCCGTTGACCAGGGCGGTGGAGTGCCAGGCGTTGCCGTAGATCTCGGAGATCTGCTGCGCCGCGGAGCCACCGGACGACGTCTTGATCTGCCCGAGGAGGGTCTCGCGCTCGGCGACGACCCGGCCGCTCCAGGCCCCGGTGAGCGCGACGATGCCGAGGCCGACGGAGACGACGGCCGCGGCGGCGGTGCCGAGACCGGCGGACTCCTTGCCGGACTCGTCGTCGTCCAGGTCGAGGTCGAAGTCCTGCTCCGCCGCGGCCGGATCCACGTCGGTGTCGGTGTCCGCGGACCCGTCCGCGTCGCGGTCCGTGGGCTCTGCGGAGGCGGTGCGTGCCTCGTCGAGCTGCGCCGCCGTGTCCTTGTCCTCGGCGGTGTCGGTGACGGCCTTCTTCGCCGTCGTCTTCTCTCCGTCGCCCTCGGCGACGGGAGCTGTGGGAGTAGTGGGAGTGGTGGGGTTCATTTCCCGCACGCTAGGTGCCCCGGATGAGAACCTTCTTAACGTCCGGCGGCGCCCCGCTCCCGTACCCCGGCTCAGCCCTGCCCGGCCCGCCGTTCCGGGGCCGGCACGGACCAGGTCTCGGAGTCGTGTCTCACGCCTCGGTACAGGTGGTTCTGGCGCAGCACGCCGTCCCGCGTCGTCCCGAGCCGCTCGGCCCCGTCGCCCCCGGCGATACCGCGAGCATCGCGGCCTCCCCGTATCTCGCCCACCGCGTTTCCGCGCCGGTCAGCGGACGCGTTGCGCGGCCGGTACGGCCTCGTCGTCCTGGCTCGTGCCCGCCCCCGGGATCTTCGCACGGGGCGCCCGGCAGTCGGAAGGCTCGATGCTGAGACGCGGCAGTCTGCGGTCCAGCCAGCCCGGCAGCCACCAGTTCGCCCCGCCCAGCAGGTGCATCAGGGCGGGTACCAGCAGTGTGCGCAGGACGAAGGCGTCCAGTGCGACGGCGGCGGCGAGCGCGATCCCGAACATCGCGATGACCCGGTCGCCGCTGAGCACGAACGCGAGGAAGACCGAGATCATGATCACCGCGGCCGAGTTGATCACCCGGCTGGTCTCCGCGAGGCCGACCCGGACCGCCCGCCGGTTGTCGCCGGTCTCCAGCCACTCCTCGTACATCCGGCCGACCAGGAACACCTGGTAGTCCATGGAGAGGCCGAAGAGCACGGACACCATGATGACCGGCAGGAAGGGTTCGATGGGGCCCGCGCTGCCCAGCCCCAGCAGCTCGCTCCCCCATCCCCACTGGAAGATCGCGACGACCACGCCGAACGAGGAGGCGACCGCCGCCACGTTCATCACCGCCGCCTTCAGCGGGATGCCGACCGACCGGAAGGCCATCAGCAGGAGCAGGCAGCCGAGCCCTATGACGACACCGATGAAGAGCGGGAGTTTCCCGATGATGATCTGCGCGAAGTCGTCGTAGCTGGCCGTCACGCCGCCCACATGGGTCCGGAGCGAGGTGTTGTCGGCGGCCTTCGGCAGGATGTCCGTACGCAGCCGGTCGACGAGCTCGCTGGTCTGCTGGGACTGCGGCGCGGAGTCCGGGACGACGGTGACGAACGCGGTGTCGCCGCTGGAGTTGTACGTGACCGGGTAGGCCCAGGCGACCCCGTCGGTGGCGCGCAGCGTGGCGGGCAGCGCGTCCATCGCCAGCCGGTCGTCCGCGCCGTCGAGCTGGGCGGCGACGGTCAGCGGCCCGTTGACGCCGGGACCGAAGCCGTCGGCCAGCAGGTCGTACGCCTGCCGGGTGGTCGAGGACCTCGCGTTGTTCCCCTGGTCGGAGCTGCCCAGGTGGAGCGAGAAGGTGGGGATCGCGAGGACCAGCATCACCACCACCGCGATCCCGCCGAGCAGTTTGGGGTGCCGCTCGACGAAGGCGGACCAGCGCGCGGCGAACCCGGTGGGCAGGTCCGGCTGCGGGCCGTGCTGGGCGAGCCGTCTGCGCTCGCGCCTGCTCAGCGCCCTCATGCCGATGAAGGACAGCAGGGCCGGCAGCAGCGTCACGGCGGCCGCCACGGTCAGCACGACGGTGAGCGAGGCGGCGACGGCGACCCCGTTGAGGAAGCTCAGCCGCAGGATCAGCATGCCCAGCAGCGCGATGCAGACGGTGGCCCCGGCGAAGACGACGGCCCGTCCGGTCGTGGCGACCGCGTGCTCCGCCGCCTCGGGGACGGTCATGCCGCGCCGGAGCGCTCTGCGGTGCCGGGTGACGATGAAGAGGGCGTAGTCGATGCCGACCCCGAGCCCGACGAGCATCCCGAGCATGGGCGCGAAGTCGGCGACGGTCATCACGTGCCCGAGCAGCACGATCCCCGCGTACGCCGTGCCGACCGAGACGAGAGCGGTGGCGATGGGCAGCATGCTGGCGGCGAGCGAGCCGAAGGCGAGGAAGAGCACGACGGCCGCGACGGCGACCCCGATGGCCTCGCTGAGGTGCACGGCGGGCGCCTCGGTGAGGGCGACGGCCGAGCCGCCCAGCTCGACCCTGAGGTGTTCGCCCGAGGCGGCCTTCGCGGTGCTGACGACCGCCTCTGCCTGCGCCACCGGTACGTCGTCGGCCTGCCGGTCGAAGGTGACCGTGGCGTAGGCCGTGCGCCCGTCCGCGCTGATCTGGCCGGTGCCCGACTGGGTGTAGGGCCCGCTGACGTCGCCGACACCCGGCAGCCGTTCGACCGCGTGCAGGGTCGCCGTCATCTTCTGCTCGACGTCGGCCACCCGCACGGTGGAGTCGTCGGTGTGCCAGACGATGGTGTCGGTGTCCCCGCCGAGGTTCGTGAAGCCGCTCTTCAACAGGTCGGCGGCCTGGCCGGATTCGGTGCCGGGCGCCTCGTAGTCGTTCGTGTACGAACTGCCCGCGAACACCGCGCCCGCGGCCGTGCCGCCGAGCGCGAGCAGCCAGATGAGGACGGCGACGAGACGGTGTGCGACGCACCAGCGGGCGATAGCAGCCAAGGGACGAGCTCCCTGCGGGTTCGTGGTCTCTCCGACGGCTCGGCAGAGCCGTCCGCGGGAAACGCAAGACCTTGAGAACCGTCACTCTGACAGTGAACTGTGATTATTTGCCCCATTCGTGGCCTTACTCACAGGCGTCGGATCCGCATATGGGCGACATCGGCTCGGCCGTCCGGCGGGCTCGCGGGAGCGTGCGTCAGACCCCGATCACCCGCAGCGACCCCCAGAGCGCGACCGTCGACACCGCCAGCGTCGCCGGTACGGTCAGCAGCCCGAGCCTGGTGAAGTGGCCGAGTTCCGGCGCCTCGCCGTGCGTGTGCAGGATGCGACGCCACAGCAGGGTGGCGAGCGAGCCGACGTACGTGAGGTTCGGCCCGAGGTTCACCCCGATCAGCGCGGCCAGCAGCGGCCCCGGGCCGGCCGCCGCGACGACCGGGAGCAGGGCGAGGATCGCCGGCAGGTTGTTGATCAGGTTGGCGAGCACCGCCGCCACCGCGGCCACCGCCAGCAGCGCGGGCAACGACGAGCCGTCCGGCAGGAGCCGGGCGATACCGGTACCCGGGCCGTGGTCGACGACCGCCTTGACGACGACGCCCAGGGCCAGCACGAACAGGCAGAACGGCACGTTCGCGGAGTGCGCCAGCCCCTTCACGGTGGTCTCCCGCTTCACCAGCGCCCGTACGGCCAGCACGCTGGCGCCCGCCAGCGCCGCCCACAGCGGCTCCGCGCCCGCGAACGAGGTCACGACGAATCCGCACAGGGTCAGCACCAGGACGACCAGGGTGAAGACGGGGACGGCGGGCCGGTCGTCCGCCGGCTTCGGCGGGTACGCCCCCGCCGCCAGGTCGGCCGCGAAGAACCGGCGGAAGACCACGTACTCGACGGCGATCGCCGCCAGCCACGGCAGCGTCATCAGGGCGGCGAAGCGGGTGAAGGAGAGACCGCTGGCCGTGAACGCCAGGAGGTTGGTCAGATTGGAGACGGGGAGCAGGAGGGAGGCGGAGTTGGCGAGGTGCGCGCAGGCGTACACGTACGGGCGGGGGCGGGCCCCGACGCGGGCCGCGGTCGCGAGGACGACCGGGGTCAGCAGGACGACGGTGGCGTCCAGACTGAGCACCGCCGTGATCACCGACGCGACGGCGAAGACGCCCGCGAGCAGCGGGCCGGTCCGCCCGCCGCAGGCGCGGGCGACCAGGTCACCGGCCGCTCTGAAGAGCCCTTCGTCGGCGCAGAGCTGCGCCAGTACCAGGATCGCGGCGAGGAACCCGACGACCGGCAGCAGGCTGCTCACCTGGGACCGGGCCTCCGGCCAGGAGACCGCGCCCACCGCGATGACCAGCACCGCGGCGGGCACGGCGACGGTCGCCTCCGGCAGTCCCCGGGGGCGTACGACGGCGAACGCCAGCACCCCCAGCAGGAGGGCGACGGAGACGATCTCGGCGGTGACGGCGTTCAGTGGGCTCTCCGGAGCGGTGAAAGGGGCGGTGCGCCCGGTGGTACCGGATGCACCGCCCCTTGAGGACGTACGGAACGGACTCAGCCCTGGACGCCGAGCTTCTCCAGGATCAGCTCACGCACCCGGGCCGCGTCCGCCTGGCCGCGGGTGGCCTTCATGACGGCGCCGACGAGCGCGCCGGCGGCGGCGACCTTGCCGCCACGGATCTTGTCCGCGATGGCGGCGTTGCCCGCGATGGCCTCGTCGACGGCCGTGGACAGCGCGCCCTCGTCCGAGACGACCTTCAGGCCGCGCTTCTCGACGACGGTGTCCGGGTCGCCCTCGCCCACGAGGACGCCCTCCAGCACCTGACGGGCCAGCTTGTCGTTGAGGTCGCCCGAGGCGACGAGCTCGGCCACCCTGGCGACCTGCACCGGGGTGACGGGCAGCTCGTCGAGGCCGCGGCCGGTCTCGTTGGCGTTACGGGCCAGCTCGCCCATCCACCACTTGCGGGCCTGGTCGGCGGGAGCGCCCGCGTCGATGGTCGCGACGATCAGTTCGACCGCACCCGCGTTGAGGATGGACTGCATGTCGTGCTCATTGATGCCCCACTCCTCCTTGAGCCGGGCGCGGCGCAGCCGCGGCAGCTCGGGGAGACCGCCCCGCAGCTCCTCGACCCAGGCGCGGGCCGGGGCGACCGGGACGAGGTCGGGCTCCGGGAAGTAGCGGTAGTCCTCGGCGTTGTCCTTGATGCGGCCGGCCGTGGTGGAGCCGTCCTCCTCGTGGAAGTGCCGGGTCTCCTGCACGATCGTGCCCCCGGAGTTCAGCACCGCGGCGTGGCGCTGGATCTCGAAGCGGGCGGCCCGCTCGACGGAACGCAGCGAGTTCACGTTCTTCGTCTCGGAACGCGTACCGAACGCCTCGCGGCCGTGCGGGCGCAGCGACAGGTTCACGTCGCAGCGCATCTGGCCCATCTCCATCCGGGCCTCCGAGACGCCGAGCGCCTTGATGAGCTCGCGGAGCTCGGCGACGTACGCCTTGGCGACCTCGGGGGCCCGTGCGCCCGCTCCCTCGATCGGCTTGGTGACGATCTCGATGAGCGGGATGCCCGCGCGGTTGTAGTCGAGCAGGGAGTGGGACGCGCCGTGGATACGGCCGGTGGCGCCGCCGACGTGGGTCGACTTGCCGGTGTCCTCCTCCATGTGGGCGCGCTCGATCTGCACCCGGAAGATCTCCCCGTCCTCCAGCTGGACGTCCAGATAGCCGTCGAAGGCGATCGGCTCGTCGTACTGGGAGGTCTGGAAGTTCTTCGGCATGTCCGGATAGAAGTAGTTCTTCCGGGCGAAGCGGCACCATTCGGCGATCTCGCAGTTCAGCGCGAGACCGATCTTGATGGCGGACTCGACGCCGATCTCGTTGACGACCGGCAGCGCGCCGGGCAGCCCGAGACAGACCGGGCAGGTCTGGGAGTTGGCGTCCTGCTTGAGCTCGGTGGAGCAGCCGCAGAACATCTTGGTCTTGGTGCCCAGCTCGACATGGACTTCGAGGCCCATGACGGGGTCGTACGTCGCGAGGGCGTCCTCGTACGACTCCAGGTCAATGACAGCAGTCACGGTGAAAACTTTCCCTCTCAGCCCAGCAGGACGTCGTCGTCGCCGAGACGCTTCAGTTCGCGATAGAGGATCGCGAGGCCGGTGACGATGGCGGCGGCGGACACGGTGGCGTCGATGAGCCGCAGTGTGTCGTTGTCGTTGCGCGCGAGCCTGATCTGCTTGGCAACACTGATCGCGCCGAACGCGGTGCTGCCGAGCGAGACGTACAGCCCGGTCTTGGACTTCTTGAAGTTCGTGGCCTTCTTTGCCATGGCACTCACAGCGACGGAGCCTCCTCGAGCAGTGGGTGTCCCCACTTTTCCACGAAGGCGGCCTCAACGGCGGCTCCGACCTTGTACAGCCGGTCGTCCTTCATGGCGGGGGCGATGATCTGCAGCCCGACCGGCAGGCCGTCCTCAGGTGCCAGGCCGCAGGGAAGCGACATGGCGGCGTTGCCGGCCAGGTTGGTCGGAATGGTGCACAGGTCCGCGAGGTACATCGCCATCGGGTCGTCGGCGCGCTCGCCGATCGGGAAGGCGGTGGTCGGCGTCGTCGGGGAGACGATGACGTCCACCTGCTCGAACGCCTTCTCGAAGTCCCGCGTGATCAGGGTGCGGACCTTCTGCGCCGAACCGTAGTAGGCGTCGTAGTAGCCGGAGCTCAGCGCGTACGTACCGAGGATGATGCGGCGCTTGACCTCGTCGCCGAAGCCGGCCTCGCGGGTGAGCGCGGTGACCTCCTCGGCGGACTTCGTGCCGTCGTCGCCGACCCGCAGGCCGTAGCGCATGGCGTCGAAGCGGGCGAGGTTCGAGGAGCACTCGGACGGCGCAATGAGGTAGTACGCCGAAAGGCCGAGGTCGAAGGACGGGCAGTCCAGCTCGACGACGGTGGCGCCGAGCGACTTCAGCAGTTCGACGGACTCGTTGAAGCGCTGGACGACGCCGGCCTGGTAGCCCTCGCCGGAGAACTGCTTGACGACCCCGACGCGCATGCCCTCCACCGAGCCGTTGCGCGCGGCCTCGACGACCGGCGGGACCGGGGCGTCGATGGACGTGGAGTCGAGCGGGTCGTGTCCGGCGATGACCTCGTGCAGCAGTGCCGCGTCCAGGACCGTACGGGCGCAGGGGCCGCCCTGGTCGAGGGAGGACGAGAAGGCCACCATGCCGTAGCGGGAGACGCCGCCGTAGGTGGGCTTGACGCCGACGGTGCCGGTGACGGCGGCGGGCTGGCGGATCGAACCGCCGGTGTCCGTGCCGATGGCGAGCGGGGCCTCGAACGAGGCGAGCGCGGCCGAGGAGCCGCCGCCGGAGCCGCCCGGGATACGGGTGAGGTCCCACGGGTTGCCGGTCGGCCCGTAGGCGCTGTTCTCGGTGGAGGACCCCATGGCGAACTCGTCCATGTTGGTCTTGCCGAGGATGACGACGTCGGCGGCCTTCAGCCGCTTGGTGACGGTCGCGTCGTAGGGCGGGACCCAGCCTTCGAGGATCTTCGAGCCGACGGTGGTCGGCATGTCCTGCGTGGTGAAGATGTCCTTGAGCGCGAGCGGGACGCCGGCCAGCGGGCCGAGCTTCTCGCCCGCGGCCCTCTTCGCGTCGACGGCGCGGGCCTGCGTGAGCGCGCCCTCGCGGTCGACGTGCAGGAAGGCGTGGACCTTCTCGTCGACGGCCTCGATCCGGGCCAGGTGGGCCTCGGTGACCTCGACGGCCGTGAGCTCACCGGAAGCGATCTTCGCGGCGGTCTCGGCGGCGGTGAGCTTGATGATGGTGCTGATGTCCGTCATGGCTTTTTAGTCCTCCCCCAGGATCTGCGGCACCTTGAAACGCTGCTGCTCCTGGGCCGGGGCGCCGGAGAGCGCCTGCGCGGGGGTGAGCGAGGGACGGACCTCGTCCGTCCGCATGACGTTGGTCAGCGGCAGCGGATGGGAGGTCGGCGGTACGTCTTGGTCGGCGACCTCGGAGACGCGGGCGACCGCGCCGATGATGTCGTCGAGCTGACCGGCGAAGTGATCGAGCTCTTCGCCCTTCAGCTCCAGACGCGCCAGCCGGGCGAGGTGGGCGACCTCCTCGCGCGTGATGCCAGGCATGCAGCGATCCTCAGGGGTTGGTGTGTGGTTTTGGCCGGGGGCCGGCGGCACATTTCCGCCGTCCGTCCGAAGGACGGGCCGCGCGGCGTCTGGTGCGTGCGATCGCAAGGCGCCGGAGCGCCCTCGTGGCGGAGCCACATGGGCGCTTCGGCAACACGGCGAGCGTGCGTGCCGGACGTCGCGCGGCAGGTGGAAATGTGCCGCCGGCCCCCAATCCTATGGGGTCGCCCGGACAGGCCACGGCCACCCGTGGAACACCTGCTCGGCGAAGCGACCACCAGGCGCCTCCGGGCGCCTCACCGCAGCCCCGCGCCCCGCCCTACGACGTCGCGGGCCGCGAGTCGACCGGCCGCCCCGGGGGGCGCTGCTCCAGCTCGGGCGTCGATGCCGCCGCTGCCGCGGCCGCAGCGGCGGCCGCCAGCTCCGCGGGCCGCCGCCACCCGTGCTCGCCCCGCGCCCGCAGCCACGCGGTCGTCTCCTGGGGCGGCATCGCGGCGGCCACCAGCCAGCCCTGGACCGCGTCGCAGCGCAGGTCCCGCAGCCGCTCCCAGGTCTCGTCGTCCTCCACGCCCTCGGCGACGACCAGCAGACCGAGCGAGTGCGCCAGGTCGATCGTGCAGCGGACGATCTCCGCGTCCTCGTGGTCGATGGCGAGCCGGGCCACGAAGGACCGGTCGATCTTGAGCTCGCTGACCGGCAGCCGGCGCAGGTGGACGAGGGAGGAGTACCCCGTACCGAAGTCGTCCAGGGACATCTTCACGCCGTGCCCGGTGAGCCCGGCCAGCGTGTCCGCGGCCCGCTGCGGGTCCTCCAGGAGTACGTGCTCCGTTATCTCCAGCTGGAGCGCGCCGGCCGGAACGCCGTGCCGGGCCAGCCGGGCCGCGACACTGCCCGCGAACCCCGGGGTGTGCACGTCGCGCGGGGAGACGTTGACCGCGACCGGGACGAACAGCCCCTGCGCCCGCCATCTCGCGACCTGGGCGAGCGCCGTCTCCAGTACGTACTCGGTGAGGTGCGGCATCAGCCCGGACGACTCGGCGATGGCGATGAACTCGTCCGGAGGGACCCGGCCCCGCTCCGGGTGCACCCAGCGGACCAGGGCTTCGAGACCGGCCACCTGTCCGTCGAAGCGGACCTTCGGCTGGTAGTGGAGCTCGACCTCGCCGGCGTCCAGCGCGCGCCGCAGGTCTCCGAGGAGCCCGAGCCGGTCCGGGGTGTTGCTGTCGCGCTTCGACTCGTACACCTCGACGCCCGTGCGGTCGCGCTTGGCCTGGTACATCGCCACGTCCGCGCGGCGCAGCAGGCCCTCGGCGTCCAGTGCGTGGTCGGGGTAGACGGAGACACCCGCGCTGGCCTCCAGCACCAGGGTGAGCCCGTCGAGGTCGAGCGGGGAGGAGAGCTCTGCGACCAGGTGACGGGCGATCCGCTGGGCGCTGGTGGCGGAGTCCGCGGTCGGCAGCAGGACGGCGAACTCGTCACCGCCGAGCCTGGCCGCCTCCGCCCCGCGCGGCAGGGCCAGGCGCAGGCGTTCCGCTATCTGCAGCAGCAGCCGGTCCCCCGCCAGATGGCCCAGGGTGTCGTTGACCGCCCGGAAGCGGTCGAGGTCGATCAGGACCAGGCCGACCCGGGTGCCGACGCTCTCGGCCTCCTCCAGGGCCGTCCAGGTGCGTTCCAGCAGCCACTGGCGGTTCGGCAGCCCGGTCAGTGGGTCCCGCAGCTGCTCCTCGGCCCTGGCGCGGGCGATCCAGAGCGTGGAGTCGAGCGCGATCAGCGGGACCGCGAAGAGCGGCAGCAGTACCGGCATGGCCATGGCGACGACGCAGATCAGCGGTGCGATGCCGAGCAGGGCGACGGCGACGAGGCCCTGCCGCAGCAGTGCGGTGCGGGCGACGGTCGGCAGCCCGCCGCCCTGGGGGGACCGGGCGTACCAGAGCAGCACCCGGGTGACGAGCAGGTAGGTGGAGGCGGCGAGGAGGACTTCCGGGACGACGTCGATGCTCCAGTCGAGTGGCTGCCAGGGCGACTCGACGGTCTGCACCTCACCGAACGCGGCCATGACCAGCGCCGCCGCGCCCACTCCCAGGATGTCCACCGCTCCGTGCAGCAGCCCCTGCCACCAGCGGTGCCTGCGGGCCATCCCGACGAGTACGACCACGACGAGGCTGACCAGTCCGGCGGGCACCCAGCCGTAGAGCAGCAGCACGGCGAGCGTGAGGGCGGCCCCGGAGCCGGTGCCGCCCCACCAGCGGTCGCGGCCGAGCGCCACCAGATGACCGACGACGATCCCGGTGAGCACGGCGAGCGACCAGCCGGCCCTGCCGTCCGGGAAGAGCGCGTGTCCACCGCTCACGGTCCGGTAGAAACCGGTCGCGAGCTGGACGGTGGCGAGGGCCACGACGACTGCGCCCACCTTGGGCGTGAGTCCGGCGAAACCCTGCAGCCGCGACACCGGTGCGGCGTTCTCGGTCGGTTTCATTCCGTCCCTCTCACAGCCGGCGGTGCCGATGTCACCTGATGGTTCCGTTCCCTGCGACCAGGCCAGGCACACCCGGTGGCCGGGCGCCGCGGGCGCATCCCTCAACAGTAGGCCGCAGAGGGCTTCCAGGGGCAGCCGTCTACATCTCTTGCCCGAATGCGAACCGACCGCCCGTCAGCACCTGGTATGCGCCGACCGGGTGAATCCGGGGCGTACACGCACGTCTCCCCGCCCCTCGGCCGGCTCTACTCCCCGGCCGCCCCGCCGGTCCCTTCCCCGGTCTCCGCCTCGGCGGGCACAGCCGCCTCGCGCGCCGCGTCCGGCCCGTCCGCGAGCAGCACGGCGAAGCCGTCCTCGTTCAGCACGGGCACCTTCAGCTGCATGGCCTTGTCGTACTTCGAACCGGGGTTGTCGCCGACCACCACGAAGGAGGTCTTCTTCGAAACGGAACCCGTCACCTTCGCTCCACGGCTCTGGAGGGCCTCTTTCGCGCCATCCCTGGTGTGCGAGGCCAGCGTGCCGGTGACGACGACGGTGAGCCCTTCGAGCGGCCTCGGCCCCTCCTCCTCACCGGCCCCCTCGTCCTCCATCCGGACCCCGGCCTCCCGCCACTTGCGCAGGATCTCCCGGTGCCACTCCTCGGCGAACCACGCCTTGACCGAGGCCGCGATGATCGGTCCGACCCCGTCGGCGTCGGACAGCTCCTGCTCGGTGGCCTCGTCGATCCGTTCGATGGAGCGGAACTGACGGGCCAGCTCCTGCGCGGCGACGGGACCGACATGGCGGATCGAGAGCCCGGTGAGGATCCGGGCCAGCGGCGCTTCCTTCGCCTCGGCGATGGCGTCCAGCATCGCGACGGCGTTCTTCTTCGGTTCGCCCTGCTGGTTGGCGAAGACCAGCGCGGTCTTCTCCTCCCCGGTCTTCGGGTCGCGCTTGGGCAGTCCGCTGTCCATGTCGAGGACATAGGCCCGGATGGGCAGCAGCTGCTCGACGGTCAGCCCGAACAGGTCGCCCTCGTCGCGCAGCGGCGGATCCGCGGGCTCCAGCGGACGGGTCAGGGCGGCGGCCGCGACATAGCCGAAGTGGTCGATGTCCAGGCACTTGCGGCCCGCCAGATAGGCGACGCGCTCCCGCAGTTGCGCGGGGCAGGTGCGGGCGTTGGGGCACCGGACGTCGATGTCGGCCTCCTTCATGGGCCGCAGCTCCGTCCCGCACTCGGGGCACTCGGTGGGCATGACGAACGCCTGCTCCGTGCCGTCCCTGAGGTCGACGACCGGGCCGAGGATCTCCGGAATCACATCGCCGGCCTTGCGGAGCACCACCGTGTCGCCGATCAGGACGCCCTTCGCCCGGACCACGTTCTGGTTGTGCAGGGTGGCGAACTCGACCTCGGAACCGGCGACTTCGACGGGTTCCACCTGGGCGTACGGGGTGACGCGGCCGGTGCGGCCGACGCCGACCCGGATGTTGAGGAGCTTGGTGTTGACCTCCTCCGGCGCGTACTTCCAGGCGATCGCCCAGCGCGGCGCGCGTGAGGTCGAGCCGAGCCGGCCCTGGAGGGGGATCTCGTCGAGCTTGACGACGACACCGTCGATCTCGTGCTCCACCGAGTGCCGGTGCTCACCGAAGTAGGCGATGAACTCCCGTACTCCGTCCAGGGAATCCACCACCTTGTTGTACTTGGCGGTGGGCAGTCCCCACTCGTGCAGCAGCTCGTAGGCGTGCGAGAGGCGGTCGATGTCGAAGCCCTCGCGGGCCCCGATGCCGTGCACCACCATGTGCAGCGGCCGGCCGGCGGTGACCTTGGGGTCCTTCTGGCGCAGCGAACCGGCCGCCGCGTTGCGCGGGTTGGCGAAGGGCTTGTCGTCCGCCTCCACCAAGCGGGCGTTGAGCGCCTCGAATCCCTCCATCGGGAAGAAGACCTCGCCGCGGATCTCGACGAGCGCCGGGATACGGTCGCCCTTCAGCCGGTGCGGGATCTCCGCGATCGTCCGGACGTTGGGCGTGATGTCCTCACCGGTGCGGCCGTCGCCGCGGGTCGCGGCCCGGGTCAGCAGGCCGTTCTCGTAGGTGAGGTTGACCGCGAGGCCGTCGATCTTGAGCTCGCACAGGAAGTGGTAGCCGGTGGCGCCGACGTCCCGGGCGACCCGCTCGCCCCAGGTGGCCAGTTCCTCGTCGTCGAAGGCGTTGTCCAGGGACAGCATCCGCTCGCGGTGCTCGACGGAGGTGAATTCCGTCCGGTAGGGCCCCGCGACCTTCTGCGACGGCGAGTCGGGCGTGCGCAACGGCGGGTAGGTGTCCTCCAGGCCCTCCAGCTCACGCATCAGCCGGTCGAACTCGGCGTCGCTGACGACCGGCTGGTCGTTCACGTAATAGCGGAAGCGGTGCTCCTCGATCTGCTCGGCGAGGAGCGCGTGCCGCTCCCGTGCCTCCGCTGGCACTGCCGTCTGCTCTTCGCCGGCCATCGTCCCGTCCTCCCGTTACCCAGTGCCCCGTTACTCAGGGTTGTCTGCGAGCGATCTCGCCGCCCGGCCGCAGTGGGCGAGCGCGGCCCGTGCGTACGCGGGCGACGCACCCGCGAGGCCGCACGAGGGCGTGATGACCACGGACTCGGTCAGAGTCCCCGGATTCAGCCCCAGCCTGCGCCACAGCGTCCTGACACCCATGACGCTACCGCCCGGGTCCGACAATCCGCCCGAGGCCGGGTCGGTACCCGGCACCACCCCGAGGAACAACTGGGTCCCGCCCTCGACGGCTTCCCCGATCGCCTCCTCCTCACGCTCGGTGAGCAAGGAGAAGTCGAACGAGATACCGTCCGCCCCGGCCCGGCGCAGCAGCGCGAACGGCACCTCGGGCGCGCAGGTGTGGACGACCGAGGCGTCCTCGCCCGCCACGCCCAGCACCTCACGCAGAGTGGACTCGACGAGCTGACGGTCGACCGCCCGGTAGGTGCGGTAGCCGCTCGCCGTCCTGACCCGCCCGAGGAGGACCCCGGTCAGGGACGGTTCGTCGAGCTGGAGGATCACCCGGGCGCCGGGCATCCGCCGCCGCACCTCGGCGAGGTGGTTGCGCAGCCCCTCCGCCAGCGAGTCCGCCAGGTCGCGGCAGGCGCCCGGGTCGCCGAGCACCGCCTCGCCGCCCCGGCGCTCCAGCGCGGCGGCCAGCGTCCAGGGCCCGACGGCCTGCACCTTGAGCGGGCCCTCGTAGCCCTGGGTGAACTCCTCCAGCGCGTCGAGGTCCTCGCCGAGCCAGGAGCGGGCCCGGCGGGTGTCGCGGCCCGGCCGGTCGCTGATCCGCCAGCCGCTCGGCTCGACGTGCCCGTACATCTCGACGAGCAGCCCGATGGTCCGCCCGATCATGTCCGCGCCCGGTCCGCGTGCGGGCAGTTCCGCCAGGTACGGCACGCCCTGGCCGTCCGCGAAGGAGCCGGTGACGGTCTTCGCCGCCTCCCGTGCGTCCCCTCCGGGCATCGAACCGATTCCGGTGGCCGGGCACCCGCTGAACTTGCTCTTCTCGCTCACGCGGGAAGCCTACGGCGGTTCTCCGCCCGTGCCGTCAGCGGCCGGGGCGGACCGTGAGGTCGTTGACCTCGGCGTCGCGCGGCAGGTCGACCGCCATCAGGATCGTGGTGGCGACGGAATCCGGGTCGATCCAGCGCTCGGCGTCGTACTCCTTGCCCTCCTGCTGGTGCACCTTGGCCTGCATGGGGCTCGCGGTGCGCCCGGGGTAGACGGAGGTCACCCGGACCCCGTTGCCGTGCTCCTCGTGGCGCAGCGAGTCGGCCAGTGCCTTCAGCCCGTGCTTGCTCGCCGCGTAGGCGCTCCACTCGGCGTGGGCGGCGAGCCCGGCACCGGAGTTGACGAAGAGGACGTGCCCCTGGGCGACGCGCAGCTGCGGCAGGAAGAGCCGGGTCATCTCGGCCGGGGCGACGAGGTTCGCGTTGAGCTGGAGGTGCCAGGCCTTGGGCGTGAGCTCGCCGACCCGGCCGAGCTCGACGACGCCCGCGATGTGCATCAGTGAGTCGAGCCGCTCCGGCATCGGCTGCTGGGCGAAGGCCCAGGAGAGCCGGTCCGGGTTGGAGAGGTCGCCGACGATCGTGCGGGCGCCGGGGTGCAGCGCGGCGAGCTCCTTGGCGCGGCCCGCGTCACGGGCCAGGAGTACGAGATCGTCCCCGCGCTCGGTGAGACGGCGGGCGACTGCTGCGCCGATGCCGGAACCGGCACCGGTGATGAGGTGAGTGGACATACCCCCATCGTCGCACCCGCCTACCCCGGCGCCGGCACATCACTGCAGGCCGGACCACTCCTCCAGGTAGGCGAGGGCGCCCACCCCGTCCTTCGCGAAGAACACCAGGTCGGTCAGCGGGAGCGGCAGGAAGCCCTCGTCCTCCATGCGCTGGAACTGCTGGCGCAGGCCGTCGTAGAAGCCCGCCGTGTTGAGCAGCACGACCGGCTTGGTGTGCTTGCCGTGCTTCTTCAGCTCCAGGATCTCGGTGGCCTCGTCGAGCGTGCCGGTGCCGCCCACCATGATCACGACGGCGTCGGCCTTCTCCAGGAGGAGCGCCTTGCGCTCGGCGAGATCGCGGGCGATCACCATCTCGTCGGCGTTGGTACGGGCCTTCGCGGCCAGGAAGTCCACCGACACCCCGACCAGCTTCCCGCCCGACTCCTGCACGCCGTCGGCCACGACCTTCATCAGCCCGCTCTCCGAACCGCCCCAGACCAGGGTGTGCCCGCCGCGGCCGAGCAGTTCGGCGAATTCGCGCGCGGGCCGGGTGTAGCGCTCGTCGAGGTCGGCGGCGGAGAGGAATACGCAGATCTTCATGGCCTCCACGGTAGAACGCACCACCGACAGCCGTGCCGCCGGGGAAGAAACGCGCGTGCTGTGCCGCTGAGGAACACATGACTGCCACCAGAGGACACCTCATCACCGTCGAGCCCGGCACCGAGCATGTGCGTGTGGTCCGCGAGGGCGTGCTGCTCGCCGAGAGCCGGCGCCCGCTCGTCCTGCGCGAGACCGGCTGTCCGGTCCGGTACTACCTGCCTCCCGAGGACGTCAGGACCGAGCTGCTGACGGCGTCGGACACCCGCACCCACTGCCCGTTCAAGGGAGACGCCTCCTACTGGTCACTGCCGGACGCCGCGGATCTGGTCTGGGCGTACCCGGAGCCGAAGGAGGAAGTCGCCGCGATCAAGGACCACTTCTGCTTCTACGACACCGAGGCCGTCGCGTCCTGACCATCGGACGAAGCCAGTTGAGCGGCCGTCACGCACCGCCCTGAGCTGCGGAGAAGAGAAATTCCAAAACTTCTTCGCGCCGGGCGATGAGTTTCCGGGCGCCCCGCAGTCCACCTTCACATGGACAAGACTCTCTCCCGCGACGGCACTCTGATCGCGTACCGGTGCCGGGGCGAAGGACCGCCGGTGATCCTGGTGGGCGGGGCACTCGGCACGGCCGCGACCGAGGCTCCGCTGGCCCGTCTGCTGGCGCCGCGCTTCCAGGTCGTCACGTACGACAGGCGCGGCCGTGGCGACAGCGGTGACAGCGCTCCCTACGCGGTGGAGCGCGAGATCGAGGACCTGACCGCGGTCGCCGGGACGGTGGGCGGCCGCCCCTCGGTGTTCGGCGTCGGGACCGGCGGCGCGCTGGCCCTGGAGGCGCAGGCCGCCGGGCTCCCCGTGGACCTGCTCGCGGTCCACGAGCCGCCGTACACCCCCGGCGCCGCCGGTCTGCGCTTCAGGGCGGGCTGTACGGCCCGGCTGCACCGGCTGCTGTCCGCCGGGGACCGGGACGGGGCGGTGGAGCTGTTCCTGTCGGTGACGGGCGTGCCGGCCGATCTGATCGCCAGGATGCGGAGTGCGCCGCTGTGGCAGAGCCTGGTGTCCGTGGCGCACACCCTGGCCTACGACGACGCGCTGCTCGGTGACGGCTCGGTGCCGGCCGCGCGGTTCGGCTCCGTGCGGGCGCGGACCCTGGTGCTCAGCGGCGGCTTCGCCCCGGCCTCGGCACGGGCGGCGACCCGGCTGCTGGCGGAAACTCTCCCCCGGGGCCGCCACCGCACGCTGACGGGCCAGACCCAGGAGCCGGCCCCGCAGGTGATCGCTCCGGTGCTGGAGGAGTTCTTCACCCGGAACGTGTACGTGGGCCAGGCGTCCTGAGGGGGCACGAAAGCACTCCGCGCGGCCACGCCCGTACAGGGGTCGGGCGTTTCCGCGCGGAGTACGAGCGGTGCGGCGGTTCAGCCCGCGGCGGCCGTCTCGCGGCGCACCGTCGTCGCGATCGTCGCGGAGCCGACCACCCGGGTGCCGTCGTACAGCACGACCGCCTGGCCCGGGGCCACGCCCCGTACCGGCTCGGTGAAGGAGACGCTGAGGGTCCCGTCGAGCAGTTCGGCCGTCACCTCGGTCTCACCGCCGTGGGCGCGCAGCTGGGCGGTGTACGTGCCCGTGCCGGCCGGCGGGGTGCCGCACCAGCGGGGCTTGATCGCGGTCAGCGCGGTCACGTCCAGGGCCTCGACGGGGCCGACGGTGACCGTGTTGTTCACCGGGGAGATGTCCAGGACGTAGCGCGGCTTGCCGTCGGCCGCGGGGTGGCCGATGCGCAGGCCCTTGCGCTGGCCGATGGTGAAGCCGAAGGCGCCCTCGTGGGTGCCGAGCTTGGTGCCGGACTCGTCGAGGATGTCGCCCTCCGCCGTGCCGCCGAGGCGGCCCGCGAGGAAGCCCTGGGTGTCGCCGTCGGCGATGAAGCAGATGTCGTGGCTGTCGGGCTTCTTGGCGACGGCCAGGCCCCGGCGCTCGGCCTCGGCGCGGATCTCGTCCTTGGTCGTGAGGGTGTCGCCGAGCGGGAACATGGCGTGGGCGAGCTGGCGCTCGTCCAGGACGCCCAGCACGTAGCTCTGGTCCTTGGCCATGTCGGAGGCGCGGTGCAGCTCACGGGTGCCGTCGTCGGCCAGGACCACGGTGGCGTAGTGGCCGGTGCAGACCGCGTCGAAGCCCAGGGCGAGGGCCTTGTCGAGCAGCGCCGCGAACTTGATCTTCTCGTTGCAGCGCAGGCACGGGTTGGGTGTGCGGCCGGCCTCGTACTCCGCGACGAAGTCCTCCACGACGTCCTCGCGGAAGCGTTCCGCCAGGTCCCAGACGTAGAAGGGGATACCGATGACGTCCGCGGCGCGGCGGGCGTCGCGGGAGTCCTCGATCGTGCAACAGCCTCGGGCTCCGGTCCGGAAGGACTGCGGGTTCGCGGAGAGGGCGAGGTGCACACCGGTCACGTCGTGTCCCGCCTCGGCGGCGCGAGCGGCGGCGACGGCGGAGTCGACACCGCCCGACATGGCGGCGAGGACACGGAGGGGGCGCTGGGAAGTCTGAGTCATAGCTCCACCAGGGTACGGGGCGGCGGGAACCGAATGCTCATGGATATGCGTTGTCGACCACATGGGTACCAAGGGCACGACGGGCGCCGAGGGATCCGGCTCCGGCATCAGCCGGCGTTCGGTGCTGATCGGCGGTGCCGTCACCGCGGTCGGCACGGCGGCGCTGGCCCGGGACCGGCTGAAACGTGCCTGGTGGCGGCTGCCGGGGGTGGAGAAGCCCCGTACGCCGGGCGCGGTGGACTACGCGCGGGCCGAGTGGACGGCGGCGTCCCCGTCGAACTGGCGGAGGGCGGACCGGCCCGACGACTACGGCATCGACCGGGTCGTCATCCATGTCACCCAGGGAAGTTTCCAGAGCGCGGTCAAGGTCTTCCAGGACCCGGGCCACGGTGCGGCGGCGCACTACGTGGTGCGCAAGGACGGTCATGTGGCGCAGATGATCCGCGAGCTGGACGTGGCGTTCCACGCGGGGAACCGCTCGTACAACGAGCGCAGTGTGGGCATCGAGCACGAGGGCTTCGTGGACCGCCCGCAGGACTTCACGGCGGCGATGTACGGGGCGTCCGCCCGGCTGACCGCGGCGATATGCGGGCGGTACGGGATACCGGTGGACCGCGAGCACATCATCGGGCACGTGGAAGTGCCGGGCGCCGATCACACGGACCCGGGGAAGCACTGGGACTGGGACCGGTACATGAAGCTGGTCCGGGCGGCGGCCGAGGGCCGGAACAGGACCTAGGCCCAGGCCAGGAGCTGATAGCTCGCTTCTTCACACGGATCCAAACCGTCTGAACAGTGGGAGCAGCTCGCTGAGAGTGGAGGGTGGGCGTGCGGATCGAGAGCGTGTGGGCAGCGCGTCGACCGACGGCGTGCCGACGGGGCCGGTCCCTACAGTGCCTGCTGCGGGGCACGGCGTACCGCGAGAACCGCCAGGTCGTCCTGTTGCACTCCGGCGGTGAAGTTCCGCACGTCGTCGACGAGTGAACCGATCAGCCGGCCGGCGGTGATGTCGACGCGGCCGCTGAGCCGCGCCTCCAGCGGATAGAAGGCGCCGTCGCGCGAACGGGCCTCGGTCAGGCCGTCGGTGCACAGCAGCAACGTGGCCCCGGCGGGGAAGGCGAACCATGCCACGGTGCGTGGTTCGTCGACCAGATCGGCCAGGCCCAGCGGTACGTGTTCCTCCCCTGCGCCGAGGGCGGTGACGGCCCCCTCGTGCAGCAGGTAGGGCGGGATGTGGCCGCAGCCGACGACCTGGGTGTCGGTACGCGCGTCCACCCCCAGCACGAGGGCGGTGACGAACCGTTCGGGCTCACCGCGCCGTCCGGCGTAGTCGTTGTGCCGGACGACCGCCGCTTCCATCGCGTCGACGAGCGCCGTCATCGTCGGCTCCCGGTGGGCGGCCTCCCGGAACGCCCCCACCACGTCGATGGCCATCCCGATGGCGGCCAGCCCCTTCCCCTGGACATCACCGATGAGGACCCGGGTGCCCCACGGAGTGGCCGTCACGTCGTAGATGTCGCCCCCGACCAGCTTGTCCTCCTGCAAGGGCTCGTACACGCCGTCCACCAGGACATCGTCGGTGAGCAGCGGCAACGGCCGCAGGATCTGCCTCTGCATCGCCGCGGCAGTGGACCGCAGCCGCACCAGGGCGCCCTCACGCGTGACGCGCACCCGGGCGCCGTAGACGGCCAGCGCGCCGAAGCCGACGGCGAACAGCGTCAGGATCACCCGGTTGAGGACCCGCTCCCCGGGCTGGAAGACCACCGGCGCGACGACGACGAGGCTCACCCAGGCGGAGACCAGCGCCGTCTGGCACGGGCTGCACAGGGCAGCGGCGAACGCCGGCAGGAACACCAGCAGCCCGAGAAGGAGCACCGCGGTCCCGGTCAGCAGACCGAGGACGATCACCACGGCCGTCGTCGCCAAGGTCGCCAGGACGACATCGCGGGTGGCAGGTGTGCGGATGGCGGTGGTGTCGTCGTGGTCGGTCGGGCCCTGTGCCGAGGACATCGCCGCACGCAGCGGACGGAACATGCGGGCATCCTCCAGCGGCGATGTGGTCGCGCATGCACGTGCCGCCCACGGCAGCGGACCCGGGGCATCGATCGTCCATTCCCGCCGGGGGTCCGCGGGGAGGCTGGCCGCCACCCCGCGGAAGTGCGCCCGTACGGGTGGCGCCCGGACCGCTCCCGCGGCCGCACGCGGAAGAGCCGGACGGTCCCCTGTCGTGGGGACCGCCCGGCCGGGGGTGTGGTGCGGTTACCGCACGTCGTAGGCGCGGGTGAGGGTCTGCGTGACCGCGTTGTGGTGGGAGTCGGTGAGGCCGACCCTCAGCATGACCTGCTGACCGGTGGCTCCGCACGCGGAAGGAATTGCGGGACAGCCCTTAGCTGAGCCCCGCCGTGCGTGCCCGTTCCACCGCAGGGCCGATCGCCCGTGCCACGTCGTCGATGTCCTGCTTGGTCGTGGTGTGGCCGAGCGAGAAGCGCAGGGTGCCGCGCGCCAGGTCCGGGTCGGTACCGGTGGCGAGCAGGACGTGACTGGGCTGGGCGATCCCCGCCGTGCAGGCGGAGCCGGTCGAGCACTCGATGCCCTGGGCGTCCAGCAGCAGCAGGAGCGAGTCGCCCTCGCAGCCGGGGAAGGTGAAGTGCGCGTTCGCCGGGAGCCGGCCGCCGGGGGCCGGGTCGCCGCCCAGGAGGGCGTCCGGGACCTGCGCCAGCACGGCCGCGGCCAGTTCGTCGCGGAGGCCGCCGATCTCCCGGGCGAAGTCCTCGCGCCCGTCGGCGGCGAGCCGGCCCGCGACGGCGAACGCCGCGACGCCGGGCACGTCCAGGGTGCCGGAGCGCACATGGCGCTCCTGACCGCCGCCGTGCAGCACGGGGACGGGGGTGTACTCGCGACCGAGCAGCAGCGCGCCGACGCCGAACGGGCCGCCGATCTTGTGCGCGCTGACGGTCATCGCGGCCAGTCCGGAGCGGGCGAAGTCGACTTCCAGCTGCCCGAAGGCCTGTACCGCGTCGGCATGCATGGGCACGTCGAACTCGCGGGCTACTGAGGCCAGTTCCCGGATCGGCATGACGGTGCCGATCTCGTTGTTGGCCCACATCACGGTGATCATCGCCACGTCGTCGGGGTCGCGGACCAGCGCCTCGCGCAGCACGTCCGGGTGGACGCGCCCGTACCGGTCGACGGGGAGGTACTCGACGGTCGCGCCCTCGTGCTCGGCGAGCCAGTCCACGGCGTCGAGCACCGCGTGGTGCTCGACCGGACTGGCCAGCACCCGGGTGCGGCGGGGGTCGGCGTCGCGGCGGGCCCAGTACAGGCCCTTCACCGCGAGGTTGTCCGATTCGGTGCCGCCGGAGGTGAGGACCACCTCGCTGGGGCGTGCGCCGAGGGCGTCGGCGAGGGTCTCTCTGGACTCCTCGACGGTACGGCGGGCCCGGCGCCCGGCGGCGTGCAGGGAGGACGCGTTGCCGGTGACGGCGAGCTGGGCGGTCATCGCCGCGATCGCTTCCGGAAGCATCGGCGTGGTCGCGGCGTGGTCGAGGTAAGCCATGGTGGGCTCGATTCTACGAGCCTGCGGCGGGGCGTACGGCGGGCGCATGGCGTCCCGGTGCCCGCGCACCGCGGAAGGTGCCTCTCGCCCGCCCCGGTCCGGAGCCCGATCCAGTGGGGAGAGCGGCGGGAATCGCGCTCCGTCAGCCGCCGAAGTTCCAGGCGACGACGCCGTTCCCGGTGACGAGGAAGGCCAGGATCACCAGGTCGGCGATGCCGAGCGCGAGGCCCAGCAGGGCGCGGCCGCGGCGGGCGGTGGAGCGGGCCAGGGCGATGACCGCCATGACGACGGCCGCCGGGCCCAGCAGGATGTTCATCACCAGCAGACCGACGAGTCCTACGACGAACGAGGCGACGGCGAGGGCGTCGGCGTCCCGGGTGGAGCGGACGGAGGCGCGGCCGGCGGGGCGCCGGGTGCCGTCCCGCGGCGCGTCGGCGGGGGCGCCCGGGGCGGCGGCGTCCGTCGTTCCGGAGCGGCGGGTGAGTGTGGTGAGTGTCATGGTGCGGACTCCTTCGTGGCTGGATGCGGTGGGGGCGGCCGGACGGCGGAGGGCGGCGTCCGTCACCGGGACCGGCGCCGCGCGCCCGTCCGCTCGCGCAAAGCGAAGACCAGCAGCCAGCAGCCGATCAGGGCGCCGAGGACGAGGGTCAGCGGCAGCGGGATCTGCGTCACCGCGCCCAGCACGATCCCCAGCAGGAGCAGGGCGACGACGAGGACGATCATGGTCAGCCTTTCCACAGTTGAGAGCACGAGTGTTCACTGACTTGTCAGTCTAGACCCGCGCTTCGCTTCCGCGTTCCGGAGAACAGTTGTTTACTGAATGGCATGAGTCACACCGCCGGCATCCGCCAGACCCAGAAGCTGAAGACGCGCCAGGCCCTGCTGGACGCCGCTCTCGGGCTGCTGGAGCACCAGAGCCTGAGCAGCCTGGGACTGCGCGAGGTGACCCGCGCCGCCGGTGTCACCCCCACGGCCTTCTACCGGCACTTCGACGACATCGCCGGACTCGGGGTGGCCCTCGTCGAGCAGACGCTGGGCAGCCTGCACGGAATGATCGGCGCGATCCTCGCCGAGACCGGCGACACCGAGGTCCGGCTGGACCGCAGCGTCGGCCTGATAACGCGCCATGTCCGCGAGCAGCCCGCCCACTTCCGGTTCATCGCCCGTGAGCAGCACGGCGGGGTCGGCCCGGTCCGCGAGGCCATCGCCGCCCAGCTCCGGCTGTTCGCCGAGGAGGTGGCGGCGGCGCTCGCCGGGGAGCCGGAGTCGCGGGGCTGGAGCGAGGAGGACCTGCTGATGCTGGGCGGCCTCTACGTCGACCACATGGTGATCACCGCGTCGGCGATGCTGGACGCGGGCCCGGACGGCGGACGGACGGTGGCCGAGGTCGCCCGGCGCCGGCTCCGCCTGGTCACGCTCGGCCGGCTGCACTGGCTGGACGACGCCCCCTGACCCCGAGCGGCCCGTGCGGCCCAAGCGCCCCGGCCCCCGGGCGGCCCCCAGGGTGGCGCCCATGAACGCCGACGACCGGGTCCTGGACCGTACCTTCCACAGCTCCGCCGGGGAGGTCCGCTGGGCCGTCCTGGGGCCGGCCGGCGCGCCGCCCGTCGTCCTCGTGCACGGCACGCCCTTCTCCTCGTACGTCTGGCGCGGGGTGGCGCGGGGTGGCGCGGGCGCTGGCCCAGGACCACCGGGTGTTCGTCTGGGACCCTGCCCGGGTACGGCGCCTCCGCCCGGTTCGAGGGCCAGGACGTCTCGCTCGGCTCCCAGGCCCGGGTGCTCACCGAGCTCCTCGGCCACTGGGAGCTGTCCGAACCCGCCGTGGCCGCCCATGACTTCGGCGGCTGCGTCGCCCTGCGCGCCCATCTGCTGCACGGCGCCCGCTACCGCGGGCTCGCCCTGGCCGACCCGGTGGCGCTGGCGCCCTGGGGCTCGCCCGCCTACCGGCTGCTCGGCGAACACCCGGAGGTCTTCGGGCGGTTGCCGCCCGATCTGCACCGGGCGCCGGTACGGGAGTAGGACACCTGGATCCCGGTCGCCCGGGGCCATGAGCCGGCGTCCCTCGTGCCGGGTTCCGAGCTGCGGCTCATCGAGGGCTCCGGCCACCTCGTACAGGAGGACGCCCCGGCCGAGCTGACCGCGGCGCTCACCCGCTTCCTGCGGACTCCCCCGGCTCCGGACCCGCGTACAGCGCCGTGACCGCGGCCGCGTGCGCGGCGACCACGGAGCGCGCCGCGGGTGGTGCGAGGACCTCGACGTTCGGGCCGAAGGAGAGCAGGGAGCGCGCCCACTCCACCGATTCCACAGCCAGTTCGGCCCGCAGCCACTCGCCGTCCCCCTCCTCGGGGCTCGGCTCCCCGGTGAGCGCCCCCGCGTTCAGCCGCAGGAAGAGATCGAGCCGCGAGCGGTGCACCCGGACCAGCAGGACCACGCCGCCCTGCCGTTCCTCGACCTGGCGGCGCAGCAGCTCCCACACCTGCGCCAGCTCCACCCCCGGCCTGCGCACCACCGCTTCCGGGGTGAGGACGGCCCGCCGCACCCGGTCCGCGCGGAAGAGCCGGGGCTCGCCGTCGCGGTCCGCGACCAGGTACCAGACGCCCGCCTTCACCACCAGGCCGTACGGATCGACGGTGTAGGCGCGCCCGGTCCGCGTACCGCTGTGCCGGTAGTGCAGCCGAAGCCGCCGGTCGGTGAACACGGCGTCGTGCAGTTCGGCGATGTCGACGGCGGCGCGCGGGCCGCTCATCCAGCGCACCGGGTCGACGAGGATCCGGCGGCTGGTCAGCTCGGCGGCGGGCCGGTGCGGGGCGGGCAGCGCCGCCATCACCTTGCGCAGCGCGGAGCCGATGGCCGTGTCGAGCCCGAGCGCCGCGTGGGCGCCGTCCGCGGCCAGGACGAACAGGGCGCGCGCCTCGTCGGCGGTCAGCCCCGTGACGTCGGTGCGGAACCCGGGCAGCAGGGCGATCCCGCCGTGCCTGCCGCGTTCCGCGTAGACGGGGACGCCGGACGCGGAGAGCGCCTCCACGTCCCGGTAGATGGTGCGTACGGAGACGTCGAGGCGCTCGGCGAGCTCGGGCGCGGGGACCGGGCCGCGGGTCTGGAGCAGCAGCAGGATCGAGAGCAACCGGTCGGACTTCACCGCACCAGCATCCCCCGGTTCCGGCCTGCGCGGGTGTCAGCTGCGCGGCGCCCTGGCGAGCTGGCGGGACTGGGCGACCAGCCGGTCCGCGCTGTCCCAGACGTCCGCGTCCTCCTCCAGGAAGCCGCCCGCGAGGTTGCGGGTGGTGATGGAGACGCGGAGGGGTCCGGGGGCCGGGCGGCAGCGGATGTGGGTGGTGAGCTCGATGGTCGGGGTCCAGCCCTTGAGCCCCAGCTCGAACGAGGTCGGCGGCAGTGCGTCGACGGTGAGCAGCAGCGAGAGCGGGTCGGCGTCGCGGCCGTCCGCGAGGCCGAACCAGCCGCGCATCTCGCCCTTGCCGGACGGCTGCCCCACGGCCCAGCCGACCGTCGCCGGGTCGAGCCTGATGTCGAGCCGCTCGGTGATGGCGGAGCTGCCGGGGATCGGGGCCGGGCCGTCGCCCGGCCCCAGGCAGTGCTCGCGGGGCGGGATGGCGGGCGGCTTCGCCGACGTACGGATGTCGTCGGTCAGGGCGCCCAGGTCGCCGTAGGTGGCGAGGACCCGGATGCGCTCGACCTCGGTGCCGTCCTCCGCGTACTGGAAGAGGGAGGCCTCGCCGGTGGAGAGGGTGCGGCCGGTCCGGACGACCTGGGTGCGGATCACCGCGGGCCCCGGGACGGAAGCGGTGAGGTAGTGCGCGGAGACCGAGAAGGGGTCCGCGTGCGGGAGCGCCTCGCCGAGCGCGCGGCCGAGCATCGCGAGCAGGTAGCCGCCGTTGACGGCGTGGATGATCGTCCAGCCGGCGGAGAGCTCGGCGTCGTAGACGCCTTCTTCGCGAAGGGTGACGGCGGTGTCCCGGTCGAACTCGCTGTCGCCGATGGTCGCCTGCGCGGTCTCTGCCGCCTGCGTTGCTGCCTGTGCCATGGAAGGCACGGTACACCGATCCCATTACTGAGCGGTAGCTTTTCTCGCTCGGCGAGATGCCTCGGTGAGACGGCTCGGTGAACGGCTCGGTGAACGGCTCGGTGAGACGGTGAGCGTCCGCGCTACCCCTCGTCGGCCGTGGCCGAGCGCCGGTTGTAGGCGCGCGGGGCCCGCCAGTGGAAGCGCAGCGCCAGCAGCCGCAGTACGAACGCCGTGATCACCGCGGCCCCGCTGGTGAAGGCGTTGAGCGCGTCGAAGCGGATGCAGAGCACGATCATCGCGGCCCCGACGATCGCGGGCACCGCGTACAGGTCACGGTCCCAGCGCAGCAGCGAGGGAACCTCGTTGGCGAGTACGTCCCGCAGCACACCGCCACCGACCGCGGTGGCCAGCCCGAGCGCCGCCGACGCGGTCAGGCCGAGGCCGTAGTCGTACGCCTTGACCGTTCCGGTGACGCAGAAGAGCCCGAGCCCGGCCGCGTCGAAGACGTTGACGCCGACCTGGATCCGCTCGACGTGCGGATGCAGGAAGAAGACCAGGACGGCGGCGAGCAGCGGGGTGGTGAAGTAGCCGAGGTCCGTGAAGGCCGCGGGCGGCACCGCCCCGATGATGACATCGCGGAACAGCCCCCCGCCCAGCGCGGTGACCTCGGCGAGAACCGCGATGCCGAAGACATCGAAGTTCTTGCGTACGGCGAGCAGAGCGCCGGAGATCGCGAAGACGAAGATCCCGACGATGTCGAGCGCATGCTGGACGGAGGGGGTGAACAGTTCGTTGAGCACCGGGCAATTGTGCCGGTACTACTGCTCGGGGCTGTCCTCCGCTGCCTCTGCGGGGGTGGCCGCGTCGCTCCTGGTGAGCGAGGCACCGCCCTCGGCGGGGGCCTCGGACGCCTCGGCCTCCGCGGGCTGCGACCCTGCCTTCGTGATCAGCTCGACCGCTTCCCGGGCCTCGGCCAGAACCGGCTGGCCGGGTGCCTGGTCCGGTGCGTTCTCCGGGTGGTGGCAGGCGACCTGGTGGCCGGTCTTCAGCGCGATCAGCGGCGGTTCCTGCGTCTTGCAGATCTCCGTCGCCTTCCAGCACCGGGTGTGGAACCGGCAGCCGCTGGGCGGCGAGATCGGCGAGGGCACATCGCCCGTGAGCAGGATGCGCTCGCTCTTCACCCCGCGCCGCCGGGGGTCGGGCACCGGCACCGCGGACATCAGGGCCTTGGTGTACGGGTGCATGGGCGCCGAGTACAGCGACTTGCGGTCCGCCAGCTCGACGATCTTGCCCAGGTACATGACCGCGATCCGGTCCGACACATGGCGGATGACCGAGAGGTCGTGCGCGATGATCACGTACGTGAGGCCGAGCTCGTCCTGGAGGTCGTCCAGCAGGTTGACCACCTGTGCCTGGATCGACACGTCCAGCGCGGAGACCGGCTCGTCGGCCACAACGAGCTTGGGGCGCAGGGCGAGCGCGCGGGCGATGCCGATGCGCTGGCGCTGGCCGCCGGAGAACTCGTGCGGGTAGCGGTTGTAGTGCTCGGGGCTGAGCCCGACCAGCTGCAGCAGCTCCTGGACGTGGCGCTTGAGACCGCCCTCGGGCTCGACGCCCTGGAGCCTGAACGGCGCGCTGACGATCGTGCCGATCGTGTGCCGCGGGTTCAGCGAGGAGTACGGGTCCTGGAAGATCATCTGGACGTCGCGCCGCATCGGCCGCATCTTGCCCATGGACAGGTGCGTGATGTCGCGGCCGTCGAACTCGACCTTGCCGGCGCTCGGTTCGATCAGCCGGGTGATCAGCCGGCCCATCGTCGACTTGCCGCAGCCGGACTCGCCGACGACACCCAGGGTCTCCCCCGGGTACACCTCGAAGTCGATGCCGTCGACGGCCTTGACCGCGGCGCTCTGCCGGCCGAACAGTCCCTTGCGGATCGGGAAGTGCTTGGCCAGGCCCTCGACCCTGAGCAGCGGCTCGCGCGAGGCGGTGGCCTGCTCCGGGATCGTCACGTCCTTCTCCAGCACCGGGGGATCCTTCTTCTCGCTCACGTCGCTCACATCACTCGCCTCGCTCACAGCTTCGGCGCAATCTCTTCGGTCCAGATCCGGGTCCGCTCCTCCGGCGACATGTGGCAGGCGGAGAAGTGCCCGTCGCCGACCTGCCGCAGCTCGGGACGCGTCGTGCGGGTGAGGTCGTCCTTGGGGATGTCCGCGTACGGGCAGCGCGGGTTGAAGGCGCAGCCGCTCGGGACGTTGATCAGCGACGGCGGCTGGCCCTTGACGGGGATCAGCCGCTCGGTCTGCTCACGGTCGATGCGCGGCATCGAGGTGAGCAGGCCCCAGGTGTACGGGTGCTGGGCCTCGTAGAAGACCTTCTCCGCCGGCCCGCGCTCGATGCACCGGCCGCCGTACATCACCAGGAGTTCGTCGGCCATCTCGGCGACGACCCCGAGGTCGTGCGTGATCATGATGACGGCGGAGCCGAACTCCTTCTGCAGGTCCCGGATCAGGTCCAGGATCTGCGCCTGGACGGTGACGTCCAGGGCGGTGGTCGGCTCGTCGGCGATGAGCAGTTCCGGGTTGTTGACCAGCGCCATCGCGATCATGGCGCGCTGGCGCATACCGCCGGAGAACTCGTGCGCGTAGGCGTCGACCCGCTTGTGCGGCTCGGGGATGCCGACGCGGTCGAGCATCTCGATGGCCCGGGTGCGGGCGGTCTTCTTGTTGACCTTGTTGTGGATCCGGTAGGCCTCCACGATCTGCGCGCCGACCTTGAAGTACGGGTGCATCGCGGAGAGCGGGTCCTGGAAGATCATGGCCATCTTGCGGCCGCGCAGCTCGCGCACCCGGGCGTCGGAGGCGCCGATCAGCTCCTCGCCGTCCAGCCAGACCTCGCCCGAGATGCGGGCGTTGGCGGCCGTGCGGTGCAGGCCCATCACGCCGAGCGAGGTGACGGACTTCCCGGAGCCGGACTCGCCCACGATGCCGAGGGTCTGTCCGGGCTTCACGTCGAAGCTGACGCCGTCGACGGACTTGACCAGGCCGTCGTCGGTCTTGAAGTGGATGCGCAGGTCCCGTACGGAGAGGAAGGCCTCGTCGCCGCCGGCCCGCGCGGCGGCGGGCTCGCCGGCCGCCGCGGTCTGTGCCTTGGAAACCTCGGTCACGAGTACCTCACCCTGGGGTCGATGGCGGCGTACACCAGGTCCACCAGCAGATTGCAGATGACGATGAAGAAGGCCGCGACGAGCGTCACGCCCATCACGATGGGCAGGTCGCTCTCCTGCACGCTCTTGATGGCGAACTGGCCGAGTCCGGGGAAGGAGAACACGGTCTCGGTGATGACCGCGCCGCCGACCAGCAGGCCGAAGTCCATGCCGAAGATGGTGACGATGGGGGTGAGCGCGGCCCGCAGACCGTGCTTGCCGATGACCTGGCTCTCCCGGAGGCCCTTGGCGCGGGCCGTTCGGATGTAGTCCTCGCCCATCGTCTCCAGCATCCCGGCTCTGGTGATGCGGGCGTAGAGCGCGGAGTAGAGGAAGGCCAGCGAACACCACGGGATCAGCAGGTTCCACGCCCAGTCCAGCGGATTGTCCGTGAACGGGACGTAGTTGACGCCGCCCTCCCAGATCGGCCACTGCACGGTGAACACACCGAGCGCGAGCATGCCGGTGAAGAAGATCGGCAGGGAGACACCGGCGAGCGCGATGGCCATGAAGAAGCGGTCGAGGATCGAACCCCGCTTGAGCGCGGAGACGACACCGATCGCCACACCGCTGATCAGCCAGATCACCGCGGCGCCGATCGCCAGGGAGAACGTGACCGGGATGCGTGCGGTCAGCTCGGGCCACACCTCGACGTGTCGCTTGAACGAGTAGCCGAAGCAGGGCACACCACAGTGCGTGGCCTCGGGGCCGAACTGGAAGTCGGCGCCGACGAAGAGCTGCTTGATGAAGTGCCAGTACTGGATGTAAAGCGGCTGGTCGAGGCCGAGATTCTGTTTGACCGCGAGGATGGACTGCGGATTGGCATCCTTGCCCACGTACTGGGCTGCCAGTTGGTCCATCGTCTGCCCGGCGATCCGGGGGACGAGGAAGAAGATCGCGAAGGTGACTGCGCTGACGATCAACAGCAGCAGCACCGCGCCGAAGACGCGTCGGATGATGTACGCAGCCACAGCTATCCGGCGCCGGTATCTGTCTGCCGGGGGGAACCCGTCCGGTCGGACACCGTGCCTTCACCTGCCTTTCAGGACAATTCTCGGGCCCGGGTGCCCGCTCCCCGGGCCGCGCGTGCGCGGCCCGGGGAGCGGGGCCGTTCCTACTTGGCGGAACCCATCAGCAGGTAGTCGTAAATGCCGAGGTAGGCCTGGGTGACCGTGACGTTCGTCGCGGACTTCGGCCGGAGCAGCAGGTTCTTGCGGTAGATCAGCGGCACGGCGGTCGCGCCTTCGGCCACGGCCTTGTCGACGTCGCCCCACGCCTTCTCACGGGCGGCGGTGTCGGTGTTGGCGATGCCCTCGTTGAGCAGCTTGTTGATCTTCGGGTCGTTCAGTTCCTGAACGTTGTTGCCACCGGACGGCTTGATGGACGCGCCGTTGATGATCTGGTCCAGGAAGCCGAAGCCGGTCGGCCAGTCGGCACCCCAGGCGCTCATGATCATGCCGAGCTTGTTGGCGTGCACGTAGCTCGGGTTGCCCGCGAAGTTCGAGAAGTACTTACCGGTGGGGAAGCTCTTGATCTCGGCGTTGACGCCGATCTTCTTGAGCGAGGCCTGCACCGCGGTGACCATGGACATCTCGGCGGGGCGGTCGGAGCGGGCCGAGATCTTGGTGTCGAAGCCGTTCGGCTTGCCGCACTGCTTCAGCTCGTCCTTGGCCTTGGCCTCGTCGCCCTTGTGGCCGGCGGTCTCGTACAGGTCGAACTTCGAGTAGCCGTTGACGGTCGGCGGCAGCAGCGTCGTCGCGACATCACCCTTGGGGTCGCCACCCTGGGCGGCCTGGACCGACGCCTTGTCGATGCCCCACTGCACGGCCTTGCGGCAGTGGATGTTGTCGAACGGCTTCACGTTGACGTTGAGACCGATGTACGAGGTGGCACCCGCGTACGGGTTGTCGGTCTGCTTCTTCAGGTCGGCCTTGGTCAGCACCTTCGGCTGGGTCGCCGGGGCGACGCCCGTACCGGCGGCGTCAGCGGTGATGTTGTCCGCGAGCAGGTTGTTGTCGACCGTCTCCTGCTTGACCTTGAACCGGATCGTCACCTTGTCCGGCAGGGCCGGGCGCAGCGGGTCGGTCTTCGGGTCCCAGTTCGGGTTGCGGACGAGGGTCGCGCTGCGGCCCTCCTCGTAGGACTCGAACTTGTACGGGCCCGAGGAGATGATGTGCTTCACGTAGTCGGCGCCCTTGTCCTTCGCGGCCGGCACGGGGGCCGTCTGCGTGAAGGTCGCCAGGTAGTCGAAGTCCGCGAAGGCGTCCTTCAGCTTGAAGATGATCGTGCTGTCGTCCGGCGTCTCGATCGAGGCGATGCCGTCCGGGTTCTTGTCCTTGTACGGGCCCTTGTACTTGTCGCCGCCGATGAGGTGGGACTTGAAGTACGTCGGGCCGTTGGACATGGCCTCCGGCGCGAAGTTGGAGCGCTCGACGGCGTACTTGACGTCCTTCGAGGTGATCAGGGACCCGTCTTCGTACTTGAGCCCCTTCTTGAGCTTGTACGTCCAGGTCTTCGCGTCCGCGCTCGCCTTGCCGAGGCCCTCGGCGAGGTCCGGGACGACCTCCAGGCCGTCCTTGCCGGCGGCCGGCTTGAACGACGTGAGCGAACGGCCGTACAGGCGGGAGAAGTTCTGCACCCAGCCGTAGTACGTGTTGCCGGGGTCGAGGGAGTCGGGCTCGTCGGACAGTTCGAGCTTGAGCGTCCCGCCCTTCTTCTCCGACTTGTTGACGATCGAGGTCAGCGCGGCGTCAGTGGTGCCGGAGCCGCCCTTGTCGCCGCCGCCGCCGTTGTCGTCCTTGGAGCCGTTGCACGCGGAGGCGCCCAGCATCAGGACCACAGCCGTGGCAACCACCGCTGTCGTTTTTCTGGTCTTCACCTGAGGAAATTCCCCTCAATCGATGGTTGCCATGGCATGTCGCACGTCGTTGTGACGCGCACCTTGGGCACTACTTGCTGCGGGGGTCGAGGGCATCGCGCAGCCCGTCTCCCAGCAGGTTGAACGCCAGGACCGTGACGAAGATGGCCACGCCCGGCACGATCATGTACATCGGGTCGTTCTGGTAGAAGTCGATCGCGTTGGTGAGCATCCCGCCCCAGGAGGCCTGTGGCGGGGCGATACCGACCCCGAGGTAGCTGAGACCGGCCTCGAAGAGGATGTTCGAGGGGATCAGCAGCGTGGAGTAGACCAGAACGGGTGCCACCAGGTTCGGCAGCAGCTCCCGGAAGAGGATGAAGGGTCCGCGGGCGCCCAGCGACCGGGCCGCTTCGACGAATTCACGGTTGCGCAGGCTCATCGTCTGGGCGCGGACGATACGTCCCATGTACGGCCAGCTGAAGAAGCCGATCACGAAGATCAGTACCGCGATCCGCAGCGGCAGGCCCGTCAGGCCGAACGCGCCGTCCTGGAGCGCCGCCGAGATGGAGATCGCGAACAGCAGCAGCGGGAAGGCCAGGAAGGTGTCCATCATGCGGCTGATGATCGTGTCGACCCAGCCGCCGTAGAAGCCCGAGACCACACCGAAGAAGACGCCGATCACCACGGAGAGCAGGGTGGCGCCGACGGCGACGACGAGGGAGACCCAGGAGCCCTCGATGATCCGGGTCATGATGTCGCGCCCGTACTGCGGTTCGACGCCGAGCGGATGGCTCCAGCTCATGCCGCCCCAGTCGCCCTTGGGGGCGAGCAGCGCGGGGTCGATGAGTTCCTGGTGGAAGGCGTTGGGGTCCAGACCGAAGACGGCCTGGATCGGCTTGGAGAGCACGGCGAGCAGGATCAGCAGGATGACAACGATGCCGCCGGCAACGGCCACCTTGTCGCGCTTGAAGCGCGTCCAGGCGATCTGCCCGAGCGAACGGCCCTCGATCTGGCTCTGTTTGACCCCCGTGAGTACTGCCTCCGGCTGAGCCTCGGCAGCCGATCCGGTGGTCTCGATCGGTGCGGTCACAGTGCCTTTGACCCCTCCCGCCGGCGGTGGCCGGCCCTTGCTCGCCGCGGTAACGGCCTGGCGCGCACCAGCCGCGCACGTCCGTGCGGCTGATGTCCTGAGTGCTGAAAGCGTCTGATGCGTCTGGTGTGTCTGAAGCGTCCACGGAATGTCCGCCGGGGCAACCTCGTACAAAGGGCCGACGATCCCCACTAGCCGGGAGTCTTCAACGCGGTTGCGATCACCCGCCAGACCTGACGGGGAATGTTTGCTCAAACGTGATGCGGTCAGTGAGCTTCCGTTATCCGGACAGCTTGATCGAGTGAGCGGACTACTCGGCCGCTAATCCACCAGAACGGACATGCCACCCAACAGGCCGTATTGAGTGGCTATTTGGGTGACCGCAGCGGTTGTCTTGTCCGCCGGAGGGACCTTTGTCCGCTCCGCTGAGCGGGCCCGACGGGCCTAGTAGGCGTGCGGGGCGGGGCCGGGCGCCTGCGGGTAGCCGTAACCCGGAGCGACGACGCCGCTCCGCCCGGCCGGGGCGTGCGACTCGCGGTCGTAGAACGGGCGGGAGTTGCCCCGCAGCCACATCGCGACCGGGTCGTACTCGTCGGACATGGCGACGGTGGAGACCGGCAGCCCCTCCGGGACCGTGCCGATCGACTGCTGCATCATCGCGCGCACCGCGTCGACCGACGGCTGGCTGGTGTCGTACAGATCGAGGCCGATGGCGAGGTACGGGACGCCGAGCGCCGGCTGCACCCAGGCACGGCGCAGCGAGCGGATCGCCGGGGTGTGGTGGGCGTTCTGCGTCAGCTGGGCGTAGAACTGCGGGGTCTCGACGGCGGGGTCGCTGATCCGCAGCGGACCGGCGGGCATCCGGTCGAGGCCGGTGGCGATCCGGCGCAGGTCGAGCCAGGGGATGCCCACACCGCCGCCGGGGGCGTGCGGGTTCAGCCAGATGCCCCAGCGGTCGGGGAACAGGGCGCGGGCGATGTCACGGCCGCCCACCACCTCATGGGCGCGGTTCCAGCCGCTGGCGGCGAGCTCCTGGGCGGAGGTGACGCAGGGGGCGTAGCCGAGGCCGTCGATCTCCATGTTGCCGTACTGGGCGTCGGGCGAACCGGCCCGGCCGTGCCAGAGCAGCATCCAGATCCGGTCGGCGGCCAGGGCCTGGAGCAGGGCCTCGTACGCGTCGTAGCGCCCGGGTGTCACCTGGCTCAGCATGTGCTCGACGCTTCCCCGAGCCCTCGGCTCCGCTCGACCGGGGGACACCCCATCGGCCGCCCCCGTGCCTGACGCACTCACCCTGGGTCCCGCCCCTCTTCGATCCACTGTGTCGGCCTGCCGCTCCCGGGGCACACGGGTACGGCGCGGTGCCGAGGCACCAGCCATCAAACCAGCTTAGGCGCCGGTCCTGACACCGACTTGACGTCATGGGCCGCAGCCGTCTCCGTGCGGTGCGAGGGGCGGCGCTACGCGCCGGCGCGCTGAAAGAACGGCCGGACCTTCTCCCGCATCCAGTCGGCGACCGGGTCCTGCGTCACGTCGAGCAGCACCAGGTTGACCGGCCACGGCAGCTCGACGCGGCCGAGCGCGCGGCCGAGCGCGTCCATGGGGGCGTTGCGCCCGGCACCGTCCCAGGTCGAGAACTCGACGCCGACGAAGAGGACGGGGTCGCCGCCCTCGATGCTGGCCAGGGCCCTGCGGGCGCTGAGCACGACCCCGCTCTCCTCGAACTCAGCGGCCGCGGCGGCGAGGAAGTCGACGGGCTCCTCCTTCCAGTCCGGCTCGTACAGCCGGACCCGGCCGCCGCCGGACGGTCCGTCGAGGAGGGTGCGTCCGGCCCGGCAGAGTGCGGCGACGGCGGGCGGCGGGAGCGGCATGCCGACCGCGCCGCCCGGGTTCACCGCCATGCCGAGCTGCGGGGGCAGTCCGCGGGCGAACTCGACGGCGGGCGCCACGGCGAAGGACATGGGGGCGCCGACGCAGCTGTGGAACTGCTGCTCGGAGCTGAACACGGGGACGTACGCGGCGCCGTCGATCTCCAGTGTCGGCAGGTCCAGATCGGCGGCGTCCGGTCCGCCGCCGTTGGGCAGCGGCACCCAGAGGTGGCTGCGGCCGAGCACCTCCACGAGCCGGCCGCCCGCTTCCGGGCTGCCGAGCGAGGCGCCCAGTACTTCTTCGAGCTCGTTGGCCGGCCATCCGCCCTGCGGGATGATGTGACCCTGTGCCGGAATGTCCACTGCTTCCCTCTCTCGCCCCGTGCCGTGCAGCAAGAGGTTAGCGCCGGGCGCCGGTTGCCCGGGCATCGGACGGCGCGCTACGGGTTCTCGCCCCCGGCGTCCGCGAAGGTGATCCGGGTCAGCAGCGCCGCCGCCTCGCGGTCCAGCAGCACCGCCGAGACGCAGCCGAGCGGCAGTGTGCCCGTCTCGGTGTCCCGCAGCAGCCGCCGCAGAGCCTTGCGGTGCCGTGCGAACGCGTATCCGGAGACGCCGCGCCCGCGCTCCAGTTGACCCGCCCGCGCCGTCTGCGGGGTGACGTCGAGCAGGACGAGGTGCAGGACGCTGCCGCGCCGCCGGACCTCACGCGCCAGCCAGCCGCGCACCCAGGCCTGGGTGCCGCAGTCGTGGACGACGACGGAGGCGCCGGAGCGCAGCACCTGCCACAGCCCCCAGTAGTGGGCGACGCGGACGAACGGGCGGTAGAGGGCGTACGGGACTAAGCCCGGCAGCAGACCGGCCCAGCGGTCCCTGGTGTCCTGGGAGTCGATGACGCGGGCGGACACGGCCCGCCTGATCAGGGTCGACTTGCCGCTGCCCGGCAGCCCGGAGACCACCACGACATCGCCCGCCACGAAGTGCAGGGCGCGCGGGCTGCGCCCGGACCGGCCCCGCAGATCCCGTACGACGGGTCCGTGCGGGCCCCGCGTCTCCCGGGCCGGCGCACCCGGCTGTGCGGGCAGTGCGCCCCGCGTGGCCCCCGCGGTCGCCGCGTACCGCTGCAACGTCATCGCCATCCCCCTGTCGGCCGACCCACACCTGCCAAGAAGTGTAAAGAAAAGGTAATGCGACACAAGCTTGCGACCCGCCGGATCCGGTGGGGTACCGGCGCCCCACTGCCGGGCGATGCGTGCGATGATGGCCCGGCCAACTGCATAAAGGCCGCTTGAATCCGCGCGGGAGAGTTCCGGCCTCCGGGCCGGGCGCCGAAGGAGCAAGATCCTCCCTTGAATCTCTCAGGCCCCGTACCGCGTGGATGAGGCAGATCTGAAAAGCGAGTCGCCCAGCGGCTCCACCCAAGGTGCAAGCCGAACCCCTCCGGGGCCTCTCGGCGAACCTCTCAGGTTCCGATGACAGATGGGGAGGGATCGTCCTCGTCGTCATGCCCTGGGAGCCATATCCATGAGCACCGCCCCCCGTCTCACCGCCCTCGATGCCCTGCACCGTTCGCTGGGCGCCACGATGACCGACTTCGCGGGCTGGGACATGCCCCTGCGGTACGCCAGTGAGCGCGACGAGCACATCGCCGTGCGCACGAAGGCCGGCCTCTTCGACCTCTCCCACATGGGCGAGATCACCGTCACCGGCCCGGCCGCCGTGGATCTGCTGAACTTCGCCCTGGTCGGCAACATCGGCACCGTGTCGGTGGGCCGGGCCCGCTACACGATGATCTGCGCCGAGGACGGCGGCATCCTGGACGACCTGATCGTGTACCGGCTCGCGGCGACCGAGTACATGGTGGTCGCCAACGCCGGCAACGCCCAGATCGTGCTGGACGCGCTGACCGCCCGCGGTGAGGGCTTCGACGCCGAGGTGCGCGACGACCGCGACGCGTACGCGCTGCTGGCCGTCCAGGGCCCCGAGTCCCCCGCCGTCCTGGCCGCCGTCACCGACGCCGACCTGGACGGCCTGAAGTACTACGCCGGTCTGCCCGGCACGGTCGCCGGGGTCCCCGCGCTGATCGCCCGTACCGGCTACACCGGCGAGGACGGCTTCGAGCTGTTCGTCGCCCCCGGGCACGCCGAGCAGCTGTGGCGGGCGCTGACCGAGGCCGGCGCCTCCCGCGGCCTGATCCCCTGCGGGCTCTCCTGCCGCGACACGCTGCGCCTGGAGGCGGGCATGCCGCTGTACGGGCACGAGCTGACGACCGGGCTGACCCCGTTCGACGCCGGGCTCGGCCGGGTCGTGAAGTTCGAGAAGGAGGGCGACTTCGTCGGCCGCAAGGCCCTGGAGGCCGCCGCCGAGCGCGCCGAGACCGCCCCGCCCCGCAAGCTCGTCGGCCTGGTCGCCGAGGGCCGCCGGGTGCCGCGCGCCGGGTTCCCCGTCGTCGCCGGCGGCCAGGTCATCGGCGAGGTCACCTCCGGCGCCCCGTCGCCCACCCTCGGCAAGCCGATCGCCATGGCGTACGTCGACGCCGCGCACGCCACGCCCGGCACCGAGGGCGTCGCGGTGGACATCCGGGGCAGCCACGAGCCGTACGAGGTCGTGGCGCTGCCGTTCTACAAGCGCCAGAAGTAGTCCGCAGGCGGAACAGGGCACCGCGTACGTGACGCGGTCCTGTCTCACACCGTAAGACCATCGTTCATCAGCACTCCCCCGCGTACAGGAGAATTCAGGTCATGAGCAACCCCCAGCAGCTGCGGTACAGCAAGGAGCACGAGTGGCTGTCGGCCGTCGAGGACGGTGTGGCCACGATCGGCATCACGGAGTACGCGGCCAACGCGCTCGGTGACGTCGTCTACGCCCAGCTCCCCGAGGTCGGCGACACGGTGACCGCGGGCGAGACCTGCGGTGAGCTGGAGTCGACCAAGTCGGTCAGCGACCTGTACTCGCCGGTGACCGGCGAGATCACGGCCGCGAACCAGGACGTGGTGGACGACCCTTCGCTGGTGAACTCCGCACCGTTCGAAGGCGGCTGGCTGTTCAAGGTACGCGTCGCACAGGAGCCGGGGGACCTGCTCTCCGCCGACGAGTACACCGCGTTCTCCGGTAACTGAGACCCCAAGGGACCACCTGATGTCGCTTCTCAACTCCTCCCTCCACGAGCTGGACCCGGACGTCGCCGCCGCTGTCGACGCCGAGCTCCACCGTCAGCAGTCCACCCTCGAAATGATCGCCTCGGAGAACTTCGCTCCGGTCGCGGTCATGGAGGCCCAGGGCTCCGTCCTGACCAACAAGTACGCCGAGGGCTACCCCGGCCGCCGCTACTACGGCGGCTGCGAGCACGTCGACGTGATCGAGCAGATCGCGATCGACCGCATCAAGGCGCTCTTCGGGGCCGAGGCCGCGAACGTGCAGCCGCACTCCGGCGCACAGGCCAACGCCGCCGCGATGTTCGCGCTGCTGAAGCCGGGCGACACGATCATGGGCCTGAACCTGGCCCACGGCGGTCACCTGACCCACGGCATGAAGATCAACTTCTCGGGCAAGCTGTACAACGTGGTCCCGTACCACGTGGACGAGACCGGCGTCGTGGACATGGCCGAGGTCGAGCGCCTCGCCAAGGAGTCCAAGCCGAAGCTGATCGTGGCCGGCTGGTCCGCGTACCCGCGTCAGCTGGACTTCGCCGCCTTCCGCCGGATCGCGGACGAGGTCGGCGCGTACCTGATGGTCGACATGGCGCACTTCGCCGGTCTGGTCGCCGCGGGTCTGCACCCCAGCCCGGTGCCGCACGCCCATGTCGTCACGACCACCACGCACAAGACCCTCGGCGGTCCGCGCGGTGGCGTCATCCTGTCGACGCAGGAGCTCGCCAAGAAGATCAACTCGGCGGTCTTCCCGGGTCAGCAGGGCGGCCCGCTGGAGCACGTGATCGCGGCCAAGGCGGTCTCGTTCAAGGTCGCGGCGACCGAGGAGTTCAAGGAGCGCCAGCAGCGCACCCTGGACGGCGCCCGCATCCTCGCCGAGCGTCTGGTGCAGCCGGACGTCACCGAGGTCGGCGTCTCCGTCCTGTCCGGCGGCACGGACGTGCACCTGGTCCTGGTGGACCTGCGCAACTCCGAGCTGGACGGCCAGCAGGCCGAGGACCGGCTCCACGAGCTGGGCATCACGGTCAACCGGAACGCCATCCCCAACGACCCGCGGCCGCCGATGGTCACCTCGGGTCTGCGGATCGGCACCCCGGCGCTGGCGACCCGCGGTTTCCGGACGGAGGACTTCGCGGAGGTCGCGGAGATCATCGCGTCCGCCCTCAAGCCGTCCTACGACGCGGACGACCTGAAGGCCCGCGTCGTCGCGCTCGCCGAGAAGTTCCCGCTGTACCCCGGTCTGTAGTCCGGACCTGCGCGTTTGCACGTCGGGGCGGGGCACCACGCACACTGAACAGTGAGCGTGGTGCCCCATCCCTTGTCCCCCGCTCTTCGGGCCGACCCGGCCCGTACCGCACCACCCGGCAGACAACGGCGTCTACCAGCGCTTTTGAGGAGTCACCCGTGGCCATCTCGGTCTTCGACCTGTTCTCGATCGGCATCGGCCCGTCCAGCTCCCATACGGTCGGCCCGATGCGCGCGGCCCGCATGTTCGCGCGCCGCCTCAAGAACGAGGGCCTGCTCGCCCACACCGTCTCGATACGCGCCGAGCTCTTCGGCTCGCTCGGTGCCACCGGCCACGGCCACGGCACCCCCAAGGCCGTCCTGCTCGGCCTGGAGGGCGAGTCCCCCCGTACCGTGGACGTCGAAACGGCCGACGACCGGGTCGCCGAGATCCGCTCCACCGGCCGGCTCAACCTCCTCGGCATGCACGAGATCGCCTTCGACGCCGACGAGCAGCTGATCCTGCACCGCCGCAAGGCCCTGCCGTACCACGCCAACGGCATGACGGTCTTCGCGTACGACCACGAGGGCGCCCCGCTCCTGGAGAAGACGTACTACTCGGTCGGCGGCGGCTTCGTCGTCGACGAGGACGCGGTGGGCGAGGACCGGATCGTCCTCGACGACACCGTGCTGAAGAACCCGTTCCGCACCGGCGACGAGCTGCTGCGGCTCGCCCAGGACACCGGCCTGTCGATCTCCTCCCTGATGCTGGAGAACGAGCGGGCCTGGCGCACCGAGGACGAGATCCGCTCGGGCCTGCTGGACATCTGGCGCTCCATGCAGGCGTGCGTGTCCCGCGGCATGTCCCGCGAGGGCATCCTGCCCGGCGGCCTCAAGGTCCGCCGCCGCGCCGCGAACACCGCCCGCCAGCTGCGCGCCGAGGGCGACCCGCAGACCCACGCGATGGAGTGGATCACCCTCTACGCGATGGCGGTCAACGAGGAGAACGCCGCGGGCGGCCGCGTCGTCACCGCCCCGACCAACGGTGCGGCCGGCATCATCCCGGCGGTGCTGCACTACTACGTGAACTTCGCGGCCGGCGGCGCCACCGAGGCGGAGAAGGACGACAGCATCGTCCGCTTCCTCCTGGCCGCCGGTGCCATCGGCATGCTGTTCAAGGAGAACGCCTCCATCTCCGGCGCGGAGGTCGGCTGCCAGGGCGAGGTGGGCTCCGCCTGCTCCATGGCCGCGGGCGCGCTCGCCGAGGTGCTGGGCGGCACCCCCGAGCAGGTCGAGAACGCCGCCGAGATCGGCATGGAGCACAATCTGGGCCTGACCTGTGACCCGGTCGGCGGCCTCGTCCAGATCCCGTGCATCGAGCGCAACGGCATGGCGGCGGTCAAGGCCGTCACGGCGGCGAAGATGGCGCTGCGCGGCGACGGCAGCCACAAGGTCTCCCTCGACAAGGTCATCAAGACGATGAAGGAGACCGGCGCCGACATGAGCGTCAAGTACAAGGAGACGGCGCGGGGCGGGCTCGCGGTGAACATCATCGAGTGCTAGGAAGATGGGCCCTGACCAGCGCGTTTGGTCTTTCAGCGCTGTCAGGGCCTTCCCTGCTTACGCGGCGGAAAGTCCCTGGAACCTCCCTGGGACAGACGTGAAAGTCCCTGAAAAGTCCCTGGGATGTCCCTGCTTTGCCGCGTTCTTGAGGAATGCGCGGTGCCTCCAGGACGACCATGCGCCCTAACCGTTGTCGAGTACGGAGTGCAACCGGTACACGCGTCGGGTAGCGAGACCTACGCATTACGAGACCGTGAGCGTTCGTGTTGCGTGGTGACGGCTGATGCTGCGGGATACTGTTGTACCTGATCAGAGCACCTGCGCTGTGCTGGACGCCGACACCTCGTGCTGCGCCGTCCAAAGGCGTCCGGCCACCCATCGGCCACCGCCGAACCTCACGAGTCGCATTCGGCGGGCGGAGAGCCTCATCTGTAGGGTCCCGACAACACTTCCGCCCGGATCAGCCTCTCACGGCTCGTGGTACACATCCACGTGGCCTTCGGCGCAGATCCCGCCCACCGTATCCATCCCCTCCGAGAGGCAGGCCAAGCGGTTGACAGAGCCCCGCCTCCGTTACGCAGACGTACTTCGCACGGCAGATGCCAGGGGTTTCGAATCTCCTAGGCTCCACTTATAGGCACCCCCCTGACCTGCCTAAACGCGGTCGGAGGGTTCTTTTGTCCGGGCTTTCCGTGCTGACGTGTCAGCACGGCGGTGCTGACAGCAGGATTGGCCGCCCAGGGTTTTCGAGGGCTATGGCGGCTCCCGCTCTTTATCGCAACCATCGTCCGAGCCGTCGTCGCCTTCGAACTCGCCGGCTGATCAAGATGGAAAAGGTTCAGTGCCCGGCCCAGGCGCCGCAGGTGGGCACTGACTCGGGGCAGGGGGGTGCCTGCCCCGGCCGCTGCCTGGACCGGGAGTGTGGTGGGTTGGTGCGACGACGTCGGCAGGTAGGAGGCCGGAGCCCCGAGTAGCCAGAGCCCGAGAGGTCAGATGCCCATGCCGATGCCGCCGCCGACGGGCAGCACCGCGCCCGTGACGTAGCTTGCTTCCTCGCTGGCCAAGAAGCGCACCGCGGCGGCTACCTCCCGGTCGGTGCCCGGGCGGCCGAGAGGCGTCATTCTCATGGTGTCCTTCAACCGGCGGTCGGTAAGGCCCTTGGTCATGTCTGTCTCGATGATGCCTGGCGCCACGAGATTCACGGTAATGCCGCGCGATCCTAGCTCCCAGGCCAGCGAGCGGCCGAAGCCCAGCAGAGCGGTCTTGGTGGCCGCGTAGTTGGTCTGGCCGGGCGAGCCGAGGAAGCCGAGAGCGGAGGAGAGGAGCACGATCCGGCCGCGCCGCTGCGCCAGCATGGCCGCGGACGCCGCCCGCACGGTGCGGAACACTCCACGCAGGTTGGTGTCCACCACCTCGTCGAACGCCTCGTCACTCATCCGCAGCAGCAGCGTGTCATGGGTGATCCCGGCGTTGGCTACAAGGACCTCGACCGGACCCTGTTCGCGGGCGACGGTCTCGAATGCCGCGTCCACTGAGGATTGGTCAGTGACTTCGCAGCGCACCCCCAACAGCCCCTCGGGGACATCGCCACCACGATGGCCGATGGCGACCCGGTCGCCGTCCGCCGCCATAATGCGGGCCACGGCGAGACCGATTCCTCGATTCGCTCCTGTGATGAACACCGATCGTGACACGTTGTCCGCCCGTCCTTTCCTTGGTCCTGTCATTTCGCATGGGTGCTTGGGAGTCGATGTCATGCGCTCGCCGCCAGGGTTCAGCGATCCGGGGCCTGGACCACCAGGCAGGACCATGTGAAACCAGCGCCGGCGCTGAACACGAGAGCTGCCTCGCCCGGGGCGAGTGCCTTGGTGCGCAGCAAATCGGCCAGGCTCGCTACAGCGTCCCCCGCACCCAGATGGCCGGTGGCGCGCCCGTAGTCCAGCGGTTCGGCGGAGGTGTGCTCGCTCAGCACGGCCAGCCACGAGTCCCGCAGGGTCTTGTGACCGAAGCGGGGCAGCACCGCATACCGCAGGCGGAGGTCGTGCGGGTGCATGCCGGCATCCACGAGAGCCTCGCTGACGACCGTGCGGATGCCGCGGAGATTGGCGGCGACGAACTTCTCGCCGCCATGCGTGCGCAGGTAAGCACGCTTGGTGACTCGCATGTCCACCCGCTCTCGTACGCCACGGGAAACCGGAGCGAAGGGGTCGGCTCCCCGGTGCATCTCCTCCAGCTCCGCAGAGGCGGTGCTGGCTATCGAAAGCAGCAGCAACTCCTCGTCGCCGGCCGGTGCGGTCAGCACGACCGCCGTCCCGCCATCGCCGTAAGCCACGCCGTAGTCGCTGGCCCAGCGGTCGAAGCCCGGCGCGGTGAACCGGTCTGCGGTGGTCACCAGGACGCAGTGCGGGCGAGCAGAGCTGGAGGCGAGGGACGCAGTGAGATAGGACGCTGCCAGCTGCACGGCGCTGCTGCCCCCGTTGCAGACCTGCTGGATGCCAATGGGCAGGGCCCGCTCGGCGCCGATCTGGTGGGCGATGTAGTGCGCGGGCGACCACAGGTCATGACCCTGGTAGTACATGCTTGCGTGGAACGTCAGATCGAGTTCTTTGGAACCGATCCCAGCCGCATCCAGAGCCTCGAGAGCGGCGTACACGGCCATGTCGGGTGCCGCCTCGTTCACGGCTGCGGGCAGGTCCACATGGCCCAGGTCTCTGGCATGACGTTCGTTCAGTCGGCCTTCCTGTACCGCCCGGTCGGCCCGGTCTCGCCCCTCGGGAAGCCACAGCGCTGCGGCTGCAATTCCCACCGGCTCCGCCAGTCTCATCCCCCGCACCGCCTCTCTTGTGTGGTTCGAGATTGAGTATGCGCGGTCTCACATAGAAGTGAGTTGAAAGATGGAGCGAAAGGGCGAGGGCGTTGTTCATCGGGGCAGGTGGGGGCGAGGCGGTGCCACCTTCGATACATGGCGGGCTACCACTATCGACGCGTTGCTCATCCGTCTGCTTCAAGGCTTCTATTCCGTACTGAAGGTACCAATGAGCCGGCCGCAAATCCGCTGGCGAGGATTAGTTCGAGGGGTAGAAAATGAGCAGCAATCAGCTTCCAGAGAACCTGCGAGTAGAAGTTCGGGAAATTGTCGCCGAGGTGCTCGAGGTGGACTCCGCGGCGCTCACCGAGGAAAGCAGCTTCGTGAATGACTTCGACAGCGATTCGCTGCTGGTGATCGAGATCATCTCCCGCTTCGAGCGCGACCTGAAGATCAGGGTTCCGAAGGACGACCTTTCCGAGCTGGACACGCTTCTGGAGGCGTACGAGCTCGTGGCGAAGCATTATGTCCCGGAGGTCGTTGGTGCGTAGTCAGGGCGCGCAGCGGGTCGTCGTCACGGGACTCGGGGCCGTGAGCAGCCTGGGGTACGGCGCCGCCGAGGTGATCGAAGCGATCCGCCACGGCCGGTCCGGGATCGGCCCGATCCAGCAGTTCGACTCCGTCGGCTTCGAGCACCGGCTCGCCGGCGAGGTCCACGGGTTCGAGCCGACGGACTACCTTCTCCGCACGGCCCCGGAGCGGTGGGGTCGCAGTAGCCAGCTCGCCGCCGCCTCTGCGCGGATGGCCGCTCAGGACGCCGGCCTCAACTCGGAAGCTCTGGCCGTCGGCCGGGGTGTCAGTTGCTTCGGCACAACCAACGGTGAGTCCCAGGTGGTCGAGCAGGCCGTCGCTCAGTGGGTCACCCAAGGACCGGACAGCCTTGAGTCAGAGCTGATCGGCAGGGTTTCTCCTGGCAACATCGCTAGTGCGGTCTCGGCGGAACTGGGCCTCACTGGCGAAGCGATGACCTTCGGAACCGCCTGTGCGGCCGGCAACTATGCGGTCGGATACGCGTACGACTTGATCCGCTCCGGTGAGGCCGATCTCGCCGTCTGCGGTGGCGCCGACGCCTCCAACCGTGCGACCCATGCCGGTTTCCACGCCCTGGGGGCCCTTGCCGAGGACGTGCCGCGCCCGTTCGACGAGCACCGTGACGGCATCGTCACGGCGGAGGGCGGTGCAGCACTGGTTTTGGAGCCACTTGACGCGGCGTTGCAGCGCGGTGCCCGCATTTACGCCGAGGTGCTCGGTCACGGCATGACGTGTGACGCCAAGCACATGACCAACCCCAATGCCGGGACGATCGCCGCGTGCGTGCGGACCGCGCACGAGCGCGCCGGGATCCGCCCCGTCGATGTCGACTACATCTGTGCGCACGGCACCGGTACGAGGGCCAATGACATCACAGAAGTCACGGCCGTACGGGAAGTGTTCGGTGACACTTTGCCGCCTATCAGCTCCATCAAGTCGATGCTCGGGCACACCATGGGTGCGGCTGCAGCCTTCGGGGCCCTGGTGTCCTGCGCGGCCCTGTACGAGGGGTTCCTGCCGCCGAGCGCGACGCTGCGCACTGTGGATCCGGAATTCGGTGAGGTGGACTGCGTCCCGGGTACCGCCCGGGCGGCGAGTCCCCGGGTTGTGCAGAACCACGGCTTCGCCTTCGGCGGCAACAACTCCGTCGTGCTCTTCGGGAAGGCTGACGCATGACCACCCTCGCAGTCCTCGGATCAGCGAACCTCGAACTGCCCTCCATAGATGAAACCTTGAGGCGCACGGTCGTAGCGCTGGACATCGTCGGCCACGGCGTGTTCAGCCCCGCGGGCCAAGGGCTCCCCCCGATCGCCGCCGCACTGGCAGGTGCCGGACGGGCGGTGGCCCAGCAGCCACCCGACGAGTCCTGGCCTCGGCTGCCCGTACGCACAGTGGCGGACTTCGACCCCATGGCCGTTCTCGGCCGTAAGGGGCTGAGCCGGATGTCGCGCACCGATCAACTGGCCATGGCGGCGTGCCTGAGTGCCGTCGGCCCATCGGCCACGGGGCCGGCCTCCGAGCGAACCGGGATCGTGCTCGGTGTCAACGTCGGCAGCGCCGGCGCGCAGGAGGCATTCTTCCGTGACTCGTTCGTGCAGGAGCGTCCATACCTTGTCAACCCGTCTGCCTTCCCAGGCACGTTGATGAACTCGGCGGCAGGGAGGACCGCGATCCGGCTTGGCGTCACCGGGATGAACGCGACCGTTTCCGGCGGCTCACTCGCTTCCCTGCACGCCCTGCGCTATGCCCGCAACGCGCTGGTGAACGGCCATGCAGACCGGCTCCTCGTGGGTGGTGTCGAAGAGGCTTCCGAGCCCAGCGCCTGGGCCTGGCACCGAAGTGGCGCGCTGCGCCCGGGGTCCGCGCTGGGTGAGGGCTGCGCGGTCTTCGTGCTGCAGCGGGAAGACCTGCATGGTTCCACGGACGATGGGGGCGACCGTCGTCTTGGCAAACTGCTGGCCTGCGAAATCGGCTTTGCGGATCCAGCCACCCAGGGACCGCTCGGCGTGGCCCGGCGTCTCGCCGACTGTGTGCGTTCCGCGCTAATGCGGAGTGGGCTGCCTGCCACGGAACCAGTGGCCGTCGCACCCGGTGCCGGCGCCCGACGCGGCTGGGGGGGCATCGAGAGGCGTGCTCTGCGTTCGGCCATCGGTTCCGTACCGCAGTCCCGCCTGGTGCGGATCGACGATGTGTTCGGTGAAACGTACGCGGCGGGGGTAGCGCTGCAGCTGGCGGCCGTGCTAGCCCGCTGGCAGGACGGGGTTACCACCCCGGACAACGAACGCGCCGCCCTGGTCACCACCGTGGGCCCTGACGGGTCCGTCGGGGCGCTGGTCGTTGCCCGGCCCACCGCTCACTGAGCTGCCCCACCACCCGGGTACCACCCCGCACCGACTGGAGAAACAAACATGGAAAGTTCGTCTTTGCTCATCCCTCAGGGCGGGGAGGCCGTGGAGCAAATCCCGCTGGCGTACGAGCAGACCGTGCCGCGAAGTCTGGTACACCGCTGGTCGCTCTCGGAGGTCTTCCTGACCGGATCGCGGGCCCTGGACAGTCGGCGGTTCGAGGCAGCGGCACAGCTTCCTTTGTCCCACGCCTATTTCCGCGATCATCCGGGCCGGTTGGAGCACCACGATGTGCTGCTGGTGCTGGAGGCCTGTCGGCAGTCCGTCACCTGCGCGGCACATCTCCACCAGGGTGTTCCGTCCGCCACCACCTTCATGGTGACCGCGTGGTCCCTGGAGGTCACCCAACCGAACGCGCTGCGCTGTGACGCCCGGCCGGGAGAGCTAGCCATCGCGGGCGAAGTCACCGGAAGGCATGAGCGCGGCGGTCGCCTGCGACGGCTGGAGTTCGCGATGGAGCTGGTTCTTGACGGTGTGCCGTTGGGCCGTCTGACCATGGACGTCCGGTCGACGCCCACCGACCAGTACCACTCCTTGCGGTATATGCAGCGCGGGGGCGAGGTGCCCAACGCCTTCGGGCTGGCGGGAGAGCCGCTGGGCGACCCCGTCATCCCGCACGAGGTTGGCCGCCTGGACCCGGTGAATGCTGTACTCGACGACGTCCGTCAGTCCGACGGGGCGCTGACAGCTGTCCTGAGTCCTCGAACCTTCCGCAACCGAAGCATGTACGACCACCCCTACGATCACGTACCCGCCATGGTTTTCAGCGAAGCAGCCCGCCAGTGCGGGCTCCTCATGGCGAGGGGGATCGAGGGCCCGGCCCGAGTGCTGCGGCTGGACGGTTCTTTCGACCGGTTCGCCGAGCTGGACCAGACGGTGCTGTTGTCGGCCGGACCCGACCCTGGCGGCGAAGCAGGTTCCTGCCTGATGCGAGCGATGCAGGGCGAAGAGGCCGTGGCGTCCGTCTCCCTCACGCTCGGCTGACATTCCCGAGCACCGCCTGGCCGGTCAGGCGCCACATCACCCAGTTTTCCGCATGAAAGGCACACAGATGACTCAGCCCTCCATGATCTGGTTCGACTTCGGCGGCGTTCTGTCTCCGCCCCTGGAGCGCATCTACGAAGCGTACGAGGTCAAGACCGGTATCACACCCGCGCAGTTGAAGGCCGCGATCAAGGGCGTGGCGGACGAAATGGGCATGCCCACCATGGCCCCGGTCGAGATCGCCGCGATCACCGAGCCTGAGTGGGGCCGCCGACTGGCCCGGGTGCTGGCCGCGCAGAACCCCGGGATCGATATCTCGCGGGCCCGGCTGGAGGTATTCGGATCGCAATGGTTCGACGGTGTCGAGGCCAACCCCGTGATGGTGCGGGTGTATCGCTACCTCCAGGAGAACGGCTTCCGCACGGGCATCCTGTCGAACAACGTCATCGAGTGGGGGCCGTACTGGAAGGCGATCATCGCCCCTGTCGGTGAGGTGGACTGCCTCATCGACTCCTCCGCAGTGGGCTATCGCAAGCCCGACCCGGAGATCTTCGAGATTGCCGCTAAGACGGCTAGCGTCGACCCGGTCGGATGTCTGCTGATCGACGATGTCGAAGAAAACCTCGTGGCGGCCCGCGTCCACGGATGGCAGACGGTGCTGTTCCGCGACGACGAGCAGACGGTGGCTGACCTGCGCACCATGACCGGCCTGCCAGGCTTGTCCGATCTCCTGTGACCCGGCCCCATTCGGACCCCCTGAAGGAGATATGAGCATGACTATCTCACTGGAAACAGAAGTCACCGTCGCGGACATCCCCGGCCTCGAACCCGCGCCGCCCTACACTTCTGTGGAGGAGCGCTCGTCGGGTGGCCTGCCTCAGGTTGCGCTGCCCAGCGGGCACACCGTGGTGCACCTGACCCGCTACGCCGACGTACACAAGGTGCTTACCGACTCGACCTTCGGCCGGGCCGAGACCAACGTCGAGGGAGGGCCGACATTCTTCCCGACGACCTTGCCGCCCGAGATGCTGATCAACCTGGACGGCCCGGACCACTCGCGGATGCGCCGATTTGTCACGGCGGACTACAGCGCCAACGCGATCGCCAAGCTGCAACCGTACCTCGACGAGATCATCACGCGGCGGTTCGACGCCCTGCGCGCTCAGGAGCGGCCAGACCTGTACGCCGCTGTGCTCGATCCGGTGCCGATCGAGGTGACGTGCCGGTTCCTCGGTATCGTGGAGGAGGATGCGGCCTACTTCCGCCCGCACTCTCGGACGATTCAGATGGCACTCCACGACGACGTCCCTCGCCTGATGGAGGAGTTCTTCAAGGCCTACAACTATGTTACCGACCTGGTGACCGGAGACCGTCCCGTGGTGGCCGGCGGGCTGATCGAACAGTTCATTGCCACCCGCGGCCAAACCACCCCGCCACTCGAGGACAAGGAACTGGTCGGTCTAATCTTCGCGGCCATGGTGGCGGTCGACCAGAACGTGCTGTCGGTCCTGGCCAAGTCAGCCCACGTGCTGCTCAGCGCACCGTCCCTCTGGCAGCGAGCTGTCGCAGACCCGGACAGCGTGCCCCAGCTGGTCGAGGAACTGATCCGGCTCATCCCGTTGGGGAGCATGTCCACGTTCCCCCGAGTGGCACACCGAGAGGTGGCGACCAGTGAGGGAACCATCCACGAGGGCGACATAGTCTACGCAGACGCTTTCGAGGCGAATCGTGACCCCTCCGTGTTCGAGCGGCCGCTGGTGTTCGACCCGGACCGTAAGGGGAAGCGGCACCTTCAGTTCGGCTACGGCATGCACCACTGCCTGGGTGCTGCCCTGGCGCGATTGGAGATCACCGAGATCCTCACTCGTCTCGCACGCGAGTTCCCGGGCCTGACCCTCGATGCCAACCCGGCCTTGCTTCCCTGGGACGAAGGTTCACTGCTGCGTCGGCCTACCACCTTGCCGGTGCGCTGGTAGCGACCCGAACGACGTCTCTGGGGCCCACCAACGAGGTCCCGGAGGCGCGGGGCATCCGTACCTCCCTACCTGTCCACGCCCCGCCAACCGGCGACATGTTTCTTTGGACGCATCCCTGTGCTTCCTGCGAAGCAGTCACATTGAGCAGCGAACCGCAGCTCGATAACTTCAGGCTAAGGGTGATCGCGCGATCGGGGGAAACGAGATCCAGGATCAGGGGATCGGGGGGAGGGCAGCTCATGGCTGGCACGATGAATTTCGGAGTTCTGGGCGCGCTCGAAGTACGACTGGCTGAGCAGGTTTTCATACTGCGAGGCCCGAAACTGAGAAAAGTGCTGGCGCTGTTGGCCCTCCGTATAAATGAGGTCGTCTGTCTCGATGCCCTCATTGATGAGCTGTGGGCGGGAGAACCGCCCGGCAGCGCGGTCACCACGGTCCGTACGCACGTGTACCACCTGCGAAAGTGGCTTGCTGCCCTGCCGGCCGACGACGCGTCCCGGCCGTACATCGACAGCCGTCCGAACGGATATCTGCTTGAGGCCCCGGAGCAATGCGTCGACGCTGACGTGTTTCGGCTGCTCCACCTGCGGGGCCGCGGCCAGCTCCGGGCGAGGCAGATGGAGGATGCGGCCGACACGTTTCACCAGGCGCTGGCACTGTGGCGCGGCCCGGTGCTCGCCGACGTACAGCAGGGACCGGTGCTCGAGCCGCTGGCCGCCGCCCTTTCGGGGTTGCGGGATCAAGTTTTGGAGAGCCGCCTGGAGGCGGACATACGGCGCGGCAGGCACCGGGAGATCGTGGACGAACTGCGGGCTTTGGTTGCCGCGCAGCCGTTCAACGAGTGGATGCACACACAACTGATCAATGCACTAAACCAGTCGGGCCGGCGTGCCGAGGCACTCGTGGCCTATCGGTCGCTGCGGACGCTGCTCAAACGCGAGCTGGGCGTCGAACCGTCCAGCGAGGTGCAGCGGTTGCAGGACCAGATCCTCAAGGGAGTCGTGTGACTGCCGCCGCGAGAAACGCGTCGCGCGCATGATCGAAGACCTGTTGCCAGTCCCGGTCGTCGCCGTCGACGCCTTCCACGTCCCGGACAGCATCGCCCTCTTTCTCGAGGAGGAGGCGACGGCGGCTGGGATGACTGACGCCCGGCGCATGAAGTTCGCAGCGATTCGTGACTGTGCCCGGCAGGGCATGCGGCGGCTGGAGGTTGCTCCGGCTGCCATCCCTCGCGGCCCGGCGGGGGAGCCTGTTTGGCCGACGGGGCTGACCGGCAGCATGACCCACACCGTCGGCTACTACGCCGCGGCGGTTGCCCGCTGCCACGAGGTCTTGTCGATCGGTGTTGATGCCGAACCCGACAAGCCACTACGTCACCAGGGCATGCTGCCGCGGATATCGCTCACGGCGGAGCGAACGTGGGTGGCGAGGCTGCGAGCCCAGAGGCCGGAGGTGAACTGGGACCGGCTTCTTTTCAGTGCGAAGGAGTGCGTCTACAAGACCTGTTTCCCCGTGGTTGGGGCGCTGGGTTTCGGCGACGCTCTGATCATGGTCGATCCGTCGGCGCGTACTTTCCGTGCGCATGTCCTAGTGCCCAGGCGTAGCGGCCGGGAAGTTCAGTCGTTCCGGCTCAATGGCCGGTGGCTGGCGAGGGACGGTCTCATCGTGACCGCGATGGTGATGTGGCGGTCACTGTCGAGCTTGCCTCCCGCTCGGTACGAGCGGGAGCGACCGGGTTCTGTACGACCAGCTCGAGTAGACCCGGGAACCGAGCCTCCAGGTCCTCCCTGCGCAAATGCGCCTTACGACTGTTGCCGCGATCGACCTGCTGCACCAGGCCAGACTCGCGCAGTGTCTTGAAGTGGTGGCTGAGCGTCGACTTGGACACCGGGAACCCGAAGGAAAGGCAGGTGCGCTCGGTGCCTTTGGGAAGCGAGGCGAATGTCCGGATCACCTGGTAACGCAGTGGATCCGACAGGGCGTTCAAAATCGTCAAGAGATCCATCTCGCTCCGGTCCGGGTGACCTTCTGCGTCGGGCATCGCTTCGGCTCCTTCGGTCGATGAGCTCTTGGGATTGAAGGTTTCACTTGCATCGTACCTCCACTTCATGCAAACCTTAGGTTCGACAAATTCCGAACCTAAATGGGTCGGATACCGCTGGAACGGGAGCTTCTTCCAATGACACAAACCGAGTCCGCCCCCTCCGGGGAAGAGGCCGGATCCGCGGAGTTGGCACAAGGAGCGCCTCAGCGGAAGACGCTGATCCTGGGTGCTGTCCTGCTGGCGATCTTCGTCGTACCCACCTCAATCTCCGGCACTGGTGTGGCGCTGCCATACATCGGCGCCGACACGGGCGCCAGCCTGGTGCCATTGCAGTGGGTGGTCAACGCCTTCAATGTGGCCTTTGCCTGCTTCACGCTTGCCTGGGGATCGATCGCCGACATCATCGGCCGTGTCCGGGCCTTCACCGTCGGCGCCGCGATCTATGCCGTCGCCTCGCTCGTCAGCGTCTTCGCCAGCAACGTCTACGTGCTTGACGGCGCCCGCGCACTGGCCGGCATCGGCGGTGCCGCTATCTTCGCCTGTGGTGCCGCTCTACTGTCCACTGTCTTCGAAGGTCCCGCCCGAGGGCGGGCGTTCGCCCTCTTCGGGACCGTGGCGGGCCTCGGCGTGTCCTTCGGCCCCTCCCTGTCCGGCCTGCTGATTGCGGGTGCGGGATGGCGCTGGGTCTTCGCCGTCCACGCCATTGTGCTCGGCCTGGTGCTGCTCGCCATCCCTGCCATGAGCAAGGGCGTCACGGAGACAAGGAACCCGGCCGCACGCATCGACGTGCCAGGCACCGCCTTGTTCGTCGTCGCGATGCTGCTGCTTACCACTGGCATCGCGCAAGGTTCCCAGTGGGGCTGGGCGAGCCCGGGTGTGCTGGGCCTGTTCGTCGGCACAATTGTCGCCTTGGTCCTCTTCGCCGCCGTTGAGAAGCGTCACGCGCACCCGATGCTCGACCTGAGCGTTGTGGCCAATCCTCGCTTCCTCGCTCTGTGCCTTGTGCCGGTCGCCGGATCGTTCGGGTTCGTCACCATGCTGACTTACCTGCCCAGCTACCTCACTGCCGCCAGCGGCTACTCCAGCGGCGCGGCCGGCGCGATCATGGTGCTGCTCACCTCCCCCATGCTGGTCTTCCCGCTGGTCGCTGCGAAGCTCGTGGCCAAGGGCGTGTCTGCGATGAGCATCATCTTCGTCAGCCTGATCTGCCTGGTGGTCGGTGTCGCGGGTCTGTCCCTCTTCTCGCCCGACGTCAACATCGCACTGGTCGCTCTGCCGATGCTTATCACTGGGGCCGGGTATGCCCTTGCTGCGGGCCTGGTCGACGGTGAGGCCCTGAGCCTGGTGGCACCCGAGCGGGCTGGTATGGCCGCAGGCTTTCTCAACACCCTGCGCCTGGGCAGTGAGGCCATCGCGGTGGCTGTCTACGGATCGCTGCTCGCCACTCTCATCATGGGCCGCACCCGCGAAGGAATCGGAGCCTTTCCGGGGGCAGGCGACCCCGCCACCGTGGCCGGAACAGCTGCCAGCGGCAATGTGAGCGGCCCGGCCGAGGCGGTCTCGGAATCGCAGCGCGGAAGCTTCACCGACTTCCTGATCAACGCCTACGATGGTGCCTTTCACAACGTTCTGTGGGTACTTGCCGGGACTTGCCTGGTGCTTCTCGCGGTTATCGTTTTCATGCTCCGCGGCCGACATGCCGCTGTGGCCAGCTCAAAATGACCCCAGGCCGTTCCCAAGGAACGGTCTCTCGCGCGGCTGACACGTGATGAGAGGCGCCTCTGAATGGCAGGGGTGCCTCTCGCCGAATGCCCCCAATGGGGCTCGTCCCGCGGCCTCGCAGTTCGGCGAAATACGGAGAAAGCCGTGACCGGCATAGCGACACAGGGCACGACAGCCGCCCGCGCGGGTGAGAAGGAAGTCCGCCGGCTGGACCGGGTGATCATCCGGTTCGCGGGCGACTCCGGCGACGGTATGCAGCTCACCGGTGACCGGTTCACCTCCGAGACGGCGTCCTTCGGGAACGACCTCTCGACGCTGCCCAACTTCCCTGCCGAGATCCGGGCCCCCGCAGGCACTCTGCCGGGCGTCTCCTCCTTCCAGCTGCACTTCGCCGACCACGACATCCTCACGCCGGGTGACGCGCCGAACGTGCTGGTCGCGATGAACCCGGCCGCCCTCAAGGCGAACATCGAGGACGTGCCGCGCGGCGCCGACATCATCGTCAACACCGACGAGTTCACCAAGCGGCCGATGGCGAAGGTCGGTTACGAGACGAGTCCGCTGGAGGACGGGTCGCTTGAGGCGTACAACGTCCATCCGGTGCCGCTCACCACGCTGACCGTCGAGGCGCTCAAGGAGTACGGCCTCTCCCGCAAGGAGGCCGAGCGCTCGAAGAACATGTTCGCGCTCGGGCTGCTGTCGTGGATGTACCACCGGCCGACCGAGGGGACCGAGAAGTTCCTGCGGCAGAAGTTCGCGAAGAAGCCGCAGATCGCCGAAGCGAACGTGGCAGCCTTCCGGGCCGGGTGGAACTTCGGTGAGACCACCGAGGACTTCGCGGTGAGCTACGAGGTGGCACCCGCGTCGGAGGCGTTCCCCACGGGCACGTACCGCAACATCTCCGGCAACCTCGCCCTCTCCTACGGGCTCGTCGCCGCAGGTAAGCAGGCCGATCTGCCGCTGTATCTGGGGTCGTACCCGATCACCCCGGCCTCGGACATCCTGCACGAGCTGAGCAAGCACAAGAACTTCGGCGTGCGAACCTTCCAGGCCGAGGACGAGATCGCGGGCATCGGCGCCGCGATCGGCGCCGCGTTCGGCGGTTCGCTCGCGGTGACGACCACGTCCGGTCCGGGTGTGGCGCTCAAGTCCGAGGCCATCGGGCTCGCGGTCTCGCTCGAACTGCCGCTGCTCATCATCGACATCCAGCGCGGTGGCCCCTCCACGGGGCTGCCCACCAAGACCGAGCAGGCCGACCTGCTCCAGGCCATGTTCGGCCGCAACGGCGAGGCCCCGGTGCCGATCGTGGCGCCGATGACCCCGGCCGACTGCTTCGACGCCGTGATCGACGCGGCGCGGATCGCATTGCGCTACCGCACCCCGGTCTTCCTGCTCTCCGACGGCTACCTCGCCAACGGTTCCGAGCCGTGGCGCATCCCCGAGACCGACCAGCTCCCCGACCTGCGGGTGCAGTTCGCCGCCGGGCCCAACCACGAACTCGCCGACGGCACCGAGGTGTTCTGGCCGTACAAGCGCGACCCGGAGACCCTGGCCCGCCCCTGGGCCGTACCCGGCATGCCCGGTCTCGAACACCGCATCGGCGGCATCGAGAAGCAGGACGGCACGGGCAACATCTCCTACGACCCGGCCAACCACGACTTCATGGTCCGCACCCGCCAGGCCAAGATCGACGGCATCGAGGTCCCCGACCTGGAGGTCGACGACCCCGCGGGCGCCAGGACCCTGGTGCTCGGCTGGGGTTCGACGTACGGCCCGATCACCGCCGCCGTACGCCGGCTGCGGGCGGCCGGGGCGCCGATCGCCCAGGCCCACCTACGTCACCTCAACCCCTTCCCGAAGAACCTCGGCGAGGTGCTGAAGCGGTACGACAAGGTCGTCGTCCCGGAGATGAACCTCGGTCAGCTGGCGATGCTGCTCCGGGCGAAGTACCTGGTCGACGCCCAGAGTTTCAACCAGGTCAACGGAATGCCGTTCAAGGCCGAGCAGCTCGCCACAGCTCTCAAGGAGGCCATCGATGCCTGACACCAACGAGCTTATCCAGCTGGTGCCCAAGGCCGAGGCGAAGCAGTCCATGAAGGACTTCAAGTCCGACCAGGAAGTGCGCTGGTGCCCGGGCTGCGGTGACTACGCGGTCCTCGCCGCCGTCCAGGGCTTCATGCCCGAGCTGGGCCTGGCGAAGGAGAACATCACCTTCGTCTCCGGCATCGGCTGCTCCTCCCGCTTCCCGTACTACATGAACACGTACGGGATGCACTCCATCCACGGCCGCGCCCCGTCCATCGCGACCGGGCTCGCCACCTCGCGGCGCGACCTGTCGGTCTGGGTCGTCACCGGTGACGGCGACGCGCTGTCCATCGGCGGCAACCACCTGATCCACGCGCTGCGGCGCAACGTCAACCTCAAGATCCTGCTGTTCAACAACCGGATCTACGGGCTGACGAAGGGCCAGTACAGCCCCACGTCCGAGGTCGGCAAGATCACCAAGTCGACGCCGATGGGCTCGCTCGACGCGCCCTTCAACCCGGTGTCGCTGGCGATCGGCGCGGAGGCGTCCTTCGTCGCGCGCACCGTCGACTCCGACCGCAAGCACCTCACGAGCGTGCTGCGCGCGGCGGCCGACCACCCGGGCACGGCGCTGGTGGAGATCTACCAGAACTGCAACATCTTCAACGACGGCGCGTTCGAGGTCCTGAAGGACAAGGACCAGGCGCAGGAGGCCGTGATACGGCTGGAGCACGGCGAGCAGATCCTCTTCGGCGCCGAGGGTTCCAAGGGCGTCGTGCGGGACTCGGTCACCGGCGAGCTCGAAGTGGTCGCGGTCACCGAGGAGAACAAGTCGCAGGTCCTGGTCCACGACGCGCACGCCGCGCCACCGGCCACGGCCTTCGCCCTCTCCCGGCTCGCCGACGCCGACACCCTGCACCACACCCCCATCGGGGTGCTGCGCAGCGTCGTCAGGCCGGTCTACGACACCCTGATGTCCGACCAGCTGGACACCGCCATCGAGCAGAACGGCAAGGGCGACCTCAGCTCCCTGCTCACGGGCAACGACACCTGGACCGTAGGGCCTGTTGGATGAGCTGCGAAGTCCGGAGCCTCACGGCTGACGGCCGTGGGACTTGGAAAGAAGAGCGCCGAAACAGTGCCCCGCGCAGTGTCCGCCGGCGCATGACTGGCGTCGGAGTCTCATGGCGCTCACGCGCTCGCGTCATCTTCTCTCTTGCCTGCCACTGCCTCGCCGAGTCCCGGCCCGTGGTCCAGCTGGTTTTCCTGCTGCGGTTCTTGGTCGGCGTCTTGTGCGTCGAGGCCAGCAGCCGCAGCGGATCAGCACGGGACGTGATGCTTGGAAGTGTGTCGTTGCTCTGCGCGGTGATGGCCTCGTATCTGGTCAACGGCGTGATGGATGTTGCCGAGGACCGGATCAACGGCTCGCAGCGCCCCATCGCGAGCGGGGTGCTGTCGGCCCGGGCGGCTATGAAGGTGGCGGGAGTGCTTGCCGTCATTGCACTCCTGACTGCCTCTTTCGTCCCCGTCGGGATCTGGCTCGTCGGTCTCATCCTGCTGCTGGGTTGCGTCTACTCGGTGCCGCCGGTGGCCGCCAAGCGCTGGACGACAGCCAGCGCCGCCGTGGTGATGTGTACGGGGTTCGTCACCTACCTGGCGGGTGTCGCTGCGGCCGGAGGCGGCGCGGCGACCGTGCCTCTCCTCTTCTGCGCCGTGCTGGCACTGTGGATGGGGTTCGTCGGCGCCGTCACCAAAGACCTCAGCGACACCCACGGCGACGAGGCGGCCGGCCGTCGTACTTTCGCCGTGGTACGCGGTGAGCGGGCCGCCAGACTCTTCGTGGCTGTCTCTGCCCCAGTCTTGGGAGCAGCCGGGCTCGGTCTTGCGCTACTGGGCGACTCAGTGGTGCTCACGGGGGCTGTGCCGCTGGCACTGGGTGCCGGGTGGGTGGCGCTACGGTGCCTACGGCCTTCCCCGAGCAGGGTTCGTGCTCCGTATCACGCGTTCATGATCACGCAGTATTCGGCCAACGCGGGCCTTGCGCTCGGCCTGCTGGCGAACTGATGCGGGACTGCCAATTACCTGCCGATCACGCGGGCGGCCAGCGCCTTGTTGACAGCGTCGAGCCGGGTGGACGCCTCCAGTTTGGCGAAGATATTGCGCAGGTGGCGTTTTACCGTGCCTTCCGTAATGCCGAGCCGTCGGCCGATTTGTCGGTTACTCAAGGCCTCGGCAACACATTCGAGCACTTCGCGTTCTCGCGAGGTGAGGGAAATTGGAGGTTCCGGGCTGACGCGTACATCAGCTCTGGTGGCAGGACGCTGAGAGGTAAACACCGTGGTGCCCCCCGCGACCGTGCTGTGAATGGCGGAGAGGAGCATTTCGCGGCTGGCCGACTTGTGGAGGTAGCCAAACGCACCCTCAGCCAGTAGGGATTGGATCAAATCGTTGTCGTCGTGCATGGTCAGCACGACGACGCGGGCTCCGGGTGCTAGGGCCCGTATCTGCCGAAGGGTGGCCAACGGGCCTGGGCCCGGCATCTCCAGGTCGAGCAAGATAACGTCGGGCTGGATGTCACTGGCCAAGCGCACGGTGCTGGGCCCATCAACTGCCTGACCTACGATCGCCAGGTCGGATTCCTTGGCGAGCATGGTGCACAGGGCGGAACGAAGCAGGGTGTGATCGTCGGCGGCGAGAATCCTTATGGGTGCGTCGCTCACACGCCGACCCTGGCCGCATACCCGGCGGTACTGAGAGGGATGCGAAACCGCACGGATGTGCCCCGGCCGCCTGGGCTTGTGATCGCCAGCGTGCCACCCAGCGCATCGATCCGCTCGCGCATCGCTGTCAGACCGTTGCCCTGGGGCAGGCCCGCTTTCGAGCCACAGATGCCCTTGCCGTTGTCAGTAATGCGGACATCCAGGACGTGAGTGGCAACGGTGACGAGTACACGGACGGCCGAGGCGTTGGCATGGGTGAAGGCGTTGCGCAGGCATTCCCGGGCCACCAGGAAGACCTCGTCACGGTGGAACGACGTCAGCCGCTTTATATCTCCACGCACCTGAATGTCCACCTCGGTTCCGGCAGGGCAGCATACCGCCGTGTAGTCCTCAAGCTGGGCATGAAGACTGGCGGTCATCTGGGGCGCCCGCAGCCCGCTGACGAGGTCCCGGACGAATCCGAAGGTGTCGAAGAGGGAGCTCCGGGCGGAGGCCACTCGGTCCGGGGCGTGCTCCGGTCGTCCCTGTTCCAGCTCATGGAGTTCCAGGTATCGCAGCGCCAGACTGAGGCTGCTGCCGATCCGATCGTGGATATCGCGAGCCAGGCGGCTGCCCTGAGCGGTTGTGATCCTGTTGACCCCACGCATCAGGAAGGCGTCATACCCGATCACCGCTGCTTCTACCCTGGTGTCGATGGCGTGGTGTAAGGCCTTGACTGCGGCGTACATGCGAGGAAGTGCAAGCTCGGCGGGCATACCGGCGAGCATTCCCGGCACCGCATCGAGCACCACGTTTTTCAAGATGCGGGCCGCCCGGAGCGAATCAGCCGCAGGGATGTGAGCGAGCGCGCGCCGCGCCCCCAGCTCCATCGACGCGAACTCCGCGTCCAGTTGGCTTGCCGGGAGCTCCGTGCAGGCCTCGTGGATGGCACGCTGACAGTCCGCCACAATGTTCCGTGCCTGCTGTTCGCACTCCGACCAGACGGTCTCGTCGAGGGTCAGCATGTTTCCCGACGCCCGAAGTGCGTCGGAGTATGTGGCGATAATTCCGTTTGTGATCTCTGGTGAGCAAACACTGCATATTGGTATTTTCATGGCCTGACTTGTCCCCCTTTTGTACCTACGAGCTCCGGTCCAGCGGGTTACAGGGCGTTCCGCCCTCCGCATCTCGATCGTCGCGCGCTCAATTATATGCGTGCATGTGTCCACTAGTTAAGTGATTTTTGAACCTCTGGTTACCACTGGGTCGCTGTGACCTGCGGCGGTGATGACCGATCAGGGCATGAACGTTCATCAGGCATGCCTCCGCCTGGCCGAAGAGGCATGCTCGTCAGAGCGTCAGAGCGGGGTCGCGTCGTTGAGTCCCCGACCCGTAAACGTGATCGACCGGATCACATCCAGGTCTGCTACGGACTTTGCGCGGCGCTGCGCGAGATTAACCAGAGATAATGTCAGGAGCTGGAAGCGCCATCGCCCAGTGTGAGGGGCTCCCAGCGATGCCGGCAACCCTCCGTGGAAACCTGTCCGAAGAGGACGTCAGCGAAGTGGCCGCTGAATCCCAAGGTGTCCGGCCTGGCCAGCTCATCGATAATCCGCAGCCGAGTCTTTACGGCCATGTCCTGGCGGGAGTCGACGAGCACCTGCCATTCCGGGTGCTCGACCTGGACGGCACTGTGCATGGCGTCGCCGATGACTACCAGTCGGCGGCCCCCAGAAGTGATGGTATACGAGGTGTGACCGGCTGTATGGCCCGGAGTGATCCAAGCGGTGACGCCTGGGAACACCTCCTGGCCATCCGCGGCGTCGACGGTCCGATCCTGAAGTACCCGAGCGGCCGCAGGCGAGCCGCCCTCGCGCCAACCCGCCCATTCGATGGCGGATGTGACGAGGCGTGCGTTCGCAAAGAAAGGCTGTGGCAGGTTGCGCGCCGAGCTGAAGGCCCAGCCCACGTGGTCCTCGTGCAGGTGAGTGAAGGCGACGGTGTCAATTGCGTCGGGAGTCACGCCGTGCGCAGCGAGATTGGCGGGGAACAGACCCCCTTCCTCAGCACCGAGGAAGGGGTAACTGTCAGCCGGAGCAGTCTGGCGCTCCCCGTAGCCGGTGTCGATCAGCAAGGCCCGGTCTCGGTACTCAACGAGCAGTCCGCCGACGGACGCCACAAGGTAGCCCGCATCGTCGAGATGGCCGGAATGTCGCTTCCAGGTCTCGGCGGTGGTCTTCGGGAACCAGGCGCGTGGGATTAGCTGCACGAAGCCATCTGGGAGATAGGTCAGGCGGTGCTCACCCAGGTCAAGCGAACGAACCGGGGAGACTCGGCGGAAGCGCTCGTCGGGCTCGATGCGGTTGTTGGTCATTTCGGCCGAATGGTGTGAGTGACACGCGCCATCTAGCATTTCTCACACGCTACATGAGCCGTGACGTGTGTTTCAACGTGCCTTTGAACACGTCGAATAGCGGGAACGGTCGACTAAGCGGGCACTGGCCCCGCCAGAGGAACGTGCCGTGGCCGTGCCGGCCGTGCGTCCCGGCTGCCCGACGCTTGGTTGTCGGCGGGAGTGGTAAGGGACATGCCAGCAGATACCCGCTGTCGCATGCCGCCAGTCGTGGTCCGGCTCAAGTGCACAGGCAGCTATCTGCACGGGCTGTTCGCCCGGCTCAAGCAGGGCCTCGCCGCCGCAGAGACCTCGGCCATGCGTGAGCACGCCTTGTCCCTGCGGGGCTACAGGTCCTGATGGCGATCGTCGACGCGCTCACGAGGAGCAAGCTCGTCCTCGCCCAAGCTGTCTCGGTCGACAAGTGCAAGCTCGTCCTCGTCCTTGACGAATTGGAATCGACCGGCTTGGTCCGGCACCGCCTTGACCTCGCGGATCGTCACTGACTATCCCCTCGTAGCGTGGAGTCCGTGATTGCAGGGGAAGTTGGGTTTCATGGGGTCGAAGAAGAAGCCGCCGTACGATGCCGAGTTCCGTGAGGGCGCCGTGCGCATCGTGGTCGAGACCGGGAAGCAGGTCGGGGACGTGGCCGAGGAGCTCGGCTTCAACCCGGGCACGCTCCACAGCTGGGTGTCGCGGTGGCGCCGTAACGGGACGACGTCCTCGGACCGGCCCGTACAACCGGCTGCTGCTGCCGGTGGCGGCGGGCGGGTGCGGGAGGCCGAGCGGGCCGAGCTGGAGCGGTTGCGGCGGGAGATGGGCGAGAAGAACAAGGGGATCCGGGAGCTGGAGATGGAGCGTGATGTCTTCAAGCGATGCATGGCCCTCTGGGTGAAGTGACCGAGAACGCTCCGGAGGCGGTGGTCGTCTTCATCGGTAACCAGAGGGTCGAGCACGGCGTCCCGCACCGGTTGTCCTGCCGGGTGGTCGGAGTGAGCGAGGCGTGGTTCTACAAGTGGCGCCGGCGTCCGGACGAGCCGACGAAACGCGAGGTCAGGCGGGCTCGGCTGGAGGAGCGGATCCTGCATTTCTTCGGTGAGTCCGGTCGCACTTACGGCTCGCCGAGGATCACGCAGGATCTGTGGGCGGAGGGCTGGCAGGTGTCGGTGAACACGGTCGCGGAGGTCATGGCCGAGCTCGGCCTGCAGGGCCGCAAGCCGCCGAAGAGGCGCCGGTCGCTGACCCGGCAGGGCAAGCGGAAGGCCGCGCCTGACCTGGTGCATCGCCGGTTCGACGCGGTCGCTCCGGACCTGCTCTGGTACGGCGACATGACGGAGATCGAGACCGGCGAAGGCAAGATTTTCCTGGCCACGGTCATCGACGCGTTCTCACGCCGCTGCCTCGGCTACGCCATGGGCGAGCATCATGACGCGGTCCTGGTCGGAGCGTCGTTGAAGATGGCGGCGGCGACACGGGGCGGCCAGGTCGACGGGACGATCTTCCACAGCGACAGGGGAAGTGAGTACACATCAGAGGCGTACAACACCCTGTGTGACCGCCTGGGCGTGGTGCAGTCCATGGGGCGGGTGGGATCGGCCTTGGACAACGCCGCCGCGGAATCGTTCAACTCGCTGACCAAGGTCGAGTACATCCACCGCCACTGGTTCGCCACCCGGACCGAGGCCCGACTGAAGATCGCCACCTGGATCACCGGGTTCTACAACCCAAGACGAAGGCACAGCGCGGCCGACGGACTCCCGCCGGAAGAGTTCGAACGGATCATCACCGAAGCACGCAACCAGAGCGGCCAGAGTTGCCAGGCCGCATAGGAAGAGGACTCTACGAAACCAGGGGATTGACAGGCGGCTCCTCCCCGTCTGGAATTTCCATCCGCCCGTTTCGCTTGCTTCTCCTGTACCGATCACGGGAGGGGGACGGTGATGGCCGAGCTGATGTTGTTCCGGCGAGAGGCAGGCGGGCGGGACGTCGAGCTGCCCGGTTCGACGGTGGCGCTGGAGGTCGAACTGCAGCGGCGGGTGGAGGCCGGCCTGGACGCGATGCTCGGCATCCGGTTCTTGGCGACGGAGTACCCGACCGGTCCGTGGCACCGGGGCCGGATCGACACGCTCGGGCTAGACGAGAACGGCACCCCGGTAGTGATCGAGTTCAAGAAGGGCTACGACAGCGGGGTGCTGTCGCAGGCCGTCTCCTACCTCTCCTGGCTGGAGTCGGCGCACCACGAGTTCGAGGCGCTCGTGCGGGGAGTGCTGGGCGCGGAGGCCGCCGAGTCGGTCGACTGGCGTCGACCGCGGATGGTCTGCATCGCGGCCGGCTTCTCCTACCACGACCGTGTGGCCGTCCAGCGGCTCCCCGAGCGGATCGACCTGGTGCGCTACCGCGTCTTCGATGGTGATCTGCTGAGCCTGTTGCTCGTGGACTCCTCGCCCGGCTCGGCGAATGCCGCTTCGTCTCGGCGAAACCGGGAGCGGGACACGGCGGCCGTCAGCGTGCCGTCAGTCCCGGTGCCTTCCACACCGTCGGGCGCGGGTCTCGTCCCGGCGTGCTTGCGGGACCTGTACTCGGAGTTGGACGACGCACTCACGGCGTGGGGCGAGGTCGAGGTGGCGCTGCTCAGGCACTACATCGCCTACCGGCTGCTGGTGAATGTCGCCTCCGTGATCTTCCGTCCGAAGCACGCGGCGATCCTCGTCTACCTCAGACTCGACCCGGACACGGTCGCCCTGGAGCAAGGCTTCACCCGCGACATGCGCGGCATCGGGCACCTCGGGACCGGAGACCTGGAGGTCCGCCTCGCCTCGGCGGCCGACCTGGAGAAGGCGGCCCCTCTAATCAGGCGAGCGTTCGAGGCGGCCTGACGCAGGCAGAAGGGCGGCTGGTGCATCGGTTACTCGATGCGCCAGCCGCCCTTTGGCGTCTGTGGTCCCCGGGCCCCGGGCTCTCCGCTCTCATGATCACTCCTCCGGTCCCGCCAGGACGAAGTCGTCCTGCCTCAGCTCCGCACGGAGCCGCTGCTCCGCCACGTCGGCGTAGTGCGAGGACAGCTCGACCCCTACGAACCGGCGTCCCTCGCGGAGGGCCGCAATCCCAGTGGAACCGCTGCCGGTGAAGGGGTCGAGGACGGTCCCGCCCTCGGGGCAGATCTGCACGAGCTGCTGCATGATCTCGACCGGCTTCTGTGTGATGTGCACCCGATCCTTGCGCGGCTGCGAGGCGATGAAATGGCCGGGCAGGTAAAGGTCCCGGTCCTTCGCCAGGCTTCCCTTGACGCCCCAGGCGATGAACTCGGCCGACTGCTTGAATCCTCCCTTGCGGGGCCGGCTGGCGGGCTTGATCCACGGGATCGTGCCGCTCCAGGTCCAGCCCGCCATCTGCAGGGCGTCGGAGGTAGTCGGCTCCTGGCGCCAGTCGGAGAAGACGATGGCGACCGAGTGCTCGGTGGAAGCCCGGTACGCCTCGGTAAGCAGCGCCGTCAGCCAGCTCCGATAGCTCCTCTGGTCGCGGTTCTCTCCGGGGAAGTTCTGCAGGTCGTGTGCCGAGTTGCTGGTGACGTACTTGGCTCGTGCAGTACGACCAGTGCGGTCCGAGCTGGTACGTCCGCCCGAGTTGTACGGCGGGTCGGTAATCACGGCGTTGACGCTCTCGTCCGGCAGGGTCTTCAGCACGGTGAGGGCATCGCCTCGGTGCAGCGTGTAGCTCATGTGCGGGGCCTCTTTCAGGGCACGGCGGGACTGGACCCGTTCCGGACGTCACTCAACAGCGGTCACGTCGCGCAGGGTTGGGCCGGACGTTAACGGCGAATTCCGGCCGCACCTAACGACCCGTGTCGCTGGCCGAGGCCGCTGCCGAGGTCGTTTGGTGCGGCCGGATTCCCGGTTTACTATCTCGCCATATCACCGGGGCAGAGCAGCGCTCCACCCCTGCTGAGCTGTGTTTATCCGTGCTGTCTCGTCCAAATGACCGGCGCGATAGGAACATTCGCGCCCCGTCCGAACAGCCGTGAGGAGATCCGGTGTACCGCCTGAGATTACGAGCGCGGCTGGCTGCCGCGCATGGCCCAAAACCGGTGTCCGGGAGCTACGAACTCCCTGCACCGGGCTCGCCCTGAGAGGCGGATTCACATCGGCGCGGTGCCGACGGCTTTGCACGAGAAGTCGGCACCGCGCCTCCTACGAACCACGAGGAGCCGCTGCGATGCAGCATGCCCTGACACCCCCACGCCCCGACCCAACACCGCTGTCCGTCGGCCACCGCCGAACCGGTGAACGGCAGCGGCGATGAAGAAGACCACCGGAGCCGTCGTCGGTCTCTTCGCATCCGGCCCGCTGCTGCTGGCCGTTCCCATCCTCGCCATCGGTGCGGGTTCGGCTTCGGCCTCCTGCTCGACCGGCGGTGCACAGTCTGTGGATACCGCTGCCGTTGCTTCACAGGTGAAGGCCATCCTGGACGGTGGCGACAAGGGCGCGGTCTCCGTCGCGGGGCTTGATGACCCTGCCGACCAGGTCCCCAACGCCAAGACGATCCAGGCCACCGGCGTCGCGATGAACATTCCGGCCCGTGGGCAAGTCGTGGCCCTGGCTACCGCGCTGCAGGAAAGTGGCCTGCGGAACCTGACCTACGGCGACCGTGATTCGCTGGGACTGTTCCAGCAGCGGCCGTCGCAGGGATGGGGCACGGCGAACGAGATCCTCGATCCGGTGCACTCCTCGACCAAGTTCTACGAGGGGCTGCAGAAGGTCTCGGGCTGGGAGTCCCTGTCCGTCACCCAGGCTGCTCAGGCCGTACAGCGGTCGGGGTTCCCGGAGGCGTATGCCAAGTGGGAGCCGCTGGCCACCGCCCTGCAGAAGGCCATCGCGCCCCTGCTGTCGAAGTCCGGCGGCGGGTCGCCGAGCCCGTCTCCGTCTGGCTCTGCTGACACCGAGACCGCTCCATCCGATATCGCGGGCGGTTGTACGGCCGGCGGGGACGGAACCGACTTCGGAACAATCCCGCCGCGCGCGGTGCCGGCGGAGTACAAGATCCCAGCGGATGCCCCGGCGAAGGTCCAGACGGCGATTCGCTGGGCCCTCGGCCAGCTCAAGACGCCGTACCAGTGGGGCGGGAGCTGCACCGACTCCCATGGGCCCGGCCCCATGGGCCGGTGCGACTGCTCCTCTCTCATGCAGCAGGCGTACAAGGCCGCCGGAGTCACCCTGACGCGCACCACGTACACGCAGGTCAAGGAGGGCAAGGCGACGTCGGCCGATGCCCTCAAGCCGGGTGACCTCGTCTTCACCGAGGGAACGGCCGAAGTCCCCGAGCACGTCGGAATGTTCATCGGCCAGGGCCTGATCGTCAACGCCCCGCACACCGGTGACGTGGTGCGTATCGCGACGCTCGCGTCCTGGAAGTCGCAGATTCTCGCGGCCCGCCGAGTCGTCTGAACGGCACCTGTAGGTTCCGAATAGAGATGTCGTTTTCCAAGTGACTTGTCATCAACTTGCGAGCTACACCGCACCCGCCATCGCCGGGGGCTCGCCTCCTCACCTCTTGGCTGAAACCGCACTCAGCTCGCAGTTACTACCTGCGCAGCGAACGAGACAGCCCGCGTACCGAATGTCCGCCTTGGTCCCAAGACTCGCTACGCGAACCCTTCACAGCCCACCGGTGGCTGGCGCGTCTGAACCACGGACGCCCTCGGCGACATCAACTTCCTGAAGAATCCGATAGCTCGCCCGGACGAACCCCCGACAAGAAACCTGGACAACACTCAGAAGCCCCAGGTCATGCGGACACCGGACGACAACTGAGAGGGCGGTATGCGAGTTTTTGCCTTGCATCTGACTCTGCTACGGGATTGGCGTGCAGACCAGGGCTGTTAACGAGCGCCGGTTGCACGGCG
>NZ_JBIVTZ010000020.1:0-125565 GCF_044756945.1 Streptomyces sp. NPDC091387 | reverse complement strand
CAGGGGGGACCCTGTGGGAGAGTAGGACGCCGCCGAACTCCTTTTATAGTTAAGCCCCGTGCCCTTGTGGCACGGGGCTTTTCTGCGTTCCCGACGGTTTAAGGTCGTGACATGCGCTACGAACTGGTCATCTTCGACAACGACGGTGTGCTCGTGGACAGCGAGCCGATCTCCAACACCATCCTGGCCGACTACCTCACGGAGCTCGGGCACCCCACCTCGTACGAGGAATCCCTCCGTGACTACATGGGGGCCGCCATGCACCGGGTGCACGACCTCATCGAGGAGCGGGGCGGGGAGAAGCTGCCCGCGGACTTCGACGACACGTTCCACTCGCGGGTGTTCGCCGCGTTCCGGCAGGAGCTGCGACCCGTCCCCGGCGTCGAGGAAGTGCTGGGGGACCTCGTCGCCGAGGGGGTCCCGTACTGCGTCGCGTCCTCCGGCAGCCACGAGCGGATCAGGGTCGGGCACCTGAAGACCGGGCTCGACCAGTGGTTCGAGGAGGAGTGGATCTTCAGTGCGGAGGACGTGGGGCGCGGGAAGCCGGCACCCGACCTGTTCCTGCACGCCGCCGACCGGATGGGGGTGCCGCCGGAGCGGTGCGTCGTCATCGAGGACAGCCCGCTCGGAGTGGAGGCGGCCAGGGCCGCGGGCATGGACGTGTACGGGTTCACGTCGATGATGCCGGCGGACCGGCTGGCCGGGGTGACCGGGCATTTCTCCGACATGGGACAGCTGCGCGAATTGCTTGCCTGACGCGTCTACCCATGGGTAGAAACTGGCTCTACGCTCGCGCCCATGACAGATGCACGTTTGCGGCACGGCAGAGCCTCCCTCGCGTTGAGCTTCTTCGTGCAGGGCGTCACCTTCGCTCTTCTCGTGACGCGGATCCCCGCCATCCAGGACCGGTACGGGATATCCGACGGCCTGCTGCCCGTGTTCCTCGCCGCCGTGCCGATCCTGGCCGGTGTGGGCAGCGTGGTCACCGAGAAGGTGGTCGTGCGGGTGCGGCCGCGCGTGGTGCTGCGGTGGGCCCAGCCCGTCGTCCTGCTCGCGCTGCTCGGCGTCGGTGCCGGGAGCGAGCTGTGGCAGGCGGCCCTGGCGATGGCCGCGTTCGGGCTGGCCGTCGGTGCGCTGGACGCGTCCATGAACATGATGGGTGTCAGCCTCCAGCGGGCGTACGGACGCTCCATCATGCTCGGCTTCCACGCCGCGTACAGCCTCGGCGGGATCGCCGGGGCCTCGATGGCGTGGGCCGGGGCGCACTGGGATCTGTCGCTGCTGGTCTCGTACCTCCCGGTCGTGGTGGTGCTGCTGCCCGTCGCGCTCGCCGGGAGCCGGTGGTACGCCGAGGGGAAGCACGAGGACGAGGGGCAGGCCGCAGAGCGGGGGAAGGCCGCGTCGGTCTCGTTCAAGCTGCTGATGCCGCTCTGCCTGGTGATGAGCTTCGCGTACATCGGGGACTCGACGGTCTCCAACTGGAGCGCCAAGTATCTGCAGGACGTGCTGGGGAGCTCGGAGCAGCTCTCGACCGTTCCGTACAACGTCTACATGGTGACGACGCTGCTGGGGCGGGCTGTCGGGGACTTCGGGGTGCGGCGGTTCGGCGCGGTGGCCGTGGTGCGGTTCGGGAGCGTGGTCGCCGCGGCCGGGTTCGGTGTCGTGGCCGTCGCCGGCGGGGCCTGGGTCGGGATGCTCGGGTTCACCATGCTGGGGTTCGGGCTCTGCGTGATCGTGCCGCAGACGTTCGCGGCCGCGGGGCGGCTGTTCCCCGGTGCGAGCGACACCGCCATCGCCCGGCTGAACATCTTCAACTACGTGGGATTCCTGGTCGGCTCGCCCCTGGTGGGGGCGCTCGGGGACGCCTGGAGCTACCGGGGCGCGATGCTCGTACCGATGGTGCTGGTGCTCGCGATACTCGTGTACGCCAAATCGTTCGGCGCGGAGCCCGCCCGATACGGTGGCGGGCATGAGCGGCCGCGCACAGCTGATGTGGGATGACGCAGTAACGGGATACGACTTCGGGGACAGTCATCCCATGGACCCGGTCAGACTTGCCCTGACCATGGGCCTGGTGCGGGCGTTCGGTCTCGACCGTGCGGTGGACGTGGTGGCGGCCAAGCCCGCCGGGGACTCCACGCTGCGGCTCGTGCACCGCTCGGACTACGTGGCGGCCGTGCGGGCGGCCTCGGTGGATCCGGACCGCGCCGACCAGAGCTACGGGCTCGGGACGACGGACGATCCGGCGTTCGCCGGGATGCACGAGGCGTCGGCGCTGATCGCCGGGCAGTCGGTGGCCGCGGCGGAGGCGGTGTGGCGGGGGCAGACCGGGCACGCGGTGAACTTCTCCGGCGGGCTCCATCACGCCATGCCCGCCAGCGCGTCGGGCTTCTGCATCTACAACGACCCGGCGCTCGCCATCGCCCGGCTCCTGGAGCTGGGCGCGGAGCGGGTCGCGTACATCGATGTGGACGTGCACCACGGGGACGGCGTGCAGGCGGCCTTCTGGGAGGACCCCCGGGTGCTGACGGTCTCGCTGCACGAGCACCCGCGGACGCTCTTCCCGCAGACCGGCTGGCCGGAGGAGACCGGCGCGGGGGCGGGCGAGGGCGGTGCGGTGAACGTGGCACTGCCGGCCGGGACCGGGGACGCGGGGTGGCTGCGGGCGTTCCACGCGGTGGTGCCGGAGCTGCTGGCGGACTTCCGGCCGCAGGTCCTGGTGACGCAGCACGGGGCCGATACGCACTTCGAGGATCCGCTGGCCCATCTCGCGGTGTCGCTGGACGCCCAGCGGGCCGTGATGGCGGCCTGCCACGACCTCGCCCACGCGTACGCGGACGACGGGCGCTGGGTGGCGCTCGGCGGGGGCGGCTACGCGGTGGTCGACGTGGTGCCGCGGTCCTGGACGCATCTGGTGGGGATCGCCGCCCATGCGCCCGTCGACCCGGAGTCGGTGATCCCGTCGTCCTGGCGGGACGAGGTCTACGCCCGGACCCGGCAGCTCGGGCCGGCCCGGATGACGGACGGCCGTACCCCGTCGTGGAAGTCGTGGGAAGAGGGGTACGACCCGGCGGACCGGCTGGACCAGGCGGTGCTGGCGAGCCGCCGTGCGGCCTTCCCGCTGCGGGGGCTGCTTACCTGACGCCCGGCCGCCGCGCCCGGCGGTTACGCCAACTGTGGGGCGTATCCGGGCTTTTGGTCCCCGGGCGGTGCGGGTACGGGAGCATCGGCAGGGTGTTGAGCACCGGAGCGCTGCGCGCTCATCTGCTGGCGGCCCGGCTGGCCGGGCCCGTGGCCACCCCGCGGGAAGTGAGTCTGAGGAGTTACCGGCTCTTCGCGGCCAGGGACCCCCGGGTGACGCTCGGTCTCGATCCCGGACGGGGCTGGGGGGAGCGGGAGTTGCTCCGTCTGATGGCCGAGAAGTGCGGGGTCTCCGACGATCCCGCGCATGTCTCGGGTCCGGATGTGATCGATCCGGAGCGGACGATGGCGGGGCTGGACGCGTTCGCCGCGCGGCTGTCGTACGCGGCTTCGCGGCGGGCGCCGGTGCTGTTCGGAACGGGACATCCGCACCGATTGCTCGGCTTCTACGCAGCGTTGGCAGACGCTTTGTCGTCGGTCGGGTGCGCTGTACTCACCCCCGCGCAGGGGCGATGTATCGACATAACGACCCGGTTCGGCGTACGCACGTACAACCTCGACTACGTACGGGGAGTCGCGCTGGTGCGCGAACCCGGCGTGCGGGTGCCCGGTGGTGGTACCGGCGCACACTCCCACTCCCCGCTGCCGGTCAGGGTCGTTCTGGAGGCTGCCGTGGAGGCCCGGGGCCCCTTGCCGGAACTCGTCGTGGGGGACCACGGCTGGGTCTGCGGGGCAGGTCAGCTGGGCATCGAGGCGATCGGGCTGGCGGATACGGACGACCCGGCGCTGTTCGTCGGTGAGGCCGAGGGGAGGGTGTCGGTCGTCGTTCCGCTCGACGACGCCGTGCGGTCCGCCTACTACCTGCCGCTCACGCGCTATGTGCTCAATCGGGCGTGTCTGTCACAGTAGGCGGCCGATCGTCTCTCCTCTTCCCCACTCGCATCACCCGCCCCTAATCTGGGGAGTGAGCGCACATCGACGAAGAGTCACCGGAGGGGAAGCCGGTGCGCGTCGCGTGCGGAAGGTACAGGTGGATCATGGCTGCTGACAGCGAGAGGCCTCTCAACGAGGTCAAGTTTCTGACCGTGGCGGAAGTCGCCTCGGTCATGCGAGTGTCGAAGATGACCGTGTACCGCCTGGTGCACAGTGGTCATCTGCCGGCGATCCGGGTGGGCAGGTCCTTCCGGGTGCCGGAGCAAGCGGTTCACGAGTATCTCCGGGAGTCCTTCGTGGGGGTGGGGTCGGCCTGACATTCCCCTCGGATTACGTCCCTCACCCGGTGGCGGGTAGGCTAGGCCGACGTAGGTCGTGTGGGCCCAGACGCCCCGCACCAGTGAAGAAGAAGTGAGCGAGGGTAGTCGTGGGCTCTGTCATTAAGAAGCGGCGTAAGCGGATGGCCAAGAAGAAGCACCGCAAGCTGCTCAAGCGCACTCGCGTTCAGCGTCGCAACAAGAAGTAGGCGAACGCAGTTCGTGAAATCCGCAGCCCTTCCGCCATCACGGCGGGAGGGCTGCGGTGCTGTGCGGACCATGCGCGCATTCGGGCCATGACGCGGCACAAGGCTGCCGCGCGGGCGTCACAGGGCAACATCCACCCGCTACGGTGACGACTGGGGCCACCCTCTTCGAGGATCCCTCCGACTCACTTCACGGGAGACCGACGGAAGGCGCTGATCTTGGGGAAGGTCGTGCTCGTCACGGGAGCGGCCCGGCAGCTGGGCGGCCGCTTCGTGCGGCGCATCCAGCGTGATCCGGGCGTGGACCGGGTGATCGCGGTCGACGCGGTCGCGCCCGGCCACCAGCTGGGGGACGCCGTCTTCGTGCGCGCGGACATCCGCCAGCCCGCCATCGCCAGAGTCCTCGCCGAGCACTCGGTCGACACCGTCGTCCATCTGGACGTCAGCGGGAAGGGGCTCGGGGCCCAGAGCCGTACCGCGGTCAAGGAGACCAACGTCATCGGCACCATGCAGCTGCTCGGTGCGTGCCAGAAGGCCCCGGCCGTCCAGCGGCTGGTGATCAAGTCCAGTACGGGTGTGTACGGCTCCGCGCCGCGCGACCCGGCGGTCTTCCACGAGACCACCCCGCCCAAGTCCCTGCCCAGCGGGGGCTTCGCGAAGGACGCGGTGGAGGTCGAGGGGTACGTACGCGGCTTCGCGCGCCGCAGGCCGGACGTGGCCGTGTGCGTGCTCCGGTTCGCGAACATCCTGGGGCCGGACGCGGATTCGCCGCTCGCGGACTATCTGGCGCTGCCGGTGCTGCCGACGGTGTTCGGGTACGACCCGAGGCTCCAGTTCGTGCACGAGGACGATGTCATCGACGTACTCGGCATCGCCGCGAGCGAGCCGCGGCGCGGGACCCTGAACAGCGGCACGTTCAACATCGCCGGGGACGGGGTGCTGCTGCTCTCGCAGTGCTCGCGGCGGCTGGGGCGGCCGACGATGCCGCTGCTGCTGCCCGCGGTCACCTGGGTCGGCCAGGCGCTCCGTGCGGTCGGGATGACGGACTTCTCGCCGGAGCAGATCCGGCTGCTCACCCATGGCAGGGTGGTCTCCACGGTCCAGATGCGCGAGACCCTGGGCTTCCGGCCGCGGTTCACCACGGTGGAGACGTTCGCGGAGTTCGCGCGCAGCCGTGGACCGGGACTGCTGCCGCCCGAGGCGGTGGGCCGGGCCGTCGGCAGACTGGCAGCGATGCCGTTCGCCGGAGGGACCGGCGGGGCTCCGGGGATCACCGGGGCCGGCGGCGACACACACCCGACTCCGAGCGGCAGGTAGAGGAGCGCACCGACGATGGCGGACGCCAAGGTCATTCCGTTCGACGACGACCGTTCGCGGTCGGGGGGCTCACCGCGTGCTGCGCGGCGACGGTCCCCCGGACGCGGCAACGGGTCCGTGAGCGCCCTGCCGGGGCAGTCGGACGCCGGACTGCCGCCGAGGGAGCCGGAGGAACCGGAGGAGCCCGTGGTGGCATCCGAGGACGCGGGACGGGGTGGCTGGGACCGGCGGATCGCGGGCGGGCTCGCGTTCCTGCGGCGGCGGGTCACGGGCGAGTACGACGTCGACGAGTTCGGCTACGACGAGGAACTCACCGACCAGGTACTGATGTCGGTGCTGCGGCCCGTGTACGAGAAGTACTTCCGGGTCGAGGTGAAGGGCATCGAGAACATTCCGTCGGACGGCGGGGCGCTCATCGTGGCCAACCACTCCGGGACGCTGCCGCTGGACGGGCTGATGCTCCAGGTCGCGGTGCACGACAACCATCCGGCGGGGCGCCATCTGCGGCTGCTCGCGGCGGACCTGGTCTTCATGCTGCCGGTCGTCAACGAGCTGGCCCGCAAGGCCGGGCACACGCTGGCGTGCGCGGAGGACGCGGAGCGGCTGCTGAGGCAGGGCGAGGTCGTCGGGGTGATGCCGGAGGGCTTCAAGGGCATCGGCAAGCCGTTCGGCGAGCGGTACAAGCTCCAGCGCTTCGGGCGGGGCGGCTTCGTGTCGACGGCGCTGCGGGCCGGGGTGCCGATCGTGCCGTGCTCGATCGTGGGGGCCGAGGAGATCTACCCGATGATCGGCAACTCCAAGACGCTGGCGCGGCTGCTGGGTACGCCGTACTTCCCGATCACGCCGACGTTTCCGTGGCTGGGGCCGCTGGGAGCGGTGCCGTTGCCGACGAAGTGGACGATCCAGTTCGGTGAGCCGATTCCCACGGACGGGTATCCGGTGGAGGCGGCGGAGGATCCGATGCTGATGTTCAATCTGACGGATCAGGTGCGGGAGCAGATCCAGCACACGCTGTACAAGTTGCTGGTGCAGCGGCGGTCGGTGTTCTTCTGAGCGTGCCCGGGTGCGTCCGGGGTGCCGCTCTGTCCTCAATCGCCGGACGGGCTTGATTTTGCCGGACGGGCTTGGGGATGCCCGTCCGGCGGTGGGGTCAGGGTTCGTTCCTGCTGTTGATCCCTAGGCCTCCGATCAGGCCGGGGATCAGCGGGGGCAGGGTGATGTCCGGCGTGGGTGGTGTGCTCGGGGTGTCCTTCGACGGTTCCGTGGTGTCCGGCGCCGGCGGGTCGAAGAGGTCGTCCGCGCCTCCGAGCAGGCCGTCCTCCGGAGAGGTGTCCGAGCCTGACGGGTGGGGCGAGGAGCTGCTGTCCTTCTTGCCTTCGTGCGCGTCGGCGGGTGCGGAGGACGGCGGGGAGGGCCGGTGCGAGGACGGGGCCGTGCCGGTGCCGGTCCCGGTGGAGCCGGGCTGCTGCGATCCGCCGCTCTTCTCCTTGGTGCGGGGGAACAGCGACTGCAGCGGCGCGACTTCCTCGTCTATGGCCGCGAAGACGGAGCTCACCTGGTCACCGAGCTCGGTCAGCTGGACGGGCAGCCGGTCGCGGAGGCTGGTCCAGCTCGCGCGGTGCGAGCGGGAGAAGGAGTCCAGGGTCTGGATCGGCCCGATGGCGCCGTCCCGCTGGTAGGCGGCGTGGAGCAGGCGGTGGCCCTCGGTGGCGTCGTGGGTCATGCCGTTGAGCGTGCGCCTGACCTCGCCGAGCTGTTCGTGGTCCAGGTCGGCCGCGCGGCCGCGCTCCATCAGCCTGCGGGCTTCGCTGAGCCGGGTCGATGCCTGGTCCAGGTAGACCTCGCCGCGGGCGGTGTCGCTGCCGGCCAGGTTGAGGTGGAGGTCCTCCATGCCGCGCTTCAGCCCGTAGAGCGAATCACCGGGGAGGGCGTCGGAGCTGGCGGCTGCCACACCGCCGAAGGCTCCCGCGGCCACACCGACGGTGAGTCCGCCGGCCGCGAGGCCCTTCGTCCAGCGCGATCTGGGGCGCAGTTTGCGGAGCGGGGAGGCCCGGTGGGCCCCCTTGCCCCGTTGTTCGGGAACTGTAGGGGCCGCGGACGCGCCGCCCGTGGCGAACATGGCCTCCATGGCGGCGACGAGCTGAGCTCGCTGCACCACTTTGACCTCGGGATCCAATACCGGCTTCGGTAGCTCACCGAGGCCGTTCGCCAGGGCCAACAGCGGTCCGCGGTCGGCCGGTTCGGCCGGTTCCTCGGGCTGTACGGCCGCCGCACCGCGGAGCGACTGCTCCTCCACGGCCTGGGCGAAGGCGTTCGCCCGCCGGTGTGCCGAAACGTTTGCGATCACTGGCGGCACCTCCTCTCGTCATGACGGTCGACTCCCCTGAGGGTCCGGAAGGTTGCACACCTTGAGCGCATCCACACGATTGAGTGAGTGTCTGCGGACATGGGGTGACGACAGGGGGCCTGCAACCGGCACAACGAGTGGCGCGGCACTTGGGTTACGCACGAAAGATGATCGGACCAGTGGCTGATGAACATATTGCCGAGAGTGATTCGGCCCGGGTTGGGGTCAGCGGGCATCGTCCGGAAGGAGTCGGGCAAGTGTGCGGACGGCGCGGTACTGCAGGGTCTTGATCGCGCCCTCGTTCTTGCCCATCACCCGGGCGGTCTCGGCGACCGAGAGGCCTTGCAGGAAGCGCAGGGTCACGCACTCCTGCTGCTGGGGGTTGAGTCGGCGCACGGCTTGCAGCAGTGCGGCATTGGAGAGGGACTCCAGGACGGAGTCCTCGGGACTGCGCTCGACCTCGTTGGCGTCGAGCATTTCGCCGGTGGTCACTTCCAGCCGGAATCGACTGGATTTGAAGTGGTCGGCGACCAGGTTGCGAGCGATGGTGACCAGCCAGGCGCCGAAATCGCGGCCCTGCCAGGTGAACGTGGAGATGCGCCGCAGGGCGCGCAGGAAGGTCTCACTGGTGAGGTCCTCCGCTGTCGCCTTGCCGCCCACGCGGTAGTAGATGTAGCGGTACACGGTGTCGCTGTACTGGTCGTAGAGACGGCCGAAGGCGTCAGCCTCACCGGCCTGTGCGCGCTCGACGAGATCCATCATGCGCGCGCTGTCGCTGTCAGCTGTCGGCCGACGAACGGTGGACGTGGTCGTTGCGCCGCGGTTGCTGCGTCTTCCGACCGCCGCACCGCGTTCGGCCAGGGCGTAGCAAGGGCCGGCAGGTGCAGGGGTGGCAAAGGCGGGTACGGCGTACGCGGTGGGGACGAAGCCGCGCAAGCGGTCGGCGACCGTTGCGCGCAGCGTAGCCAGGCCCGAGGCGTCAACCCCGACGTGTGGGTACACGGGACTCCCAGAGGCAGAGCTTCCATCACGTGCAGTGCGAAACCGTCACTCGTCGTAGTGAGTGGTGGGTTCCGAATGCGTCTGAGGAGAATAACGCTTCGTACAGGCAGTGCTACACCCAGTTGCTCAAATCACCGGTTACGTCGTTTCTGTAGCGACTATTCGGCACATCAAGTAGCACATCGTGACCGGTTATTGATCAAATAACTTCGAGATCTGCCGATAGCCGCGACAGGTTGTGGTCGGGTGAGGGTGACCCGGTCAACCGGCGCGGCGGGGTCAGCGGCGGCGGCGGTGCAGGGCGACGGCTGCGGCGGTACCGCCCGCGAGGGCGCCCACTCCCGCGGCGGCCGGGATGCCGACCTTGGCCGCCTTGCGGCCCGTCCGGTAGTCGCGCAGCCGCCAGTCGCGGGCACGGGCGTACTTGCGGAGCTTGGCGTCCGGGTTGATCGCGTACGGGTGTCCGACCAGGGACAGCATCGGGATGTCGTTGTGCGAGTCGCTGTACGCGGCGCAGCGCGCCAGGTCCAGGCCCTCCGCCGCGGCCAGGGCGCGTACCGCCTCGGCCTTCGCGGGGCCGTGCAGCGGTTCGCCGACGAGGCGCCCGGTGTAGACGCCGTCGACGGACTCCGCGACGGTGCCGAGTGCGCCGGTCAGGCCGAGGCGGCGGGCGATGATCGTGGCGGTCTCCACCGGGGCGGCGGTGACCAGCCAGACCTTCTGGCCGGCGTCGAGGTGGGCCTGGGCGAGGGCGCGGGTGCCGGGCCAGATGCGGTCGGCCATGTACTCGTCGTAGATCTCCTCACCGATGGACATCAGTTCGGAGACGCGGTGGCCCTTCACGATGGACAGGGCGCTGTCGCGCGCGTCCTGCATGTGTTCGGGGTCCTCGACGCCCGCCAGCCGGAACCAGGCCTGCTGCCAGGCGAACCGGGTCAGCTCACGGCGCTCGAAGAACTTCCGCTTGTACAGGCCGCGCCCGAAGTGGAAGATCGCGGCGCCCTGCATCACGGTGTTGTCGAGGTCGAAGAAGGCGGCGGCCCGTTCGTCCCCGACGACGGGGAACTCGGGCTCCCCGGCCTCCGCGCCGGGCGTGGCGCCGGCCTCCGCGTCGGCTTCCGCGGACCGCTCGGCGTCGAGCGACGACTTGCGCGCCGCCTCTGCTGCTGCCTCGCCTGCCAGCACGCTCCGTGCTGTCGCGGAGCGCCTACGGGGTGTGAGCCATCCAAGAGCGGCCATGTCGTGAGCATAGCCAGTCGGTTCGGCCCTTCCCGACCTGCCGGGATGCGAGGGCGTGAACTCTCGGGGACCGCACGGTTGAACGGGTGATTCCGGGCGCGGGGGACGGCGCGGGGGACGAGGGGGCGGGCGGCTCTCCGGGCGGCGGAGAATGAGGGGTATGAGTGCCCTGCTGCGTCGTACGAAGAAGAAGCCCGCGGACCGGGTGGTGACCCTTGTGGGGAAGCCCGGGTGTCACCTCTGTGACGATGCCAGGGCGGTGGTCCGCGTGGTCTGCGAGGAGATCGGCGCGTCCTGGGAGGAGAAGGACATCACCCGGGACGAGGAGCTGCACCGGGAGTACTGGGAGCAGATCCCCGTGGTCCTCATTGATAACGAACAGCACACGTTCTGGCGGGTGGACCCGGTAAGACTGCGCAGTGCGCTGCTTTCCTGAGTGAAACCCGGTTAACATCATGGGCGTTTTGAGTGGTCCCGGGGGTGTAGTCGTGAGGAGCGTGTACCGCCTTGCCCCCTTCGGGCCTGCAACGGGCTGATGCGATCGGCAGTTCCTGGATCGCGCGACGAATGCGCGTGACCCCGGTCACTTTGACCGGACAAATCGGACACCATCTTTGTGCACGCGTTCACAAAGACATAGCCTGCATTCGACGGGGCGGCCATGGGACATGCGGCCGCCTGCAGCCCCGCTCATCCCGCAGGAGCACCGTGGCAACTGGCCGAAACCACCGACCGGCGACCCGTAGCCGAGGAATTCCCGAGGCCACCGTCGCCCGACTTCCGTTGTATCTCCGTGCGCTGACCGCGCTCTCCGAGCGCTCGGTCCCCACGGTCTCCTCCGAGGAACTCGCCGCGGCGGCGGGGGTCAACTCCGCCAAGCTGCGCAAGGACTTCAGCTATCTCGGCTCGTACGGGACGCGCGGCGTCGGCTACGACGTCGAGTACCTCGTCTACCAGATCTCCCGTGAACTCGGCCTCACGCAGGACTGGCCGGTCGCCATCGTCGGCATCGGGAACCTCGGCGCCGCGCTCGCCAACTACGGCGGTTTCGCCTCCCGCGGGTTCCGGGTTGCCGCGCTGATCGACGCCGACCCCGCGATGGCCGGTACGCCCGTCGCCGGTATCCCCGTCCAGCACGCGGACGACCTGGACCGGATCATCAGCGAGAACGGCGTGTCGATCGGTGTGATCACCACCCCGCCCGGCGCGGCGCAGCAGGTCTGTGACCGTCTGGTGGCCGCCGGTGTCACCTCCATCCTGAACTTCGCCCCGACCGTGCTCTCGGTGCCCGACGGCGTCGACGTGCGCAAGGTCGACCTCTCCATCGAGCTGCAGATCCTCGCGTTCCACGAGCAGCGCAAGGCGGGCGAGGACGCCGCCGCGGACGACGGCCCCGACCCGGCCGCACCGCCCGTGCGCGCCGCGACCACCAGCCGGAAGGGACCCGACGGGGACATGCCCGCCGTGATGCCGGCATGAGTCTCCTTGTCGTAGGGCTGAGCCACCGCAGTGCTCCCGTCTCCGTGCTGGAGCGGGCCTCGCTGCCCGCCGGCGCCCAGGCCGAGCTGCTCCGGGACACCCTCGCCGCGGAGCCCGCGGTCGAGGCCGCCGTCCTCGCCACCTGCAACCGCATCGAGCTGTACGCCGACGTGGACAAGTTCCACGCGGGCGTCGCCGAGCTGTCGACGCTGCTCGCCCGGCACAGCGGTGTCGGTCTGGACGAGCTCACTCCGTATCTCTATGTGCACTACGAGGACCGGGCCGTCCACCACCTCTTCTCGGTGGCCTGCGGACTGGACTCGATGGTCGTGGGCGAGGGCCAGATCCTCGGCCAGATCAAGGACGCGCTGGCGCTGGGGCAGGAGCTCCACACCGCGGGGCGGCTGCTGAACGACCTCTTCCAGCAGGCCCTGCGGGTCGGCAAGCGCGCCCACAGCGAGACCGGGATCGACCGGGCCGGGCAGTCGCTCGTCACGTTCGGCCTGGAGCAGCTCGCCGAGGGCCGCGATCCCGGGGTCTGGGCGAAGGGCAAGCGCGCCCTGGTGATCGGCGCGGGCTCGATGTCCTCGCTGGCCGCCGCGACCCTGGCCCGTACCGGTGTCGCCGAGATCGTCGTCGCCAACCGCACCCGGGCCCGCGCCGACCGGCTGGTCGAGATCCTCAACCAGGCCGGCGGCACCGGAGTGACCGCCCACGCCGTGGAGATGGCCGCGGTCTCCGACGAACTGACACGTGCCGATGTCGTCGTCTCCTGCACCGGCGCGACCGGTCTGGTGCTGAGCGCGGAGGCCGTCGCCGGTGCGCTCGGGCTGGACTTCGCCCCGCACGCGGCGCCCGCCGTGCCCGTCGCCGCGCCGCCCGCCGATCTGGACCAGCACGCCGCGTGGGTGGAGAACGGCTCCGCCACCGCCACCGCGACCGCGCAGGCGCAGGCCGTCCGCCGGGTCACGGTGCCCGCCCAGTCCACCGGGCCGGTCCGCCTCGCCCTGCTGGACCTCGCGATGCCCCGCGACATCGACGGGGACGCCGCCCGCCTCGACGGTGTGTGCCTCGTCGACATCGAGTCGCTCGCCGAGGCGTCCGCGGACGCCCCGATGGCCGCCGATGTGGACCAGGTGCGCACCATCGTCGCCGACGAGGTCGCCGCCTTCGGTGCCGCCCAGCGCGCCGCCCACATCACCCCCACCGTCGTCGCCCTGCGCACGATGGCCGCCGGAGTGGTCGCGGGCGAGATCGCACGGCTGGACGGACGCCTCCCCGACCTGGACGAAAAGCAGCGCGCCGAGATCTCGCAGACCGTGCGCCGCGTCGTCGACAAGCTCCTGCACGCGCCCACCGTGCGGGTCAAGCAGCTCGCCAGCGAGCCCGGCGGCGCCGGGTACGCCGATGCGCTGCGGGAACTCTTCGACCTCGACCCGCAGACGGTCGCCGCCGTCTCCCGGGCAGACCTGAACGACCCGAATCGAGGGCGGTCATGACCGACAACTCACCCCTGGGCGCGGGGGCCACCAAGCCGCTGCGGCTGGGGACCCGGCGCAGCAAGCTGGCGATGGCGCAGTCCGGCCTCGTCGCAGAGGCCGTCACCGAGGTGACCGGGCGGGCCGTCGAGCTCGTCGAGATCACCACGTACGGGGACACCTCCAAGGAGCAGCTCGCGCAGATCGGCGGGACCGGCGTGTTCGTCGCCGCGCTGCGCGAAGCGCTGCTCCGCGGCGAGGTGGACTTCGCCGTCCACTCGCTGAAGGACCTGCCGACCACGCAGCCCGAGGGCCTGACGCTGGCCGCGGTGCCGGTGCGCGAGGACCCGCGTGACGTGCTGGTGGCGCGGGACGGGCTGACCTTCGAGCAGCTGCCGTCCGGTTCCCGGATCGGCACCGGATCGCCGCGCCGCATGGCGCAGCTCAACGCGTACGCCCGCAGTCACGGCCTCGGCATCGAGACCGTGCCGATCCGCGGCAACGTCGATACGCGTATTGGTTTTGTACGAAACGGCGAACTGGACGCGGTGGTACTCGCCGCGGCCGGACTCAGCCGTCTCGGCCGGACCGGTGAGGTGACCGATTTCCTGTCGGTCGACACCGTTCTGCCCGCTCCCGGCCAGGGAGCACTGGCGATCGAATGTGCTGCCAGCAGCACTGACCTCGCCGCCGCGCTCGCCGAGCTCGACGACCCGTACACCCGGGCCGCCGTGACCGCCGAGCGTGCCCTGCTCGCCGCCCTGGAGGCCGGCTGCTCCGCACCTGTGGGTGCGCTGGCCGACCTCCTGGCCGACGGTCAGGCTGTCAACGAACTGCGCCTGCGCGGAGTCGTCGGGTCCACCGACGGTTCCTCGCTGGTACAGCTGTCCACCACCGGTCCCGTCCCCACGTCGCACGACGACGCGGCGGCCCTCGGTCGCGAACTCGCGGCCGAGATGCTCGCCAAGGGTGCGGCCGGTCTTATGGGGGAGCGAGCACTTTGAGCCCCACCGGCCCCGTCGCATCCGATTTTCCTGTCCTGTCCGCAGGGCACGTCACCTTCCTCGGCGCCGGTCCCGGCGACCCGGGACTGCTGACTCTGCGCGCCGTCGAGGCGCTTGCGAGCGCGGACGTTCTTGTCGCCGAGCCGGACGTTCTCGGCGTCGTCCGCTGCCATGCGCGGGCAGGCGTAAGCACGCCTGAGCTGACGGTTGTTGACGCGCAGTCAACAGCCGTCGGAGTACCCGTTCTCAGGGACGCGGCCAATCTTGTCATGGAGGCCGCGAAGGGCGGCAGGCGGGTCGTCCGTGCCGTCGCGGGTGACCCCGGCCTGGACGGTTACGCGGGCGGCGAGATGCTGGCCTGCGCGGCCGCCGGCATTCCCTTCGAGGTCGTGCCCGGTGTCGCCAACGTCGTGGGGGTGCCCGCCTACGCCGGGGTGCCGCTGCGTGACGCGCAGGGCGCGGACGTCCGGTTCGTGGACGCCCGTACCGCCTCCGACCGCTGCTGGAGCGAGGTCGGCGCGAGCGATGCCACGTGCGTCATCTCGACGACGCTCGACGCGGTGGCCGCGGCCGCCGGTGAGCTGGTGTCCGCGGGCCGCAAGCCCGACACCCCGCTGACCGTGACGGTCGGCGGCACGACGACCCGGCAGCGCACCTGGACGGCGACGCTGGGCACCATCGCCCAGCTCTTCAAGCAGGGCAAGGTCCTGCCGTCGCCGGAGGGGCACCGGCCCGTCATAGCCGTGGTCGGGGAACGCAGCTCCGCCGCCCAGCGCGACCAGCTCGCGTGGTTCGAGTCGAAGCCGATGTTCGGCTGGAAGGTGCTCGTGCCGCGTACGAAGGAGCAGGCGGCGTCGCTCTCCGACCAGTTGCGTTCGTACGGTGCGGTGCCGCACGAGGTGCCGACGATCGCCGTCGAGCCGCCGCGTACGCCCCAGCAGATGGAGCGCGCGGTCAAGGGCCTGGTCACGGGCCGCTACGAGTGGATCGCGTTCACCAGCGTCAACGCGGTGAAGGCCGTCCGGGAGAAGTTCGAGGAGTACGGGCTCGACGCCCGTGCCTTCGCCGGGATCAAGGTCGCGGCCGTCGGTGAGCAGACCGCCGCCGCGCTCGTCGACTTCGGTGTGAAGCCGGACCTGGTGCCCTCGGGTGAGCAGTCCGCCGCCGGTCTGCTGGAGGACTGGCCGCCGTACGACCCGGTCTTCGACCCGATCGACCGTGTCTTCCTGCCGCGTGCCGACATCGCCACCGAGACGCTGGTGGCCGGTCTCATCGAGCTGGGCTGGGAGGTCGACGACGTCACCGCGTACCGCACGGTCCGCGCCTCGCCGCCGCCCGCGGACACCCGTGAGGCGATCAAGGGCGGCGGGTTCGACGCGGTGCTCTTCACCTCGTCCTCGACGGTGCGCAACCTGGTCGGCATCGCCGGGAAGCCGCACAACGTGACCGTCATCGCGTGCATCGGCCCGGCCACCGCGAAGACCGCGGAGGAGCACGGTCTGCGTGTCGACGTCCTGTCCCCTGAGCCGTCCGTGCACAAGCTCGCCGAGGCGCTCGCCGCCTTCGGCGCGCAGCGCAGGGACGCGGCGAAGGAGGCCGGTGACCCGGTGACGCGGCCGAGCGAGCGCCGTCCCGGCGCGCGGCGGCGTCGTACGACGACCTGATCCGGCGTGACGGATCGTGGGGCCCGGACGCTTCTCCTCGAAGCGGCCGGGCCCCTTTCCGTTCCCCGCCGCTTTCCCGGCACAGGTGTCGGTAAGACGGTGATGTGTACGGGTCTAGTCTCGAAGCATGACTGTGTACGGAAACTTCCCCGGCTCTCGCCCCCGACGGCTGCGGACGACCCCCGTCATGCGGCGGATGGTCGCCGAGACACGGCTCGACCCGGCGAACCTGATCCTGCCCGCGTTCGTGCGTGAGGGCATCGCCGCCCCCGTCCCGATCTCGGCCATGCCCGGTGTGCAGCAGCACACCCTGGACAGCCTGCGGAAGGCCGCGGTCGACGCGGTCTCGGCGGGTGTCTCCGGGATCATGCTCTTCGGCGTCCCCGCGGACGAGAAGAAGGACGCCCGGGGCACGGCCGGCACCGACCCCGAGGGCATCCTCCAGGTCGGTCTGCGCGCGGTGCGCGAGGAGGTCGGTGACGATCTCGTCGTGATGTCCGACCTCTGTCTGGACGAGACCACCGACCACGGCCACTGCGGTGTGCTGACCGAGGACGGCCGGGTCGACAACGACGCGACGCTGGAGCGGTACGCCGAGATGGCCCAGGTCCAGGCCGACGCGGGCGCCCACGTGGTCGGCCCCAGCGGCATGATGGACGGCCAGGTCGGGGTGATCCGCGACGCGCTGGACCAGACGGGGTACGAGGACGTCGCGATCCTCGCGTACACGGCGAAGTACACCTCCGCGTTCTACGGCCCGTTCCGCGAGGCCGTCGGCTCGTCGCTCAGGGGTGACCGCAAGACGTACCAGCAGGACCCGGCCAACGCCCGTGAGTCGATGCGCGAGCTGGCGCTCGACCTCGAGGAGGGCGCGGACATGGTCATGGTCAAGCCGGCCGGACCGTACCTGGACATCGTGGCGAAGGTCGCGGAGTCGGTGGACGTGCCGGTCGCCGCGTACCAGATCAGTGGCGAGTACGCGATGATCGAGGCCGCCGCCGAGCGCGGCTGGATCGACCGGGACGCGGCGATCATGGAGAGCCTGACCGGTATCCGGCGGGCGGGCGCGCAGATAATCCTGACGTACTGGGCGACGGAGGTCGCGCGGAAGCTGGCGCGCGGCGGCGCCTGAAGCGGGTGCGTGAGCGTCCCGCCCGGCCCTGAGCAGGTCCGGGGCCGGGCGGGACGCCGGGGCTACTTCCCGGTGGCGTAGGAGGCCCAGATCCGGAGCGGCAGGACGTTGCCGCGCTCCGAACGCTCTCCGCCCACGCCCTGCATCCCCAGCAGCTGGGGGGTTCCCGGCTTGTTGCGGAACACCGTCACGGCCGTGGTCAGCCCCTGGGTGTGGCCGATGTACCAGGCCGACTTCATCCGGTCGTCCTCACCGGTCGCACCGGCCGAGAGGTCGGCGAGGGAGCCGCCACCGGAGAACTGGTCGAACTTCCCGTCCCTCGCCAGTGTCGTCCAGGCCACCAGCCCCAGGGTGTTCCGCACGTCCTTGGCCACCGAGGTGTCCATCGCGCGCTCCGGTACGGGCCGCTCGAAGCCGTCGACCGGCTCGCCGCCGCGCGTCACGCCGGTCACCGAGTACGGGTCGGCCCTCATGCCCTCGTTGTTGAAGGCGGTGTACGCGTCCGCCATCCTGACCGCGCTCGGGGTGGACGTGCCGAGGGGGAACGACTTGTCCAGGGGGGCCAGGCTGTCCTCGCGCAGGCCGGCCGCGACCGCCATCTTCTTCACGTTCTTCATCCCGATGTGCTTGCCGAGCTGTACGAAGGTGACGTTCGCGGACTTGATCAGGGCGTCGCGCAGGGTCGTCGTCGTCAGGGGGGCCGGCGCCGGGACAGGACTGATTCCCTGCCGGGCCCAGGGAATCGCCGCACGCGGGCCGCTCGTGATCAGCCGCCCCGTACTGTCGTAGCCGCTGTTCAGGGTGATTCCGTTGCCGCTCTGAAGAGCGGCGGCCAGCACGAGGGGTTTGAACGCCGAGCCGACGGGGACGCCCGCGGTGTCGGCGTTGTTCGCGTAACGGGTCGTCGCGTCGGCTCCGCCGTACACCGCGACCACGGCTCCGTCCTGGGGCCGCACGGAGGCGGCGCCGACCTCGACGTACTTGTCCTCGGGACGCTTCTCGGGATCGAGGTCGTGCTTGCGCGTGCTGCGCACGGCCCGCTCCAGCTGCTGGACCCGGTCCTTCTCGAAGGTGGTGTGCACCCGGTAGCCGCCCCGGGCGAGGTCCTTGGCGGTGAGGCCGGAGCGCTGCTTGACGTACTTGTTGGCGATGTCGACGAGGTAGCCGGTCTGGCCGCCGAGGCTGGTCGGTTTGACGGCCTTCCGCGGCTCGGGGAACTTCGTGTACGAGGCCCGCTCGGTCTTCGTCATCATGCCGATCTCGACCTGCCGGTCCAGGATCCACTTCCAGCGCTCGACGGCGCGTTCGTGGTTGGCCCTGCCGTCCGCGGGGTCGTACTGCTCCGCCCCCTTCAGCAGCGACGCGAGCATCGCCGTCTGGCTGGGGTCGAGCTTCTTCGCGGGGATTCCGTAGTACGTGACCGCCGCTGCCTGGACGCCGTAGGCGCCGCGGCCGAACCAGCTGGTGTTCAGATATCCCTGGAGGATGCTCTGCTTGCTTTGCTTGTTGCTCAGCTTGACCGAGATGAAGAACTCTTTGAACTTCCGTGTGGCCGACTGCTCCTGGCTGAGGTAGGTGTTCTTCACGTACTGCTGGGTGATGGTGGAGCCGCCCTGGGTCTCACCGCCCTTGACCATGCTGACGGCCGCGCGGCCGATGCCCGTCAGCGATACCCCGGAGTCGGAGTAGAAGGTCTCGTTCTCGGCGGCGATGACCGCGTTCTCCATCGAATCGGGTATGTCGGCGAGCGTGACGTTCTGCCGGTTGACCGCGCCCACGCTCACCAACTGGCTGCCGTCCGCCCAGTAGTAGACGGTGCCCTGCATCCGCGCCTCGTCGTTCTCGTCGGGGATGTCGACGGACGAGTAGACCGCGGCGAACAGCCCGGCCACCGCCGCTGCTCCGAGCAGGACCCCGCTCAGCACCTGCCGCCACGAAGGGACCCAGCGGCGCCAACTGGCTCTCCCCCGGCGGGGGTAGTCGACTCGGCGGCCGTGCGGGCGTTTCGGGCGGGTGGGGCGTCGGGGCATGCTTCAGCTCCTCGTTCACCGTCCGCAGCGGGGGCGCGGACTTGTGAGAGGAGATGTTCCGGATCGCGATCAGGTTGTCTCTGCACCCCGTCCGGTACCGCCCGTGCTCAGAGCGCCGGTTCGCCACCCCAGGCGGTGAGGATACGAGCCGCCTCCCGGCCCAGTGTCCGGTCGTCGGCCAGCCGGTGCAGCACCTCGGCCCGGCTCTCGCTCGGGCCCGCCTGGTTGAGCGCGGCCAGGGCGTTGTCCCGGACGAGCTGGTCCTCGTCGGAGAGGACGGCGGCCGCCATCGCGTCGTGGATCTCCGGGTCGTCCGCGTAGGGGCCGAGCGCCATGGCCGCGTACTGCCGCACCAGGTCCTCGTCGGGCCCGCGCATCACGGCCAGCAGCGCGCGGGCCGCCCGCTGCCGGTGCGTGTCCTGGGTGGGCGGCGACAGCCGCAGGGCGGTCGTGGCCTCGATCCTGGCGAGCTCGTACTCCTCGGTGTCCTCGGTCACCGAGGCGAGGAACGTCAGGGCCGCCGGGTGGTCGGGCCGGTCCGCGAGTATGTCGCCTATTCCCGCGACGAGTTCGCGTCTTGTGTCGCTCTCGGGGGGCTGCGCGTGGAACTGGTCGATGAGGCTCTCTGTCCGGTCCATGGTGAGTGGCTTCCCCGTGGGAGGCGGCGCACTCCCCGTACACGCCCGTGCCCCGCCTGCCCCGCCGGTGGGCGGGGTGGACGGGGGGCGGGGTGGACGGGGGGCGGGCAGGGCGGACGCGGCAGAAGGGGCGGACGGGGCTCAGTACTGGAGGGCGTCGGCCATCTCGGTCTGCCAGTAGGTGACGTAGCCGTTGTCGTCCCAGTAGGTGTTGGCCGGGAGCGTCAGCTCGGCGGGGGTGCCCGTGGAGCCCACGTTGCTCTTGCCGGCGAAGTTGACCTGGAGGTGGGCGGCCTTGCGCGGGGCCGGACCGCTGCCCGGCTCGCCGGTCAGGCCGATGGCGGCGTAGGCGGACTCGCCCGGCTCCAGTGTCACGACGGCCTGGGGCTGGCTGTCGTCCAGGATCGGGAAGACGGCCTGGGCGTCGTCGAAGCGGAGCTTGGGTGCGTAGTAGGCGTTGCAGAGCTGGGAGCCCGCGTTCGTCACGGTCAGCAGCAGGTGGTTGACCGGGCGGCTCACCTTGGTGACGGTGACCTTGGTGTTGCTGCCGGTGCAGGTGACCGTCTTGGTGCTGGTGGGGCTGGCGGTGTTGCCTGCCTTGTTCGCGCCGGTCTTGACGGGCGGCACGGTGTTCTTCGTCGTGCCGCTGCCGCCGGACTTGGTGCCGGAGTTGGTGACGGGGGCTTCGGTGGCGCCCGTCTCCGGTGCGGCGGTCTGGGGCTGGGACTGGGGCTGGGACGTGGCGTGGGACTCGGGCTGGGACGTGGCCTGCTTGTCGATGGTGTTCGCCACCGGGGCGGCCGCTCCGGCCTTGCTGCTCTCGCTGCTGCCGCTGTCGCCGCTGCACGCGGTGAGCGAGAGGGCGGCCAGGAGCGCGGTGGCGGCGACGACGGTGGTGCGGATGCGGTTGCTGCGCATGGTGGTACTCCCCGTGAAGTGGTGGTGCTGGTGGTGGTGCTGATGGTCTGTGCGGTTCTTCGGTGCCGGTTGTTCAGCGCCGGTCGTTCAGTACTGGTTGTTCAGCGCCGGCTGTGTAGTGCTGGCTGTTCAGTGCTGGCTGTTCAGTACTGGAGGGCGTCGGCCATCTCGGTCTGCCAGTAGGTGACGAAGCCGTTGTCGTCCCAGGAGGTGTCGGCCGGGAGTGACAGCTCGGCGGCGGTGCCCGAGGTGCTCCCGGGGTTCTTGCCGGCGAAGTTGACCTGGAGGTGGGTGCCCTTGCGCGGCGCCGGGCCGGCGCCGGGCTCGCCGGTCAGGCCGATGGCGGCGTAGGCGGACTGGCCCGGGTCGAGCGTCACGACGGCCTGGGGCTGGCTGTCGTCCAGGATCGGGAAGACGGCCTGGGCGTCGTCGAAGCGGAGCTTGGGTGCGTAGTAGGCGTTGCAGAGCTGGGAGCCCGCGTTCGTCACGGTCAGCAGCAGGTGGTTGACCGGGCGGCTCACCTTGGTGACGGTCACCTTGGTGTTGTCGCCGGAGCAGGTGGCGTCCTTACCGTTGCTGGTGGTGCCCGGCTTGTTCGTGGAGCCGCCGGTGTTCTTCCCGTCGCTGTCGGCGGGCGGTGCGGTGTTCTTCGTCGTGCCGCTTCCGCCGGTCGTGGCGTCGGCGTCGGTGGCGTCGGTGCCGTCCTTCTCCGGTGCTGCGGACTGGTCCTGCTTGTCTGCGCTGTCCGCAGCGGGAGCGGACGCTCCCGCCTTGCCGTTGTCACTGGTGCTGCCGTCGTCACCGTTGCATGCGGTGAGCGAGAGGGCGGCCAGGAGAGCGGTGGCGGCGAGGACGGTGGTGCGGATGCGGTTGCTGCGCATGGTGGTGCTCCCCGTGAGGTGGTGAGGGTGTGTGAGGTGCGGTGCGGGTCGTTCAGGGCCGGTGGATGAGGATCATGACGACGGTGCCGGTCACGATCACCACCCCGATGGCAAGGACATCGATGAGCTCGATGCGGAAGAGCGTTTTCATTGCTCGTCCCCCGTTGTCGCTGCGGTGTGGTCACAGACTGCGGGGCGATGGATTCCGGCCGCAACGCCTGCCGGGCCATTGGGGATGCTGGAACGTCTGCGCGTACTGTGACCTGGGCAGATTCCACGTCCCTGGAATGGTGTTCCGGGACGAATCAGGAGGGGGAACGCTGCAGTGGCGACGCCGGAGGCCGAAGATTTCGCGGCCCTGCTCAAGGAACTGAAGGACCGTTCGGGACGCAGTTACGGGGTGCTCGCCACGAAGCTGCACGTCAGCACGTCGACGCTCCATCGGTACTGCAACGGGGACGCCGTCCCCAACGAGTACGGGTCCGTCGAAAGGCTGGCCCGGCTGTGCGGGGCCACGTCCGACGAACTCGTGGAGTTGCACCGGCGGTGGATCGTCGCCGAGGCCGCGCGGCGACGCGGAAAGCCGGAATCCGGGGCGGCGGCCGCCGGGTCCGGGGCCGATGCCCGTGCGGTGTCCGCCGCAGGGAGAGCGCCGGCTCCCGAGCCCGAGCACAAGCGCGAGCCGGAAGCCGCAGCCGTGCCTGAACCCGCACTCGCAGCCGCACCCGAGCCCGCGCCCGCTTCCGAACTGGAACGTGAGCACCTGGCCGGGTCCGCCCCCTCGGGCAACCGCTGGCGGCGCGCGTCCGCCCGTACGCGCGTCCTGCTCGCGGCGGCGGCCGTCGTCGCGCTCACCGTGCCGACCGCCGTCGTCGCCAACCAGCTCGCCGGGGCGAGCGAGGAACCCGCGGCGAACGCCTCGGACGCCAAGCACCCCGGGGACGGCAAGAAGGCGGACGCCGTGGCCGACGCCTCGGAGAGCGCCTCCACGTCGCCCAGCCCGTCGCGGAAGCCGAGCGCCTCCGCGACCACCGGGTCGGCCGAACCGACCGCAGAGGCCTCCGCGACCGCCTCGCACCAGGCGGGGACCGAGCCCAAGGCCGCCACCGGCCGGCCGCCGACCGTCACCATCAGCTCGTACAACTGGGACGGGCCCTGCGGCCAGTACTACCTGCTGGACGACGACCCCGCCAGCGTGCCTCCGCCGCCCGATCCGGAGGACACCCGTGGCTGGGCCCGCGCGCTGGGCGGGGTGGACGGCGGCCACATGAAGATCGAACTCACGGTGCAGGGGCGGTCGGAGGAAGCGGTCGTCCTGCAGGGCATGAACGTGCGGGTGCTGAACCGCAGCGCGCCCCTGAAGCAGTCCGCGTTCTCGATAGCTGACGGCTGCGGGAGCGGTATCGAGCCCCAGTCCTTCGATGTGGCCCTGGACAACAGCCGTCCCACGGTCACCCCTGTGGCGGGGAAGCAGGGGGACAAGACCGTGCCGCCGAAGAACTTTCCGTTCCGCGTCTCCTCCAACGATGTGGAGGTCTTCGACCTCAACGTGCATGTGGAGGGCCATGACGTCCGCTGGTACCTGGAACTGCGGTGGAGCAGCGGCGGCCAGACGGGCACGATGCGCATCGACGACGGCGGCAATCCATTCCGTACGAGCAGCATCGCGGGGCGGCCGGAGTACCGCTACAACCGCAGCGCTTCCAAGTGGGAGACCGACTGACGCCGCCGGATCCCGGGTCTCGGGTCTCGGGTCCCGAGCTTCGAGATCCGAGCTCCGAGAGGGGCGGTTCACTCGTTCGAGCGTATGAAGGGGCAGGTCGCCCCGAGTCTCGGGGCTTGGGATTCGAGCTCCGGGATTCGAGCTGCGAGGTTCGAGCGCCTTCTTTTAACCGGTGGGGAAAGAAGGGTGGTTGGGAAAACCTTCCTGACCTCCCTGACCCGTCACGGCCAGCAAGTATGACTAATGGTGACAGCTTGCGACGGAGCGTCGCGACTGTCTACGGTGCGAGAACTGAACGACCCCGACCGGTGTAATCAGCACCGAGCCGGGGTCTGACCTCCAAGATCGAAAGAGCGATCTCGTGGCTGTTGAGCACCTTAGTCCCGCCCTGCCCGCGTCCGCAGTGTCGCCCCCGTACCCGATGGCCCATCCCGGTTACGGCAAGCGATCCGTTCCGGACCAACCCGCCCCCCGCGCTGATGACTTCGACCTGCTGCCCTTCCGGGAGCGGTATGTCGCCGCGTTCATCGAGCGGCTGCCCGAGGGCGCCACGATGGGCGTGAAGTGCCTCGCCAAGCAGATCCCGTTGTACGGGCAGCAGGCCGTCGCCTCCGCGCTGACCGCGCTGTCGGTGGCCGGACACCTGCGGCGCGTACGGTGCGCGGTCGGCGGCGGAGACCAGGTGCGCTGGGTGTTCCAGACCTACTGGTCACGGACCTCGCACGACAACGAATGGTGGACGAACCACCTGGCACCCGAGCCAGTGCCCGCCCATGAGCCAGTGCGGGAACCCGTACGGGAACCGGCGCCCGAGCCCGTGCGGGAAGCGGTCCCCGCGCCCCGCACCGAGAGCCGCGCCGCCGCCCCCGCTCCCTCGCCCGCGTATCTCGCGCTGGCCGGGATCGGGCGGGCCGACGCACGCCTCGCGCTCTCCGCCGCCGACTGCACGGCCCTGGAAGCCCTGGCCGAGTGCTGGTTCGCACGCGGTGTGGACGCCGACTACCTCACCCGCGCCCTCACCGCCGGACTCCCCGCCCACGTCGACTCACCCGTCGGCTTCGTCCGCCGCCGCCTCCACGACAAGATCCCGCCCGCACTCCCCACCACCCCCACACCGCCGCCCACCGGAACCCCGGTCCGGCGCGTGATGATGGAGTGCACCGAATGCGGCACCCCCGGCCGCCCCGAAGCACTCCCCGACGGCCTCTGCCACCCCTGCCGACAGCCCGAAACCACCACCACCAACACCCAGGCGGGCTCGCCCGCCGAACCCGACGTCACCCAACTCGTCGCCGGGCTGCGCGGGCTCCTCGCGGGCGGTAGGTGAGCGGGCGCTCACCTGTAGTCCTATTAGATGGTGACATGGGAAGATTCGGCGATCACCGCGCGAAAGACGTGGCGGGTGCGGCAAGGCCGTTGACAGCGAAGGTGGAACCGGTGGAATCAGCCGAGGCGGAGAAGAAGCAGGTCGGGCGGACCTTCACGTGGCCGTGGTTCCTGGTGGCGGTGATCGTCTACCTGGGAATCATCCAGGGCGTCGGGCAGCTGACCGGAGTCGACACCTCCTCTTCCTCCTCCGACAGCCAGTTCCCGACCACCGAGTCGATCGTGCGCAACGCGCTGATCCCGATCGGCATCTCGATCGTGTTCGTGGCCGCACTGGTGACCTGGCTCGGCTGGTGGGGCGAAGTGCTGCGCTACCGCGCGCCCGTGCGGCGCTGGGTGCGCTGGGTGCCGATCTCCATGCTGCTCGCCGCCCTGGTCGGGATGAACTACGGCCACCTCGGCGACCAGAGCGCCTCCCTGGTCGGGAGCCTGCTGCTGCTCGGACTGTTCGTCGGTGTGGGCGAGGAACTGATGTTCCGAGGCATCGGCGTCCACGTGTTCAAGCGCGCCGGATTCAGCGAGGGCAAGGTCGCCCTCTGGTCATCCGTGGTCTTCGGCCTGGCTCACGTCAGCAACGCCATCGGCCAAGGCGCCCAGGCGATCATTCAGGCCCTGGTCGTCTGCACCTCGGGCTACTTCTTCTACCTGTGCCTGCGCGTGGGCGGCGTGATCCTGCTGCCGATGCTCGTCCACGGGCTGTGGGACACCAGCCTGTTCTCCAGCATGGTCGGCACCGAGCCCGTCGCCTACCCCGGTCTCGTCCTCATCATCGTGCTCCAGGTCGCCCTGATCATCGTGCTCGCCAGGCGACGCCGCAGGGTCGAGCCGGTCTCGCCCCAGAACGCGGGACAGTCGGCTCTCCCCACCCCTCAGTCCCCGTAGGAGCCGGAAAGCCCCTGGGGGATCAGTCCCACCAGAACGCCCACGTCTCCTGGTTCAGCACCGCCTTCTCCGCGTACGTCCGGAGGGTGTTGAGCGTCGACTGCTGGATGTTGTCCGGGCAGAACGCGAAGTGCTCGGCGGCCAGCGCCTCGGCCTCGGCCGCCGTGGTCGGCGGGCGGCTCACGGAGACGACCATGGTGTCGAAGCCGAGCACCACGACCCGCGCCCCGAACCGGTCCTCCCAGGAACGCAGCACCGCGCAGAGCCGGGCCACGTCGTTCTCGTGGTTGAGCGGCCCCGACCAGCCGATCGCCGCCGGTATGTCCGCGCTGCGCCGCGCGGGCACCAGCGCCGCCCGCATTCCGCCCGGCGAGAAGTCCATCTGGGTCATCTGGTCCGCGATCTCGGCCGCCAGACCGTCCGGGGTGTCCGGCCCCGCCTCGGCCGGCACGGGAGCCAGGCCCGGCCAGTCGGCCGCCTCGTCGCCGAGGTCGAGCTCTTCCTCGGCGTACGCCTCCCACACCTCGCTCAGGACCTCCTCTGCGTCATGGTCCCCGGGGTACGTCATCCGGGCCGGCATGAGGTCCCATCGTTCGGGCCACTGGGTGCGCATCCCGCCGTCGATCAGCACCGGAAGCAGCCCGACGGGCCGCCCCAACGCGCGCAGCAAGGCCCACGAGCCGGGGACCGCGGACTCGTCCCCGTACCAGAGCAGTGGTTCGTCCCACGCGCCGTCGGCCGTGTCGACCACGCGTGTGCCGGGCGGGAGTTCCAGCCCGGTGTCGGCCGGAGAGCGGAGAGGATTCGGGAGCATCGCCATGCCGAAACTCTAGGGAGCGTTCGAGCTCGGCGAAGCCGTTTTGTTCAGCGAAGCGCAGTCCATCAGGCGCCTGAAGGACCGGCGTAGTCCCGGTTTCGGCGGAGCGGCCGCAGTTGGCTGAGAGAGATGAGGAGGAGCCCGGCGAACAGGAAGGCGATTCCGCCGAAGAAACGGACATTCCAGGAAACGCTCGGCAAGATTCCAAAGTAGAAGAGGCTCTGCAGAAGTACGGACGCGCCCGTGAGCAGGCCACCGAGGCCGTGGAGCCTCGGCCTGGCGACGTGGCGACGCGCCGTGGGCAGGATCCATCCCGTCCGCAGTGTCACGATTCCCAGGGCGATCGCCAGCAGCCCCAAGACCCCGCCTGTTCCTACTACCCATGCCATGGTGTCGCTCCGCTCCGACCGCTAACAGGCCAGAAACGCGAGTTGCGTCCGGCCCGAAGATACCCACATGGTTGCAGCACCTGGTGGTGCCTGACCATGCCGGTACCAGGCAGTCTCCACGCTTCAGCACTGCCGTATATGCGCGCCGACTGCTCAAGATTCGCCGGACAGCCCTTATGCGCCCCCACTGACACTTGTCCCGTCAGCGTCCTACGTGCCCGGTGAACGCGGCCCAGGTGGCGGGGGCGAGGGTGAGCGCGGGGCCCTCGGGGTTCTTGGAGTCACGGACGTGCACGGCGCGGGGGTGAGCGGCGACCTCGACGCATGCGCCGCCCTGCTCGCTGCTGTAGCTGGACTTCCGCCAGTCGTAGGCGACTTCGAGGCACGCGCCGCCCTCCTCGCTGCTGTAGCTGGACTTGAACCACGTATGTGCGGTGCTCATAACTCTCCTAGCAGCCGGTCCAGCCGTCCCCTTGAAGCCACTGACACTCGTCCCGTCAGCGTCCTACGTGCCCGGTGAACGCGGCCCAGGTGGCGGGGGCGAGGGTGAGCGCGGGGCCCTCGGGGTTCTTGGAGTCACGGACGTGCACGGCGCGGGGGTGAGCGGCGACCTCGACGCACTCGCCGCCTTCGTCGCTGCTGTAGCTCGACTTCCGCCAGTCGTAGGCGACTTCGAGGCACTCGCCGCCCTCGCTACCGCTGTAGCTGGACTTGAACCACGTATGTGCGGTGCTCATAACTCTCCTAGCAGCCGGTCCAACAGACCCTTCGAATCCTCGACGTTGTGGGCCTGCGTTCGCAGCATCGCATATTTCTGCGACAAGATGCTGACCTCGTCCGGGTCGGAGATGAGCTGGCTGCCACGCTGCGTTTCGGTGTAGGCGAGACGTTGGTAGTCCGGTGTTTCCAGCAGGATGAACGGGCCGGCGAGGGCTGCGTGCGTGGCTCGGTCCAGGGGCATGATCTGGAGCGCGAATCCGGGGAGATCGGCACATGCGCGCAGGTGGCGAAGGGTCTCCTCATGCACGACAGGGCCGCCCAAAGGTGCCCGCACGATCGCCTCGGAGAGAATGAAGCTCGTGGTGGGCGGGAGCGTGCGCCGCATGATCTCCTGACGCTCCAGCCGGTTGCTGACGTGGGTGTCGATCTCCTCCGGGCTGAACGCGGGAACGCGGCTGCCGAAGACGGCCCGCGCGTACGTCTCCGTCTGCAACAGGCCGGGCAGAACCTGATTGGCGAAGAACGACAACGCCAGCGCCGACCGCTCCAGGTCCATGTACTGCTCCGCCCACGCCGGGATCAGGTCCACCTCCGGCATGTTGTCCACCGCCGTCTCCAGCGTGCCCTTCGTGTCCAGGAGGCCGTCCAGGACGCGGGCCAGGGGAGGGAGCAGGGTGCGGCGGCCCTGCTCGATGGAGGCGATGGTCTCCGGCTGGGCGCAGGCCTGTTCGGCCAGTTGGCGCTGGGTCAGTCCCGCGGCGATGCGGAACCGCGCCACGAGCGCGCCCACGAGCTTCATTGCCGACGCGTTCTTGCGCTGCCGATTCCTGGGGTGCATACGGTCCCCACTCCCCACTCTTGTCCGTACTTCACGCGTGATCGGGACGTACAAGAAATCTGTACGGGTGCACGTAGTGCATCAGCGTAGTCACGGAGTGTGACTCTCGTCTCATGAACGAGACGATGCAACTCGTGCTGATGCGCGAGCGGTTCTGCCGGCGCGAGCGCCGATCGGTGCGGTCCGTACGGGAGTTCGTGCGGGCGGCCGCCCAGGACTGGGGGTACGGGGCGCGGGCCGACGACGTGCTCCTCTGCGTGAGCGAGCTGGCGACCAACGCCCTGGTGCACGGGGTGCCGCCGGGGCGCGGGTACCGGGTGCGGCTGATGCTCAGCGAGGCGGGGCAACTGCTGCGGGTCGAGGTGCACGACAGCGGGGACGGGACGCCCGCGGTGCGGGAGCCTGCCGGGGAGTCGGGGCGGGGGCTGCTGATCGTGGCGGCGTACTCCGACGGGTGGGGGGTGGGGGAGCGCAGCCCCGGCAAGGTGGTCTGGTGCCAGTTCCGCAGGGGGCGGTGACGGGGGCTCCGAGGGCGGCCCAGGTGGTGAGATTTCGCCAACCCCGTTAAGGAGAAGCGTCGTTGAGGGATTTTCACTTGCGCTGACGAAGGGCGCGGCGCTTAATGGTTCCTTCGCGGCGAGCGGATCATTCATAGGGGGAACAGTGGAATCACCGGCCGTACCGCCGCGTCCGATGGGCGCCCCGTCGCCGTTCGCGCGCGCGGTGGACCTCAGGATCAGCAAGCGGCTGCTGTGGGTCGGGCCGGCCGCGTATCCGCTGGAGAACATCGTCCGCGTGTTCACGTTCGTGCTGCGCCCGCGTCGCAAGGAGGCCATCGCGCTCTTCTGCAAGCGTGTGGCGTTGATGCTCGTGATGGCGGTGGGCCTGACCGTGCTCATTCTGCTGGTGGACGGGGTGGCGACCCTGAGCCGGGGCGAGAGCGGCGGTGGCCCGTTCATCTTCTTCGTGTGGCTCGGGGCGGCGGGCTCGCTGGCCTACTTCCTGCTGGACATGACGAAGGTCTTGGCGGCCCGCGAGCACTTCGTGCTCGCCGTGGAGACGTCGGGGCTGTCGACGGCGATGGTGACCAGCCACGACCCGAACCATCTGATCGAACTCGTCGGCCGCATCACGCACGCGATCGACCATCCGGAAGCGGAGTTCACCGTGCGGGTGGAGGGAATCAGCGCGAGTCCCCATATCTACCACTACGGCGACAACGTCAATATGTACGGCGGATCCGGGAACGTGGGGATTGCGAATTCATGACCGGCGACACCGTGAACATGTACGGCGGCTCGGGGAACACGGGCATCCAGAACAACCATTTCGCGCAGCCCGCCGCCGAGCCCGTCTCCCCGGAGCTGCGGGAGGCGGTACGGGAACTGCTGCGGCTGGTCGGTGAGCTGCGGGGGCAGCTCCCGCCCGCCAGTGCCCGGGTCCTCGACGACAACCTTCCGGCCCTCACCGGAGAGGCCGACGCGCCTCCGGCACCCGAGGAGCGGCACCGCGCGCTGCTGGCGGTCGCCGGGATCGCTGCCACGGTGTCGACGGTCGGGGAGCCGGTGATCGAGGCGGTCCGGAAGGTGCTCGGCCTCCTGGGCGCTGTCTGAGCCGTACGCGCAACTGCCGTACCCGCAACCGCCGTACGCGGTGTGTGGCGGACCCCTCAGCGGGCCAGCGTCGCGAGGATGGTCTTTCCCTGGCTGCCGTGACGGCGCACGGTGACGCTGCTCGCCAGCCGGAGGACCATCGGCCAGCCGAAGCCGCCCGTCCGGCCGGTCAGGTCCGGGACGCGGCACTGCGGATGCGCGGGGCTGGGGTCGACGACCCGTACGTGCAGGGCGCCCTGGTCGGCCCCGAACGACAGGGCGGTGACGCCTCCGGCGTACCGGATCGCGTTCGTCACCAGCTCCGACGAGAGCAGCACCAGATTCTGGACCGCACGGGCGGACGGGGCCGGATTCAGCTTGGCGACGAAGGCGGCGGCGGCCTCGCGGGCCTCCGCGGCCCGGACCGGTGGCGGTGTGGTTTCCGATGACATTTCCGCAGCGACGAAGTCGGGTGTGGTGCATTGCTCTGTCATGTGGATTCACCCCAGAGGGAATGGCTCGGCAGCCGGTCTTCGCTGCGTGTACCCGAGCCCTTGCCGTATATCCGAAATTGGCCCGTACGAGTGACCGTCCGTTCCGAGGCGTGCGGCGGCCTCCTCGGGGAAGGTGGCCGGTACCAGACAGTGCGGCTCGCCGGAATCCGTTCCGGGACGACCGCCGCGGCGAAGGGAACAGCCCATGAACGAGTCCGTAGACCGCTCACCGGACTCGAACGCGGTGATCGTCGAGCCGGTGCCCGATCTCCAGCTCCAGCTGCTGCTCCAGCTCCTCGACCGGGAGATGCGCTCCGGGCTGCCGCTCACGCTGACCATCCCGGCCGGTGTGCTGCACGGTGACGTGATCGGGCACGAGGCCTGGAAGGCGGACTGGGCCAGGAGCCTGCGCCAGGTCGAGGGCGAGGGCGCCAACCTCATCGCGGAGTTCCCCGAGACGGTGGACCAGGGCATCAAGGAGCTCAGGGCCGACGAGGACACGCAGCAGCTTCCCCGCTGGATCCATCTGCGCGACGCCACCCTCGTGATCGGCGGCGCGGCCCCGCTGCGGCTCCCGCTGTGGCGCGGGCGGCTGTCGGACGTCTCCGGGTGGGCGCTGGGACGTCCGGAGTAGTTCCCGGCCGGGCAGGGGAGCCGACAGCGACGCTTACGCATCGCATTCGTCGAATGACTGTGCGTAGTCGATTTTCGGCTGACTGTCCGTCCCTCACGTCGCGCGTGTCGCTCGCGTCGACCCTTGCGCGCCCTTGCCGGTGCTCGTTTCATCCCTCCTGGGGCGGTATGACGCTTTCGGCCAGTCGGTTCGGGCGGTCTAGTGGATCAGTCCGGGCTCGATCAGGCTGAATCCGACCGATCGCTTCTGTCCGACCTCAGAGGAGACGAACGTGCGTAGTCATCACCGTGTCGCGGCTGTCGCCGCATCCTTCGCGCTGGCCGGCGCGGGCCTGCTGGGAGTGGCCTCGCCCGCGGCGGCATCCGCGGCGGGGCTTTCCTGCGGCACTCCCAGGCTCCTGGTCGGGAGCGCGGGACACCACGGCGCCTCCATCAGCTGTACGGGCGGAGCGTTCACCGAGTTCATCGACTGCAACAAGCCCGGCTACGGCACCTACCGGCACTTCGGCAACCGCGCGGTGTCCGGCGGGACCTCCACCACCTGGTGCGACATCGGCGCGGATGTCACAACGGTGGGGGTCACGGCCTCCTGAGCCCTCAGGGGGCCTCACCCCCCTGAGGCACCACCCGCGTGGGCCACGTGCTCCGGGCCCGACGCGCGAAGGGCCGCCGACGGCGCTCCGGGTCAGGAGCGTGCCGGCGGCCCTCCGCGGCCGCGCAGGTCAGGACCGTGTGGTGCTCAGAGCCGCTCGGGCGTCCGGATGCCGAGGAGCTTCATGCCCTGGTGGAGCGTGCGGGCGGTGATGTCGCAGAGGAACAGCCGGTTCTCCACGACCTCCGCCGAGTTGTCCTCGCTGAGGACGTGGCACTGGTCGTAGAACGTCGTGTAGTGCGAGGCCAGCTGGTAGAGGTACGAGGCCAGCTTGTGCGGCTCGTACCCCGCCGCCACCTCGGACAGCACCTCGCCGAACTGGTCCAGGTGCAGACCCAGTGCCCGCTCGGCCGGGGCCAGCTCCAGCTCCGGGTGCGCGACCGGCTTCGCGTCGCCGGCCTTCCGCAGGATCGACCGGATACGCGCGTACGCGTACTGGAGGTACACGGACGTGTCGCCGTGCAGCGACACCATCTGGTCCAGGTCGAACTTGTAGTCCCGCACGGCGGAGGTCGACAGGTCCGCGTACTTCACGGCGCCGATGCCGACGTACCGGCCGTTCTCGACGATCTCGTCCTCGGTCAGGCCGATCTTCTCGGCCTTCTCCCGGACCACGGCCGTCGCCCGCTCGACCGCCTCGTCCAGCAGGTCCTCCAGCTTGACCGTGACACCCTCACGGGTCTTGAACGGCTTGCCGTCCTTGCCGAGGACGGTGCCGAACGCCAGCTGGTGCGCCTTGACGCCGTCGCTCAGCCAGCCGGCCCGCCGGGCCGTCTCGAAGACCATCTTGAAGTGCAGGGACTGCCGCACGTCCACCACGTACAGCAGGGTGTCCGCCTTGAGGTTCCGCACCCGGTCGCGGATCGCGGAGAGGTCGGTCGCCGCGTAGCCGTAGCCGCCGTTCGTCTTCTTGACGATGAGCGGGACCTTGTTGCCGTCCGGGCCCAGCACGTCGTCGAAGAAGACGCAGAGCGCACCCTCGGAGCGGACGGCGACACCCGTCTCCTCCAGGATCCGGCAGGTCTCCTCCAGCATGTCGTTGTAGCCGGACTCACCGACGATGTCGGGGTCGCTGATCTCCATGTCGAGCTTGTCGAAGACCGAGTAGAAGTAGATCTTCGACTCGTCGACGAACCGCTGCCACATGGCGAGCGTCTCCGCCTCGCCGGCCTGGAGGGCGACCACCCGGTCCCGCGAGCGGGCCTTGAACTCCTCGTCGGAGTCGAAGAGGGCCCGCGAGGCCTTGTAGAGCCGGTTGAGCGAGGACATGGCGGCCTCGCCGTCGGCCTTGTCGCCCTCGTGGTCCAGCTCGTCGGGGTGCTCGATCAGGTACTGGATGAGCATGCCGAACTGGGTGCCCCAGTCGCCGATGTGGTGCCGCCGGACCACGGACTCGCCGGTGAACTCCAGGATCCGCACCATCGCGTCACCGATCACGGCGGACCGCAGGTGACCGACGTGCATCTCCTTGGCCACGTTCGGCTGGGCGTAGTCGATGACGGTGGTGCCCGCGGCGCCGTCGAACGGCACGCCGAGCCGGCCCTCGTCGTCCGCGGCACGGGCCGCGAGCGTCTCGGTGATCGACTTGTCGGAGAGCGTGATGTTCAGGAAGCCGGGGCCGGAGACCTCGATGTCCTTGATCAGATCGCTCGCCGGGAGGGCGGCCGTGACCTGGGCGGCCAGCTCGCGCGGGTTGCCCTTGAGCTTCTTGGCGAGGGCCAGGATTCCGTTGGCCTGGAAGTCGGCCCGGTCGCTTCGGCGCAGCAGCGGGTCCGCGGTGCCGGCATCCGGCAGGGCTGCCGTCAGGGCGTCCGCCAGCTGCTGCTGGAGCGTGGAAGCGAGGGAATTGACCGAGGCCATCAGCTGGCTGCCGTTTCCGTAGGAGTACAAGGGATGACGCCAAGTATCCCACGGTGTGCAAAGCCGTTTTCGCGCTGTGGGCGGTACCTGGGAGAATGGCACCCGCCCCTATGAGTCCTACAAGAGAGAAGGACGTGCCGACCGTGGCTCAGAGTCAGAGCAGCACCGAGACCGACTGGGTCTCCCGCTTCGCGGACGAGGTCATCGCCGAATCGGAGCGTCGTGCGCCTGGCAAACCGGTCGTCGTCGCCTCCGGCCTCTCCCCGTCCGGGCCGATCCACCTGGGCAACCTCCGCGAGGTCATGACCCCGCACCTGGTCGCCGACGAGGTCCGCCGCCGCGGCCACACCGTCCGGCACCTGATCTCCTGGGACGACTACGACCGCTACCGCAAGGTGCCGAACGGCGTCCCGGGCGTCGACGAGTCGTGGGCCGAGCACATCGGCAAGCCGCTGACCTCGGTGCCCGCCCCGGCCGGCTCCGCGTACCCGAACTGGGCCGAGCACTTCAAGGCCGCCATGCTGGCGTCGCTGGACGAGCTGGGCGTCGAGTACGACGGGATCAGCCAGACGGAGCAGTACCTCGCGGGTACGTACCGCGAGCAGATCCTGCACGCGATGCGGCACCGCGCCGACATCGACGCCGTCCTGGACCGCTACCGGACCAAGAAGGACGGGGCGGCCGGGGCCAAGGGCAAGAAGCCGCAGCAGAAGAAGGCCGACGAGGCCGAGCTGGAGGCCGAGGCGGGCTCCGGCGCCGCGAGCGAGGACGACGGCAGCGGTGGCTCGGCCGGCTACTTCCCGTACAAGCCCTACTGCGGCAACTGCGAGAAGGACCTGACCACCGTCACGTCGTACGACGACGAGAGCACCGAGCTGAACTACACCTGCTCGGCCTGCGGCTTCGCGGAAACGGTTCGGCTGAAGGAGTTCAACCGCGGCAAGCTGGTCTGGAAGGTCGACTGGCCGATGCGCTGGGCGTTCGAGGGCGTGATCTTCGAGCCGAGCGGGGTGGACCACTCCTCGCCCGGTTCCTCGTTCGTCGTCGGCGGCCAGATCGTCCGAGAGATCTTCGACGGCGTGCAGCCGATCGGACCGATGTACGCCTTCGTCGGCATCTCCGGCATGGCGAAGATGTCCTCCTCCAAGGGCGGCGTGCCGACCCCGGCCGACGCGCTGAAGATCATGGAGGCCCCGCTGCTGCGCTGGCTGTACGCGCGCCGCAGGCCCAACCAGTCCTTCAAGATCGCCTTCGACCAGGAGATCCAGCGGCTCTACGACGAGTGGGACTCGCTGGAGCGCAAGGTCGCCGACGGCTCCGTGCTGCCGGCCGACGCCGCCGCGTACTCCCGCGCGATCGGGACGGCCGCCGGTGAGCTGCCGCGCACCCCGCGCCCGCTGCCGTACCGCACCCTCGCCTCGGTCGCGGACATCACCGCCGGAGCGCAGGACCAGACGCTGCGCATCCTCAGCGAGCTGGACCCGGACAACCCGCTGACCTCGCTGGACGAGGCCAGGCCCCGGCTGGACCGGGCCGAGAACTGGATCACCACCCAGGTCCCGGCAGAGGCCCGCACCATCGTCCGCGACGAGCCGGACAAGGAGCTCCTCGGCTCGCTCGACGACGAGGGCCGCGCGTCGCTCCGGCTGCTGCTGGAGGGTCTCGACTCGCACTGGTCGCTGGACGGGCTGACCACGCTCGTCTACGGCGTGCCGAAGACCCTGGCCGGGCTGGAGCCGGACGCCAAGCCGACGCCCGAGCTGAAGACCGCGCAGCGGTCGTTCTTCGCGCTGCTGTACCGCCTGCTCGTCAGCCGGGACACCGGGCCGCGACTGCCCACGCTGCTGCTCGCGGTCGGGGCGGACCGGGTGCGCACGCTGCTCGGCGCGTAACGACGCACGGCCGAAGGGCCGCCATCCCGTTCCCGGGGTGGCGGCCCTTCGGCGTCGCTGCGGTCGGTGTGCCCGCGTGCCCGGTGCGGCCTACGCGATGTGGTCCGCTTCGAGTTCGGCGTGGTAGCGGTTCTTGAAGCCCTGGATCAGCTGGCGGAGCAGGGCCGCGCTGCGCGGGTGCCGCACGTTGTGGCCGTCCGACAGGTGTATGTCGAGGACCTCGATGCTGGGGTACGTGCTGTGCTGGGTCACGAACGCGGCGAAGACCTCGTAGGCGATCTCGCTGAACTCCGCGTCCTCCTGCGCCCACTCCTCGGCCCACTCCTCGGCTGCCTCCGCGACGGGCTTCGGCTCCTCGGGGACCTCGTCGGACGCGGGGACCTCGTGCGCCTCGTGCGCCTCGGGGACCGGCACCTGCTGCTCGCCGCGCGGGGCCGGCATGGCGCCGATCGTGCCCACGTTGCCCAGCGGGCGGGTGCGGCGGGGGCCGGTCGGGATCATGACCGGGCCGGGTTCCTGGGTGTCCACGTACGTCGGGTTGTACGAACCCTCGTACGCGCCGTCCGGCGCCTGTGCCGCGAACCACGGGCTCTCGTACGAGGCGGGGTCGGGGGCGGGGGCCTGGTTCTGCGGCTGGGCCCGGGAGTGCGGCTGGAAGGCGCTCTGCTGCTGGGGCTGCTGGGGCTGCTGCGGGTTCTGCCGCTGATGCTGCTGGTTCTGTTGGTGGTTCCGCTGCTCGTTCCGCTGCTCGTTCCGCTGCGGGTTCTGCTGCTCGTTCTGCGGCTGCCGGTCCGGCTCGGCGTACTGCTCCTGCCGCGGGGCGCCGACGAGTTCGGGCTGCTGGAACGGGGCCTTCTCGACGGCGGCGACCGCTTCCGCGGCGGCGGGGGCGACGGGGGCCGGGGGCAGCAGGGCCGGTTCGATGCCCGCGGCGGCGAGTCCGGCCGGGCCGGTCTCGGCCAGCGGGATGCCGTACTTCGCGAGGCGGAGCGGCATCAGGGCCTCGACGGGGGCCTTGCGGCGCCAGGCGCGCCCGAAGCGGGCCTGGAGACGGGCCTGGTAGATCAGCCGGTCCTGTTCGAGCTTGATGACCTGCTCGTACGACCGCAGCTCCCACAGCTTCATCCGCCGCCACAGCCGGAACGTCGGGATGGGGGAGAGCAGCCAGCGGGTGAGGCGGACACCCTCCATGTGCTTGTCGGCCGTGATGTCGGCGATCCGGCCCACGGCGTGCCGGGCGGCCTCGACGGAGACCACGAACAGCACCGGGATCACCGCGTGCATGCCGACGCCGAGCGGGTCCGGCCAGGCGGCCGCGCCGTTGAAGGCGATCGTCGCGGCGGTCAGCATCCACGCCGTCTGGCGCAGCAGCGGGAACGGGATGCGCAGCCAGGTCAGCAGCAGGTCCAGCGAGAGCAGGACGCAGATGCCGGCGTCGATGCCGATCGGGAAGACCAGCGAGAAGTTCCCGAAGCCCTTCTCCATGGCGAGTTCGCGCACGGCCGAGTACGAGCCCGCGAAGCCGATCGCTGCGATGAGCACCGCACCGGCGACCACGAGCCCGATGAGTATGCGGTGCGTGCGTGTGAGCTGCATCGCGGCCACCCGCGATCCCCTTCCCGTTTCTTCGTCTCCGACGTCCGGTCCGAAGGGACGATTTCCAGTTCTGGCGGGCACAGCCTGGCACATGCGTGCGAGAGGCGTTGCGCGGGGAGGGGCGAAGCCCGGTTCCCGCGGGAGGACCGGGCTTCGTGAATCCGCTTCTGTGCTGGGGCGTTGGCGCTGTCCGGCTAGCTCGCGGCCTTGTCGCTCGCCTTGTCCGTCGCCTTGTCGGTCGTCTTGGACGCGGGCTTGGTGGACGCCTTGGGCGAGGTGCTCGCCTCCGGGCTCTCGTTGGCGGTGGCGACCGCGGCGACCGCGTTCTTGGCGGCCATCTCGGCGCCCGTGGTGATCTTCTCGGCCGACGGGGTCTTCGATCCCGCGTAACCCGCGCCGTTGTAGGTGAGGGTGACGACGACGTTCCCCGTACGGGCGACGATCGTCGCGTACTTGAAGTTCTCGCCCGTCTTGTCGAGGTCGTACGTGATCAGCGTCGCCTGGTCGCCGATCGCGCTGACGGGAGTCGTGACGACCTTCTTCGCGCCCTCGACGGCCTTGACCTTGGCGAGCTGCTTCGTGAGGTCGTTCCCGGCGCGGTCGGCGCCGCTGCCCAGGGCCTGGTCCGAGGCGAAGCGGGTGAAGCCGACGTCGAGCCAGCGGTACTGGGAGCCCTTGACGCCGTTGTCGTCCAGACCGTTCCAGGAGCAGCTGCCGCGGGCGGCGGTGTCGCTGGACTTGCCCTGGGTGCCCTTCTTGTGATTGGCCGCGGGGACCAGGGACGTGACCGTCTTCTCGGTGATCGACTTGCACGGGTCGGGCAGCTCGGCGAACTTCGCCGCGGCGACCGCGGGTTCCGACTTCGTCGCGTCCGGCGCGGGGGACGAGGAGGAGGCCTTGTCCTTGTCGCCGTCGGAGTCCGACGAGCAGCCGGCGACGACGAGCATCACCGGAACGGCGGCGCAGGCGAGTATGCGGGTGAGTCGCGGGGCTGATCGGTGCATGGTTCCTTCACTCGGGTGGCGCGGCGCTCTGGCGGCCGGACGGTCGGTGGGCGGGGGCGCCGGCGTGGTGCGGGCGGTCGGCGGGCGGTGGTTCCGGAGGGCCACGGTACGACGGACGGCAGCCGGATGCCGCCTCGGCCGGACGGTTCGCGAAGTGGCCGGCGGCCGGGCCGGACCGGCCGGGGACGGGGTTACTCGCTGAACCTGTCGACCAGTTTCCGGCCCAGTGCCTGGGCCTTCTCCTGCAGTTCCTTGCTGTCGGGCACCTCGGTGGAGAGGGCCGGCTGCGCGGTGTACTGGATGGTCACGATGACGTTCGATGTGCGGAATACCACGCTCACCGTGCGGTGCTTCGCGGTGGAACCCGCCCGGGTGAGCGAATCGTCCAGAAACGCGCTGTCGCCGAGCGAATCGAGGACGCGGGGCTGGAGGCTGCCGTCCGTGGTGGTGCCGGCGTCCCCGCCGGTCTTCGAGTCCGGGTCCGCGCTCCTGCCCGGCTCGCCGCTCGCGGTCCCGGACGAAGCGTCCGGTGTGCCGTTCCCCGCGCTGCCGGACGGGACGGAGGACGAGGGCAGGTCGGCGGCGGCCTCCTTCTTCGCGTACACCGCGCGGGCGCGGTCGTCGTCGCTCACGGCCGGGTCGTACGAGACGACCCGCTCGAAGTCGACGAAGAGGCTGCGGGCGCCGTCGGGTGCCTCGGTCTTCCAGCGGCAGCCGGCCCGCCGTTCGGTGTCGTACGTGACGGCGGGCGAGCCGTCGAACACCTTCTCCTGCTGGGCCTCCGGCAGCTCGGCGGAGCCGGGCAGCAGGTCCTTCAGCGTGGCGGGCGCGATGGAGCGGCAGGCCTCGGGGAGGGTGCGGTACTTGCCCGGGGGCGCGGCCGAAGTGGTCGGGGCCCCGGGCTTGCTGTCGGTGTCGGAATCACCGGTTCCGGTGCCGCTGCTGCAGCCGGCGGCGAGCGCTGCGATGAGCACGGCGCCGGTTGCGTACGCCATTCGTCGCACGGTCCTGGGCTCCCTTCGTGCGAAAAACGGTTGCCGCTCGTCGGCGGCCGGTGGACACAATGTGTATCGCACGCGCCGCTGTGAATGCCCGTCGGCCGATACTTTTGCCGACCTTGGCACCGGTTTTGCGCTTTCAGGCTTTTCGGGGGAATCGAGGAACTATGTCGTACGTAGAGGTGCCGGGCGCGAAGGTCCCCATCCGCATGTGGACCGACCCGGCCAAGGTCGAGGACGTCGCGATGCGGCAGTTGCACAACGTCGCGACACTGCCCTGGATCAAGGGCCTGGCCGTCATGCCGGACGTCCACTTCGGCAAGGGCGCCACGGTCGGCTCGGTCATCGCGATGCACGGTGCGGTCTGCCCTGCGGCGGTGGGCGTCGACATCGGCTGCGGCATGTCCGCGGTGAAGACCTCGCTGACCGCCAACGATCTGCCCGGGGACCTGACCAGGCTCCGGTCGAAGATCGAGCAGGCCATTCCGGTGGGCCGCGGGATGCACGACGAGCCGGTGGACCCGGGCCGGCTGCACGGGCTCGCGGCGACCGACTGGGACGACTTCTGGAAGCGGTTCGACGGGGTGGCCGATGCGGTCAAGTTCCGTCAGGAGCGGGCCACGAAGCAGATGGGAACGCTCGGAGCGGGCAACCACTTCGTCGAGTTCTGCCTCGATGAGTCGGGTTCGGTCTGGCTGATGCTGCACTCCGGCTCCCGGAACGTCGGCAACGAACTGGCCGCCTTCCACATCGGAGAGGCCCAGAAGCTGCCGCACAACCAGGACCTGATCGACCGCGATCTCGCGGTCTTCGTCTCGGACACCCCGCAGATGGCGGCCTACCGCAACGACCTGTTCTGGGCGCAGGAGTACGCGAAGCACAATCGCGCGATCATGATGGCGCTCTTCCAGGACGTGGTCCGCAAGGAGTTCAAGAAGGCCGAGGTGGCCTTCGAACCGGTCATCTCCTGCCACCACAACTACGTGGCGGAGGAGCGGTACGACGGCATGGATCTGCTGGTCACCCGTAAGGGTGCCATCCGGGCGGGCTCCGGTGACTTCGGGATCATCCCGGGCTCGATGGGCACCGGCTCGTACATCGTGAAGGGCCTCGGCAACGAGAAGTCCTTCAACTCGGCCTCGCACGGCGCGGGCCGGAAGATGAGCCGGAACGCCGCCAGGCGGCGCTTCTCCACGAAGGACCTGGAGGAGCAGACGCGGGGTGTGGAGTGCCGCAAGGACTCCGGCGTCGTGGACGAGATCCCGGGCGCGTACAAGCCGATCGAGAAGGTCATCGATCAGCAGCGGGACCTGGTGGAGGTCGTCGCGAAGCTGAAGCAGGTCATCTGCGTGAAGGGCTGAGCGCGCCGGGGCGGGGGAGAGCGCGGGCCCTGGGGGAGCGAGAGCGGGGCCGGGGTGAGACCCACGGGGGTGGACTCACCCCGGCCCGTCCCGTCAGGCGGTGCGGTGGACCTTGGAGTTGGAGGCCTGGGCGCGCGGGCGGACCACCAGGAGGTCGATGTTGACGTGGCTGGGGCGGGTGACGGCCCAGGTGATCGTGTCGGCCACGTCCTCGGCGCTGAGGGGGGCGTCGACGCCGGCGTAGACCTTGGCCGCCTTCTCGGTGTCCCCGCGGAAGCGGGTGGTGGCGAACTCCTCCGTCTTGACCATGCCGGGGGCGACCTCGATGACGCGGACCGGGGTGCCGACGATCTCCAGGCGGAGGGTCTCGGCCAGGACGTGCTCGCCGTGCTTGGCGGCCACGTAGCCGCCGCCGCCCTCGTAGGCGGAGAAGCCCGCGGTCGAGGAGAGGATGACCACCGTGCCGTCGCCGCTCGCGGTGAGGGCGGGGAGCAGGGCCTGGGTGACGTTGAGGGTGCCGATGACGTTGGTCTCGTACATCTGGCGCCAGTCGGCCGGGTCGCCGGTGGCGACCGGGTCCGCCCCGAGCGCGCCGCCCGCGTTGTTGACCAGCACGGCGAGGCCGCGGAACGCGGTGGCGAACTCGTCGACCGCGGCGCGGTCGGTGACGTCCAGGGCGTACGCCGTGGCCTCGTGGCCCGCCGCGGTGATCTCGGCGGCGAGCGCCTCGATGCGGTCCTTGCGGCGTGCGGTGACCACGACGCGGTAACCGGCGGCCGCCAGTTGCCGGGCGGTCGCGGCACCGATGCCGCTGCTCGCTCCGGTGATGACGGCGATGGGGGATGCGGCCATGGCGGGCTCCTCGGACAGCTGATCGATACGGGGCCAGGATAGGCAGGCGCGGTCAGTGGTTGCGCGGGGCGTACATGATCACGGCCATGCCGGCCAGGCAGACCAGGGCGCCCGTCACGTCCCAGCGGTCGGGCCGGTAGCCGTCGGCGACCATGCCCCAGACGATCGACCCCGCGACGAAGACCCCGCCGTACGCGGCGAGCACCCGCCCGAACTCGCCGTCCGGCTGGAGCGTGGCGACGAAGCCGTACGTGGCCAGCGCGACGACCCCCGCACCGATCCAGGCCCAGCCGCGGTGTTCCCGGACACCTTGCCAGACCAGCCAGGCGCCGCCGATCTCGAAGAGCGCGGCGACGACGAACAGGGCGATGGAGCGGACCACGGACATGTGATCAGCGTGTCATGCGCGGCGAGGTGCCCTGGAGGCGCGCCCGGCGCCCGGCCGGTCAGCCGGAACAGCGGGCCCCGCGGTCTCGCGGGGACGACCGGATCTGCGCTTCGTGCACTCTCCGCGTGCCGCAGCAGCCCGCCGGCCCCCGCCGCACCGCGATGCTCGCCGAGCTCTCGGTCGTGTCGCGCCGCTACATGGCCGCGTACGCCCTGTTCAACCAGGCCGTCGCCGACCGGCTGCGGCTCCACCCCACCGATCTCCAGTACCTCAACCTGCTCGGCCTGGAGGCGGCTCCCGTCACCACGGGGCGGATCGCGGAACTGACCGGGCTCACCACGGGGTCCGCGACCCGGCTGGTCGACCGGCTGGAGCGGGCCGGTTACGTCACGCGCGCCCGGGACACGGTGGACCGGCGGCGGGTGCTCGTCGCGACGGTGCCCGCGCGGATGGCGGAGTTCGGGGCGCTCCGGGAGCAGCTGAACGCCGGCTGGTCGGCCATGTCCGAGGCCTACGACGACGCTGAGGTCGCGCTGCTCATCGCCCGTATGCGGCGGACGGTCGAGCTGAGCGCGGCGCAGATCGCGGGGCTGCGGGAGGGCGACAGCGGGCCGGGGTGAGGACGGGACCGGGTGCCGTGTCGCGCTCAGCCGGCGGACGGGTCCGGTGGCCCGGCGGGGGAGTCGCCGAACTCGCGGACCGCTTCGGTGACGATCGCCTCCAGCCGGGCGTGATGGGCGCCGCGCCAGTACACCCGGTCGCACTCCGTGCACTGCGCGAAGACGTCGTACGAGCGCTGGGTGCCGTCCTCTAGGCGTGCGCCCACGGTGTCCTTGTCGGCCGCCGTCAGCCGTCCGTTGCAGGCGGTGCACCGGCTCCACGGGGCGAGCGCGGGCGCGAACCGCTCCAGTACGTCGCGCAGTTGCTCCTCGGGCCGGTCGCTGTAGACGTACGCCCCCGCCCAGATCTCCCGCCGGCGGAGCAGGCCCCGGTCCCGGGAGAGCAGGACGCGCCGCTCCTTCGCCGAGCGTGTGGCCAGTGCGGGGTCGCCGATGTCCTCGTACTCGTAGGCGGCGTCGACGCCGAGCAGCCGCAGCCGCCGCGCGAGGGTGCCGAGGTGGACGTCGAGGAGGAAGCGCAGGGGCGCGCCCGGCACCCGCTGCGGGCGCCGCACCGCGTGCACGTCGACCACGTCGCCCGCGGCGGGAATGTGCGACACCGGGACCGGGCGGCCGCCGACGAGGAGCTGCCCGGCCTCGGTGAGGGGCACCCCGAGCGATTCGACGACATGGCCGAGGGTGGACGCGCCGTCGGTGGTCACGGCCGTCCGCCCGTTGCGGCGTTCGTGCGCGACGAAGAGCCGCAGTTCGGGGGCGACTTCGAGGTGGATCTCCGGTCCGTTCACCTGGTCAGGATGCCATTGGGCCGGGTACGCGGGCCACGGGTTTCGGGCGGGGCGGGGACGGGGGTGACGGTGTGGGCCGGGCGGGCTCGGGCGCGGAAGGCGGCGGCGCGGCCGGGTCGCCGGTCAGCGATCCGGGTGGAGGTCCAGCCGCCAGTCGTTCGTCAGCAGCGGATGGCCCGGCGGGTACTCGACCTCGCACTCGCCGAGCAGGGTGAAGCCCGCCTTGCGGCACACCCCGTTCGACGCGCCGTTGGCCACGGACGGGTAGGCGTGCAGAAAGCGGTGCCGCTGCTCGGCGCGCGCCTGCTCGGCCACGGCCCGGGTCGCGGCCGACGCGATGCCCCGCCCCTGGAAGCCCGCGAGAACGGCCCACCCCGTCTCGTACACCTCCTGGCCCCGCCAGGTGCGCTCCCAGAACCCGATGGTGCCCACGGCCTCGTCCTCGCCGGTCAGCGCGATGCGGAACATCCTGCCCCGGCCCGTCCGGTCCGCGCTCAGCGCCACGTAGCGGCCGTGGCGCCCCAGGAGCTGCTCCTCCGACTCGGGGCCGCCCAGATGGTCCATCAGCTCCGGTGCGTTGGCACGGCGGAGCAGCTCCAGATCGCTCTGCGACCAGGGCTCGATCCGTACGGGTGATGCTGTGGTGCGCTCCATGCCAGAACTGTAGGACGGGGCACTGACAGTCAGCGGGGCCCGTGGGCGGCCAGCGCGGTCGGCGGCACGCCGACCGTCGCCGTGAAGTCCCTGACCAGGTGCGCCTGGTCGCTGTAGCCGAGATCCGCGGCGAGCGCCGCCCAGTCGGTGTCCGGCTCCGATTCGGCGCGTTCCAGCGCCTCGTGGATGCGGTAGCGCAGGATCACCCACTTCGGCCCCACGCCGACGTACGTCGCGAACAGCCGCTGGAGCGAGCGCACCGACACCCCCTCGGCGCGGGCGAGTCCGCTGACGCGGCGGACCGTGCGGTCGGTGCGGATCAGCTCGGCCAGGGCCATCGCCCGGTCGGCCAGCGGATCCGGTTCGGGGCCGAGCGCCAGCAGGTACGCGTCGAGCGCGGCGATCCGCTCGTCCTCCGGGCCGGGGTCCAGGACGGCGGCCGGCGCGGCGGGCGGCGTGAACACCTCGGCGGCCGGGACCCGGCGCCCCGTCCACTCCGCCACCGGCCGGCCCGGTGCGAACGGGTGGAAGCCGCCGGGCCGGAACTGCACCCCGCAGACCCGTCCCCGGCCCTCCAGCTTCTGGGTGAACAGCTCCAGGCCGATGCCCGAGACCTCGGCGAACCCGGCCTCGTCGTCGCCGCAGCCCGCGTACCGCTCGAAGACCAGGTTGACGCTGGGGTGGGGGACCAGCTGGGAGGAGTACGGCTCGGGCAGGTCCCAGTCGATCAGCCAGTAGTGCTCCAGGTACGGACGCAGCGCGGGGGCGGGTTCGCGCCGCCGGAACCGTACGTGCGTGAACAGTTCGGGAGCGTCGACGATGCCGCGGGTGTCACGCCGGAGACCTCGGTGGCCAGTCATGACGGCCGATCCTATTGCCGCGGCCGATCCCGTGTCCGCCGGTCGCGTCGTGTTTCTTCAAGACTCCTGCCGCTGCCGCGTGCATGGTCGAAGCATGAAGAAGATCAGTGAATTGCTGGATGCGGCGGCCGGTGGCGCGCTGCCCGTGATCCGTGGGATCGACGACAGCCGGCTGAGCGGTCCCACACCCTGCGCGGAGTACGACGTCCGCGCCCTGGTCAGCCACCTCTCCCAGGTGGTCGTCAACTTCACGGCCCTGGCGTCCCGGCAGGACGTGGAGTTCGGTGCGGCCCCGGACGTGGTCACCGGGGACTGGCGCGAGCGCTTCGGCGAGCAGACGGCCGCGCTGGTCGAGGCGTGGGCCCGGCCCGGCGCGGAGGACGGGACCGCGGGTTCCATGGGGTTCCCGGCCCGGACCGTCGCCCACATGGTGCTCGGCGACCTGACCGTCCACGTGTGGGACCTGGCCCGTGCGACCGGTCAGGAGTTCGTGCCGGACGCGGACGTGCTGGACGAGCTCGCCCCGGCCATGGCGGCGATGGCGCCGAAGGCCCGGGAGGCGAAGATGTTCGGCGAGCCGTTCCCCGTACCGGAGGGGGCTAGCCCCTTCGTGCGGGTGCTGGCACTGACCGGCCGCGACCCTGACTGGCAGCCGCCCCAGGGGTGACGCCCGTGGCCGGAAAACGTGCGCCCGGCGCACTCGGTCCGTCGTAGAGCGCGCCGACGGTCTCGTACGCGCTGTCCACGATCCTCTCGGCATCCACCAGCATCGCGCGCTCGGCGAGCCGGGCCGCCTGATGGGTGTACGGGGACGGCGGCGCCGGGTGCCGACGCCGCCACCAGCTCGCACCTGCGGCGTGGATGCCGCCGGCGAAGACCAGCACGGGAATGGACAGGGCCAGCAGAGTGTCGCCCATGGCAGGCCTCCCTCAGTCTCGGTGCCTCCTGCATCGGCAGGTTCTCCAGGTCAACTGAAGATCACTCTTCGGCCAATGAATGGCCGGATAGGGCTGGCCGACGAACGCCCGTCATGCAGGCGGGCGTTCGTCGGTGAACGGGCCGGGCCGCGGGTTCCGCACGGTCACTGCGGCGCGTAGGCCAATAATAGTTCCGGTTTGTCCTTTGGAGTCCGATACGCATAGATTCCTGTCGCGCTGCCTGCGAACTGCGAACTGTGAGCCCTCTAAGCACAGTTGAGCGACGACGCGATCCCTCACCCCCATCGGCTGGGAGGACCCGCCCACATGTCCGGAACCGTCAACCGGTGGACCGCCGTGCTGCGCAGATCCTGGAGGGACGGCACGCTGTGGCCGTGGTGCCTGGCGGCCGTCGCGGCGGCCTGCGGATACGCCGTGGCCACCGTCTTCCACCCCGGGTATCTCAGCGCGGACAGCAACACCCAGCTGTGGCAGGCGCTGGGGGACGAGCCGGTGAACGACTGGCATCCACCGGTGATGGCACTGGCATGGCGGCTGCTCATCGGGATCACGGGGGACTTCTCGGCCATGGCCGCCCTCCAGGCCGCCGTGCTCTGGGGGACGCTGTGGGTCCTGGCCCGGCTGGTGTGGCGGAAGACCGGCAGCCGCGGACTCTCCCTCGCGGTGCCGGCCGTCGGCTTCGCGCCGCACATCATGAACCTCACGGGAGTGGTGTGGAAGGACGTGCACCTCGCGTACGCGCTCCTCGCGGTCCTCGCCATCGCGCTCACCGTGCGCGACCTGCCGCGGGACCGGACCGGGACCCGCTGGGCCCTGCTCGTGCTGGGCACGCTGTTCCTCGTGTACGCCGCCCTCGTGCGGAAGAACGGCATCCCCGCCGCGATCCCCGTCTTCGCCCTGCTGGTCCTCGCCGCCTGGCCCGCCCCGGGCCGGCGCCGCTGGCTGGCCGCCACCGGTGTCTTCGCCGCGGCCGTGATCGCCGGCAGCGCCGGTGTCTCAGCGGCCACGGCCCCGCTGGCCACCCGGGTGTACGCGGTGATCCCGGTGGACGACCTCGCCCATGTGCTCACCCCGGCCCAGATGCGCGCCGCCGCCGAACAGGCCGGCGCGAGCACGGACCTGCGCGACCGCCTGGTCACCACCGCCACCACCTGCCAACAGCGGCACATCACCTCCGACGCGTACCTCCAGTGCTTCCCCCGGGACCGGCCGTTCGACGTGACGTATCTGGACCGGCACGCCGACGTCGTCGTCCGGATGTGGACGCGCCAGATGCCGCGGCACTGGAAGGGCTACGCCGAGTACCGGGGCCGGGTCTTCACCAAGCTGCTCTTCCAGAGCAACCAGGTCTTCTGGAACGGCACCCAGGTCAACGCCGGTGCCCGGCTCCACCCCGAGGTGCGCGAGGAGCCGCTGAACGACACCCTCAGGTCCGCCCTGCAGAACTACGTGACCGGCTTCGCCCGCGACCTGCCGATGCTGTTCCAGGGCTGGTTCTGGCTGGCCGTCTCGCTGGTCCTGGTGCTGCGCCGCCGGTGGCCCGGCCCCTACGCCCGCGAACTCCGGCTCATCGGGGCCAGCTCACTCCTGTACATCCTCGCCTACCTGCCCACGGCGCCCGAGTCCAACTACCGCTACGTGTACTGGCCCGCGCTCTCCGGGACCGTCGCCCTCACCCTCGTCGCGACCGCCTACGCGGCCCGTCGCCGCGCGGCGGCCGGTGGCACCACCGGTGAGCCGGACACCCGCCCCGCAGCGCTGCCCGGCGGCCGGGCTCCCGAGGCCGGACCGGCGGGTCCCCGCGAGGACGCGGGCGCCGCCGTGTGACCGCCCGCTGACCCGGGCGCCCCCTCCGGGCGCCGACGGGGCGAGGCCCGGAAGCCCTGCCCTTCGTCGACGAAAGGCCGGGTCAGGGCCACACCAGGCAGTACGCCTGATGTCCCGCGTCGTGCAGCCGGTGGGAGAAGTCCTGCCACTCGTGGAGCAGTTGGTAAACGTTGTACGCGTCGCGCGGGCCGCCGCGGTCCGGGACGGTGGACCAGATGAAGGCAGCGGCACCCACCGACTCCTCGCCGACGCCGCGCAGCGGGTCCACGACCGTCATCGGGAGCCTGACCACCGCGTAGTCGGGGTGCAGGACGACCAGCTCCAGCGGCGGGACCTTGTGCAGGGGTATGCCCTGTATGCCGGTGAGGACCATCGCGGCCACCGTCTCCGGCTTGATCTTGCTGAACATGCCGCCCATGCCCAGCTCGTCACCGCCGAGCTCCTCCGGGCGCATGGAAATGGGCACGCGTGCGGCAGTGGCCCCGTCGGGAGCCCCGAAATACTTGTAGGTCACCCCCACCCGGCCACTACTCCTGCTTCCGGCTCCGCCGCCCACCTGCGCACTACCGGCCTGTATACCCTGCCTGCGCTCAGCCTCGCGCCGGTGCCGACCCCGCCGGGCAGGCTCGGGCCCCAGGTCGTCGGTCCCTTCGCCCACTCCGCCACCGCGATGCATATCTCATCCACCCGACTACTAACTAGGAGACACAGCCCCCGCCGCGCAACCCGATCATCGTGTCAGTGACCTCCCCCACGGGCGTGCGGTGAAACACCCGTCCGCAAGACCGTCCGTGGCTCTGACACCATGGCATGTGTGAGCTTTCCCTATGACGCCCCAGTTTCGCAGACGCTTTTCGACCGCGCGTCCCTCGTGACGCCCGGCGGCGTGAACTCTCCCGTACGTGCCTTCCGGGCCGTGGGCGGTACGCCCCGCTTCATGGTGTCCGGTACCGGTCCGTACCTCACCGATGCCGACGGGCGTGAGTACGTCGACCTCGTGTGCTCGTGGGGGCCGATGATTCTCGGCCATTCCCACCCCGAGGTCATCGCCGCAGTTCAGGAGGCTGTCGCCCGCGGCACCTCGTTCGGTACGCCCGGGGAGGGCGAGGTCGCGCTCGCCGAGGAGATCGTCGCCCGGGTCGAGCCGGTGGAGCAGGTACGGCTCGTGTCGTCCGGCACCGAGGCGACCATGTCCGCGATCCGCCTCGCCCGCGGTTTCACCGGCCGGGCGAAGATCGTGAAGTTCGCCGGGTGCTACCACGGTCACGTCGACGCGCTGCTCGCCGCCGCCGGGTCCGGGGTGGCGACCTTCGGGCTGCCGGACACGCCCGGGGTGACCGGCGCCCAGGCCGGCGACACGATCGTGGTGCCGTACAACGACCTGGAGGCCGTGCGGGCCGCGTTCGCCGCGCACCCCGGCGAGATCGCCTGTGTGATCACCGAGGCGTCTCCGGGCAACATGGGTGTCGTGCCGCCGCTGGACGGTTTCAACGCCGGGCTCAAGGAGATCTGCGCCGCCGACGGCGCGCTGTACATCTCCGACGAGGTCATGACCGGGTTCCGCACGTCGAAGGCCGGCTGGTTCGGCATCGACGGGGTACGGCCCGACCTGATGACCTTCGGCAAGGTGATGGGCGGCGGCTTCCCCGCCGCGGCCTTCGGCGGGCGCGCCGACGTGATGGCGCACCTGGCCCCGGCCGGCCCGGTCTACCAGGCAGGCACCCTCTCCGGGAACCCGGTCGCGACCGCCGCCGGTCTCGCCCAGCTCCGTCTGCTGGACGACGCCGCGTACGCGAAGGTCGACGCGGTGTCCGCGGAGATCCGGGGGCTGGTGAGCGGGGCCCTGGCCAAGGAGGGCGTCGCGCACACCGTGCAGGCGGCGAGCAACATGTTCTCCGTCTTCTTCACGGACCGGCCGGTCCGTGACTACGAGGACGCCAAGCGGCAGGAAGCCTTCCGCTTCACCGCGTTCTTCCACTCGATGCTGGCGCAGGGCGTCTACCTGCCGCCGTCGGCGTTCGAGTCGTGGTTCGTCTCCACCACCCATGACACCCGGGCCGTCGAGCGCATCGCCGCCGCGCTGCCCGCCGCAGCCCGCGCCGCATCGGAGGCCACCGCATGAGCGAGAACAGCAGCAGCGAGAACAGCGGCACGGGACGCGAGGACATCACCGTCGTCCACCTGATGCGCCACGGAGAGGTGCACAACCCGGACGGAGTCCTCTACGGGCGCCGCCCCGGCTACCACCTCTCCGAGCTCGGCCGGCAGATGGCCGACCGGGTCGCCGAGCACCTGGAGAAGCGCGACATCACGCATGTCGTCGCCTCCCCGCTGGAGCGCGCCCAGGAGACGGCGACGCCGATCGCCAAGACGCACGGACTGGACCTCGCCACCGACGGGCGGCTCATCGAGGCGGCCAACGTCTTCGAGGGCAAGACCTTCGGCGTCGGTGACGGCGCGCTGCGCAAGCCGGACAACTGGAAGCACCTGACGAACCCGTTCCGGCCGTCGTGGGGTGAGCCGTACATCGAGCAGGTCGTACGGATGATGGGCGCCCTGGATGCGGCGCGCGACGCGGCCCGCGGGCACGAGGCGGTGTGCGTCAGCCATCAGCTGCCGATCTGGATCGTCCGGAGTTTCGTGGAGCGGCGGCGGCTGTGGCACGACCCGCGCAAGCGGCAGTGCACGCTCGCCTCGCTGACCAGCTTCACCTATCAGGGCGACAAGATCGTGTCGGTCGGGTACTCGGAGCCGGCCCGGGACCTGGTGCCGGCGCACCTGCTCGCGGGGGCGAAGCCGGTGAAGGGCGCGTCGAAGGGGTTCGGCGCGTAGCCGTCCCCCGGGCCGGGGGCCCTGGGATCCCCAGGGTTGCCCGGCCGGCTTGATCCGGTGGGGCCGACCGGGCGGAATCCGACCGTCCGGGATTTCGGCATGCCCGTTTGCGGACCGCGACGGTATAGGACTTGCGTTCGGTTAAGCCTGGGGGCTGGTTACGCAAAGAATTGTGTGCTATTTCGGGGAACCCTCGTGTTGCTTCGCCCATCTAAGCCTCTGGCAGTTTGTATGGACTTAAGATAAAACGACCGCAGATGGGAACCGCATGCGTGACATCAGCCGAAGGGGTTTGCTCGGAGCCGGACTTGGGGCCGCGGCCGCCATCGGGGTGGCGGGCTGCAGTTCCTCCGACTCCTCCGACACCGGCCGGGCGGGTCCGGGCAAGGGGGAGAAGGGTGCCGACGGGACCGCCAAGGGGACCGGGCCCGCGAAGAAGGACGTCAGGTCCATCGGGGACGGTTCCACCGCCGACACCGGAAAGCAGCCGCACCAGCCGTCCGCACCGGTCCCGCTCGAACCCGGTCAGAAGCCGCCGCAGTTCGTGATCTTTTCCTGGGACGGCGCCGGCGAGGTCGGCAACGGGCTCTTCCCGCGCTTCCTGGAACTCGCCAAGGAACACAACGCGGGGATGACCTTCTTCCTCTCCGGGCTCTATCTGCTGCCCGAATCGAAGAAATCGCTCTACCGCCCGCCCAACAATCCCGTCGGCGCCTCCGACATCGGTTACCTCACCGACGAACACCTCAAGGCGACGCTGACGAACGTGCGCCAGGCCTGGTACGACGGGCACGAGATCGGCACCCACTTCAACGGGCATTTCTGCGGCGGTTCCGGATCCGTCGAGAACTGGTCCTCCTCCCAGTGGCAGAGCGAAATCGACCAGGCGGTCTCCTTCGTCACCGAATGGCGCACCAACACCGGCTGGACCGACCAGGATCCGCTGCCCTTCGACTACCGCAAGGAACTCATCGGCGGCCGCGCCCCCTGTCTGCTCGGACAGGAGAATCTGCTGCCCACGGCGAAGAAGCTCGGCTGGCGCTACGACGCCAGCTCGCCCGGCGGCACCCAGGTGTGGCCCTCCAAGCGCATGGACGTCTGGGACCTGCCGCTCCAGGGCATGCCGTTCCCCGGGCACAGCTTCGAGGTCCTCTCGATGGACTACAACATCCTGGCCAACCAGTCGAAGAATTCGACCAAGGGAATGCCGTCCCGGTATCCGGGCTGGCGCGAACAGGCCACCCAGTCGTACATCAGCGGTTTCAAGCGCGCCTACGAGACGAACCGCGCCCCGTTCTACATCGGAAACCACTTCGAGGAGTGGAACGGCGGCATCTACATGGACGCGGTCGAGGACGCGCTCAAGCACATCGCGGGGAAGCCGGATGTGCGCCTCGTCTCATTCCGGCAGTTCGTCGACTGGCTCGATGTCCAGGATCCGGCGGTGCTCGAGAAGCTCCGCACACTGGAGGTCGGACAGGCACCCGCGGGCGGCTGGAACGCGTTCTTTAAACAGGCCTGACAACGGGCTTTACGGGCAGCGAGGGGGGTGCCCAAGATCCCCGAAACCGCCATGCGAAACTTTTCACATGAGCCATGGCCGCGCATCCCGACGCCGCTTCACCCTGCTCGCCGCCCCCGCGGCGGCCGCCGCGCTCGCACTGACGCTGAGCGCGTGCGGCAATGGCGACGAGACCGGCGGCGGCGGCGACACGAACTTCGTCACGGGCACCGGCGGCATCTCCACCGTGGCCAAGGGCGACCGTGCCACCGCTCCGAAGCTCGACGGCGAGAGCCTGGACGGCGAACACCTGGACCTGGCCGACTACAAGGGCAAGGTCGTCGTCCTGAACGCCTGGGGCTCCTGGTGCGGCCCCTGCCGTCTGGAGGCGAAGTACTTCACCAAGGTGGCCAAGGCCACCGCGGACCAGGGCGTCCAGTTCGTCGGCATCAACACCCGCGACCCGCGGCGCGGCCCCGCCGTCAGCTTCGAGAAGGACTACGGGGTCACGTACCCGAGCTTCTTCGACCCGACCGGGAAGCTCCTGCTGCGTTTCCCCAAGGGCACGCTCAATCTCCAGACCATTCCGTCGACCGTCGTCATCGACCGGAACGGGAAGATCGCCGCCCGCTCCCTGGCGGCGCTCGACGACACCAAGCTGCACGAGATGATCGACCCGCTCATCGCGGAGAAGTGATCGGATGATCACCCTCGCGGAAACCAACGAGACCGTCATGAGCGGGGCTCTGCTGGTCGCCCTGCCCATCGCCGTGCTGGGCGGGCTCGTCTCCTTCTTCTCACCGTGCGTCCTGCCGCTCGTGCCCGGCTACCTCAGTTACGTCACCGGGGTCAGCGGCGCCGATCTGGCCGAGGCCCGACGCGGGCGCATGGTCGCGGGCGCCTCGCTCTTCGTGGTCGGCTTCACCGCCGTGTTCGTCTCCGGCGGCGCGCTCTTCGGTTACTTCGGGCAGAACCTCCAGGCGAACAGCGGGGTCCTCTCCAAGATCCTCGGTGTGCTGATGATCCTCATGGGGATCTTCTTCATGGGCCTGATGCCCTGGATGACGCAGCGCGAGTTCCGCATCCACAAGAAGCCGGTGTCCGGCCTGGTGGGCGCCCCGCTGCTCGGCGCCCTCTTCGGGATCGGCTGGACGCCCTGCCTCGGCCCGACACTCAGCTCGGTGACCCTCCTCGCGATGGACCAGGGCACCGCCGGACGCGGAGCGATACTGACCGTCGCCTACTGCCTCGGCCTCGGTGTCCCCTTCGTGCTCGCGGCCGTCGCCTTCCGCAAGGCACTCGGCGCCTTCAGCTGGGTCAAGCGCCACTACGCATGGGTCATGCGCATCGGCGGCGGCATGATGATCGTGACCGGGCTGCTCCTGCTCACCGGCGTGTGGGGCAGCATGATGCAGGAATTGCAGGGCTGGTCCAACGGCTTCACGGTGGGGATCTGAGTTCCAATGAGCAACACCAAGTCCAACCCCTCCCAGGAGCGCGGGCACCGCGACGAGCGGGAGGTACGCGCCGAGCGGGACCAGGAGACCGCCCGTGAACTCGGCGCCGCGGGCTCCCAGCTCTCCACCGCCCCGCGCGAGGAGGCCCTGGCGAACCTTCCCGCCATGGGGATCATCGGCTGGGCCCGCTGGTTCTGGCGCCAGCTCACCTCCATGCGGGTCGCCCTGATCCTGCTCTTCATGCTCTCGCTCGGTGCCATTCCCGGCTCGCTGATCCCCCAGAACAGCGTCGACGAGCTCAAGGTGGAGACCTTCAAGGGCCTGCACACCACCGTCACGCCGATCTACGAGAAGCTCCAGTTCTTCGACGTCTACAGCTCGGTGTGGTTCTCCGCGATCTACATCCTGCTGTTCGTCTCCCTCATCGGCTGCATCGTGCCGCGCACCGGCACCTTCGTCGGCCAGCTGCGCAGCCGCCCCCCGGGCGCCCCCAAGCGGCTGACCAGGCTGCCGGCGTACACCACCTGGCGCACCGAGGCCGAGCCCGAGCAGGTCCGCGAGGCCGCGCTCGGCATGATGCGCAAGCGCCGCTACCGGGCCCACGTCGACGGAGACGCGGTCGCCGCCGAGAAGGGCTATCTGCGCGAGGCCGGGAACCTGATGTTCCACATCGCGCTCATCGTGATGCTGGTGTCCTTCGCCGTGGGACAGCTCTTCAAGTCCGAGGGCGGCAAGCTGATCGTCGAGGGCGACGGGTTCTCCAACACGATCACCCAGTACGACGACTTCAAGTCCGGCTCGCTCTTCGACAACGACTCGCTGGTCCCCTTCAGCTTCACCCTCGACAAGTTCATCGGCACGTACGAGCGCAGCGGCCCGCAGATCGGCACGCCGCGCACCTACGAGGCCCATGTGACGTACTCCAAGGGCGCCTACGGCAAGTCGAAGAAGACCGTCATCAAGGTCAACGAACCGCTCGTCGTCGACGGCACCAAGGTCTATCTCAACGCCCACGGCTACGCGCCCGTCGTCTCGGTCAAGGACGGCAAGGGCAAGGAGGTCTACCGCAACGCGGTCCCGCTCCTGCCCATCGACAACAACGTCACCTCGACCGGTGCGATCAAGGTCCTGGACGGCTACCGCGACAAGAACGGCAAGAAGGACCAACTGGGGTTCCAGGCGTTCTTCGTGCCGACCTTCGCGGGCAACGGCAAGGGCACGATGTTCTCGCAGTTCCCGGCCGCCGACATGCCGGTTCTCGCGCTCAACGGCTTCCACGGCTTCCTCGGGCCGGACTCGGGGCTGGCGCAGAACGTGTACCAGCTGGACAAGACCAAGATGAAGGAGTTCAAGGACTCCAAGGGCAAGCAGCTCAAGCAGCGGCTGCTCGTCGGCGAGACGATGAAGCTGCCCGACGGCGCCGGCTCGATCACCTTCGAGGGCATCGACGAGTGGGCCAGCTTCCAGATCTCGGAGCAGCCCGCCAGTGGCTGGGCGCTCACCGGGGCGATCGGCGCCATCGCCGGTCTCGCCGGCTCCCTCTTCATCCAGCGGCGCCGGGTCTGGGTCCGGGCCGTACGCGGCAGCGACGGTGTCACCGTCGTCGAGATGGCGGGGCTCGGCCGCAGCGAGTCCGCGAAGCTTCCCGAGGAGCTGGCCGATCTCGCGGTCACGCTCAACGCCGTGGCGCCCACCGCGCCCGGCCCTGACACCGACCCCGATCCCGATCCGGACCCCGACGTCGTCGACGCGTCCTCCGTAGAACCTTCCGAAGGGGCTGAGAAGTGAATCTCGCCGCCGCAACCAACGAGAATCTGGCACACACCAGCAATGTGCTGATCTATTCGTCGATGGCCGTCTACACGCTGGCCTTCTTCGCGCACATCGCGGAGTGGGTGTTCGGCAGCCGCAGCAAGGTCGGCCGCACCGCCGCCGCGCTGACCACCGAGGAAGCCGCCGCCACGGTGAAGGTCGAGGTCGCGCAGAAGGCCGGCGGCACCGCCGTACTGGACCGGCCGAAGATCGTCACCCGCTCCGCGGCCGGATCCCGCGACGTCCCGGACGGGCCCGGCGCGGCCGGCGGCACGTTCAAGGGCGACCTGTACGGGCGGATCGCGGTCTCCATGACCGTGCTCGCCTTCCTCGTCCAGGCCGGCGGGGTCGTCGCCCGCGCCCTGTCCGTGCAGCGTGCCCCCTGGGGCAACATGTACGAGTTCTCCATCACCTTCTCCGTGGTGGCGGTCGGCGCGTACCTGACCCTGATGGCGCTGAAGAAGAACGTCCGCTGGATGGGCCTGATCCTGATCACCGCCGTCCTGCTGGACCTCGGCCTCGCGACCACGGTGCTCTACACCTCCAGTGACCAGCTGGTGCCCGCGCTGCACTCGTACTGGCTGTGGATCCACGTCTCCACCGCCATCATCTGCGGCGCCGTGTTCTTCATCGGCGGCATCGGCACCCTGATCTACCTCTTCCGCGACAGCTACGAGAACAAGCTCGCCAACGGACAGCAGCCGGGTGCGTTCGCCCAGTCCGTGCTCTCCCGGATGCCGTCCGCGTCGAGCCTCGACAAGTTCTCGTACCGGATCAACGCGGCCGTCTTCCCGCTGTGGACGTTCACGATCATCGCGGGCGCGATCTGGGCGGGCGACGCCTGGGGCCGCTACTGGGGCTGGGACCCCAAGGAGGTCTGGTCCTTCATCACCTGGGTCGCGTACGCCTGCTACCTGCACGCCCGCGCCACCGCCGGCTGGAAGGGCCGCAAGGCCGCCTACCTGGCGCTGGTCGCCTTCGGCTGCTGGATCTTCAACTACTACGGCGTCAACATCTTCGTCACCGGCAAGCACTCCTACGCCGGCGTCTGACCGGCAGGCACACGGCGACGGCCCGCACCCCTTTCCGCTCGGGGTGCGGGCCGTCGCGTCTGACGCGTCAGGGCATCGGGGTGACCAGGACCGCCTTGCGGTGGCTGAACGTCTCCAGCGAGTAGCGGCCGTGGTAACTGCCCATGCCGCTCTCGCCGACCCCGCCGAACGGCAGGTCGGAGACGGTCAGATGGGCCAGCGGCAGCCCGATCCCGACGGCCCCCGACGACGTCTCGGCGACCAGCCGTTCGCGTACGGTGTCCGACTCGGTGAACGCGTACAGCGCGAGCGGCTTGTCCCGGTCGTTGATGAACGCGATGGCCTCGTCGAGGCCGTCCACCGTGACGATCGGCAGCACCGGGCCGAAGATCTCCTCCCGCATCACGGGCGCGTCCGGTGCCACATCGGCCAGCACGGTGGGGGCGAGGTACTTGTCGTCCCTGTCGTACGTCCCGCCGGTCACCGTGCGGCCCGAGCCGAGCAGGGCCGTCAGCCGGTCGAAGTGACGCCGGTTCACGATCCGTCCGTACTCCGGGTGCGCCGAGGCGTCCGCCCCGTACAGCGCCTCGACGGCGGCGGCGAGCGCCTCCGCGAGGGCGGGGTCGGTCTCCGGGTCGGTCAGTACGTAGTCGGGGGCGACGCAGGTCTGGCCCGCGTTCAGGAACTTGCCGGCCGCCAGCCGGCCCGCGACCGCCTTCAGGTCCGTGTCCCGGTCGACGAAGACCGGCGACTTGCCGCCCAGTTCGAGCGTCACCGGGGTGAGGTGCTTCGCCGCGGCGGCCATCACGATCCGGCCCACCGCGCCGTTGCCGGTGTAGAAGATGTGGTCGAAGCGCTCGGCGAGCAGCGCGGTGGTCTCGGGGATCGCTCCCTCGACGACGGCGACCGCGTCCTCGTCCAGATAGCGCGGCAGCAGCCGGGCGACGGTGGCGGAGGTCGCGGGTGCCAGCTCGCTCGGCTTGGCCACCACGGCGTTCCCGGCGGCCAGCGCGCCGACGACCGGGGCGAGCAGCAGCTGCACCGGGTAGTTCCAGGGCGCGATGACCAGGACGACACCGAGCGGGTCCTGCACGGTGTGGGCCTCCGCCCCGCCCAGCCTGGCCGGCACGGGGGCGGGCTCGGGCCGCAGCCAGTCGGCCAGGTGCTCCAGCGTGTGGTCGATCTCGCGGACCGTGAAGTCGATCTCGGTGCGGTACGCTTCCTTGCGGCTCTTGCCGAGGTCGGCGTGGAGCGCGTCGGCGAACTCGTCACCGCGTTCGGTGAGCAGGGCGCGCAACCGCCGGAGCTGGTCCGTGCGCCAGTCGAGGCTCTTGGTGCGGCCGGTGCGGAAGGTGGTGCGGAGGCGGTCGACGGTCTCGGCCGGGGTCTCGACGGGGGCGAGCGCGGCGACGATCTCCCGGGCGAGCCGCTCGGAGGAGGCCGGGTTCTGGCCGGTGTGCAGGGTGCGGTCGGTGACGGTGTGCGGGGCGAAGGGGGCGGCGGCGGTGTAGTCGGCGCCGAGTGCGACGAGCCGGTCCTCCAGCAGCCAGGGCGCCTTGTCGGCGAGCCCGCCGATGGACTCCTCCGCGTTGCTGAACCCGGTCATGCGGTAGCCGGCGAACGGCCAGTCGCCGTCCTCGCGCCGGGCGGCGAGCAGTGCGGCGGGCGCGTGGCAGAGCACGCCGAGCCGGGCGCCGGAGTCGAGCGCGGTGGTCAGCAGCCGCCCGGACGGCTCGCTGACGGCCAGGTCCTCCATGGGCCCGTGGCCGCCGGGGTAGAAGACGGCGTCGTAGCGGTCCGGGTGGATGTCCTGGAGCCGGGCCGGGGCGCGGAGCTCGGGGCCGATCGAGTCGAGGTACGCGGCGACGGCGTCGGCCTGCTCCTGCCCGCCGTTGGCGGCGGCCGTCAGGCTGCCCGCGTCGACGGTGGGGGTGACGCCGCCGGGGGTGGCGAGCGTGACGGCGTAACCGGCCTCGGTGAAGACCCGGTGCGGCGCGGCCAGCTCCTCGGCCCAGAACCCGGTGGGGTGGGTGGTGCCGTCGTTGAGGGTCCAGTGGTCGGCGCCGGTGAGGACGAACAGTACGGAGGGCATGGGGGGTACTCCCTGCGACGAACGGGGTGCGGTGAGCGGAACTCGGTGTCGGCTCAGGACGAGAACTTGATATGCTCAAGCAATTAATTCCATGTAACTGCCAACAGTTGAGCATGTCAAATAAAAGTCGGCAGACGCCGATCGAAGAATGGCCGACCATGACCACCGAACCGACGCCCCGCGCCGAGACCGCTCCGGACGATCGAGCCGCTCCGGCCCCCGATGACCTGCTGGAGCCCCTGGCCGTCGTCGTCCGGGGCCACCACGACGACCTCACCGCCGTCGCCGCCCGCCACGGCCTGTCCACCTCGCAGGCCCGCGCGCTGATCGCGCTCAACGCGCCCATGCCGATGAGCGCGCTCGCCGCCCACCTGGTCTGCGACGCGTCCAACGCCACCGGCCTCATCAGCCGCATGGAGACCCGCGGACTGGTCAGCCGCGCCCCCGCCCCGGGCGACCGCCGCTCCAAGGTCGCGAGCCGTACCCCCGAGGGCACCCGGCTCGCCCACACGATCCGCGCCGAGATGCGCGCCGTGCGCGGCGCACTGGAGGCGCTCACCCCGGAGGAGCGCACAGCACTGCTGCCCCTGCTCAACCGGCTGGGGCAGCTGCTGTACGCGTGATCCGCCGTACGTTACGAAGCGGGCGGCGCCGACTCCTCGGGACCCGCCCCGCTGTCACGCCGCTTGAGCTCGTCCTCCCGGCGGCGCAGGTCCGCCTCCCAGTCCTTGAGGAGGGACTCGTCCTTCTCGCCCTTCCGGTCCTCGCCCTTCAGCGACTTGAGGAAGTCGGGATTGTCGTCCGGCGCCACCCACCGGGTACGCCGGCCGCCGTGCCACTCGCCGGGCGCACGGCCCCCGGCGGGCATCTCGCGCACCTTGCCCGCGGCCAGCCACACGATCGGGCCGACGATCCAGAACAGCAGGATGATGAAGACCCAGGCGATCTTCGGCAGGTGCTTGGCCTCGTCCTCCGGGGTGTTCAGGCAGTCGATGAACGCGTAGATCGTCAGCGCCAGCGGCAGGAGGTAGATCAGGGCCCGGAGCATGGTGGAAGAGTCCCCCCGAAGAGAGTTGGCGAGGCATGTGCCCCGACCCGGTGACCGCCCAGCGTAACCGGTGTCAGTTGCGCCCCACGGCGAGCAGGTGGGAACTGGCGGCGAGCAGGTCCGGGTACGGCTCGGCCATGCGGGCGGCCGCCAGCGCGGAGGCGAACATGCGCGATCCGGTGAGGGATTCCCGGGTGTGCCGCTCGGTCGCCTTCAGCAACGCCCAGGTGGGGCCTTCGATGCCGTACACCTGGGTCCCGGTGAAGCCGGCGTCGCGCATCTCGGCCTCCAGCTCGGCACCCGTATGGAAGTGCGCCTCGGTGAAGCCCTTCTCCCCGTCGTGCGAGCCGGTGGCCAGGATCTTGGCGATGCCCTGCTGGAGCGAGGCGCCGTCGAGGTGGGCGAGGGCGGTGTGCTCGAAGAGCGAGGCGTAACGGTTGATACCGGCTGCGGCGACGAGGCCCCCGGGCCGGACCACGCGACGGGCCTCCGCGAGAGCGGTCCCGCGGTCGGCGGCCTCGACGAGGTGGTAGAGCGGTCCGAGGACCAGAACCACGTCGTACGAGTCGTCCGGCGCGCTCAAGTCCCGGGCGTCCCCCAGCTCGACGCTGCACCCGGCGTCCTCGGCCTCGGTGAGGTGCCGCCGCACCGGATCCACGAGGTGCACCCGGTAGCCGTCTTCGCGGAGCCAGCGGGCATGGGTCCCGGGGCCACCGCCGACGTCGAGCACGGACGCCGGAGCGGGCGGGAGATGGCGGCGCAGGAGCTCCTGGGTCCGGACCATTTCCAGGACGCCGTCGGCCGGAACGGAGAGCCGGTCGGCCTCGTTGAAGGTGGCGGTGTAGAACTCGATGATTCTCGGGGGGACTTGGTAAGCCGTCATGAGACCGTCCTGTTCCAGGCCGAGGCCGCGGAGGGTGAATCCCTCGACTAACGTAACCGGTTGACCTGTCCAGTCACCAGGAGGCCGCTGTGCCGCTACTCAAGTACGAGCAGATCGCCGATTCCCTGCGCGTCAGGATCTCGGACGGTGAGTTCGGGCCCGGCGATCTTCTTCCCTCCGGGCGCGATCTGTGCGAGCAGTGGTCGGTGTCGCGCGCCACCGTCATCAAGGCGATGGACGTCCTGCGGGGAGACGGCCTTGTCGTGGCCCGCCAGGGCTCGGGCTTCACGGTCGTCGAGACTCCCGTGGCCCGCCCGGCGGGACGGCGGACCGCCGGCTCCGCCCGGGTGTCCGGTGGCAGTCCGTTCCGGCGTCTGGGGGCGCCGGAGAAGGAGGAGCCGCCCAGCCGGGTGGCCGACGCGATGGGCCTCGCGGCCGGAAGCGTCGCCCTGCGCCGTGACCGGCTGATGCTGCTCGATGACGGTTCGCCCCTGTCGCTGGTCACGGCGTGGTTTCCGGAGGAGGTGGCGGACGCCTGCCCGAAGCTCGCCCAGAAGGGGCCGATCCCGGAGGGGACCACGCACTACGTCGCGCGGACGACCGGCAGGCGCCCGGCTCACGGAACGGACACGACCTCGGCGCGTCTCGCGTCCGCCGGTGAGGCCGAGAGCCTGGGCCTCGGAGTGCCCGCCGCCGTCGTGGTCGTCCTGCATACCGCGAGCGACGGCGACGGCGGTGTCCTGGTGTGCGAGGAAGGGGTGACGCCGGCGCACCTCTGGGAGCAGGTGGACAGCTACCCGATGGGTGGAAGAAGCGTCGAATGACTTGACTGGACCGGTCCACCGGTCCAGCCTCGTTTTCATGATCCCCCCAGAGCAACACGACGCCCTCCACGCCCGGTTACTGCCCTGGGCCCGACCGGACGGCAGTCCGTGCTACCTGCGTACCGACGGGCATGGATACGTGTCGCGGGTGGCGGACGAGATCGAGGCCGTGCAGCTCGCCATGGGGGCGGAGGTTCTCGACTGCGGCAGGCCGATCATCGCCGCCACCGGTGCGACCGTGACGGAGCTCCGCTTCACGGCGCTCCGGTTGGCCGAGTGCCTGGCCGACGCGTTACGGATCGCGGAGAGCCGAGGCGGACGGCTTCAGCGTGACGGGGGTCACGGATGAGGCCCGGTGTCCGCCGCCGCTGCCTCGGATGCGGATCAGCCATCGGCCCTGGGGCCCCTTCGGCCAGGCACCGGGCTTCCGGTGGGAAACCGCGCCGGATGACGGCCGAGGTGGGGGAGCCCTGACGGCTGACGCCGGGGAGGATGACAAACTTGACCCCATGGCTTACGACGATCTTCGATCCCTCCTCCGGGCTCTGGAGCGCGAGGGCGAGCTCAAGCGCATCAAGGCCGAGGTCGACCCCTACCTGGAGGTCGGTGAGATCGTCGACCGGGTGAACAAGGCCGGCGGGCCCGCGCTGCTCTTCGAGAACGTCAAGGGCTCCTCGATGCCCCTGGCCATGAACGTGTTCGGCACCGACAAGCGGCTGCTCAAGGCGCTCGGGCTGAAGTCCTACTCCGAGATCAGCGACAAGATCGGCGGGCTGCTCAAGCCGGAGCTGCCGCACGGCTTCGTCGGGGTCCGGGAGGCCTTCGGGAAGCTCGGCACGATGGTGCACGTGCCGCCGAAGAAGGTGAAGGCGGAGAACGCGCCCGTGCAGGAGGTCGTCCTCACCGGCGACGACGTCGACCTGGACCGGCTGCCCGCGCTGTTCACCTGGCCCAAGGACGGCGGCTCGTTCTTCAACCTGGGACTCACGCACACCAAGCACCCCGAGACCGGCGTACGGAATCTGGGGCTCTACCGGCTCCAGCGCCACGACCGGCGCACCATCGGGATGCACTGGCAGATCCACAAGGACAGCCGCAACCACTACCAGGTCGCCGCCAGGCGCGGGGAGCGGCTGCCGGTCGCCATCGCCTTCGGGGCGCCGCCCGCGGTGACGTACGCCTCCACCGCGCCGCTGCCCGGGGACATCGACGAGTACCTGTTCGCCGGGTTCATCCAGGGCAAGCGCATCGAGATGGTCGACTGCAAGACCGTCCCGCTCCAGGTCCCGGCCAACGCCGAGGTCGTCATCGAGGGCTGGCTGGAGCCCGGGGAGACGCTGCCCGAGGGGCCGTTCGGCGACCACACCGGCTTCTACACGCCGCAGGAACCGTTCCCCGCGCTGACGATCGACTGCGTGACGATGCGGAAGCGTCCGCTGCTCCAGTCGATCGTGGTGGGCCGGCCGCCGACCGAGGACGGGCCGCTGGGGCGGGCCACCGAGCGGTTCTTCCTGCCACTGCTCAAGATCATCGTGCCGGACATCGTGGACTACCACCTGCCCGAGTCCGGTGGTTTCCACAACTGCGCGATCGTCTCGATCGACAAGAAGTACCCGAAGCACGCCCAGAAGGTGATGAGTGCCATCTGGGGCGCGCACATGATGTCGCTGACCAAGCTGATCGTCGTGGTGGACTCCGACTGCGACGTCCACGACCTGCACGAGGTGTCCTGGCGGGCGCTCGGCAACACGGACTACGCGCGGGACCTGACCGTCGCCGAGGGCCCCGTCGACCATCTCGACCATGCCTCCTACCAGCAGTTCTGGGGCGGCAAGGCCGGTATCGACGCGACGAAGAAGTGGCCCGAGGAGGGCTACACCCGGGACGGGGGCTGGCCGGACATGGTCGAGTCCGACCCGGACACGGCGGCGAAGGTCGACCGCCGGTGGAAGGAATACGGACTGTGAGCGCCGCCGAAGCGACCCTGGGCTCCGGGCCCGCGCAACCGAACAGCAAGGTCAGGGCGTTCCTGCGGCTCGTGATGATCGAGCACTCGGTCTTCGCGCTGCCCTTCGCGTTCATCGCCGCCCTGACCGCGATGTTCCAGGACGACGAGTCGATCCACTGGGTGACGCTGCTGCTCGTGACCGTCGCCATGGTCGGGCTGCGCACCTTCGCGATGGCCGCGAACCGGATCATCGACCGGGAGATCGACGCCCGTAACCCCCGTACCGCCGGACGCGAGCTGGTGACGGGGGCGGTGTCGGTGCGCTCCGCGTGGACGGGGGCGCTCGTCGCCGTCGTCGTCTTCCTCGGTGCGGCGGCGCTGCTCAACCCGCTCTGTCTGGTGCTCGCGCCGCTCGCGGTGGTCCCGATGGTCGTCTATCCGTACGGGAAGCGGTTCACGCACTACCCGCACGCGATCCTGGGGATCGCCCAGGCGATGGGGCCGGTCGGTGCCTGGCTGGCGGTGACCGGGAGCTGGTCGTGGGACGCGGTGATCCTGGGGCTGGCCGTCGGCATCTGGATCGGCGGCTTCGACCTGATCTTCGCCTGCCAGGACGTGCAGGCGGACCGGGCGCACGGGGTGTTCTCGGTCCCGGCCCGGTTCGGCGTCCCGGCCGCGCTCTGGGGCGCGCGGGTCTGCCACGTGGTGACGACCGGCCTGCTGGTCTGGTTCGGACTGGCCACAGAGGCGGGGCTCTTCTACTGGATCGGCATGGTGATCGTCGCCGTGGCCTTCGTGTACGAGCACCGGGTGGTGCGGCCGCACGACCTCTCGCGGCTGAACCGGGCGTTCTTCTCGGTGAACGGGTTCATCGGAATCGCCCTGTTCGCGTGTGCGCTGCTGGATCTGCTGGTGCGGGGCCTGACGGTCTGAGCGACCGGGCGCCGCGGCGCAGGACGAACGCGGCCACCGCTCCGCCGATCAGGCCGAAGAGGTGGCCCTGCCAGCTGACGCCCGGGTCGGTCGGCAGGACGCCCAGGAGCAGCGAGCCGTACACCGCCGCGATCACCACGCCGACGACCACGTCCAGCGGGCGGCGGTCCACGAAGCCGCGGACCAGCAGATAGCCGAAGAGGCCGAAGACCACGCCCGACGCGCCGAGCGTGACCGTGTTGGCCGGGGCGGTGAGCCAGACGCCGAGGCCGCCGACCACGATCACGGTGAGCACCACGCCGACGAAGCGGCGCAGGCCGCCCAGCGCGGCTATGAAGCCCAGGACCAGCAGCGGGACGCTGTTCGACGCGACGTGCGCCCAGCCGCTGTGCAGAAAGGCGGCGGGCACGATGTCGAGCAGCTCGCCCGGCTCGCGCGGGCTGATCCCGTGGCTGTCCAGGCCGTGGCCGGTCGCGAGGTCGATGCCCTCCAGCACCCAGAGCAGCCCGACCCAGCCCAGCATGACCGCGCCCGCCACGAGGGCACGGGCTCCGGTCGTCGTGCGGATGGCGTTCATGGAACAGCCCCTTCGTCCGGCCCCGGGGAACCTCGGTACAGCGGTTGACGCCCAGCCGGTGAGCTGGAGTATCCAGCAGAGGCGGCCGGCCCGGCAACGAGCTTCGCGGGGGATCTCCGCAGGACGAGAGTCCGTCGCGGGCGGGGACAGCCCTCAGGACCGCGTCGCCCTCGCGCACTCGTCCTCCGGGGACTCGCCCCGCCCGACCGGTGTGCTGCGGTCGTACGGGTCGATCTCCGTGCCGGCCTCGTCCGCGCGGCGGTCCGTGCCGAAGGGCGGGGTGAAGTAGCCCGTGGGGGCGCCGCAGCCGCCGTTGGTCATGTCGTACTTGTACGAGGCGATCGAGAACGTGCCCGGCTCGGTGATCACCTTGTCGGGGTTGTCCCAGCTCAGGACCAGCTCGCGCCGGACGATCGTGCGCACGATCTCGTCGTCGCCGCTCGCGTCCGCCGGGGTGACCGGGTAGACGAACGTGACGTCGGCGGTCACCTGGAGCGCGCCGCGCTCGCCCTCCCGGTAGGTGAGCCGGCCCCGGGTCTTCACGACGTCGCCGACCAGGTGGGTGCGGGAGGACCGGAAGCGGCTGAAGAGGAGGAGCGGGTCGTTCTTCTCGCCCGGGGTCCGGAAGGCTGTTCTCAGGAGGTCCTGGACGTCCTTCTGGTGCGGGTTGATCAGCGCGATGGCCTTCTCTGGGCGCTCGCCCGCCAGCACTTCGCGGTCCAGGCCCGACGCGACGAGGAAGTCCCGGCTGCGGGCGAGGGCCCGCTCGACCTCGGCCGTGCTCATCCAGCCGACCGCCCCGGCCTTCGGCACGGTGATACCCGCCGCTCCGCTCGCCCAGTCCGCCGCCGGTGAGCCGCGGAACGGCTCGTCCCTGGTGGGGCGCTGGACCGACTCCGTGGGAGGTACCCGGTTCGGGCGCGCGGTCCCGGCCGCCTGTGCAGGGGAGTCGGAGTCGTCGCCGGTGAACAGGTCCAGCGTCCACCCCGGCGCGAGCGCCACCACCAGGAGCGCCAGTGAGGCCAGCAGCCCGACCGCGTACCAGCCCGTGCGCCGTTTGGGCCGCGCGGGTGTGTAGCCGCGCCAGACCTCCGGGGCTCCGCCGGGCTCCGCGCGCAGCCGTTTCGTTACCTCGCGGGCCCGTGCCGACGGCTCCTTGGGCGAGTCGGCGGCCCCCGCCACCGACTCGCGCAGAAACCGCTCCCACTCCTCGTCCGACCTGGACGAGCCTTCCGGCTCCGTGCCCGCGTCCATCCCCAGCCCCCTATTCATCAGCAACCGCGGCCCACCCCCTGGGACGCGCCCGCATGATGACACAGAGCGCTGACAGCGAGGCCGCGCGGGCGGGGGTGCGGGCGCACGGTCCGGGGCGCACGCCCTCGCTCGTCCGTCGGCACGTACGAACCCTGGCTCGGTTCCGGGTGGCGTGTGCCGGATAGGCTCGGTTCTGTGGATTCCGGGATTTCAGTGAGTCAGCAGCAGCGGCAGCCTTGGATTGTCGGGGTTTCGGGCGCTTCGGGCACACCATTCGCCGCTGCGGTGCTGCGGGGTCTGCTGGCCGCGGGGGAGAGCGTCGATCTGGTGGTGAGCCGGGCGTCGCGGCTGACGCTGCTGGACGAGACCGGGATCGCCTTCCGCGACGCGCACTGGCAGGAGGACCTGCGCGCCTGGCTGGCGCGGGGTGCCGACGGGAAGCCGCACACCTTCGAGGTGGACGTGTCCGGGGTACGGCACTGGGCGGCCGGTGATCTGGCCGCCGGGCCGTCCTCGGGGTCGTACCCGGTGAAGGGGATGCTGATCGTCCCGGCCTCGACGGCGTGTGTGGCCGGGGTGGCGCTCGGGCTCTCGAAGGATCTGCTGCAGCGGGCCGCGAGCGTGACGCTCAAGGAGCGGCGGAAGCTGGTCGTCGCGGTGCGCGAGACCCCGCTCAGCGGACAGACGCTGAAGCATCTGGTGACCCTGGACGAGGCGGGCGCGGTCGTGCTGCCCGCCTCTCCGGCGTTCTACGCGGGTGCGACGCATATCCAGGATCTGGTGGATTTCGTCGCGGGGCGGGTGCTGGACGCGGCAGGGGTGCCGCATCTGCTGTACCGCCGCTGGGAGGGAGAGCTCGGTGGCGGCTCCCGTGGCTGATCCGGGTGGGGTCAGCGCTTCTTGGGTGCGCGCGGGGTACGGGCCCGGTCGATCCGGTGGGCGGCGGCGGGCTGATGGGCACGCGAGCGGTTGGCCAGATCCTGCAGCTCGCGCATCCGGGCGTAGGCCATCTCGATCGTGTACACGGTGTTTTCACTCCTGAAGATTCGAAAGCATTTTTTGGATATTCGAGAAGATCTGCAGGCGATGAAGCCTGCATGCCTTAGATTCTACACGTAGACTCGCGATACTACTGAATAATGGAAGGTTCCAGTCACATGGACGCGGTGGACAGGCAGCTCATCCAGGCCCTCAGGGAGAACGGCAGGGCCTCGTACGCGGAGCTGGGCCGGCTCGTGGGGCTCTCCGGGCCCAGCGTCACCGACCGCATCAACCGGCTGGAGACCGCCGGTGTGATCACCGGCTACCGCGCCACCGTCGACGCGGCCTCGCTCGGGCTCGGCGTCACGGCCCTGATCGGCATCTCGCTCTCCGACGCCGCGGACCACGAGGACGTCGCGCACCGGCTGAAGGACCTCGCCGAGATCGAGGACGCCTGGTTCATCGCGGGCGACGACTCCTACATGCTCAAGGTGCGCGTCGGTGACGTGGACGGCCTGGAGAAGACCATCCGCCGGCTCAGCGGCACCCGGGGCGTCTCGCGGACCCGTACCACCATCGTGCTGTCCACCAAGTGGGAGAACCGGGTCGGCGAACTGCCCGAGGAGAGCTGACGGGGAGGGCTGACGGGGAGAGCAGAGGGGGTCCCCGGGGCGCTCCGGGCGGGGGAGTACGGTGAGCGAAGTCTGTTACGTAGAGAAATGGGAGGCGCCCTAGTGGACGCGGGACTCAAGCGCGAGCTGGAGCAGAAGGTCCGGGCCGGCGAGCGGCTGACCCGCGAGGACGGGATCGCGCTCTACGAGTCCGACGACCTGGCGTGGCTCGGCGGGCTGGCGCATGAGGTGCGCACGCGGAAGAACGGCGACGTCGTCCACTTCAACGTCAACCGCCACCTCAACATGACCAACGTGTGCACCGCGTCGTGCGCGTACTGCTCGTTCCAGCGCAAGCCGGGCGAGAAGGACGCGTACACGATGCGCATCGAGGAGGCCGTCCGCCTCGCGAAGGCGATGGAGGGCGAGAGCCTCACCGAGCTGCACATCGTCAACGGGCTGCACCCCACCCTGCCGTGGCGCTACTACCCGCGTTCGCTGAGCGCGCTGAAGGAAGCGCTGCCCGAGGTCTCCCTCAAGGCGTTCACCGCCACCGAGATCCACCACTTCGAGACCATCTCCGGGCTCTCCGCCTCCGAGATCCTCGACGAGCTGATCGAGGCCGGTCTGGAGTCGCTGACCGGCGGCGGCGCGGAGATCTTCGACTGGGAGGTCCGTCAGCACATCGTCGACCACGCCACCCACTGGGAGGACTGGTCGCGGATCCACCGGCTCGCGCACGAGAAGGGTCTCAAGACCCCGGCGACGATGCTGTACGGGCACATCGAGGAGCCCCGTCACCGCGTCGACCACGTGCTGCGGCTGCGTGAGCTCCAGGACGAGACCGGCGGTTTCCAGGTCTTCATCCCGCTGCGCTACCAGCACGACTTCGTGGACATGAAGGACGGCAAGATCCGCAACAAGCTCCAGGCGCGGACGACGATGGCGACCGGCGCGGAGGCGCTCAAGACCTTCGCGGTCTCCCGGCTGCTCTTCGACAACGTCCCGCACGTCAAGGTCTTCTGGGTGATGCACGGCGTGCAGACCGCTCAGCTCGCGCTCCAGCACGGCGCGGACGACATGGACGGCTCGGTCGTCGAGTACAAGATCACGCACGACGCGGACAACTACGGCACGCCCAACAAGCTCGGCCGTGAGGATCTGCTCGACCTGATCCGCGACGCGGGCTTCCGGCCCGTCGAGCGCAACACCCGGTACGAGATCATCCGCGAGTACCCGGGCCCGGACACGGAGCGGCGCGAGTCGCCGCAGCCCATGCGGGTCTGACCCGGCGCGCGCTCCGAGCGCGCGCAGCGCTGTACGAAAGCTCCGGCCGCCGTCCCCGGCCGGAGCTTTCTCGTGTTCCGGACGGAGTTTGAGGGCGGGGCCCGTAATGGTTAATCTGCCTGTATGGCACTTACTTTTGAGTTGGACCCGACCTTCGACCGGCCCCTGCGGGACGGCATAGCCACGCTCTGGGCCGATGTGTCCAACGCGGGCGGCGCGGTGGGCTTTGTGCCGCCCGTCACGGTCGAGGACGTCCGGCCCGATCTGGTCAAGCACCTCATCGCCATGGCCGAGGACCGCGCCCGGCTGCTCGTCGGCTACGACGAGGAGGGCGCCGTCGCGGCCACGGCCTTCCTCACCCACAACACCCACCGCCTGATGGCCCACTGGGTCTGGCTCTACACGGTGATGGTCCACCCCCGTCACCAGGGCCGCGGATACGGGCGCTCCCTGCTGGCCGCGGCCGCCGACGCCGCGCGCACGATCGAGGGCGTCGAGGCCATCCGGCTCACCTGCCGGGGCGGTACGGGCGCCGACCGGTTCTACGCCTCCTGCGGCTACAAGGAGGTCGGGCGGGTGCCGGGGGCGATCCGGGTGGCCGACGGGGACGACCGCGACGACATCATCATGCTGCTGCCCCTCGGCTGAGCGCGGAGAGCCGGGAAGGGCCGGCCGGGTCCCCCGCGGTGAGAAGTCCGGGGCGCTTCGCGGAGCCCTCCGAACTGATCGATTGTGGGGCATGCTTCACTGGACGGGCAGGACTGTCACGTAGAGAGAAGGCGAGCTGTGTCCGCTGCAAAGCCGAGCGCAATGATCCGGTACACCGCGATGCGTCTCAGTATCTTCGTCGGCTGCTTCGCGCTCGCCGCCGTGGCCGTCAACTTCGGGCTGCTGCCCTCCGGGGCGGGAGGCTCCAACGTCATCTGGGTCATCCTGCTCGCCCTCGTGCTCTCCGCGCCGCTCAGCTACGTGCTGCTGCGCAAGCAGCGCGACGAGATGTCCGAGCAGATCATCACCACGGTCGACCGGACCAAGGCGCGCCTTGAGGCGAACCGGACCCGCGAGGACAGCGTCACCCAGTGAGTGCCGGGTAAGGGAAATGTAAGCTCCCTCACACCCACCCCTCTTCTTTTCGAAACCCCAGCGCCGGAGCGATCGCTCCTGTACTGGGGTTTTCGCGTTCTCCGGGCCCGGCGGGGGCTGTTCGTCCCCGATCGCACCCAAAGAAGACCTTTGAGGTTCTCAAAGTTCAAGTGTTAACGTGTTCGACATGACGACAGCTGTGCGCCTTCGATCTGCCGCGAGCACCCCGCTCGTGGCGCGCCTGCACGTCGATCTCTGCCGCTGTATGTCCGCGGTCTGTTGCCGCAACGTCTGAACGGCATCATGCAGCGGCGCCGCTCCTGACGCGGGCGCCGCACCCCCCGTCCCCCCGCACGCCGTCCCCGTGCGCCCCGATGCGTCACATCTGGAGTGTTTCGTGTCCGCGAATCCCGCGTCCACCACGACCGATGAGCCCTCCGGCTCCGGTTTCCGCATACCCAAGGTCCCGTTCTGGGCGCAGATCGTCGCCGGCCTCGTCCTCGGCGTCCTGCTCGGCTGGCTCGCCCGCAGCCAGGACATCGGCTGGCTCTACACCACGCTCGACAAGGTCGGCCACATCTTCGTCCAGCTGCTGAAGCTGGCCGTCGCGCCCCTCGTCTTCTTCGCGATCCTGGTGTCGATCACCAACCTGCGCAAGGTCAACAACGCCGCCCGGCTGGCCGGCCGCACCGTCCTCTGGTTCATGATCACCTCGCTGATCGCGGTCGCCATCGGCCTCGCGATCGGCCTGATCACCAACCCGGGCTCCGGCACCGGCCTCTCGCCCAAGGACGGCGAGCTCTCCGAGACCAAGGGCTCCTGGCTCGACTTCCTGACCGGCATCATCCCGGACAACGTCATCACGCCGTTCACCGAGCTGAACGTCCTTCAGATCGTCTTCATGGCCGCCGTCGCGGGTATCGCCGCGATCCAGCTCGGAGACAAGGCCAAGCCGATCCTCACCCTCAGCGAGTCGATCCTGGAGCTCCTCCAGAAGGCCCTGTGGTGGGTCATCCGCCTCGCCCCCATCGGCACCATCGGCCTCATCGGCTACGCGATCGCCGACTACGGCTGGGACCTGATCGGCAAGTACGCGACGTTCACCGCCGACGTCTACATCGGCTGCGCCCTGGTGATGTTCGGCGTCTACCCGCTGCTCCTCGCCACCGTCGCCAAGGTCAGCCCGCTCCAGTTCTTCAAGGGCGCCTGGCCCGCGATCCAGCTGGGCTTCGTCTCGCGCTCCTCGGTCGGCACCATGCCGGTCACCCAGCAGGTCACCGAGCGCCTCGGCGTCCCGAAGGAGTACGCCTCCTTCGCGGTCCCGTTCGGTGCGACGACCAAGATGGACGGCTGCGCCGCGATCTACCCGGCGCTGGCCGCGATCTTCATCGCCCAGATCTTCGACGTCCAGCTGGGCGTCGGTGACTACATCCTGATCGCGTTCGTCTCGGTGATCGGCTCCGCTGCCACCGCCGGTCTCACCGGCGCCACGGTCATGCTGACCCTCACCCTGTCGACGCTCGGCCTCCCGCTGGAGGGCGTCGGCCTGCTGATGGCCATCGACCCGATCCTGGACATGATGCGTACGGCGACGAACGTCGCAGGCCAGGCGCTGGTCCCGGTGCTCGTGTCGGCCCGCGAGAAGATCCTCGACCACGACGCGTACAACTCGGCCTCCGGCTCCCCGGTCGACGACGCCGAGGTCCGCGACAGCGAGCCGGCGAAGGTGCCCGTCCCCGCCTGATCCCCCGGAGCCGTGCGGAGTCCTTCGCGACCGCTTCCCGGTCCCGCGGAGTCCGCCGAATCCCGCTGCTGTGCCCCGTACCCTCACGCCTGGGTGCGGGGCACAGCCGTTTTGCGAATGCGTCGTTCACCGGCCACCCGGGCGTCACGGAAACCGGTCCGCACGACGGGGCCGGGCCCCGCGCCGTACTCTTACCGAGGAGTAGTGCAGCGGGGGCGGGAGGAAGTCGACGTGGGTGCTGTGAAGGGCAAACGGATGCCGCGCGCCGTGCGCGAGCAGCAGATGATGGACGCCGCGGTGCGGACCTTCGGGCAGCGTGGCTACCGGGCGGCCTCGATGGACGAGATCGCCGAGTTGGCCGGGGTGTCCAAGCCCTTGGTGTATTTGTACCTGAATTCCAAGGACGAGCTGTTCACCGCGTGCATCCGGCGTGAGGCGCAGGCGCTGCTGGCGGCGGTGCAGGCGGGGGCGGAGCCGGGGCTGCCCGCCGACCGGCAACTGTGGTCCGGGCTGCGGGCGTTCTTCACGCACACCGCGGAGAACCCGGACGGCTGGGCGGTGTTGTACCGGCAGGCGCGTACGCACGGGGAGCCGTTCGCCACCGAGGTGAGCGTGATGCGCGACGAGATCGTTGCGTTCGTGACGGGTCTGATCGGGGCCGCGGCGCGCGAGGCGCACCACGATCCGGCGCTCCCCGACCGCGATGTGGCGGGTCTCGCGCAGGCGTTGGTGGGCGCCGCGGAGTCGCTCGCCGGCTGGGCGAACGAGACTCCGGGCGTCTCGGCCAAGGAGGCCGCGGCCACCTTGATGAACTTCTCCTGGGCCGGCCTGGAGAACCTCATGCACGGCCGCACCTGGCAGGGGCAGGTGGCGGGGCGCGCCGCCCGGTGAACCGACGCGGTGGTCCGACGCGGTGGTCCGGACCCGTCGAGTGGCCGTGCGGCGTGGCCCGCGGTCGTGGATGCCGGTGTCAGGCCCGGCCCGTGACGGTCACGACCACCCGCACGGAGTCCGTGTTCCCCGGGAGCAGGGTGGCCAGGCAGGAGTCGACGGCCCTGCGGGTGGCCCGCGCGACCTCCACCGCGCGGGCGTCGCGGCGGGCGACGATCTGGATGTCCAGCCTGGCGGGAGAGGTGGCGCTCCCCCGGCTCATCCGCACTCCGGCCTGACGCGTACCGGCCCCGGTCCGCGCGGCGGAGGGCAGGGCCGAGCGGAGCAGTTGGGCCACCCCCGGCTTGAGGAACGCCACGCCCTCGACGCCCTCCACGGCCTTGGCGACTTCCTCCGTGAGCGTGGTCCGCGCGGTGTCGTGGGTCATCGGGCGCCCCTTTCCTCGGGGGAGTGATCGGCGGGCGGATCTCCGCCGGGCGGGCCTTCTTCGGGCGGGCTTTCCTCGGGGTCGAGCAGATCGGTGATGCGGATGTCGAGCTCCGTGATGTCGAGGCCCAGTCCGCCGTCCACCGCCTCGCGCACCCGCCGCCGCAAATGAGCGCGCGGCCCCGCCCCGCCGTGAACCGGACCGCTCTGGCCCTGGCCGGCCTGGTCCTCCTGGTGGGCGGAGTCCGGCTCGCCGCCGCCTGGCCGGAACTGGGCTCCCGGCTGCCCGGCTGGTGGCCGGCCGCCCGGCCGGACGGCGTCCTCCTGGACCGGGACGGGCTGGCGGCCCTGCGCACCCGCGGCTGGTGGACGCCCGCCGTCATCGCCGGCTCGACGGGGCTGACGCTGCTTCTCGTCCTGCGGTTCACGAGCCGGTTCCGCAGCGGCGGAAGCACTCCGCTGGCCCTCCCCTCCGCAGGCGGTGCGATGCGCGCGGGGGCCCTGGCCGAGGCCCTGGCCCAGCGGACGGCCTCGCTCGCCGGGGTCTCCCGCTGCCGTGTGGACATCACGCCCCGCCGGACGCGACTCCACGTCCGTACGCACGTCTGGCTCGATCCGGACGTGCCCCCGGCGGCCGTTCTCGCTCCGCTCGCCGCCCTGCGCGACGAGGCGGAGGAGTCGGCGGCGCCGTACCGAATCGTCGGCAGCGTCCGGATCAGGGCCCGGGACCGGCGGACGCCGCACGTCCGCTGAGTCCCGGGGCACCCGGCGGCCCTCAGCGTTCGGTCCGGGGTGCCGCCGTTCCGCTGAGGTGGACGCGGCCGCCCCCGCCCCCGCCCCCGCCCCCGCCTTCGCGGAGCTGGAAGCCGGTGCCGTCGGATGCGTAGGTGACCGTGCCGGGCAGCAGGACGGGCGCCCTGAAGTCGGCCCGTACGGTGTGGATCAGATGCGGCTGCGGGGCCTCGGCGAGGCAGCGGGCCACGGTCCACATGCCGTGCGCGATGGCCCGCGGAAAGCCGAACAGCCTGGCCGTCAGCGGGTACAGGTGGATGGGGTTGCGGTCGCCCGACGCGGCTCCGTAGCGCCGGCCCAGGTCGGCGGGCAGCCGCCACTCGGTGACGGCGGGCAGCGCCGCGGATTCCCCGGCGGGTGCGGCCGCGGTGGGTTCCGGGGCCCCCGGGCGCGTCGCGTGACGGGACAGATAGCCGCTGCGGGACTCCCACACCAGCTCGCCCGACAGCCGCGCCTCGGTGACCACGGTGACCTCGGTGCCGCGCCGGTGCGGCTTCAACTCCGCTGCGTACACGGTCAGTTCGAGAGCGTCCGTGGCATGCAGCGTGCGGTGCGCGGTGATCTCGATCCAGGTGTGGACGAGTCCGGTGACCGGCAGCGGGAAGCGCCGCCGGGTCATCAGCCGCATGGCGAGCGGGAAGGCCAGGACGTGCGGGTAGGTGACCGGCAGGGCGCCCGAATCGCTGAAGCCGCAGATCCTGCGGTACGCGGCCAGCGGCCCGGGGGCCGCGGCCCCGGCCGGACGGGTCGGACGGTCGGCCGGCAGGGCGGCGTCCGGGCGGCCGGGCCGTTTGAACGGGGAGGTGGCGGCTCCGCGCGCCAGCGACAGGATCAGGCTCGGCACCGGGTCACGCCCCCAGCAGGCTCTGGCCGCAGACCCGGACGATCTGGCCGTTGACGGCGCTCGACGCGGGCTGGGCGAACCAGGCGGTCGTCTCGGCGACATCGACCGGGAGCCCGCCCTGCGAGAGGGAGTTCATCCGGCGCCCCGCCTCACGGATGAAGAGCGGGACGGCCGCGGTCATCTTCGTCTCGATGAAGCCGGGGGCGACCGCGTTGACCGTGACACCGTGGTAGGCGGCGGCGCGCGGGGCGAGCGAGCGGACCAGGCCGATGATCCCGGCCTTGCTGGCCGCGTAGTTGGTCTGGCCGTTGTTGCCCGCGATGCCCGCGATGGAGGCGGTGGCGACGATCCGGCCGCCGCGGTTGACGGTGCCGCTCTTCAGCAGCGCGTCCGTGGTGCGCAGCACGCTGTCGAGGTTGACGTCGATGACCGAGGCCCAGCGGTCGGCGGGCATGTTGGCGAGCCGCCGGTCACGGGTGATGCCGGCGTTGTGGACGAGGATGTCGAGGCCGTCCGGGGCGGCGGCGGAGATCCGGGCCGCCGCGTCGTCCGCGGTGATGTCCAGCGGCAGCGCGGTGGCGCCGAGCCGGTCGGCGGTGCGCGCCAGGTCCTCGCGGGCCTGCGGGACGTCCAGGCAGATGACACGGGCCCCGTCCCGGGCGAGCACCTCGGCGACCGAGGCGCCGATGCCGCGGGCCGCGCCGGTGACCAGCGCGGTGCGCCCGGCGAGGGGGGCGGCCCAGTCGGCGACCGGGTCGGGGGCGGCCGAGGTCACCTCGATGACCTGGCCGCTGATGTACGCGGACCGGGGCGACAGCAGGAAGCGCAGGGTGGACTCGGCACCGGCGACCGCGCCGGGCGCGAGGCGCACCAGCTGCACGGTGGCGCCCTTGCCGATCTCCTTGCCCAGTGAGCGCACGAAGCCTTCCAGGGCCTGTTGCGCGGCGGCCTGGTGGTGGTCGTCCGGGGACGGGCGCACTCCGAGGACGACGACGCGGCCGCCCGGTGCGAGGGAGCGGACGACGGGGTGCAGCGCGGCGTGCACGTCCCCGAGCCCGGCGGCGGTGCCGACGGCCGTGGCGTCCAGGACGACCGCGGCCGGCCGGTCGGCGCTCGCCGTCACCTCCAGGCCGGTCGCGGTGAGGAGCGCGGCCAGCTCCTCGGTGGCGGTGGAGTCCCCGGCGGTGAGGTGGAGGACGGGGCCGGTCAGTGACGGGGTCGCGGGGGACCAGCGGGGCAGCGGTGCGGGCTGCGGCAGGCCGATTCTCCGGGTCAGGAACCGGCCGGTCGCTGTGCCGGTGAAGTGCAGATAGCGGTCGGCCATTGTCCAGACTCCCTGCTCGGTCTTAGATTTACTCAAGAGTAAGGTTACTTAAGAGTCAGGAGTTGGTCGAGATGAGTTGGTCGAGTTGATCCCCCTCGCACTCCCGCGGCCCCGCAGGGTCGCGGTCATCGGCGGCAGCCGTATCCCCTTTGCGCGCTCGGACGGGCCCTACGCGCAGGCCTCCAACCAGCAGATGCTGACCGCCGCACTGGACGGTCTGGTCGAGCGGTTCGGGCTCCGGGGGGAGCGGGTCGGCGAGTTCGTCGCGGGCGCGGTCCTCAAGCACAGCCGGGACTTCAACCTGGCCCGGGAGACCGTGCTCGGCTCGCGGCTCGACCCGCGCACCCCGGCGTACGACATCCAGCAGGCCTGCGGCACCGGCCTCCAGGCCGTCATCGCCGCCGCCGGCAAGATCATGCTCGGTGCGATCGACTCCGCGGTCGCGGGCGGCGCGGACACCACGAGCGACGCGCCCCTCGGCGTCAACGACGAACTGCGCAGGCTGCTGCTGTCGGCCCGGCGGGCGAAGTCGGCCGGAGGCCGGATCAAGGCGTTCACGGGCGTACGTCCCCGGCATCTCGTCCCGGACATCCCGCGCAACGCCGAACCCCGCACCGGCCTCTCGATGGGCGACCACGCGGCGGTCACCGCCCGGCAGTGGGACATCGCCCGCGCGGACCAGGACCTGCTCGCCGCCACCAGTCACCAGCGCCTCGCCGCCGCGTACGAGCGGGGGTTCCTGGACGACCTCGTCGTCCCGTACCTCGGCCTGGACCGTGACCAGAACCTGCGCCCCGGCTCCACGGTGGAGAAACTCGCCACGCTGAAGCCGGTGTTCGGCGCGGACCACCCGGACGCGACGATGACCGCGGGCAACTCCACCCCGCTCACGGACGGCGCCGCGACGGTGCTGCTGGCGAGCGAGGAGTGGGCGGAGCGGCGCGGGCTGGAACCGCTGGCCTACCTCTCGCTCCACGAGACCGCGGCCGTCGACCACGTGGGCGGTGAGGACGGTCTGCTGATGGCGCCCGCGTACGCCGTGCCGCGGCTGCTGGAGCGGGCCGGGCTGACGATCGAGGACTTCGACCTCTTCGAGGTCCACGAGGCCTTCGCCTCCCAGGTGCTCGCGACGCTGGCCGCCTGGGAGAAGGCGGGGCTCGCCCCGGTCGACCGGGAGAAGCTCAACGTGGCGGGTTCCTCGCTGGCCACCGGGCACCCGTTCGCCGCGACGGGGGCCCGGATCGTCGCCACCCTCGCCAAGCTCCTCGCGGAGCGGGGCACGCGGGGACGCGGACTGATCTCGATCTGCGCGGCGGGCGGCCAGGGCGTCACGGCGATCCTGGAACGCGTCTGACGCGCACAGGGCCTGACGCGCACGGGGCCTGACGCGTACAGGGCCTGACCCGAACAGGGCCGGACGGTACACGGCCTGACGCGTACCGCCGGCCCCTGTCACGTCCAGCGCCCGAAACGCACGGAACCCCTCATCCGCAGCGCCCGACCGGATCCACACCCGCCCGACCCCGATGCCCGAGGAGCCGCACGTGTCCACGCCACCCGCCACACCCACCGCGCCCGTCCTGGTCGAGCCCGCCAAGGTCAGGGCGGCCGACGGCAGCGTCCAGCAGGTCTCCGTACCGGCGTTCGCCCCGCCCGTCCGCCGCGGCTCGCTCGCCGAGATCCCCTTCGACAACGCCCGCGAGGCACCAGCCGACGCCGTCCTCAGCCGCAAGCAGCCCGACGGAAGCTGGCAGGACGTGACGGCGGCGGACTTCGCGGGCGAGGTGCTCGCCGTCGCCAAGGGCCTCGTCGCGGAAGGGCTGCGGGGCGGCGACCGCATCGCGATCATGGCCCGTACGACATACGAGTGGACACTGCTCGACTTCGCGGCCTGGGCCGCCGGTCTGGTCACCGTCCCCATCTACCCGACCTCCTCCGCCTTTCAGGCCCGCTGGATACTCCAGGACTCGGGGGCGGTCGCCTGTGCCGTCGAGACGGCCGAACAGAGCCGCGTCATCAGCCAGGAACGCAAGCAGCTCGGGAACCTCGCCCACCTCTGGCAGTTCGACACGGGCGCGCTGGGACGGCTGAAGAAGAGCGGGCAGGACGTTCCCGACGACGCCGTCGCGGCCCGGCGCGCCACGCTGGAACCGGAGACCCCGGCCACCCTCATCTACACCTCGGGCACCACCGGCCGCCCCAAGGGCTGCGTGCTGACCCACGGCAACTTCTTCGCCGAGGTCGACAACGCCATCGAGCTGCTGCACCCGGTCTTCAAGTCGGTCAGCAAGTACCCCGCGTCCACCCTGCTGTTCCTCCCGCTGTCGCACGTCTTCGGGCGGATGGTCGCGATCGGCTGCCTGCGCGCCCGGGTCCGCCTGGGCCACGCGCCGTCCATCCGGACCGAGGACCTGCTCGCGGACCTGGCGGGGTTCAAACCGTCGTTCCTGCTGGCCATCCCGTACGTACTGGAGAAGGTGTTCAACACCGGCCGGGCCACCGCCGAGAAGATGGGCCGCGCCTCGTCCTTCGACCGGGCCGCCCGGATCGCCCAGCGGTACGGGCAGGCCGTCGAGGCCGCAGAACACGGCACCGGACCCGGACCGGGAGTGGGGCTGCGGGCGGCCCGCGCGCTCTACGACCCGCTGGTCTACCGCCGCATCCGGGCGGCGCTCGGCGGCCAGGTCCGGTACGCCATCTGCGGCGGCTCCCCGCTGGGCAGCCGGCTCGCCGCCTTCTACGCGGGCGCCGGCATCCAGATCTTCGAGGGCTACGGCCTGACGGAGACCACCGCGGCCGCCACCGTGACCCCGCCCCTCAGGCCCCGGCTGGGCACGGTCGGCTGGCCGATGCCGGGCACCGCCGTCCGCATCGCGCCGGACGGCGAGGTGCTGCTCAGCGGCGGCCAGGTGTTCCAGGGCTACTGGGACCCCGAACGCGGCGAGGCCGTCCCCGCGCTGGACGGCGGCTGGTTCGCCACCGGAGACCTGGGCGCGCTCGACGAGGACGGCTACCTCACGATCACCGGCCGCAAGAAGGACATCATCATCACGTCCGGCGGCAAGAACGTCACCCCGGCCCCGCTGGAGGACTGGCTGCGCGCCCACCCGCTGGTCAGCCAGTGCATGGTGGTCGGCGACAACCGCTCGTTCATCACCGCCCTGATCACCCTGGAGCCGGACGGGCTGTCGCACTGGCGCCGGATGAAGAAGAAGGAGGACGTCCCGCTGCGCGAGCTCGTCCACGACGAGGAGCTGCACACCGCGCTGCAACGCGCGGTCGACGAGGCGAACCGGCTGGTCTCGCGCGCCGAGTCGATCCGCAAGTTCACCGTCCTGACGGTGGACTTCACCGAGGAGGCCGGCCATCTGACGCCGTCGCTGAAGCTGAAACGGGACGCGATCACACGGGACTTCGCGACGGAGATCGAGGAGCTGTACCGCAAGTAGCGCGGGCCGGCGCCGGGGACGGGGAGCCTGGCGCTGCCCGTCCCGGGCGGGTCCCTGTGCGGTGTGACGTGGACACTGCCCGCCCGGCTCGCGGCGCCGATACTGGACCGGTGCTGATCGTTGAGGCCGTCCTGGAAACCGCCGATGCGGCGAACCCGGTGCCGTGGCCCGTGACCGCCCTGCCGCCCTGCACCTTCCTGGCTCTTTCCGGCCACATGCCGGAGTCCGATGCAGGGGCCGCGATGGCGCTGCTCACCGACTGGTTCGCGACGGATCCCGACGACAGCGGCCGCGTGCCGGACGCCGCCGAGCGCGTGCGACGGCTGATCGCCTGTGACCGGGTCGTGGCTTCGGGAGGTCTGCGTGTCCGGGACGCGGCGACCGGTGTGACCGTGAACCCGGGATGCTGCTGTGGTCTGGAGGACTGGCGCGAGTGGCTCCGGCTGCTGGACGGCGATCCGGTGTACCTCGGGCACGATCCGACGCCGAGGGCCGAAGCCGACGGCCAGGTCATCCGCCTGTGGCCCGACGGCGGCGACGGCACGGAGCGTCCCGAGGCGCAGCCGGTCCGGCTGCCCGTGTCCGAACTGCCCGGCGTGCTGCGTTCGGTCCGCACGGATCTGCGGGGATTCCTCGCTCTCGCCGCCCGGTGGGCGGACCGCTACGTCCCCTCGCAGGCGGGGGAACTCATGGCCAAGCTCGACGCGGACCTGGAGATCGGTGCGCCGCTGACAACCTCCTGAGCCCCTTCTCCCCGACCACCCCTTGCCTGATGGTGCGTCAGGTACGACGATGACTCCGCTCGCAATATGACGAGCCGTCAGATTCGTGTCAGGGGAAGGAGGCCGTTCGGTGCCGATACTGCCCGCCGGACCGCTGTCGTACGGGATGCAGCTCCCGATCCAGTCGCAGAGCGCCATCTACGCGGAGCCGTGGGAGGCCGGGGCCACGCCCGCGGACCTCGCCGAGATCGCCCGCACCGCCGACCGTGCCGGGTTCGCCTATCTGGCGAGCTGTGACCATGTCGCCATCCCCCGCCGGCTCGCGGAGGGGATGAGTACCGTCTGGTACGACCCGGTGGCCACGCTCGCGTTCCTCGCCGGGGTCACCGAGCGCGTGCTCCTGATGAGCCATGTCGCCGTCGTCGGGCTGCGGCATCCGCTGGCCACCGCCAAGCAGTACGCGACCCTCGACCACCTCAGCGGCGGCCGGCTGATCCTCGGGGTCGGGGCCGGGCACGTGCGCGAGGAGTTCGACGCGCTCGGGGCCGACTTCGACGGGCGGGGCGCCGTCCTCGACGAGACCGTCGACGCGCTGAGGGCCGCGCTCGGGCCGGAGGAGTACCCGGAGTTCGCGGGGGAGCGGTTCTCCTTCAGCGGGCTCGGCCAGCTGCCCCGGCCCGCCCAGGAGCGGGTGCCGATCTGGGTGGGCGGCTCCTCGCCCGCCGCCGTGCGCAGGGCCGCCGTGCGGGGGGACGGCTGGCTGCCGCAGGGCGATCCGCGAGGAAAGCTGCCGGACCAGATCGCCCGGCTGCACGCGCTGCGGGAGGCCGCCGGGGTGGCGGAGCCGATCGTCGTCGGGGCCATCACCGAGCCGCTGTACGTGGGCGAGCCGGACTGGTCCGTGGGGCGGCGCACCCTCAGCGGGAAGCCGGAGGCGCTCGCGGAGTCGCTGCGGGAGTACGCGGCGATGGGCGTGCACCAGATCCAGGTGCGGTTCCGCAGCCGCAGCCGGGCCGAACTGACCGATCAGATGGCGGCGTTCGCCGCCGATGTCGCACCTCACCTCGACAGGTAGGAGTCAGGCCATGGGAAAGCTGGACGGGCGGACCGTGCTGATCAGCGGCGCGGCGCGCGGGCAGGGCGAGCAGGAGGCGCGGCTCTTCGCCGCCGAGGGCGCCCGGGTGGTGATCGCCGATGTGCTCGACGAGCAGGGCGAGGCGCTCGCGAAGGAGCTGGGCGAGGAGACCGCGCTGTTCGTGCACCTGGACGTGAGCCGGGAGGCGGACTGGCAGGCGGCGGTCGCCGCGGCGAAGGACGCCTTCGGGCAGATCGACGGACTGGTCAACAACGCGGGGATCCTGCGGTTCAACGAGCTGGTGGCCACGCCGCTGGAGGAGTTCCAGCAGGTGGTGCAGGTCAATCAGGTGGGGGCCTTCCTGGGGATCAAGACCGTCGCGCCGGAGATCGAGGCCGCGGGGGGCGGGACCATCGTCAACACGGCCTCGTACACCGGGCTGACCGGCATGGCGTTCGTGGGCGCGTACGCCGCGACCAAGCACGCGGTGCTCGGTCTGACCAAGGTGGCGGCGGTGGAGCTGGCGGCGAAGGGCATCCGGGTCAACGCCGTCTGCCCCGGTGCCGTGGACACCGCGATGACCAATCCCGCGGCCCTCGACCCGTCCGCGGACCCCGAGGAGTCGAAGGCCGCGGTGGACCAGCTCTACCGCAAGCTCGTCCCGCTCGGCCGGATCGGCCGGCCCGAGGAGGTCGCCGCCCTCGCGCTCTTCCTGACCTCGGAGGACTCCTCGTACATCACCGGGCAGCCGTTCGTCATCGACGGCGGGTGGCTGGCCGGGGTCAGCCTCTTCTGACCGTCGCCTCCGCCCATCTCACCTGACGAGGCGTCAGGTATTGACGGGTCAGGGTGTCGGTGGAACAGTCGGACGCATCAGAATCTGACGGAGTGTCAGAAACGATTGAGGACGGTGAACCCCCTTGGAATTCGGGCTCTTTGTACAGGGGTATGTGCCCGCCGCGCGGGCCAAGGCGGACCCCGGGGCAGAGCACAAGGCGCTGATCGAGGAGACCGAGTACGTCATCCAGGCGGACAAGTCCGGCTTCAAGTACGCCTGGGCCTCCGAGCACCACTTCCTGGAGGAGTACTCGCACATCTCGGCCAACGATGTGTACCTGGGCTACCTCGCCCACGCCACCGACCGCATCCACCTCGGGTCCGGCATCTTCAACCCGCTCGCCCCGGTCAACCACCCGGTGAAGGTGGCCGAGAAGGTCGCCATGATGGACCACCTCTCCGAGGGCCGCTTCGAGTTCGGCTCCGGACGCGGGGCGGGCAGCCACGAGATCCTGGGGTTCATGCCGGGCATCACCGACATGAACCACACCAAGGACCTCTGGGAGGAGACCATCGCGGAGTTCCCCAAGATGTGGCTCCAGGACGAGTACGTCGGCTTCCAGGGCAAGAGCTGGTCGCTGCCGCCGCGCAAGATCCTGCCCAAGCCGTACGGGAAGTCGCACCCGGCGATGTGGTACGCGGCCGGCTCGCCGTCCTCGTACGCCATGGCGGGCAAGAAGGGGCTCGGCGTGCTGGGCTTCAGCGTCCAGAAGGTCTCCGACATGGAGTGGGTCGTCGAGTCCTACAAGACGGCCGTCAAGGACGCCGAGCCGATCGGTGACTTCGTCAACGACAACGTGATGGTCACCTCGACGGCGATCTGCGCCGAGACCCACAAGAAGGCCGTCGAGATCGCGGTGGGCGGCGGGCTGAACTACCTCCAGTCGCTGCTGTTCCGCTACCACGACACGTTCCCCCGCCCGGAGGGCATCCCGGAGTGGCCGGAGCTGCTGCCGGAGTACTCCGAGGAGATCATCGAACTCCTCATCGCCGAGGAGCTGATGATCTGCGGCGATCCGGACGAGGTGCTGGCGCAGTGCCGGCGGTGGGAGCGGGCGGGCGCCGACCAGCTGAGCTTCGGGATGCCGATCGGGATCAGTCCCGAGGACACGCTGAACTCGATCAAGCTGATCGGCGAGCACGTGATCCCGAAGATCGACACGGACCCGGTCCACCGGACCACCCGGTTCCGCGACGCGGCGTAGGCCGCGGGGGCTCTGGGTTTCGCGGGCGGCGTCTTCCCGGACCGCCGCCCTGCGAGCCGGGGTGCGTACCGCGGCCGTACGCACCCCGGCGCACATCCACGTTTGGACCATCACGGAAGGGACCCTCATGCTCGACCACCTCATCCGCGGAGCGACCGTCGTGGACGGCACCGGCGGACCCTCCTACCGCGCGGACATCGGTATCCGCGACGGCCGCATCGCCGTCATCGCGGAACCCGGTACGGCCCCCGGGCCCGCCACGACCACAGAGGACGCCACCGGCCTCGTGCTCGCGCCCGGCTTCGTCGACCCGCACACCCACTACGACGCGCAGCTCTTCTGGGACCCGTACGCCACCCCGTCGATGAACCACGGCGTGACCACCGTCGCCGGCGGCAACTGCGGATTCACCCTCGCCCCGCTCCACCCGGACCGGCCCGAGGACGCCGACTACACCCGGCGCATGATGTCGCGGGTCGAGGGCATGGCCCTCAAGGCCCTGGAGGAGGGCGTCGACTGGAGCTGGTCCAGCTTCCGCGAGTACCTCGACGCGCTCGACGGGCGGATCGCCGTCAACGCCGGGTTCATGGTCGGGCACTGCGCGCTGCGCCGGCACGTCATGGGCGCCGACGCGGTCGGCGGACAGCCCACCCCCGCCCAACTCGACGCCATGCTCGCCCTGTTCCACGACGCGATGGACGCCGGGGCGTGGGGGCTGTCCACCACCCAGTCCTCCACCCACGCCGACGGCGACGGGCAGCCGGTCGCGTCCCGGCACGCGCGCCCCGAGGAACTCCTCGCACTCTCCCGCGCGGTCGGCGAGCACGAGGGCACCCAGATCGAGGCGATCGTCGCGGGCTGCCTCGACCAGTTCTCCGACGAGGAGATCGACCTCTTCGTCGACATGACCGCGGCCGCCGGACGCCCGCTCAACTGGAACGTCCTGACCATTGACGCCGCCGTCCCCGAACGCGTACCGCGCCAGCTGATCCCCAGCGAGCGCGCCCGCCGAGCGGGTGGCCGGATCGTCGCGCTCACGATGCCGATCCTGACCCCGATGAACATGTCGCTCGGCACGTTCTGCGCCCTCAACCTGATCCCCGGCTGGGGCGACATCCTGTCCCTGCCCGTCCCCGAGCGCATCGAGCGGCTCCGTGACGCGGACACCAGGACCGAGATGCTGCGTCGCGCCAACAGCAAGGAGGCCGGCGTCTTCCGCCGCCTCGCGAACTTCGGCCGGTACGTCATCGGGGACACCTACAGCGAGGCCAACGAGGGCCTCAGCGGCCGGGTCGTCAACGACATCGCCGCCGAGCGCGGGCAGGACCCCTTCCACTGCCTCGTCGAGATCTGCGCGGCCGACGCGCTGCGTACGGTCCTGTGGCCGATGCCCACCGACAACGACCCCGACTCCTGGGCGCTGCGGCAGCGGACCTGGGAGCACGAGGACGTCATGCTCGGCGGCTCCGACGCGGGCGCCCACCTGGACCGGATGTGCGGCGCCCCGTACACCACGCGCTTCATCGGCGACTGCCTGCGCGGCCGCAAGCTCGTCCCGCTCGAAGCGGCCGTCAAGATGCTCACGGACGACCCCGCGCGCCTCTTCGGCCTGCGCGACCGCGGCCGCATCGCGGAGGGCTTCCACGCCGACCTCGTCCTCTTCGACCCCGAACGCATCGACGCCGGCCCCGCCACCCTCGTCCACGACCTGCCCGGCGACAGCCCCCGGCTCGACTCCAAGGCCCTCGGCATCGTGTCGGTCCGCGTCAACGGGGTGGAGACGCTGCGCGACGACAAGGTGACCGGCGCGGTCCCCGGCACGGTGCTGCGCTCCGGCCGCGACACCCGGACGGTGAGCACGCAATGACCACCACGCCCCAGCGCCTCTTCATCGGCGGCGAGTGGACCGAGCCCGCGAACGGCCACTACGAGGTGGTCAACCCGGCCACCGAGGACGTCGTCGGCCTCGCCCCGGAGGCGAGCCGCGCGCAGGTCCACGAGGCGGCCGCCGCCGCCCAGGAGGCCTTCGCCACCTGGTCCCGGACCCGCCCCGAGGAACGCGCCGCGATCCTCGACCGCGCCGCCGACCTGATGCAACGCGACTTCACGGCCAACGCCGCCCTCGCCCAGGCGGAGAGCGGCGCCACCACCGGCACCGCCCGCGGGATGCAGGTGGCCGTCGGCGCCGCCCGGTTCCGGCGGTACGCGAAGGGCGCGCTGGAACCGGTGGAGGAGGCGGTCCCGCCGCAGATCAACGAGGCCGGGCCGATGGGCCGGGCCGGCGTCTTCGGGGCGCTCGCCGTCCGCCAGCCCGTGGGCGTCGTCACCTGCATCACCTCGTACAACAACCCCTGGGCCAACCCGGCCGGCAAGATCGCCCCCGCGCTCGCGATGGGCAACACGGTCGTCGTGAAACCGGCCCCGCAGGACCCGCTCTCCGTCTACCGGATGGCCGAGGCACTCGCGGAGGCGGGCGTACCGGCGGGCGTCGTCAACGTCGTCAGCGGTTCGGGGGCCGAGGCGGGCGAGGCCGCCGTCGACTCGCCGGACGTCGACATGGTCAGCTTCACCGGCTCCACCTCGGTCGGGCAGCGCATCGCGGAGGTGTGCGGCCGGTCCATGAAACGGCAGCTGATGGAGCTGGGCGGGAAGGGCGCCGCCGTGGTGCTCGACGACGCCGACCTCGACTCGGCGGTGGCCGGCATCGGCACCACGTTCTCCTTCTACAGCGGTCAGATCTGTACGGCTCCGACCCGCGTCCTGGTCCAACGGGCCGCCCACGACGCCCTGATCGAGAAGCTCGCGGGGTACGCCGGGTACCTGACGGTCGGCGATCCGACGGCGAAGGGCACCGTGGTCGGCCCGGTCATCTCCGCCGCCCACCGCGACCGCGTCGAGTCGTACGTCGAACTGGGCCGCAAGGAAGGGGCCCGGATCGTCACGGGCGGCGAACGCCCCGCCCCGACCGGCCGCGGCTTCTACGTCGCGCCCACGCTGCTGGCCGACTGCACCCCGGAGATGCGGGTCGTGCGGGAGGAGATCTTCGGCCCGGTCGTGGTGGTCGTCCCCTTCGACGACGAGGAGGAGGGCATCGCGCTCGCCAACGACAGCGACTACGGCCTGATCGACTACGTCTGGTCCGGCGACGTGGCCCGCGCCTTCCGCGTCGCCCGCAGGCTGCGGGCGGGCGGGGTCGGCGTGAACACCATCGGCCGGAACATGGAGGCCCCGTTCGGCGGGTTCAAGCGGAGCGGCGTCGGACGCGACGTCGGCTCGTACGCCCTGCACGCGTACAGCGAACTCCAGGCGATCGTCTGGCCGGGCTGAGGTCGCGTCCGCCCTTCCGGCGCTGGTCGGTCCGCAGCCGATTGGTCCCACGGACCGGAAGGGCGTGTGACGGGATACCGAGCAAGTATCTCGTCATCAAGTATCTTGACATCGAGAATAACTCCCGGCAGGCTTTCCCCGGTCTGCACGGCTGACAGCTCTGAAGCCGTAGAGCTACGCGGCCGTTGATGTCGAGGTATGCGGGGGTGGGCGGTGCGACGCACCAGGGGAAGCCAGGGTGAGCGGGCGTCCGAGCGGGGGCCGGGGCTCCTGGCTCAGTTGCGCGATCCGCCGGGCGGCCGGAACGCCCGGATCATGTTGCTCGCCCTGTCCGTCGACCGGACCGGATCCGGCCTGTGGGCCGCGTCCTCGGTTCTGTACCTGACCTTCGTCACGCATCTGAGCGCTCAGCAGATCGGGGTGCTGCTGGGGGCGGCCGGGGTGGCGGGCATCGTCGGTTCGCCCCTGGCCGGGCGGCTGGCCGGCCGGTTCCCGCTGCGGCCGTTGCTGGTCGGCTGCCATCTGCTCCGGCTGGTGACCCTGGCCCTGGTGCTGATGTGCTCGGGCTTCGAGGCGCTGCTGCCCGTCGTCGCCGTCACCTACCTGGGGGACCGGGCGGCGAAGACGCTGGAGATGCTGTTCGCCACCCGCGCGGCGGGCGAACGGCGCGTGGCCTACCAGGCGTTGTCCCGCAGCGCGGCGAACGCGGGTTACGGCGTCGGCGCCGGGATCGCGGCCATCGGCCTTGCCGTGGGCACGACGGACGCCTATCGCGCCCTGATCCTCGGCAACGCGCTGTCCTTCGCCGTCGCCGCGGTGCTGGTGTGGCGCACCGGCGAGCTGCGGGAGACGGCGACGGTCGAGGTGGCGCGGGCGGCGGGTCGCGCGGGCGCCGAGGCCGCCTCGTCGGCGGCCGTCGCGTCGCGCAACTCCGCCCGGCCGAAGAGCCCGTGGCGGGACCGGGGCTATCTCCGGTTTGTCCTGCTCGACATCCCGATGAACCTCGACGACTCCGTACTCGGCGTCGGCCTCCCGCTGTGGCTGGTGAACCGCACGTCCGCGCCGCACGCCCTCGTACCGGCGTTCCTCGTCATCAACACCGTGCTGGTCGTCGTGCTGCAACTGGCCGTGTCGAAAAGGGCCGAGGGCCCGCACCGGACGGTCCGGACGCTGCTGCTGTACGGCGGCCTGATGTTCGTGTGCTGCGCGCTCCTGGCCGGCGCCACCCGGTGCGGTACCTGGACGGCCGCGGCGGTCCTGCTCGCCGCGGCGGTGCTGGTCACGCTGGCGGAGCTGATGCGGTCGGTGAGTTCATGGGAGCTGGCCGTCCTGCTGGCGCCCCCGGAGGCGCGGGCCGCGTATCTGGGGGTGGCCGGGATGTCCCAGTCCATCCAGAAGTCCGCCGGGCCCCCGCTGCTGACCGGCGTGGTGATGGCCGCCGGGCCTGCGGGGTGGCTGGTGCTCGGCACGGTGATTGCCGGGCTGGCGGTGGCGCAACGACGCGCCTGCGCCCAGCGGTTCCGAACAATGGCCCGCCCCGACCGGGGTCCGCGGGGCCGGGCGGTGTCCGAGGAGTGCAGCAACCCTGCCCCGTGACCGCCCCGGGCGCCCATTGGCGGGCCGGGCGCGACGCGCTATCAATGGGAGGGACCGATGGCTGGAGGCACCGTGTCCGAGCACGAGCAGGAACGCCGCATCCCCCGCGCCCACCGTCCACAAGCTCAGGACCACGCGTCGGACCGTCCTCCGGGCCCCGTCGCGGCACCGGGCTCCGCTGCGGAGCTGGCGGTGTTGCAGCGGACCGTGGGGAACGCGGCCGTCGCCCGTATGCTCGCCGACCGCCCCGTGCAGAGGTCGGCGGTGCACGACGTGCTGGGCACGGCGGGGCGCCCGCTCGAACAGCCGGTGCGCGAGGACATGGAGGCCAGGTTCGGCACGGACTTCTCCGACGTCCGGCTGCACAACGACGCCACCGCCCAGCGCTCCGCCGCGGAGATCGGCGCCCGCGCGTACACGTCCGGGAACCACATCGTCCTGGGCGGTGCGAAGACCGACGAGCACACGCTCGCCCACGAACTGACCCATGTGGTCCAGCAGCGTTCGGGACCGGTGGCGGGAACGGACGACGGGACCGGGCTGAAGCTCTCGGACCCCTCCGACCGCTTCGAGCGGGCGGCGGAGGCCAACGCGCACCGGGTCATGGCCGGACCGCACTCCCACGCCACCACCCGGGCCGGGGTGCAGCGCAGCAGCGGGGGCGCGGCACGGGAGCACGCCGCCGTGCAGCGGGCTCCCGCCGCCGGCGGGCCCGCACCGGCCCTGGCCGCCGCGGTCCAGAGCGGCGAGAACCTGGAAGGGGTCTGCGGCAACTTCTCCCGTGTGCGGGAGTGGGCGGTCAGCAACCCGCAGCAGGGCGTGATCATCCAGAAGGTGACCAGGAACTTCGCCGTGGAGCGTCACACCGGCCAGGGCTGGGCCCCGATCGACGGGCCGGGGCTGGACGCCTACGTCCAGAACGGCGGGACGGTCAACGGGCACGAGCTCCAGTACTGGGAGCTGTGGGTGGTCAACGCGGACGGCACCATCAGTGACGGGGGCGACGACACGTTCGGCATGACCTCGCTGATCCAGACCGACGCCCAGGTGCACGACACCACGCGCGGGTCCTTCGCCATCAGCGGTGAGGCGTACTTCTACGCCACGGCGCAGGCCCCGACGGCCATGGGGTTCCAGCGCAACGGGGCGGTCTCCGCCGGCGGCCTGTTCAGCCGCACCACCGATCCGCAGGCGGAGCTCTCCGCCCTCGGCCTCGCCGCGGCGGGCGCGGCGATCCGGTACACCGCCCAGGCCTCCTGGAACAGCGCGGACCTGCGCACCGCCGCGGTGAAGGCCAAGCCCAGGACCACCGTGTACAAGCCGAAGGCGGCATGGAGCGACGTGACGGAGAGCGCGACCTGAGGCCCGGGGTCCGATCCCTAACCCTCCAGAAACACCGGATTCGTCAGCGCCGCCGGCGCTCCGGGCAGCCCCGGCACCGCGGCGGGGTGCCGGACCTCGGCCCGCACATAGGCGGCGTACGCGGGCGTCGTGCGCCACTCCACGGCCCCCGTACCCGACCTCGGAAGCGCCGCGGTGAACAGCGTCCCCTGGTCGGTGACGAAATGCGCGGTGCAGTCCGGGGCCCCGGTGGCCTCAAGCCGTACGGTGACGGGGGCGTCGTCCCCCGCGGCCCGCAGCCGCTCACCGATCCCCGCATGGCGCCCCCGCCCGTCAGAGACGCCGAAGGACAGGCTGACGGCGGACGACTCCGCGATGTAGGAGCGACCGGCGCGGATGCCCGCCACGATCGCCTCGCGCGACAGGCCGTCGGCGAGGACGACGGTCTGCGGGAGCCCGATCCGGTCCGGCTCCCGGTGCGCGTCGCTGTTGCCCATGGCCGGGACCCACGCCTTCGGCGAACGGAGCGCCGCCACGACGGAGTTGTCCCACTCGGCCAGGGCGGTCTCGTCCTCCGAGGTGTACGCCCCGTTCCACACCTCCACCGCGTCCGCCTCACCGAGGCCGAACTTCCAGTGGCAGCCGATGCAGGTGGCGTGCGGATGGGCGGGCACGACCAGGCCGCCGGCCCGGCGGACGGCCTGCGCGTAGCGCCGGAAGCGGTTGTCCCGGGCCCGGTAGCGCCAGTCGACGAACGTCCCCGGGTCGGTGGCGACCGCGAGCACGTGCCCGTTGCGGGTGGTGACCTCCTCGCCCGTGAGGACCAGCAGATCGTCACCCCACAGCCCGTCCCACGCGCCGTGCGCGGACGTGGTGTTGTGCTCGCTGCTGTTGATGAAGTCGAGCCCGGCGGCGCGGGCCGCGGCCGCGATCTCTGCCGGGGTCCGCCTGCCGTCCGAGTGGACGGAGTGCAGGTGGCAGTCCCCGCGGTACCAGGCGCGCCCGCGCCCCTTCGCGCGCTCCGGCGGATACACGGGCCGCGCGGTGGGCGCGGTGGGCCCGGGGCGCAGGGTGACCGTCACCTCGTACGGCAGCCCCTCCGGGGCGACGGTGTACGGCCCGAGGGCGATGTGCCAGGTCCCGGCCCCGACCGGTCCCGCGAGATAGCCGGGGGTCGCCTCGTCGGCCCGGATGAAGAAGCGGTCGCGCGCGCCGCCGGACCACCCCCGGAACCCCGGCCCGCCCAGCTCCGTGCCGCGCTCGTCGAAGATGCCGATGTCGAGGGCGTTGCCCTGCGTCCCGGCCGGGACGGGCGTCCTCTCGTACGTGTAAGAGACCGCGATCTCGGCGACCCCGCGCGGGACGTCGACCGGCAGGTACACGTAGTCGGGCGACCCGGCGGGCAGGACGCCCCGCACGGTACGGGGCCGGAGGTCGCCCTCGTCGGCGTCGGCGAAGCTCACGGTTCCCCACGTTAGGGCGGTGGCGGCCGCCCCGGCGAGAAGGCCACGCCTGGCGATCGGGCGGTGTACGGGACGCGGTGCGGGAATGGCTGCGCGAATCGGTTCGATCGGTGCGGGCATGGGCGCTCCCCGGGGTGTGGTGGACCGAGACGAGGTTCCGTACCGACACCGTGGTGGGGGACGGTGAATGCCGCGTGAACGCGACGAGTTCGGGGTGGGGCGGGCCGCCGATCCGGCCGGTCGTCGGTCGCGGCCGACGGCGCCGCCCGGTCGGTACGGTGACTGACGGCCTCGCCGGTACCCGCAATCCGCTCCCACAGGGGGCCGCAAGGAGAAGTGATGGGCGATCAGAAAAACGTTCCCGCGCGCCTGGTGCCGCTCCTGGACCAGTTCGACTTCGGCTGCGAGCGCCTGCTCGGCCGGATCGGCGGGCCGGTGGTGGACAGCGGCAACGGAGTGGAGGTCGAAGCCGCCCCGATGACCGACGCGGAGTACCTCTGGGAGCCGGTGCCCGACTGCTGGTCGGTCCGCCGGCGGGCGGACGGGCCGGGGGCCCGCGCCACCCTGCTGGTGGGGGCGGGCGACTGGGGCCGGGACTCGGCGGAGTCGCCGCACCCCGAGCCGCCGCCCTTCACCACCCTCGCCTGGAGGCTGACGCACCTCAGCGAGATGCTCGCCGTCCGCGCCGACCACGCCAACGGCACCCACACCCTCACCAAGGACGACTACCGGGCCGGTCCTGACGCGGCCGGGGCGATCGCGCGCTTCTCGGCCGCCGCCGCGTCCTGGCGCGAAGCGCTCCTCGCCGCCGACGACACCGTGCTCGACAGGGTCGGCCACTGCACCTACCCGCACGGCAGCGACCCGGAGGAGCCGTTCCTCGACGTCATCTGGTGGGTGAACCAGGAAGTCCTGCACCACGGGGCCGAGATCGCGCTGCTCCGCGACCTCTACCGGGACGGACGGTTCGCGGCCGGGCCGGCCGCGAGGGACCACGACGGCTGACCTTCTCGGGAGCCGCCGAAGGCTCGGTTTCGCGCACCGGACGGCATACGTTTGGGCGGTCACCCGACAACGACGGAGGTGTCCTCGCATGCGGATCGCCACAACGATCTTCCTCACCGACGAGACGATCACACCGGTACGGCTCGCGCACCAGCTCGAGCAGCGGGGATTCGCCGGGCTCTACCTCCCGGAGCACACCCACATCCCGGTGAGCAGGCGGACCCCGTACCCCGCGGGCGGCGAGCTGCCGCCCGAGTACGGCCGCACCCTGGACCCCTTCGTGGCGCTCGGGCAGGCCGCCGCCGTCACCGAACGGCTGGCGCTCGGCACCGGGATCACCCTGATCGCCCAGCACGACCCGATCGATCTGGCCAAGCAGATCGCCACCCTCGACCACCTCTCCGGCGGCCGCTTCACCCTGGGGCTCGGCTTCGGCTGGAACGTCGAGGAGGCCGCCGACCACGGTGTGGACTGGCGCACCCGCCGCGACCTCGGCCGTGACCGCATGGCGCTGATGCACGCCCTGTGGACCGACGAACCGACCGCGTACGAAGGTGAGTTCGGCTCGGTGCAGGCCAGCCACGCCCACCCGAAGCCGTTCCAGCAGCCCCGCGGCCCGGTCGTCGGCCCGCGCACCCTGATCGGCGGTGCGGCCGGACCGAAACTGTTCGCGCACATCGCGGAGTACGCGGACGGCTGGCTCCCGATCGGCGGCCGCGGGCTGACGGAGTCGGTGCCGCAGCTCCGTACCGCCTGGGAGGCGGCCGGCCGCGACCCGAAGGACCTCCAGGTGGTCCCGTACGCGGTCCTGCCGGACGCGGGCAAGCTGGCGCACTACGCGGACCTGGGCATCGAGGAGGTCGTGCTCCAACTGCCCCCGGCGGACGAGGCGGAAGTGCTGCGGACGCTGGACGCGTACGCGGAGTACCTCTGAAGCGCCCCGCGGAGGGCCGTGGGGCCGGTGGAAACCCGCTGGAGCGCCGCCGGCCGCGGTGATGCAATGACGCGATGCGACATGATGCGTCAGCGGCGGCCGTGGAGCGCGGGCAGTACCCGGACGCGGTGACCCCCTGGGAGGACCCGGCCTGGCGGGAGGCCGCCCTCGCCTGGGCGGAGCACGGCCTCGCCGCCCAGGGCCTGCGCACGGCGCGGCGGCTCACGGTGCGGCTGCGGCCGTGGTCGGTGCTCGTACGGATGACGGCAGAGGACGAACCCGATGTGTGGTTCAAGGCCGGCCCCGACGCCGGCGCGGGTGGCGCCTTCGAAGCGGGACTGGCCGAGGCGCTGGCCCGCTGGGTCCCCGGCCACGTACTGCAGCCGCTCGCCGTGGACGCCGCCCGCGGCTGGTCGCTGCTCCCGCACGGCGGCACGCTCTTCCGGGACGCGCTCCGCCAGGGCTCCGCTGGCGGACGGGCGTGGGAGGAACCGCTGCGCCAGTACGCGGCCATGCAACGCGCGCTCGGCCCCCGGGTCGGAGAGATGGGCCGACTCGGCGTCCCCGACGCCCGGACGGCCGTACTCCCCGGCACCTTCGACCGGCTCGTCGAGGAGAACGCCGCCCTGGACCCCGCCACCCGCACGGCACTGCGCGCACTGCGGCCCCGCGTCCAGGAGTGGTGCGACGAACTCGCGGCGACCGGCATCCCCGACTCGCTCGACCACTGCGACCTGCACGACGGACAGCTCTTCGCCCCCGTACCGGGCCGCTTCACCTTCTTCGACTGGGGAGACGCCGCGGTCTCCCACCCCTTCTGCAGCCTGCTCGTCCCGCTGCGCACGGCAGTTGACCAGTACGGGCCGCAGGTGATGCCGAGACTGCGTGACGCCTACCTGGACCCGTGGACGGACACCGGCCTCACCCCTGCCGAGCTGCGCCGCGCGGTGAGCCTGGCCTGTCGGCTGGGGGCCGTGGGCCGGGCGAGCTCCTGGGGCCGGCTCTTCCCCGGGGCGGGCGAGGGGCCGGCGACGCAGGGGGACGCGGCGAGCGCACGGTGGCTGCGGGAGCTGCTGGCGGAGCCGGTGACCTTCCAGTCGTGAGGCCCGGGGAGGCCGCTTTCGCGGTGGCCTCCACCGTTGCCTCCACCGTTGCTTCCACCGGGACGGCGCGCACGCGCCACGCCCGCAGCACGGCACGCTTGAACACATGCCGATATGGGTATACGTTTCTGTCATGGCACGAGCAGCGACCACGTCAGACGTCTTCAACGCCATAGCCGAGCCGCAGCGCCGGGGCATCCTGGTGCTGCTGCGGGCAGGCGAACGGCCGGTGACGGAGGTCGCCGAGGAGCTGGGAATGACGCAGCCCGGGGCGTCCAAACACCTGCGGGTGCTCCGCGAGGTCGGCTTGGTGCGGGACCGCAGGGCGGGAAAGCAGCGCCTGTACGGCCTGGACGCACGTGGGCTGCGAGCGGTTCACGAGTGGGCCGGCGGGTTCGAACAGTTCTGGAACGAGAGCTTCGACCGGCTGGACGCGTACGTGCAGGAACTCAAGCGGGACGGGCAACAGGAGTAGCTGATGAATCCGACTGGACGAGAAGCGCCGGCGCGGTCCGCGACGGCCGACCGCGAGATCGTGATCTCCCGCGACATCGACGCCCCACGAGAGCTGGTGTTCAAGGCGTTCACCGAGGTGCGGCACATGTCGCGCTGGTGGGGGCCGGAGGGGTTCACCACCACCACGCGGGCCTTCGAGTTCCGCGTCGGCGGGGTGTGGGAATTCGTGCTGCACGGGCCGGACGGCACCGACTACAGCGAGTGGATCACCTGGAACGAGATCGTCCCGCCGGAGCGGATCACGATGCTCCACGGCGAGTACCGCGACGACCCGAACGCGTTCGAGTCGGTCCTCACGTTTGCGCCCGCCGGGGAGTCGACCCGGATCGAGATGCTCACGGTGTTCCCCACCAAGGAGCTGCGTGACGAGGCGATCGAGAAGCACGGCGCGATCGAGGCCGGTCAGCAGACCCTCGGCAACCTGGCCGCCTACGTAACAGAGTTTGCTCGGAACGGAGTTGAGGGCTGATGGCCGGCAAGGTGTTCTTCAGCGTGTCGATGTCGCTCGACGGGTTCATCGCGCCCGCGTCCCCCGAAGAACTGATGGGACAGCAGTGGATGGAACTGCAGCAGTGGGTGTTCCCGCAGCGGTTCTTCCGGGAGAACCTGAAGCTCGGGAAGGGCGGTGAGGAAGGGCGCGACAACGACATCGTGCGGGAGACGTTCGAGCGCACCGGCGCAAGTGTGATGGGCAAGCGCATGTTCGAAGCCGGTGAGCAGGCGTGGCCCGAGGACCCGCCGTTCCACGTACCGGTGTTCGTCGTGACGCACGAGAAGCGTGACCCCTGGGTGCGGCAGGGCGGGACCACCTTCCACTTCGTCAATGACGGCATCGAGTCCGCGCTCGATCAGGCCCGCGCGGCCGCCGACGACCGGGACGTCCGCATCGCGGGCGGCGGCGCGACGATCCTGCAGTACGTGAACGCCGGCCTGATCGACGAGTTCACGATCGCGCTCTCGCCCGTGCTGTTCGGCTCCGGAATCCGCCTGTTCGAGGGCGTCGACGCGAGCCGGGTGGCGCTTGACCTGGTCGGTGCGGAGCCGTCCCCGAGGACGACGCATCTCAGTTACACCGTGCGTCGGCGGTAAGCGCGGAGGGGGCGGCCATGCGGAATCCCCTCTGGCGGTTCCTCCCGCACGTTGCGACGAGCCGCCCCGCGGACGAACATGGCCGTCATGGAGCGGCCGAGGCGGATCATCGCGTGCGGGGACTTCGTCCTGCGGTGCTTGCGGGAGCAGAGCGACGTCGCTCCGGCGTGCACGTTGATCGAGGAGTCCCTGGAGCACTTGCGCCCCTGGGAGCCGTGGGTCGCCCGGCACAGCGAGAAGAGCACCCGTGACTTCCTCGCGAAGTCCGAGCCGAACTGGGCGAGCGGTGACGTGTACAACTACGCCATAGAGATCGCGCACGACCTGTACAACACCTCAAGTGCCGCCGTACCGCGCCGGTTGGGCTTCACCGAGGTGCTGCGTGAACAAGCGACGCGGCCCGCGGCACCCGCGGGCAGCGGGATCGACGTGGTCTGGCGGCTGCACCGGCCCACGCCGCCCGTTGACGGCCCTCCCTGCCCCTAAAGGGCCACAGGGGGCCGATCGGCGCGCATCAGCAGGTGGCCCCGGCGGAACCGCTCCCCGTCGAGGGGCTCGCGCAGCATCCGGCCGACCTCGACGAACCCGGCCTCGCGGGCCAGTCCGGCGAGTTCGTCGACCGGCCACCGGTAGGCCGTCGTCACCTTGTGGTCGAACGCCTCAACCGGCCCGTCCCCGGACTCGAAGAAGGCAAACAGGAGGACGCCGCCCGGCGGCAGGAGCCTGCGGAACTCGGCGAAGTACGGAGGCAGTTCCTTCGGCGGGGTGTGGATGACCGAGTACCAGGACACGATGCCGCCCAGCTCGCCGTCGGCCAGGTCCAGCGCGTCCATCGAGCCGACCTCGAACCGCAGGTCCGGGAACTCCTCGCGGGCGATGCAGATCATCACCGGTGACAGGTCGATTCCGAAGACGTCCAGTCCCAGGCCCCGCAGGTGCGCCGTGAGGTGTCCGGGCCCGCATCCCAGCTCCGCGACCGGCCCGGCCCCGTCCGCCCGCGCGAGCTCGGCGAAGGCGGCGAGAAACGCGCGGTCCAACGGGACGGCGTCGAGGCTGTCACGGGCGAAGTCGGCGTAGACGACGGCCATGGCGTCGTAGGCGTCCGCCGTCGCGCGGAGGTGAGCGGGGGATTCGGCCGCGGGGGATTCGGTCATGGAGAACGACCCTAGGACGTTCCCTGCTGTCGCGTCCGTCGAACGGGAAGGAAGGAAAGCGGCTTCAGGCGCCCGGTGAACTATGTCGTGACTTGCCGGAAGTTACGGAACGGGCCGTCAGGTCACCGCTACACGTCGTGTGATGTGACCAAAATAAGTACCTCGTGTGCAGAGATTATCCCTGCGCAGATTGAACTGATTACAAGATGGTCACTATGGTTGGCTCTCGAACCTTCGCACGGTTGATCACCCATCCGGGGTGGCAGCGAAGGAACCGCCGATTCCGTGACATGCACGGAGCCGGGGATTCCCGTCCCCCACAGCCCGGTAGGCGGCTCGAGGAAGAAGGAGCTCGCCTCCGTGGCGTCCCACCGTCGTCCCAAGAACCCGAGCCGCGCCCGTGTGACCGTGCTCACCGCGACCGCCGCCGCAGCCGTCGCCCTGACCTCTCAGGCCGCTCACGCCGACCCCAAGCCGACCAAGACCGAGGTCAAGGCGGAGGTCGACAAGCTCTACCACGAGGCAGAGGTGGCCAACGAGCACTACAACGCCGCCAAGGACAAGCAGGAGAAGCTCGAGAAGCAGGTCGGCGCGCTGCAGGACAAGGTGGCCCGCGGGCAGCAGGAGCTCAACACGCTTCGCACCGGCCTCGGTTCGCTCGCCGCCGCGCAGTACCGCTCGGGAGGCATCGACCCCTCCGTGCAGCTCTTCCTCGCCTCCGACCCGGACAGCTTCCTCGACCAGGCCTCCGCCCTGGACCAGCTCACGGCCAGGCAGTCCGATGCGCTGACGAAGATCCAGAGCAAGCAGCGGACCCTCGCACAGCAGCGCAAGGAGGCCCAGGACAAGCTGGGCGACCTCGCGGACGTCCGCAAGACGCTCGGTACGAAGAAGAAGCAGCAGCAGGGCAAGCTCGCCGAGGCGCAGAAGGTGCTCAACACCCTGACCGCCGCCGAGCGCCAGAAGATGCGTGACGACGACACACGCGCCAGCAACGCCGCCAGCGAGAAGGTGCGAGCCAGCCGCAGCACCGGCGACCGGGTCGAACTCGGCAACGAGGCCCCCGCGTCCGCCCTCGGCGCGGCAGCCCTCCAGGCCGCCAACTCGCGTGTGGGCATGCCGTACCAGGCGCGCGCCACCGGCCCCAACGCCTTCGACTGCTCGGGCCTGACCCAGTGGGCCTACGCCCAGGCCGGTGCCCAGATCACCCGCACCACGTACACCCAGATCAACCAGGGCACCCGCATCGCGCAGAGCCAGCTGAAGCCGGGCGACCTGGTCTTCTTCAACGGCAACACGCACGTGGGGCTCTACGCGGGCAACAACACCGTGCTCCACGCCCCGTACCCGGGCGCCTTCGTCCGCTACGAGTCGATGAGCACCATCGGCTCCATCGTGGGCGCGGTGCGCATCTGATCACGCCCTGAGGGGCGAACTACCGCGCCCCGCAAGGAGATGACTGCCCGTCGGTGACCACGGTCCACCGGCGGGCAGTCGACGATGTCGGTTCTGCGGCGGCACCGAGCGGAGGATGCGTATGTACGACGTCAGCGCCTTCAGCGACATGTCACCGACCACGCTCGCCGACCTCCTCGGGCGCGGGCAGGTCATGGACATCGGCATCCGCCCGCTGCGGCCGTCGGGGCAGCGGGTCGCCGGACCGGCGTTCACCGTGCGGTGTCCCGCGGGGGACAGCCCTCAGGGTCTCCGGTTCGGCCGGGTCGCCCGCTACTCGTTCCGTTCCAGCTCGGCGCTGACCTGGCACTGCCTGTTCGCGAGGGGGTACGGGACGATCACCTCGACCTCCCCTCCCGGCTCGCCCGACCGCAGGACCATGTTCCTCTCGGCGAGTGACTCCATCAGGTCCCGGTCCTGGTCGAAGCCGAGAAGCGCCTTCACCAGACGCGCCGACGCCAGGGGCGAGGCGAACCCCAGCGCCGCGTAGTCGATGCCCGTCAGGTCGTAGGCGCGCAGGTTGGGGGTGGCTATCTCCAGCAGCACGCCCCCCTGGACCAGATAGCCGCGGGCGTGCGCCTGTGACGTCGCCAGGTACATACCCCGCCAGCCGTCCTCCGCGCGGCGGTCGCCGATCGAGAAGTCCTGTGTGGCGCCGGCGCCCCATCCCTCCCGGCGCGGGCGGAGGACCGACTTGTAGTGGGTGCCGGCCACGGAGACCGTCGGCGGGGTGCCGATCCGATCGAGGAGCTCCGCGGATATCTCCGTCTGCGCCGTCTCGGTGTCCATGGCCGTCGGCTTGGATATCGGCTGACCGGTCGTCCTGTGGACCAGCACTCCGCCCGGCGTGCACAGGACGTCTGCCGTGGTGAGCACGCTTCCCCTGTGCCACAGGTCGAACGGCGAGTCCGCTTCGAGGTACTTCAGGGAGCCCTGGTCCACCATGAGGCCGTGGCCGTCGGCCGTCTTCACCTCGGTGCTCTCGTCCGACGTCACGTAGACATCCCCGTACGGGTCGAAGAACGGCACCGCGTTCCCTTCCCCTCCCGCGCGCTGCACCGAGGGTCCGGTTCCCGCTCCGGCGTGCGCGGACCGCTCCGCGCCAGGGCTCCCGGCCCTGCGGAGCATCTGGACCACGGCCGCGTTGCCGGCCGTGGTCTGCTGCCCCAGGACGCCCTGGAGCTGCGCCGCTCCGACCCGGACGGACGTGCGGGCCGGGACCTGCCGGGTCTCCGCGGCGGACGATTTCGCTCGGTCGTGGCTGTGCAAGGGATCTCACTTCCTGCGCGGGCACATTCCTCCCCTGTATAGGTGCGACCGACCGCGCAGGCCATGTACGCAGGGGCAGAAGCGAGGGCAACGGCGAGGGCGGACCGGCGCGTCGCCCCCGAGATCAGCCGCGTCCCGGAGCGGTGGAGCTTCCGACGGGCGGGGCGTCGGACCGGCCACGCCCCGGCCCGCGTAGGCGCCCATGTCCGGCGGATCGGTGACGACTTGCCGTACGGGTCCTGTCGCGAGCGGCCCGTTGTCCGTGGAGGAGTGAGCGGGCGCGCGTGAAGGGGTCGGGTGACTCTCCGGCGCGGTGGGCGATGTGCGCGGCCGGGCCTACAGGGCCCGCAGGGCCCTCGGGCGGGGCGCGTCCGGCACCTTGTCCAGGAGGGCCGGGAGGTCCGTCAGCGCGTTGAGGCGGAAGTCCGCGTTGCCCACGACGTCGGGGTGGTCCGCCCACCAGTACCCGCACGCACCGCGCCGGAGGTGCGCGGCGAGCAGCCCGCACGACTTGGCCGGGAACAGATCGTTCGCCGGGTGGTCGCCCACGTACAGCGTCGAGCCCGGCTCCGCCCCGGACACCTCCAGCACCCGGTTGAAGAACTCGGGGTCCGGCTTCGACACACCCCACTCGTCCGAGGAGACGACGAGATCCGCGGGCAGGTCCAGCGCCCGCAGGAGTTCGCCCGCCCGCACCGTCCCGTTGCCCGCGACCACCACCCGTACGCCCAGCGCGCGCAGCTCCGCCAGCGCCGGCCGTACGTCCGGGTAGAGGTCCGACTCGGCCAGGTGCTCGCCGCGCCCGGCCGCCGTCCGGGCGAGCGAGGCCTCGTTGATGTCCATGTCGGGGCGCAGGATGCTCAGCGCGTCGGCGCTGTCCCGCCCCTGGGCGACCGCGGCCCCGACCAGCGCACTCAGCGTGTGCGGCGGGACACCGAGCCAGTTGGCCCAGGAGGCCCAGTAGCGGTCGTCGCGGATGAGTGTCTCGCCGATGTCGAAGACGATCGTTTCCATCACCGTGCCGACCCTACGGGGCGCGGACCGTTGTACGGCCGAGGCGCCAGGGGCGGGCGCGACCTGCGGCAGATCCGGCCCAGGGGCGGGCACGCCCTGTGGCGGGCGGGATGCCGGGGGGCGGGTGTGACCTGCGGGAGATCCGGCCGGTCACCGGCCGGCTACTCGCTCGTATGCTCGGTTCATGACCGATCCTCAGCGCGGACGCCCCACCACCAATTCCATGCGACGTGCCCTCAGGCGTGCCCGTGACGGTGTCGCCCTCGACGTGACCGAGGCCGCCGTCCTGCTCCGGGCGCGCGGCGACGACCTGACGGATCTCGCCGCCTCCGCCGCCCGGGTGCGGGACGCGGGCCTGGCGGACGCGGGCCGGCCGGGTGTCATCACGTACTCCCGCAAGGTCTTCATCCCGCTCACCCGGCTCTGCCGCGACAAGTGCCACTACTGCACCTTCGTCACCGTGCCCGGCAAGCTCCGGCGCGAGGGCCACGGCATGTTCCTGTCGCCGGACGAGGTCCTCGACATCGCCCGTAAGGGTGCCGGGATGGGCTGCAAGGAAGCGCTGTTCACGCTGGGCGACCGCCCGGAGGACCGCTGGCCGGAGGCGCGGGAGTGGCTGGAGGCCGAGGGGTACGACGACACCCTCGCGTACGTCCGCGCCATGGCGATCCGGGTGCTGGAGGAGACCGGACTGCTTCCGCATCTCAACCCCGGTGTGCTGACCTGGACGGACCTCCAGCGGCTGAAGCCCGTCGCCCCGTCCATGGGCATGATGCTGGAGACGACCGCGACCCGGCTGTGGTCCGAGCCGGGCGGCCCGCACCACGGCTCACCGGACAAGGAACCGGCCGTACGGCTGCGCGTCCTGGAGGACGCGGGGCGCTCCAACGTCCCGTTCACCACCGGCATCCTCATCGGCATCGGCGAGTCCTACGAGGAGCGCGCCGACTCCCTCTTCGAGCTGCGCAAGACCGCCCGCGCCTACCACGGCATCCAGGAAGTCATCGTCCAGAACTTCCGCGCCAAGCCCGACACCGCGATGCGCGGAATGCCGGACGCGGAGCTGGAGGAGCTGGCCGCGGCCATCGCCGTCGCCCGCCACATCCTCGGCCCGTCCGCCCGCATCCAGGCCCCGCCGAACCTCGTCGACGCCGAGTACGCGCTGCTCATCGGCGCGGGGATCGACGACTGGGGCGGGGTCTCGCCGCTCACGCCCGACCACGTGAACCCCGAGCGCCCCTGGCCGCACATCGACGAGCTGGCGGCCAGGACCGCCGAGAGCGGCTTCGCGCTGCGCGAACGGCTCACCATCTACCCGGAGTTCATCCAGCGCGGCGAACCCTGGCTCGACCCGCGCCTGCTCCCGCACGTCCGCGCCCTCGCCGACCCGGAGACCGGGCTCGCGAAGGAGGGGGCGATGCCCGTCGGGCTGCCCTGGCAGGAGCCCGACGAGGGCTTCAACGCCTCCGGCCGCACCGATCTGCACCACACCATCGACACCGAGGGCCGCACCACCGACCGCCGCGACGACTTCGACGAGGTGTACGGGGACTGGGAGGCGCTCCGCGAGGCCGCGGCCCCCGGCATGGTCCCGTCCCGCATCGACGGCGACGTGAAGTCCGCCCTGAGCCAGGCCGCCGACGACCCGACGAAGCTCACCGACGACCAGGCCCTCGTCCTGCTGCACGCGGACGGCCCGGCGCTCGACGAGCTGTGCCGGATCGCGGACGCCCTGCGCCGGGACGTGGTCGGCGACGACGTCACCTACATCGTCACGCGCAACATCAACTTCACCAACGTCTGCTACACCGGCTGCCGCTTCTGCGCCTTCGCCCAGCGGCGCACCGACGCCGACGCGTACACCCTCTCCCTGGACCAGGTCGCGGACCGGGCGGCGCAGGCGTGGGACGTCGGCGCGGTCGAGGTCTGCATGCAGGGCGGCATCCACCCGGACCTGCCGGGAACGGCGTACTTCGACATCGCGCGGGCCGTGAAGGAACGCGTCCCGGGCATGCACGTCCACGCGTTCTCACCGATGGAGGTCGTCAACGGCGCGACCCGCACCGGCCTGTCCATCCGCGACTGGCTGGTCGCCGCGAAGGAGGCCGGGCTCGACTCGATCCCCGGCACCGCGGCCGAGATCCTGGACGACGAGGTCCGCTGGGTCCTCACCAAGGGCAAGCTGCCCACGGCGACCTGGCTGGAGGTCATCAGGACCGCCCACGAGGTGGGCCTGCGCTCCTCGTCCACGATGATGTACGGCCATGTCGACCAGCCCCGCCACTGGCTGGGCCACCTGCGGACGCTGGCCGCCCTCCAGCAGGAGACCGGCGGCCTCACCGAGTTCGTGACCCTGCCCTTCATCCACACCAACGCGCCCGTCTACCTGGCCGGCATCGCCCGGCCCGGCCCGACCGACCGCGACAACCGGGCCGTCACCGCGATGGCCCGGCTCCTCCTCCACCCGCACATCACCAACATCCAGACCAGCTGGGTGAAGCTGGGCACGGAGGGTGCGGCCGAGATGCTCCGCTCGGGCGCGAACGACCTGGGCGGCACGCTGATGGAGGAGACCATCTCCCGCATGGCGGGATCGAGTTACGGCTCGTACCGGTCCGTCCAGGACCTGGTGGCCATCGCGGAGCTCGCGGGCCGGCCGGCGAAGCCGCGTACGACGCTGTACGGGGAGGTGCCGCAGGAGCGGGTCATGGCGGCCGCCGCCTCGGACGGCCACCTGCCCGAGCTGCTGCCGGTGCTGCCGTAGGGGCTGTGCCAGGAGGGCGGGGCCCCAGCCGTACCGCTCGTGACCGGCCGCTGCGGCGTCGGTCACGAGCGGGCCCTCCCGGGCCGGAAAGTGCGTCGTGCTCGATCGGGCCGACTGGTAACTTCCGTACGAAAAGGCCACCTTGGAGTGCGACGGGGCGCCGTCGCGGGACCTTCGGAAGGGCGGGTGACGGTCTCCCGTGTACTGGATTCGGCTGACACTGTGGGGCGTCACCCTGGCCTTCTTCTACGTACTGCTCTTCATCCGGCCCGCCAACGGGCCGTTGGCGGTGACCCTCATGGTGCTGTGCATGCTCCTGCCGGGGTGCGGCGAGGCGTACGCGGACCAGCGCCGCCGGAGGGACTGGTACGCGCGGAGATTCGCGTCCGTCGACGAACTGCGGTCGGTCGTGGCGGACGAGGCGGCGCTCCGGCGGATCCGCGACGAGAAAGGCGTGTTCAAGGCGGCACGCGAACTCAGGCGCCAGTTCCCCCGGTGCCCTGTCGCGGAATCCGTGAAGCTGGTCGAGTCGCTGTGACCGCCCCGCTCCACCCGCACCGTGCGGCCGTCACGGGCGGAAAGCCCGAATCAACAGGCAGGTGGACTTCATGTACGGGGTGCGGGTGGCTCTCTGGAGTGCCGGGATCGTGGCCCTCGGCGTGGCGATGGTTTTCGTCAGCTCCGGCATCGCTCTGTGGCTGTTCGTACTCTGCTTCGTTCTGGCGTTCGTGCTCCCGGTGGCCGCCGAGGTGCACGCGGATCTGCGCAGGCGGCGCGAGAATCGGGAGAGTTACGTCCGGACGTTCGGGTCGGTCGACGAGCTGCGGCAGGTCATCGACGGGCCGGGGCTCCGGCGGATACGCGACGAGGACGGGCTGATCGTCGCCGTGCGGGAGCTCAGGAGCCGGCATCCGGGGCTCCCGCTCGACATGGCCGTGACCCTGCTCAAGGAGCTGTGAGCCCGCGTCCGCGCTTCAGCCCGATGGCTGTCCCGTCGAGGGTGGCGTCGGCCCGGCCCCGGATGTACTCGACCCGGAGTACACGTGGGCCCGGCAGCAGCGGGAACGGCTCGCGGGGGACGGAGGTCACCGTCCGGACGCGCCCTGACACGAGGCCCCGGAAGCCGGTGCCGGGCCGCGGGCCCGTCGAGCCACCCGGCTTCCCGCCCGCCTTCCCATCCACTTGCCCAACAAGGTATCTTGCATCGCATGGAACCAGGTGATTCGGCCAAGCAGGCTCGGGCAGCCGCCCAACTGCGCAAGGGCGTCCTGGAGTACTGCGTACTCGCCCTGATGCGGGACCGCCCCCGCTACGGCGTCGAACTCCTCCACGCCCTGGAGGACTCCGGCGCCCTCGCCACCAGCCAGGGCACGGTCTACCCGCTGCTCTCGCGGCTGCGCCGCGACGACCTGGTCACCACCACCTGGCAGGAATCCGTCTCCGGACCACCCCGCCGCTACTACGCGCTCACCGACAGCGGCCGGGCCGCGCTCGACGAGTTCACCCGTGTCTGGCCCGGCTTCCGCAACGCTGTCGACGCCTTCCTGACCACACCCCACACCTCCACCGGAGACCTCGAATGAAGACCTCTGCCGACCCCGTACGCGACTACCTCTCGGCCGTCGAGCGCGAGAGCTCCGCGCTCCCTGCCGACCGTCGCCAGGAACTCGTCGCGGACCTCGCCGAGCACATCGAGGTGACGCGCACCGAACGCCCCGGCACCGCGGTCGGCGAGATACTCGCGGAGCTGGGCGACCCCCGCACGATCGCCGCGACGGCGCTGGCAGAGGCGGGCGACGGGACGGCCGCGACCCCGGTCGGGAGCGGTGCCGGTGCACCCGTCCGGCGCGGCAAGGTGCACCCCCTGGTCCCGCTCCTGATGCTCACCCTCTCGCTGCCCTTCATGATGGTCTTCCCCGACCTTCCCGGGCCGCTGTTCGGCGTCCTGTTCCGCATCACCGGCGCGGTGCTCCTGTGCACCTCGGTGCACTGGGTCGCCGTCCAGAAGACCACCGGTGTCCTGCTCACCGCCATCCTGCCGAGCGCCGTCATCGCCACCTGGAACCTGACGGACGGCCCGTCCGGCACCCCGGCCCTCGTGGCCAACCTGGTGACGCTCGTCCTGCTGATCTGCACGTCGGTATGGCTCTGGCGGGTCCGCCGCGCCTGAGAAGGCCGTTTCCGGTCCGGGGGCCGTGGGGGTGCGGGGCCGGCCTCCGTACCCCCACGGCCACCGCAGGAGGTCCCTCAGCCGAAGCGCTCGTGGTCGGCCAGCACCGCGTCGACCAACCGCAGTTCGGCGGCCGCCCGCCCGGGGTCCGTACCGGCGGGTCCCGTCAGGTTCAGCAGCGCCTTCCACAGCGCCCACCCGCGGGCCCGCGCCCAGGTCCCGGCATCCTGGCGGACACCGTGCCGGAACGCCTCCCGGCTGTCGCCGGAGAACATCCCCCACGCGATCACCAGATCACAGGCGGGGTCACCGACCCCCGACGTACCGAAGTCGATGACCGCCGTCAGTTCGCCGTCGGCGACGAGCAGGTTGCCGGAGGCGATGTCGCCGTGGAACCACACCGGTTCCCCGCGCCACGGCGCGGCGAGCGCCGCCTCCCAGACGGTGCGGGCCCGGTCCGTGTCCACGCGGCCCTTCAGCGCGGTCAGACAGCGCCGGGTCTCCTCGTCGTAGTGGGCGGGCGAGGCGCCCCGGTACCAGCTGTGCTCCCCGGCGAGCGGCCCGCCCGACGTGTCGCAGCGCTGGAGGGCGAGGAGGAAGTCCGCCACGGAGAGCGCGAACCGGGGAAGGTCGTCGACGCGGTCGGGGCCGGCCGTCTCGCCGCGCAGCCAGCGGCGGACCGACCACGGGTACGGATAGCCCTCGCCCGGAGCGCCCAGGGCCAGCACCGGAGGCACAGCGACCGGCAGTGACGGGGCCAGGCGCGGCAGCCAGTGGTGCTCCTTCGCCACCGCGGCGACGTAACCGGCGGCCGTGGGCAGGCGCACCGTCATCGCGTCGCCGAGGCGGTACGTCCGGTTGTCCCAGCCGTCGGCCTCCACCGGTCTCACCGGCAGACCCCTCCAGCGCGGGAACTGTGCGTCGATCAGGCGCTTGACGAGCGCGGCGTCGATTCCGGCGCGGCCGTCGGGGTGGGGGGATGCCATCAGACGATCATCGCGCCGGTGACCGGGCCGCGCAACGAGATATCGGCGGCGCGGGGGCGCGGCGGATGCGGGGTAATCCCCGGAGAATGCCGCGCAAAACTGAACCGAACCCCCACTTCGTACATACGGTTCCGCCCCCTTGGACGCGTGGTCGTTCGATTACAGTGCTGCGCAGTTACCGCACAGTCACCGCGCGGTCGCGAGGGGCGGACCGAGGGGGAGGGGCACGGTGAGCACAGGGACCACAGCTGTCTGGGGCCGTGCCGAACAGCAGGACTTCCGCAGCCGGGTGCGCGGCGCGCTGCTGGGCGGCGCCATCGGCGACGCGCTCGGCGCGGGCGTCAGCGGGCTCTCGCTGGAGGAGATCCGCGAGGCCCATGGCGCCGACGCCGTCACCGACTTCGTCCCCGCCCACGGCGGACGCGGCTGTGTCACCGCCGTCACCCAGCTCAACCTGTTCACCGTGGACGGGCTGATCCGCGCCCAGGTCCGCCGCGACATCGGCGCCTGGCATCCGCCCACCGACGTGCACCGGGCCCATCTGCGGTGGGCCGCCACCCAGCACGACTGGGGGCCCGACGAACGCCGCCAGGACAACGGCTGGCTCGCCGGGCAGGAATGGCTCTACACCCGCCGCGCCCCCACCCGGGAATGCCTGAACGGCTTCGGCGACACCACCATGGGCACCCTCGACCGGCCCAAGCACCCCACCGCACACGACTCGGCCGCACTCACCCGCTCCGCGCCCTTCGGGCTGCTGGTCGGCTGGGAGCCCCAACTCGTCCTCCAACTGGCCGTCGAGTGCGCCGCCCAGACCCACGGCCACCCCACCGCCCTGCTCTCCTCCGGCGCCCTCGCCGTGATGGTGCACGGGCTGGCGCGCGGCGAGACGCTGGACGGCTCCGTGCAGCACGCCCTCGCCCTGCTCGCCGGTCGGCCGGGCCACGAACCCGTCACCGAGGCACTCCAGCAGGCCCTCGGCGCCGTCCGGCAGGGGATACCCGGGCCCGCCCTCATCGAGTCCCTGGGTGCCACGGACTCCGCCGAGGAGGTGCTCGCGGTGGCCGTGTACTGCGCGCTGGTGGGCGAGGACGTCCGGCACGGCCTGCGGCTGGCCGTGAACCACGGCGGGCCGTCCTCGGCGACCGGGGCCCTGTGCGGGGCGCTGCTCGGCGTGCTGCACGGGGAGACCGCGCTGCCGCCGGCCTGGCTCGCCGAGCTGGAGGGCCGGGCGACCCTGCTCGAACTCGCCGACGACTTCGCCATGGAGATGACCCAGGGCCCCGCCCTGCACAGCCCGGCGGCCGTCGCGGCGGGCTGGCTGGCGCGCTACCCGCGCGGCTGAACACCCGGGAGCCCGCCGGAACCCGGCCGCGTACGCCAGTCGAACGGCGGGGGCGGGTCCCGGAACGCCGCCGCGCCCCGTACCCGCCCCCTTCACACCGTTCCGTACAGCCGCGGGCGTCAGCCGCTCACGCCCTTCGCGCCCTCGGTGAACTCCACGTCCCCGGGGCCGCCCTGCGCCGGCACGGTCGCGGCGGTGCCGGGCCCGTCACCGTCCGAGTTGATCCGCTCGATGATCGCGTCGCGCTCCGGGGTGTCCTCCGGCTTGACGAAGCCGATGACGATGTAGAGCACCAGCGAGATCGCCAGCGGCAGTGCCACCTGGTACTGCAGCGCCACGTCCGTCTTCACCGAACCGTCGAAGTTGTAGTTGGTGAAGTAGAACGCCAGCAGACCGGCCGCCCAGCTGGTGAGCGCCGCGGTCGGTCCCGACTTACGGAAGCGGCGCAGCAGACCAAGCATGAACGGGATCGCGATCGGACCCATCAGACCGGCGACCCACTTGATGACGACGGAGATGATGTCCTTGAACGTCGGCGAGTTGATCTGCGTCGCCAGCGCCATCGACAGGCCCAGGAAGCCGAGCGTGGACAGCCGCGCGGCCAGCAGCCCGGCCCGGCTGCTCCAGTTGCGGGCCGCCTTGGAGAAGACCGGGGCGATGTCGCGGGTGAAGACCGCCGCGATGGCGTTGGCGTCCGAGGAGCACATGGCCATCGTGTGCGAGAAGAAGCCGACGACGACCAGGCCCAGCAGACCGTGCGGCAGCAGCTGCTCGGTCATCAGCGCGTAGCTGTCGGAGGCGTCCGGCTTCTGCGCGTGGACCAGCAGCGGGGCGCACCACATCGGGAAGAACAGGACCGTCGGCCAGACCAGCCACAGGATGGCGGAGAGCCGGGCCGAGCGGGTCGCGGAGGCGGCGGAGTCCGTGGCCATGTAGCGCTGGGCCTGGTTCCACATGCCGCCGTTGTACTCGAAGGTCTTGATGAACAGGTACGCCAGCAGGAAGGTCACGGTGTACGGACCGGCCGTCGGGTCCGTGTGGCCCTCGGGCAGCTTGTCCCACACCGTCCACAGCGTGCTGAAGCCGTCCAGCTTGCTCATCGCGGTGACCAGCATCGCCACCCCGGCGAACAGCTGGATGATGAACTGCCCCAGCTCGGTGAGCGCGTCGGCCCACAGACCGCCGACCGTGCAGTAGACGGCCGTGATGATGCCGGTGATGAAGATGCCCTGGGTCAGGCTGATACCGGTGAAGACGGAGAGCAGCGTGGCGATGGCGGCCCACTTGGCGCCGACGTCCACGATCTTCAGCAGCAGACCGGACCAGGCGAGTGCCTGCTGGGTCTGGATGTTGTAGCGGTTCTTCAGGTATTCGAGCGGCGAGGCGACGTGCAGCCGCGAGCGCAGCCGGTTGAGCCGGGGGGCGAAGAGCTTGGCGCCGATCCCGATACCGATGGCGATCGGCAGCGACCACGTCACGAAGGACGTGACTCCGTACTGGTAGGCGATACCGGCGTAGCCGGTGAACATCACGGCGCTGTAGCCGGACATGTGGTGCGAGATGCCGGACAGCCACCACGGCATCTTGCCGCCGGCCGTGAAGAAGTCGCTGACGTTGTCGACACGCTTGTGGGACCAGAGTCCGATCGCGATCATCACGCCGAAGTAGCCGATGAGCACGACCCAGTCGAGACTGTTCATGTGCCCCCTCCTGGGGTCCGCCTTGTGAACGGGTACGCACTTCGTCAGTACGGCCGCTCAGCGGGGCCCCCGTGCGGGAGCCAGCGGGGCCCCCGTGCGGGAGTGGGGACATCGGGGATTGAACCGCCTGTCCGGTCCCTCGGTCAAGGTCCCCTGGGGTCAGAAATGTGAACATGGATCAGCAAGCCGAACGATTTTACGTGTTCTTGACCCACGAGGGCGTTGTCGTGAACGTGACGACGGCCACACCATGAGCAGGCACTTCGTCAGGCTGTGCGGAGAACGACAGAACGACGGAACGAGAAGACCGAGGACACGTCCAGGAGCGCCGAAGAGCACAGAAAGACCGCACGGGATGCGGGTCCCGTGCGGCCGAGAAGGAGGAGAACCGACGTTGTCCGACTCCCTGTTGAGCTGCGTGTCCGGCTCGCTCCGGAGCGGGCCGGCGCCGCGGCGCCTCAGCGCATCAGCTCGCCGGCGTTGACCAGCAGGGACTGCCCGGTGATCGCCCGCGCCCGGTCGGAGGCCAGGAACACCACGGCCTCCGCCACGTCGCCGTCCGTGGCCAGCTCCGGAAGCGCCATGCGCTCCGAGAGCCGCCCCAGTACCTCGGCCTCGGGCACCCCCTCGGTGTGGGCCGTGAACTGTACGTAGGCCTGCACCGGCGGACCCCACATCCAGCCGGGCAGCACCGTGTTCACCCGGATCCGGTCCGGCCCGAACTCCCGGGCCATGGAGTACATCGCGGAGGTGAGCGCGCCCTTGGAGGCCGCGTACGCCGCCTGCCGCACCTGGGACGGCGCGGCCACCGCGGACTGCGTGCCGATGACGACGACCGATCCACCCCGCTCCTTCAGGGCGGGCAGGCAGGCGCGCGTCATCCGCAGGGTGCCGAGCAGGTTGACGTCGATGACCGACTTCCAGGTGTCGAGGTCGGCGTCCTCGACACCCCCGAAGTAGCTGTCCCAGGCAGCGACATGGACCACCGCGTCGATCCGCCCGAACCGCTCGACGGCCAGCGCCGCGAGCGCCTCGCACTGCGCCTCGTCGGTGATGTCGGTGGGCAGGTACGCGGTGTGGAGCCCCTCGGGATCGATCTCGGCGGCCGACTTGGCGAGATTGGCCGCGGTGCGCGCCCCGAGGACCGCGTTGCCGCCGTCCCGTACGACGGTCGCCGCGATCCGGTGCCCGAGCCCGGCGCCCACTCCGGAAACGATGACGGTCTTCCCCGTGAGCAACATCGGTGCCTCCCGGCTCTGGCAGTTCGTCTGACGGGGCGTCAGAGTAGGTGCCTCCGGCGGAGTACGGAAGGGGAACGGCATGAGCGAGGGAACACGGGACGAGCCGGCGCGGGAGAGCGCGACGCGGAGCGACACGTACGCCGAACTGGCCGCGCTGGGACCGTACGGCGTCCGCCCCGGCCACGCGCTGATCACCATGGTGGAACCGCACCCGGGCCATGAGTACGCGTACAACCGCTGGTACGAGGACGACCACTACTACGCGGGCGCGATGGCGATGCCCTGGATGGCGGCCGGGCGGCGCTGGGTGGCCACCCGGGAACTCCAGGAGCTGCGGTACCCGGAGAAGTCCGCCATCGCGACGCCGGTCGCCGCCGGCTGCTACCTGTCCACGTACTGGGTGACGGAAGGGCGCTACGACGACCACATGAAGTGGACCGTCGGGATCAACAAGCGGCTGAACCGGGACGGCCGGGTCTACCAGGACCGCACCCATGTCTTCACGTCGTTCCAGGACCACGAGGCGACGGTCTACCGGGACGGCGCCGCGGGGCCGCGTGACTTCCACGCCCTCGATCATCCGTACCGCGGGCTGGTCCTGGAGGTGATCGACGCCGAAGGGCCTGAGCAGCGGGCCGAGTTGCTGGAGTGGCTGCGCTCACGGCACCTGCCGAAGCGGCTGAGCGGGTCGCCCGCGGCGATGGTGACGGTGTTCCGTCCCACCCCGTTGCCGGGCGACCGGATGACGTATGTGAAGCAGGTCGAGGGCGTCGACACCCGGCTGACCCTGCTCTGGTTCCTCCAGGAGGATCCGAGGGAATGCTGGGACGGGCACTTCACCGGGCTCGACGCGGCGGTCGCGGAATCGGGCCTGGGGCGGGTGGAGCTGGTGGCACCGTTCATTCCGACCGTGCCGGGCACGGACCGTTACGTGGATCAGCTGCGCTGACCTCGCGGGGAGCCCCCTCGGCCAGGACGGCGAACCGGGCGAGAGGGCTTCCGGCCGCACCTGAACCTGAACAGGTGCGGCGACAACGCGTGGGAATTCATCGGTCAGGCGTCGACGGCACCCTTGGCGACATCGCGCACGAACGTGTTCCAGGCGCCCGGGACGAAACCGATCGAAGGGCCCTCGGGGACCTTCGAGTCACGTACGGCAATCGCCTGCACGAGAGGGGACCTGACTTCGACGCAGGCGCCGTTGCCCCCGGAATACGACGACTTCGTCCACTTGTCCGTAGCACCCTGACGAATGGCCATGTTCACTCCGGTTCAGAGAGTTGTGTGAGTGGCGCCAACGCTGTTCTGTTGGCGTGATCGACGCTACTCGCCAAGCCCCGTGCGTGAAGGGGTCGTTCACTCGACCGGATGGCATATACCAGGTGGGTCTTCCGTTACGAGGTGGCGACGGTGTACCGTGCCGCCGCCTCACCCGTAACATCGCTTCTTTTCTCTCATTCCGGACTTCACGGACTGGCTGGTTCAGTGCCCGTTCGGCCGTGCCCCGGACCGTCTCTCAGGCCGTCCGTCAGGCCGGATCCAGCCGGGTGTACTCCTTCGCGATCCCGTCGATGAAATGCCGGGTCTGCTCCACATTCAGGGCCTGCGCCCGCAGGTGCTCGTACATGACGCTGTACCGCTGCACGTCATTCGCCTTCTCCAGATAGAGGTCGCTGGTGACTCCCTCGATGTAGACGACGCTGGAATCCGCGGCGTCCGGGAATTCCAGGATGGCGTACTGCCCGTTGATTCCCGGGTGGGCGCCCATCTCGAACGGCAGCACCTGGACGGTCACGTGCGGCAGGCGCGACAGCTCCACCAGGCGCTCCAGCTGCTCGATCATCACCTGCTTGCTGCCGACCGTCCGGCGCAGCGCGGACTCGTCGATCACGGCCCACAGCCGCAGCGGGTGCTCCGGGGCGTTGATCCGGTCCTGGCGGCGCGAACGGACGCTGACACGCTTGTCGATGTCGGTCTGCGGCGCCTCCGGCAGCGCGCCGTTGATCAGCGCCTCGGCGTACTGCCGGGTCTGCAGCAGGCCCGGGATCACCTGGGGTTCGTACACCCGCAGCGACTCTGCGTCGGTCTCCAGACCGATGTAGACGCTGTACGGGATGTCGCCGAAGGCATGCCACCAGCCCTGCTGGCGGGAGTCCTTGGCCATCTGCATGAGCGAGTCGACGATCCGGCGGTCCTCGACCTCGTACACCCCGCAGAGATCGCGGACATCGCGTTGGCTGATGGAGCGGCGGCCGTTCTCCAGGCGGCTGATCTTCGACTGCGAGACCAGCAGCCGTTCCGCCACCTCCTCGGCCGTCATGCCCTTGATCTCGCGCAGTCGGCGCAATTCCTGACCCAACCGGCGTCGTCTGACGGTGGGATTGACGTTGGACGGCACGGAAACGGCACCTCCGGCTATGTAGCTGTGCGTATCTACTGCTCAGCAGATTGCCACCCCCGCCCCCGGCCGCGCTGGGAAACGGCCACACGCAGCGGCGCGGGACAGCCGGTGGTACCGGCTGCCCCGCGCTTGGTGCGGCTCCCGAACCGGGTCTTTGGGGACGTCGGTGCGGCGGTATTCGGTTGTTGCCGTGGTGCGTTGGTGCGGTGCTGCGATGGAGCGGGTGATGCCTCGGCGTCCGTGCCGCCCTAGTGGGCCGCGGTGTGCGCCATGCTGTCGCGGCGTGACTGCGACTGCGCTTGCGGTTGCAACGGAACGCCGGCCGCCTGGTTGCGGCGCGGTTGTGCGACCGCCCCGTTCTGGACGTCCATCACGGCATGTGCCACGAGACCGCCCATCGGGTCGTGTCTGATCAGGTCCCGGAGCCGGGAGCGCGAAGAGCGCCCCTCGTTCCCGGGGTACAGGTGCTTGCCGAGTCCGACCGCGTGGGCCAGTGCGGCGAGCGCCGCGGTCCGCGGGTCCGGCGGTACGCCGGTGCGGATCGCACTGTCCAGCCGGGCCTTGATGTCCCGGCTGATTGCCGTGTCCGTCGCCTGGTAGCGAGTCGTCGGCAGCACTCCGCACATCTGGCCCGCCACGGCATGCACCATGCCGCACCGCTCCAGATGAGCGAGGTAGATCTGGCGAAGCCCCAGTCGGGGTCCGCCTATCCAGTGGACGGCCCGAACCGGGCTGCCGCGTCTGCGCAGCAGTTCCAGTGCGGAGTCCAGAGTCGGATCTCCTGTCGGCCGTGGCATCACCACGGCGATACGATCCCCGTCAGGGGCTATCCGTCCTGCCAGGGCCAGCTCTACAAGCTGGGCTCCGGCGAGGCCGAGGTCGAGCGACTGCGGCTGCGCTGTGGTACCCGTGGTCGGGTCCAGAGCGAGCAACAGAAGCTCCTCCGGAATTGTTCTGCGGCTCCTGCCCATCCATGCCTCCCCGCGTGGATGAGTGACAGGGTGACCCCTCTCACATCTGTCTGTCGAGGGTGCCTGGGTGCTTTGTACTGGAACCAGTAGGTATGTCGTTCTCGTCTAGCAGTCCAGCCGAGGGTTCACACGGGACACTGGTAGATGGTTCGGACAGCGCGGGGATGTCCCCGTGCCGCATGGAGGAGGCATCGGTGGCGGGCGAGTCCCCCGACAAGTCGGAGCAGCAGAAGTCGTCGGGAACGGCTCGGAGCGAGCACGATCCTCGGCTCGCGGTGTTCCGCGAACCCGACTCCCCGGCGGAGTCCGGCGGCAGGGCGGACACGGCGACGGCGGTTTTCAGCACGCAGCGGTCCGAGCCGGGGCCCGATGCTGAGCCCGCGGCCGTGACGGACGCGCCTGGAAGCCCTGAGAGCCCGGTGGAGGCCTCCGGGGCCGAGTCGGGTGCCAGGGAGGCGGCCAAGGAGCCCGAGGAGCCTGCGGAGGGCACCGAGCCCGCTGGGGCGACCGACACGGCGGAGGCCGGTGCGGCGGAAGCCGACGCGGCGGAAGCCGACGCGGCGGAAGCCGACGCGGCGGATCCGGCGGACGAGCCGGAGGAGCCGGAGAGCGCGGCTGCCGAGCCCGGGGAGGGCGATGCGCGGCTGCGTGCGGCGGTTGCCGCCTGGGTGACGACGGACGGCGACGCGCAGGAGGACGAGGCCGGTGACGGCCGGGCGGCCGACGAGCGGTCCGGCGACGCCCCGTCCGGCGACGAGCGGTCCGACGACGAGCCGGAACCTGTGGCGGAAGCCGAGGAGCCGGCCGAGAAGCAGGTCGGGCGCTCGGACGCGACCGCGGAGAGCGAGGCCCGTGTGCCCCGTACCCGTGAGGAATCCGGCGCGGAATCCAGTCCGGAATCCAGCCCGGAGCGCGACGAGGACTCCGAGCGGCGGGCAGAAGAAAAGCCCGACGGGAAGTCCGACGGGAAGTCCGACGGGAAGTCCGAAGAGGAGCCCGACGAAAAGTCTGAGCGGCAGCCTGACGCGAAGGCCGACAAGGAATCCGACAAGGAATCCGGCGAAGAGTCCAACGAAGATTCCGAGGAAGAGTCCGACGAGAAGGCCGACGGGAAGGCCGACGGGAAGGCCTCCGTCGGCGAAGGTGCCCAGGTCAGCGGCGCGGAGCGCGGGATCGACCAGGCGACCGCCGTCTTCAAGGCGCCCCGGCTGCCGCGCGTCGACCAGCCGACGACCGCGCTGAAGATCACGCCGCCGTCCGCCGGGAAGCCGAAGCCCGGGTCCGAGCCGGATTCCGCCCGGAAGTCCGAGCCCGAGTCCCCCGCCGAGCGGACCAGCAAGTTCGTACCGCTGCGCGCCGACGACGTACGGCCGGCGCCCGCGCCGCGCAGCCCGGAGGCTCCCGCGCCGGAGTCCGGCTCCGACCGGTCCGGTCCGGCGTCCGGTCCCTCGTGGGCCGCCCAGCTGCCGCCCGACGCGTCGCTCAGCGGTGCCGAGCGGACCCGGCAGCAGCCGATGCCGCCCAGGCCGCCGCTCGACCTGCTGGCCGAGCTGACGAACACCCCGCCGCCGCCGGAGACCCCGGTCCGCACGGCCGTGCGGAGGGTCAAGATCTGGACGCCGCTGGTCCTGCTGCTGCTGATCGCGTTTGCGATCGCGCAGATGGTGCGGCCGCTGCCCGACCCGGCGCTCGTGATGTCGGCGAAGTCGACGTACAGCTTCAAGGGCGCCGACCTGAAGCTCGACTGGCCCGCGCAGGGGCAGTCGGCGGTCAGCGTGGACGGTGTCGGTTCGCTCGGCTCGGCGGGGAAGCAGAAGCCGTCGCCGATCGCCAGTGTCGCCAAGATCATGACGGCGTACGTGATACTCCAGGGCCACCCGCTCGCCGGCAAGGACCAGGGCGAGAAGATCACGGTCGACCAGCAGGCAGAGGACGAGTCCAAGGCCGAGGACGAGTCCAAGGTGCCGATCACCAAGGGGCAGAAGTTCACGGAGCGGCAGATGCTCCAGCTCCTGATGATCCCCTCGGGCAACAACGCCGCCCGTCTCCTGGCCCGCTGGGACGCCTCCTCCGAGGCCGCGTTCGTCTCGAAGATGAATGACGCGGCCAAGAAGCTCGGGATGAGCCACACCACGTACACGGACCCGAGCGGTCTGAAGAAGACGACCGTCTCCACCGCCGACGACCAGCTCAAGCTGGCCGCCGCCGTCATGAAGAACGAGGTGTTCCAGGGGATCGTCGACACCCCGCAGATCAAGATCGACGGCGTCGACACGACGATCTACAACAACAACACCATCCTGCTGGAGCCGGGTGTGAGCGGTATCAAGACCGGCTCCTCCACCCCGGCCGGCGGCAATCTGGTCTGGTCGGCCAACACGGTCGTGGACGGCAAGAAGCTGTGGATCTACGGCGCCGTCATGGGGCAGCAGGCGGGCACGGGCCAGCCGTACGACAGCCTGGTGATGTCGCTCACCAACAGCCTCAAGCTGATCAAGGGCGCACAGGGGGCGGTGACCTCCGCCAAGGTGGTCCGCAAGGGCGATGTCGTCGGGTACGTCGATGACGGATTCGGCGGCCGCACGCCGTTGGTCGCGACCGCCGACCTGAAGGCGAAGGGCTGGCCGGGCCTGGAGGTGGAGCTCTCCGTGGCGGGCAACGGCAAGGAGATCTCGCGCACCATGACGGCAGGCACCGAGGTCGGGGTGGTGACCGTGGGAACGGGCAGCGCCAAGGTCAGTGCTCCCGTTGCCCTGCAGCAGGACCTGGCGGAACCGGGCATCGGCCAGAAGCTGACGCGCATCAGCTGACCCGGACCGAAGCCGATCCTGACCGAAGCCGACCCGCATCACCTGATGCGGGTCGGCTTCCGTCTGAACGTCTGAACGTCCGAATGTCCGAAGGCGGGGCGCGTGGTGCCCCCAGGGCCTTTCCGGACAGTGTCAGAAGCTGCGTGCTAGCGTCCCAGAAGCAACGCGTGTATCCCGGAACGCGTTTTCTGGCAATTGACGCCGACGCTGCGAGCGGGTCGGCGGTTTCACCGCGTCCGGGGAGGGACGGGGAGAATCGCAGTGACCACTGCTGAGCCGACACGGGCGAAGCGCGCCGAGGACGGGGTACGGGGCTCGGGCGGAGGATCCGCACCGGACGGTGCCGGTCGGCTCGACGCGTTCAAGCGGGGCTGCGTCCGTCACCCGGTCCTGCTGACGACCGCGGTGGCCGCGGCGGTCCACATCCTCTGGTTCTTCTTCTTCGCGAACAGCGGCGGCGACATCGCGGCCCAGGACGCCTGGGCCGAGTTCGTGGGCCGGCACCCCGGTACCGCGTACAACCTGGCCTGGTACGGGGGCATGCACCCCGTCTCGTACAGCGTCGTGTCGCCGTATCTGATGTCGGTGCTCGGTGTCCGTACGACGATGATGATCGTCGGTACGGTCTCGGCGGGGCTGACCGCGCTGATCCTGGTCAGGGTGCGGGCCGTCCGCAATCCGATCGCCTGCTCGATGGCCGGCGTCTTCGCTTACCTGTGCAACGCGATGTCGGGCCGGGTGACGTTCGGCCTCGGCATGATGTTCGCGCTCGGAGCGGTGGCGGCGGTGTTCTGCTGGCCGCACCGGTGGCGGTACAAGCGGTGGGCGAAGGCGGTCGTGGCCGCGCCGCTCGCCGGACTCGCGACGGCCGGCAGTCCGGTGGCGGGGCTCTTCCTCGGCGTGGTCGCCGCCGCCCTGTTCCTGAACAAGCGCCACCCCGGGGCGTACGCGCTGGGGCTGGCTCCGGTCGTGGTGGTGGCGCTGTCGGCGTGGCTGTTCCCGTTCTCCGGCACGCAGCCGATGTCGATCGCGACGCTGTCGCTGCCGTTCGTCTTCGCGGTCCTGGTCTTCTTCCTCGTCCCGCGCGACTGGAAGACGGTACGGACGGCGGCCGCGGTGTACGGCATCGGGACGCTGCTGACGTACGTCGTGGACTCGCAGATCGGCTCGAACGTCTCGCGGATGGCGATGCTGTTCGCCGGCGTGGTGCTGCTGGCCGCACTGCCGTACGCGGAGCCCCGCTCCCGGCGGTGGTACGCGCTGGTCCTCGCGTTCGCCGGGCTCAACTTCTGGATCGGCTACAAGGGCGTCGACGACATAGTCCGGACCGCACCGGACGCGTCCTGGGCGCGTTCGCTGGCTCCGCTGGTCAACCAGCTCCAGAAGGTCGGTGCCGAACGGGGCCGGGTCGAGGTGGTTCCCCCGAGCAGCCACCGGGAGGCGTCCGCGCTGGCTCCGGTGGTGAACCTGGCCCGCGGCTGGAACCGGCAGGCCGACATGGAGCGCAACCCGCTCTTCTACGACGACACCCTGGACGCGGTCAACTACCGGCAGTGGCTCGACCGCTGGGCCGTGCACTACGTGGTGCTGCCGCAGGGTTCTCCCGACTCCAGCGGCGCGCTGCAGGAGACGGAGCTGGTCAGCAAGGGGCTGCCGTACCTGAAGCCGATCTGGTCCAACGCCAACTGGCGGCTCTACTCCGTGGACAGCCCGGTGCCGCTGGCCGATCCGCCGGCGACGGTGGACGAGGCCGGTGCCGGGGAGCTGACCATCCATGTGAAGAAGGCGGGCCGGGTGCTGATCCGCATCCCGTACTCGCGCTGGCTCGCCCTGGTCGACGAGGAGGGCCGGAGCGTGGAGCGGCCCCAGGAGACCGAGGAGTCCAAGCAGCGTGAGGACAAGGACCTCCCCAAGGACTTCGTCAACACGAACGGCTGCCTGGTCAAGCTGGAGGAGGACCAGTACGGCGACGAGTGGACGGAACTGCTGGCACCGCGCGCAGGCGTGTACCGGCTCGGCGCGCCTTACCACCTTCCGCCGGGGACACCGTGCCCGGACGAACTGCGCTGACGCCGGAGAGGGGCGGGGCACCGGCGTCGGCATCGGTCATGGCAAGTACTTTCCGCATTGGAAAGTAAATGCCATGATGGGTCCTGCCGACAGCCGCCGGGCTGCTCGCGTGCCCTCAGGAAGGTTCGGTGTGCTCATGCCGTCGCAGGAGAACAAGTCCGCACCTCTGGAGGGTGAGGAGCGGTCGGCGGCGCATGCCGAGGACGCGCTGAAGGGCGTGGAGACGGCCAGGGAGCGGGCCCGGCTCACGTCCGGGCGGGTCCCGGCGTGGTACGGACCGGCGGTGGCGGTGGCGCTGGTGCTGCCGAACGCGGTGCAGGCCTGGAGCCTGGGCAGGGGCGGCTGGACGGCGGCGGTGGCGCTCCTCGTGTCGCTCCTGGGACTCGCCGCCGTGTTCGCGCTCGTCCGGGCCGCGCGGCGGGGAACGGGGGTCCTGGTCACGCACCCCTTGTCCACGCGCCTGCGCCGGAGCCGGATCGCACTTCCCGCCGTCCTCGCGGCGGGCCTCCTGGCGGGAGGGGCCTGCTGGGTGTCGGGGGCCGGGGAGGCCGCGACCCGGATCACGGCGTTCGCCGTATGGGGGCTCGGCGTGTGGGGCGTCTGCATCGCCCGTAACGCGGCGATCGACCGGACGCTACGGGAGCTCGCGTGAGAGGCGACCCGCCGGGACGGGAGCGGGCCGCCTTGGACGAGACCATCCACCATCCGACCCGACTGGCCGTGGTCGCGTTCCTCTCCGCGTGCGACGAGGCGGAGTTCGCCACCGTGCGTGAGGGCTGTCAGGTGTCCGACTCGGTTCTCAGCAAGACCGCGTCGACGCTGGAGGCCGCCGGCTACCTGACCGTCCGCAAGGGGTACGTGGGCAAGCGCCCCCGTACCTGGCTGTCGCTGACACCCGTCGGCCAACAGGCCCTGGCCGGGCACGTCGCGGCGCTCCAGAACATCGTGACCACGGCCCGCAGCGCGGGCGCGGGGACCGGGACGGCCGCCGCCCCGGCGGCCACCGGCACCCCACCGGACCACCCGGCGCCGCTGGAGTGAGCGGCTGGGCCTTCAGGGCCTCCGGCCGTATGGCCGCGACATCGGCCCCGTGGGTACCGGCCACAAGGCCCGCCCGGCCGGGCGGCACCTCCGCACGGGGTGCTGCGGATGCAGGCACTCAGGTCGGAGGCCGGGTCAGAGACCGGTTCAGGGGCCGGGGCGTCGAGGCGGAGCGGGGCCGGGCTCGACCGCTGTGTTCAGCGCGATCAGCGCCGCGAGTGCGGAAAGCGCGGCGAGCAGTGCGAAGAGGCGCGGGTAGCCGCCGAGTGGTGAGGCCAGTGCCGCGCCGGCGAAGGGGGCGAGTGCCGAGGCGGTGGTCGCGGGCGCCGCGAGGAGCCCGGACAGGCGGCCGTAGTGGGTGGTGCCCCAGCGGTCGGCGATGGCGGTCGCCTGCAGCAGGGTGAGGTTTCCGCGGACCATCCCGGCCGCGACCGACAGGGCGACCAGCAGGGCGTAGGGGCCGGGCGCGAAGGCGAGGGCGGCCGTGGTGACGCCACCGAGCGCGATCAGCGTGGTGGTGCGCGCGCTGACCTCGGTGCGGCGGGCGAGAGCCGCGTACAGCGTGCGGCCGAGGGTCTGTCCGGCGCCGCCCAGACCGAGCGCCCAGGCGGCCTGGTTGGTGGAGTACCCGCGCGCCAGGAGAAGCGGGACCAGGGCGACGACGACGGCGTGGACCGTGAACGCGGAGAGGGCCAGTGCGGTGGCCAGCATCCAGAAGGGCCGGCTGCGCGCCACCGCGGTCGCGGAGTCGCCGGCGTGAGCCGGTGCGGGCGGCGCCTTCGGCCAGGGCGCCTTCAGTGCCAGGGCGTGGGCGGGCACGGTCACCGCGGCGAGGACGAGGGCAAGGAACGTGTAGGTGGCGCGCCAGGTCAGGTGGTCGGCGAGCAGGGCGGTCAGGGGTGCGAAGACGGTGGAGGCGAGCCCACCGGCGAGGGTGACGACGGTGAGGGCGCGGACGTGGTCGGGGGCCCACCAGCGGGTGAGCGCGGCGAAGGCGGGCTGGTAGAAGGTGGCCGCCATCGCGAGCCCTGCCAGCGCCCAGCCTGCGAAGAAGACCGGCAGGCCGGGTGCGGCGGCGATGACGAGGAGACTTGCCACGCCGAGGACGGAGCCGGCGGTCATGACGGTGCGCGGACCGCGGTGGTCGATGATCCGGCCCACCCGGATCCCGGCGAAGGCGGAGATGAGCAGGCCCGCGGAGAACGCGGCTGTCGTCGCGCCGGTGGACCAGCCGGTGTCGGCGGTGATGGCGGGGTTCAGCACGGGGAAGGCGTAGTAGACGACGCCCCAGCTGGTGATCTGGGTGGCGCACAGGGCGGGGAGCGCGGCGCGGGGCCGCGACCGGTGCCCCGTTCCGGTCGCGGCCCCGCGGGCGTCGAGGCCGGTCACGGGTGGCGGCTACCGGGCTCGGCCGGCGCGGCCGGGCCCGCGCACCTCAGCACCCGCCGGACGCGGGGTCCTCGGCGACCGCCACCGGCAGGGAGAGGCCGGCGCCGACCTGCACGAGTGCGGGGGCCGGAGCGCAGCAGCCGCCTTCGTCGGCCTGACCGGCCGCCGGGTCGTCGAAGAGTCCGGCGCCGCCGCAGACTCCGGTCTCCGGGAGGGTGAGTTCGACGCGGTCGGCGGCTTCGGTGTCGCCCGCGAGGGCGGCGGTGACGGAGCGGACCTGTTCGTAGCCGGTCATGGCGAGGAAGGTCGGGGCGCGGCCGTAGGACTTCATGCCGACGAGGTAGACGCCCTGTTCGGGGTGGGACAGTTCGCGGTGGCCGTGGGGGTAGACGGTGCCGCAGGAGTGCTGGTTCGGGTCGATGAGCGGGGCGAGCTCCGCCGGTGCCTGGAGGCGTTCGTCCAGGGCGAGGCGGAGTTCGGACAGGAAGGAAAGGTCGGGGCGCAGGCCCGTCAGGACGATGACTTCGTCCACCGGGTCGAGGCGCCGCCCGTCCTCCCCGACCAGGACCGGACGGCCGTCGTCGGCGGGCTCGATGACCTCGGTACGGAATCCGGTGACGGCTTCGGCGTATCCGTTGTCGACGGCGGCCTTGGCCGCCAGGCCCAGGGCGCCACGGGCGGGCAGCTCGTCGGCGCTTCCGCCCCCGAAGGTGGAGCCGCTGATGCCGCGGCGCAGGATCCACACCGAGTGCGTGCCGGGCTCGTCCCTCGCCACGTCGGCGAGGGCGGCCAGCGCGGTGAAGGCGGAGGCCCCGGAGCCGATGACAGCGGTGCGCCTGCCCGCGTAACGGGCGCGGACGGCCGGGTCCTTGAGGTCGGGGACGCGGTAGGAGATCCGGGCGGACGCGGCGTGTTCGCCCAGCGCGGGGAGTCCGTCGGCGCCGATCGGGCCGGGGGTGGACCAGGTCCCGGACGCGTCGATCACGGCCCGGCCCAGCACCCGCTCCTCGGTGCCGTCGGCGAGGGTGACGCGGAGGGTGAAGGGCTGCTGTTCCCGGTCCGCGTCGACGACCCGGTCGCGGCCGAGGCGGGAGACGCCGGTGACGGCGGCGCCGTAGCGCACCTTGTTCCCGAGGGCATCGGAGAGGGGCTGGAGGTACTGCGCGGCCCAGTCGCCCCCCGTGGGGCAGGTGTCCGCGTCGGGCCTGGCCCAGCCGGTCGGCGCCAGGAGCTTCTCGGCGGCGGGGTCGGTGACTTCGCCCCAGGTGGAGAACAGCCGCACGTGCGCCCAGCCGCGCACCGAGGTGGCGGCCGTTGGCCCGGCTTCCAGGACCAGTGGTTCGATGCCGTGCCCGACCAGGTGGGCGGCGGCCGCCAGCCCGACGGGGCCGGCGCCGATGACGACGACCGGAAGGTCTGCGGTGGTGGTCATGGCGGTGATGTCCTCCGGGAGCGGCGACCGTCACCGGCCGTTAGTTCGATTGCTGTCTATATAACGAGCTTGCCGCTCGGTATCGATGAATGTCAACATAGACGCATGTCGAAGTCGGATAGTGTCGAGCTGCCGGTCCTGGACGCGAGCGCCGAGCTGCCGGTCCTGGACGCGAGCGCCGTGGTGCCGTGCTGCCCGCCGATCACCGCGGGGGAGCTGTCGCAGGTTGACGCCGAGAAGATGGCCGTGATGTTCAAGGCGCTGTCCGACCCGGTGCGGCTGCGCCTGTTCTCCAAGGTCGCCTCACATCCCGGCGGCGAGGCGTGCGTGTGCGACATCTCCGATGTCGGGGTCTCCCAGCCGACCGTGTCCCATCACCTGAAGAAGCTGCGCGAGGCGGGGCTGCTGACCTCGGAACGGCGGGGGACCTGGGTCTACTACAAGGTCGCCCCGCCCGTCGTGGCGGCCATGTCCGCGATGCTCGACCTGCGCGGCTGATTTCCGGGCCACGCCCGCGGGTCGGTCCTTGCCCTCCCGATCCCGGCCGGACGTGCCGGTTCAACCGCCCTCGACTGATCCCGACGGCCGGAGGCGCCCGTACAACCGCCTTCAGCGGCCGAGGAGTTCGGCGATCTCGCCGGCGGCCTCGCGGGCCGGGCGCCCCACGCCGAGGAGGGTGGCGGAGGCGGGGCCGGTCCAGTCGCCGTATCCGAGCGGGCTGCCGCGTCGGACGCTCCGGGCGGCGATTGCGGGCATGGGCCGCGCGGACCCCGGCTCCGCAGCCCTGGCAGACGCCGACGGTGGGGCTGTCCGTTCCCGCGGTGCGGCAGTCGAGGCGGTGCTTCAGGCATTCCCTTCCGGGGTGGTGAGGGCTGCGGGGGCGAACTTCTTGCGCCAGGCCAGCGCCACGTACACCAGCCCGATCAGGACGGGGACCTCGATGAGCGGGCCGACCACGCCGGACAGCGCCTGGCCGGAGGTGACGCCGAAGGTGGCGATGGCGACGGCGATGGCCAGTTCGAAGTTGTTGCCCGCCGCCGTGAAGGCCAGCGTCGCCGTGCGGTCGTAGGCGAGTCCGAGCGCCTTGCCGAGCAGGAAGGAGCCGAAGAACATGATCGCGAAGTACACCAGCAGCGGCAGTGCGATCCGTGCGACGTCCAGCGGCTGCGAGGTGATCGTCTTTCCCTGGAGGGCGAAGAGGACGACGATCGTGAACAGCAGCCCGTACAGCGCCCACGGCCCGATCCTCGGCAGGAACGTCGCCTCGTAGCTGTCGCGGCCCATCCTCTTCTCGCCGATGCGGCGGGTGAGGAAGCCGGCGAGCAGCGGGACGCCCAGGAAGACGATGACGTTGAGGGCGATGTGCCACACGGGGACGTCGAGGCCCTGTCCGTCCCCCAGGCCGAGCCACTGGGGCAGCAGGTCGAGGTAGAACCAGCCCAGCACGCCGAAGGCCAGGACCTGGAAGACCGAGTTCAGGGCGACGAGCACGGCGGCGGCTTCGCGGTCACCGCAGGCGAGGTCGTTCCAGATGATGACCATGGCGATGCAGCGGGCGAGGCCGACGACGATCAGGCCGGTGCGGTACTCGGGCAGGTCCGGCAGGAAGACCCACGCCAGGGCGAACATGACGGCGGGTCCGACGAGCCAGTTGATGACCAGCGACGACACCATCAGACTGCGGTCGCCGGTGACGCTGTCCAGCTTGTCGTAGCGGACCTTGGCCAGCACCGGATACATCATGACGAGCAGGCCGAGCGCGATCGGCAGGGAGATCCCGCCGACCTCGGTCTTCGCCAACGCGTCGTTCATCCCGGGGATCATCCGCCCCAGCCCCAGGCCGACGGCCATGGCGAGCAGGATCCACACCGCGAGGTAGCGGTCGAGGGTGGAGAGCTTCCTGACGACCGAGTCGTCCCCGCCCCCGGTCCTCCCGCCGTCCTGACCGGCGGCGGGGGCCGTGGCCGTACGTTCGACGGTCACGGGCAGGCCCGCTTGTTCTCGACCGCGGTACGGGCGGACTCGGCCAGCGCCGCGAACTGCGCCGAGAGGCCGGCGAGGACCTCGGGGCGCAGCTTGTAGTAGGTGAAGCGGCCGCACGGCTCCGTATCCACCACACCTGCGTCGCGCAGGATCTTCAGGTGATTGGACAGGTTGGTCTGCTTCGCCCCGGTCTCCTCGACCAGGTGCGTCGTACAGAGCGTCTCGCGCGCCAGCAGGGTCACGATCCGGAGGCGGAGCGGATCGGCCAGCGCCCGGATCAGATCAGGATCGACTGAAGTCAGCATGCACTGATACTTTCACATCATTGTCTACTGATGCCAGTGTGGACTGAAGTCATTGATGGCTGATGTCGCCGGGCGACGAAAGAGAGCGATCATCATGGCCGAGCCCTCCGACAAGCCGTCCGGTATGCCGTCCGGAAATCCCTCAGTCAATCCCTCCGGTAAGCCGTCCGTCCTGTTCGTCTGTGTCCACAACGCGGGCCGCTCCCAGATGGCCGCCGCCTGGCTGACCCACCTGGCCGGGGACCGTATCGAGGTCCGCTCCGCCGGCTCGAACCCCGGCGACGCCGTCAACCCCGCCGCCGTCGAGGCCATGGCCGAGGTCGGCATCGACATCTCCGCCGCGACCCCGAAGATCCTCACCGTCGGCGCGGTCCGCGAGTCCGACGTGTGCGTCACGATGGGCTGCGGCGACGCCTGCCCCGTCTTCCCGGGCAAGCGCTACCTCGACTGGACGCCGGCCGACCCGGCCGGTCGGGGCGTGGCAGCCGTCCGCCCCATCCGCGACGAGATCAGGACCCTGGTCGAGGGCCTGATCGAGGAGATCGCCCCGGAGGCCACGGTGTGAGCGGCATGCACGACGGGCGGGACAGGCGCGCAGGGGCGGCGGCACCTCGCCCGAAGGTCACGCGTCGGCAGGGGCGCTAGTTGTTCTGTCCACGGAGGTTGGTGACGGATCCCACGGCTGGGTGATCTTGAACAAGTGAGGGCCTTCCGGGTTCGGTGTGGATTGCGACATCTACA
>NZ_JBIVTZ010000019.1:0-136793 GCF_044756945.1 Streptomyces sp. NPDC091387 | reverse complement strand
GCGCGATCACCTACGCGCCTAGGTTCACTGAGACGGAAGGCCAAACGACTGGGTTCGCTGAGTAAACGACTCGATTGGATGAGAGCGGTCAGCCGCCGACGCGCTCAATGAACCCACACAATTGGCCTGTGACAGCCGACCTTGACCGTTTGCCACTGAAGTTTGACGACTGCTCGGTCCCGCCCTCGAAGGGGACAGGGTTGTCCCATAGCCTGGCGGCGCACGATGACACCGTGCCCCGGGGGGGAATGTATGGACTCGTTGTCCTTGGTCTCGGCGATCGTCGCCGTTTGCGGTGCGGCTGTCGCCGCGCTCTTCAGCTACTGGCAGCAACGCCGCCTGCGGTCATGGGAGCAACGCAACTACATGGACCGGTACGGGGCGTCCCTGGCGTGGGCCACGTTCGATCTGCAGACCAGGCTTTACAACATCCTGCACGGTCACGTCGTCGACCAGGACCCCTCGCGCGGCGTCGGCTTCATGACCTCCTTCCTCACACGGGGCACCGACCGCGAGGCCGAGTTCGTACGACGCAGCACGGTCTTCGTACTCGCCGAATACCTGGGCTGGGTGGAGATCCTGCGCCGCGACATCCAGTTCCTCGACCTCGGCAGAAGCCGCGTCAACACACAGATCATGCTGCAGATCTCACGGATCGGCGCAAGTCTGGCCAGGATCGACCCGGTGAGCAATGAGCTGCGCCTGTTCCGCGTCCAGCAGCGAGCCATCGGCGAACTGATGATCCACCCCGAGGGTGAGCCGGGTCGGCGCCGCTGTCTGGGTTACGCGGAGTTCTGCGCGAAGCTGGAGCACGACAACGGCTTCGCCGAGTGGTTCTCCGTCCTGCTGGCGGACATGGACCGGCTCGCCGCGGACACCGCCCCGGCCGTCACCCGTCTGCAGGATCTGCAGAAGCAGTTGGTCACCCTGATCGATCTGCTGGATCCGAAGAGGGCACGCTTCCCACAGTTCCGGCTCGCCTTCGACCGCGACAGCCACGCTCGCACCCGCCTGACCTGAAAGGTCAGGACCCGATGGTGATTGCTGACAGGGTTTGACGACAGACAGGGTCCGATCCGCCGTGCGGAAGGGGCTCTCGGACGCAAGGCGCGGCGCTCGGCCGCCTCACGCACCGTCGGTATCCAGCCGCTCCGCGGACCGGAGCAGGTACTCGGGCAGTTTTGAACTGGCCGCCAACACCTCGATGCCGATGAGGCGGCCCTGCTCGTCGAAGTCCAGGTTGATCATGCCGTCGACGTCCACCGGATCGCAGGGATACATGCGCGCCGCCTTCACGCGGGCCTGCGGTTCAGTGAGGCATACGTACGCCGCGTCCACGCTCTTGTCGTAGGTGATTCTGACGTCTGCCACGGTAAGCGGGCTCCCTCGCTGTCGTTGATGGCAGTGTCGCTGATATGGGGCGTTCCGCAACGGAGTTCGCGCAGGAGCTGCCGCACCAGCAGCACGCTCACCTGCTGATGTCGGCCAGTTCGTCGAGCCGCGTCAGCTTCCGCGGGTTCCGCACCACGTAGATCCGGGTGATCCGCCCGTCCTCCACCACGAGGCTCACCGCGGAGGGTTCGCCGTCGAACTCGATCCGGCCCGCGGGGGCGCCGTTGAGTGACACGGTCGTCGTCCTGAGCACGGCCACCTTCCGGTTCGCGGTCGCGAGCAGCCGCGCCACCGCGTCGGCCCCGTGGATCGGAGCCAGTACGGCCGGCACGATCCCGCCGCCGTCGGCGATCATGACCACGTCCGGCGCCATCACCTCCAGCAGCTCCTGCAACTGCCCCGTCCGCAGCGCGAGCAGGAACCGGTCCACCACGGCCTGCTGCTCCGACCGGCCCACCCGCACCCGCGGCCGGCGGGCCGCGACGTGCTCGCGGGCCCGGCGCGCGATCTGCCGCACAGCGGCCGCGGACTTCCCGATGGCCTCGGAGATCTCGCCGTACGGCAGCTCGAAGACCTCGCGGAGCACGAACACCGCGCGCTCGGTCGGCCCGAGCGTTTCGAGGACGGTCAGCATCGCGATCGAGACGCTCTCGGCGAGTTCGACGTCCTCGGCGACATCCGGGCTGGTCAGCAGCGGTTCCGGCAGCCACTCGCCCACGTAGTCCTCACGGCTGCGCGACAGGGCTCGCAGGCGGTTGAGCGCTTGTCTGGTGACGGTCCGGACGAGGTACGCACGCGGCTCGCGCACCTGTGTCCGGTCGACATCGGCCCACCGCAGCCAGGACTCCTGCAGCACGTCCTCCGCGTCGGCCGCCGATCCGAGCATCTCGTAGGCGACGGTGAACAGGAGGCCGCGATGGGTGACGAACGGGTCCTCCACCGTCATGCCGCCGACGCCGTACCGGAGTCCTGGGGGCGCGCGGCGAGGGGGATCTCGCAGGCGTCGGAGAGGCCCTGCGACGAGATCCCGTGCGCGTTGTTGTTCCTGGTCGCCATGTTCACGAAGGCGATGTACGCGGTGAGCTCGACCATCGCCGCCGCGCCGAGCCGGTCGAGCAGGCCCGCGTGCAGTTCGTCGGTGACGGTCGGGGGCGTGTTCGTCATGGCCTCGGCGTACTCCAGGACGTCCCGCTCCAGCGGTGTGAACACCTCCGACTCCCGCCAGCGCGGCACCTGGCTCGCCTTGGTCAGGTCCAGGTTCTGGTTCTGTGCCTGGAAGTAGCCGACGTCGAGGCACCAGGCGCAGCCGACCTGCGACGCGACGGCCATGTGCGCGTACGACTTGAGGCTCGCGTCGGCCGCGTTCCACTCGCCCAGCCGGGCCGAGAACTCCAGGTTGGACAGGGCGACCTCGGGGTGGTGCCACACCACTTCGACGGGCTCGGCCACGACGCCGAGCTGCTTGATCATGTTCTCGCTCATCTCGGTGCTGAGCTCGGCCTTCGGAACGCGGGGCGCCATGGTGTTCTCCTCAGTCGATTCGCCTGTCCGGCTGTTCGGCATGAAGACACCGCCGGGCCCGCCGATGTGACAGCCACGACGACCGTGACGGGCGGGCCGGAAGATCCGGCCCGCCCGTCACGGTCACGACCGCACCGCTCAGAGGTTGCCGCGGCGCTCCTGCTCGCGCTCGATCGCCTCGAACAGGGCCTTGAAGTTGCCCTTGCCGAAGCCCATCGAGCCGTGGCGCTCGATCATCTCGAAGAACACCGTCGGCCGGTCCTGGACCGGCTTGGTGAAGATCTGGAGCAGGTAGCCGTCCTCGTCGCGGTCCACGAGGATCTTCTGCTCGCGCAGCGTCTCCACCGGCACCCGGGTCTCGCCCGCCCACTCGCCCAGCGTGTCGTAGTACGAGTCCGGCGTGTCCAGGAACTGGACGCCCGCCGCGCGCATCGCGCGCACCGAGGCGACGATGTCGTTCGTGGCGAGCGCGATGTGCTGGACGCCGGCGCTGCCGTAGAACTCCAGGTACTCGTCGATCTGGGACTTCTTCTTGGCGACGGCCGGCTCGTTGATCGGGAACTTGACCTTCAGGGTGCCGTCCGCGACCACCTTGGACATGAGGGCGGAGTACTCGGTGGCGATGTCGTCGCCCACGAACTCCTTCATGTTGGTGAAGCCCATGACCTTGTTGTAGAAGCCGACCCATTCGTTCATCCGGCCGAGCTCGACGTTGCCGACGCAGTGGTCGATGGCCTGGAAGGTCCGCTTGGCGGGCGTCTCGACGATCGGCGCGGCCGCGGTGTAGCCGGGGAGGTAGGGGCCGTCGTAGCCGGTGCGCTCGACGAGGGTGTGGCGGGTCTTGCCGTACGTGGCGATGGCGGCCAGGACGACGGTGCCGTGCTCGTCCTTCACCTCGTGGGGCTCGGTGAGGCCGAGGGCGCCGTGCTCGACCGCGTAGGCGTACGCGGCGCGTGCGTCCGGGACCTCGATGGCCAGGTCGACGACGCCGTCGCCGTGCTCGGCGACGTGGTCGGCGAGGAAGCGGCCGTGATCCGTGGCCGGCTTGATGACGGAGGTGAGGACGAAGCGGGCGGAGCCGTTGGTCAGGACGTAACTGGCCGTCTCGCGGCTGCCGTTCTCCGGTCCGGAGTAGGCGACCAGCTTCATGCCGAAGGCGGTCGAGTAGTAGTGCGCCGCCTGCTTGGCGTTACCGACGGCGAAGACGACGGCGTCCATTCCCTTGACCGGGAAGGGGTCGGCCTGCCGTGCACTGTCGGGGATGCTGTGCGTCGTCTCAGTCATGTCCGAAGGTTCTCGCCGCTTTGCAAGGTGCGCAACAGTTCGCGGAATCGCTGGGCAGTCTGTGCAGTGCATGCCCATGATGAGCGGGCTATCTGTACATGCTGACCATCACAGGGACTACCCGGAGGCGGACCGTGGCGATCGACCATCTGGACGGGCGGCTCATCGTGCTGCTGGCGCGTGAGCCCAGGATCGGTGTGCTGGAGGCCTCGCGCCGGCTCGGCGTGGCGCGCGGGACCGTGCAGGCGAGGCTGGACCGCCTGCAGTCGAATGGCGTAATTCGCGGATTCGGCCCGGACGTGGATCCGGCGGCCCTCGGTTACCCGGTCACCGCTTTCGCGACGCTGGAGATCAAACAGGGCCAAGGAGCCGACGTGCGGGCGCACTTGGGCGGCGTACCGGAAGTGCTTGAACTGCACACCACTACCGGGCAGGGCGACATGTTCTGCCGGCTCGTGGCCCGTTCCAACGCGGATCTCCAACGGGTGATCGACCTGGTTGTCGGATTTGATGGCATTGTCCGGGCCTCCACGGCCATCGTCATGGAGAACCCCGTACCCCTGCGCATCATCCCGCTCGTCGAGCAGGCGGCACGGGACACCGACTGAGCCGAGGAGTGCCGAGTTGAGCTTCTGGGAGTATCTGGGCAATCGGCACCAGCAGCTGCTCACCGACGCGTTCCAGCACGTCAGCGCCGTGTTCCAGTGCATGGTCATCGCGACGGTGCTGGGTGTCCTGATCGGCGTCGTCAGCTATCGCAGCGGCTGGGGCGGCTCGCTGGCGATCACCTCGACGGCGGCGGTCCTGACCATTCCGTCCCTGGCCGCGATCGGTCTGCTGATCCCGCTGGTCGGACTCGGTGTGGCGCCGACCGTGATCACCCTGACGCTGTACGGGCTGCTGCCCATCGTCCGTAACTCCATCGTCGGCCTGCGCGGCGTCGATCCGGCGCTCGTGGACGCGGCGAAGGGCATCGGCATGTCGCGCATGGCCCGGCTCCGCAAGGTGGAACTGCCGCTCGCCTGGCCGCCCATCCTCACCGGCATCCGGGTCTCCACCCAGATGCTGATGGGCATCGCCGCCATCGCCGCGTACGCCTCCGGGCCGGGGCTCGGCAACGAGATCTTCCGCGGTATCGCCTCGCTGGGCAGTGCCAACGCGATCAATCAGGTGCTCGCGGGCACGCTCGGCATCGTCGTACTCGCCCTGCTCTTCGACGCCGCGTACGTACTGCTGGGGCGGCTCACCATCCCGAGGGGCATCCGTGTCTGAGACCGCGGCGGAAGCCGGACAGAAACCCGCCGTGAACGCCACCTCCGGTGCCACCATCCAGCTGGAGAACCTGACCAAGCTCTACCCGGGCAACCCGAACCCGGCCGTGGACAACGTCTCGATGGACATCAAGGCCGGCGAGACCGTGATCCTCGTCGGCCCGTCCGGCTGCGGGAAGTCGACCACCCTGAAGATGATCAACCGGCTGATCGAGCCGACCTCCGGCCGCATCAGGATCGGCGACGAGGACGTCACCGACATGGACCCGGTGAAGCTGCGCCGGAAGATCGGGTACGCGATCCAGTCGTCCGGGCTCTTCCCGCACATGACGGTCGCGGAGAACATCGCGCTGGTCCCCAAGATGATCGGCTGGTCGAAGACGAAGGTGAAGGACCGGGTCGAGGAGATGCTCGACCTGGTCGGGCTCGACCCGCGTGAGTACCACGGCCGCTATCCGCGCGGCCTCTCCGGCGGTCAGCAGCAGCGGGTGGGCGTGGCGCGGGCGCTGGCCGCCGATCCGCCGGTGCTCCTGATGGACGAGCCGTTCGGCGCGGTCGACCCGATCACCCGCGACCACCTCCAGGACGAGCTGATCCGGCTCCAGCACGAACTGCACAAGACGATCGTCTTCGTCACCCACGACTTCGACGAGGCCATCAAGCTGGGCGACCGGATCGCCGTGCTGCGCGAGCGCTCGCACATCGCGCAGTTCGACACCCCGGAGGCCATCCTGACCAACCCGACGGACGACTTCGTGTCGGGTTTCGTCGGAGCCGGTGCGGCGCTGAAGCGGCTCAACCTCACCCGGGTGCGGGACGTGGAGATCGCCGAGTTCCCGACGGTGACGGTCGACGACCCGCTCCAGTCGATCTTCAACAAGCTGCGCAGCGGCCCGCACAACGAGCTGCTGATGCTGGACCGCCGCAGCCGCCCCTACAAGTGGCTGCGGCGCGGTGACCTGATGCGGGCCCGCGGTTCGCTGGCGCGGGCCGGGCAGCTGGTGCACGACACGGTGACCAGGGACGCGACGCTGCACGACGCGCTGGAGGCGGTGCTGATCGACAGCGGCGGGCGGGTCGCGGTGACCGGGCGGCGCGGCGAGTTCATCGGGGTCGTCGACATGCACACCCTGATGAACTCCGTGCACGAACTGCTGGAGGCCGACCGGCTCACCGCCATCGAGCACGAGCACGAACTCCATGAGCTGCGCACCCATCAGACCGTGCAGGAGCTGGAGGGCGGTGCGGACGCATGACTCCCAGCTCTCCGTCCGGCTCCCGTCCCACCGGTCCGGTCCCCGCGTCCGGCCGGGACCGCCCGCCGGGCGAGCACGACGTCAAGGGGCACGCCTTCCGTGACGAGGAGGAGGAGCCGTCGCCTCCCCCGGCCCGGCCGGCCCGCCGGATCACCTGGCGCAAGCTGGTGGTGACGCCGGCGGTGCTCGCCGTGGTCCTGGTCCTCACGTACGTGTGGATCAACACCATCCACCTCGACACGATCGCGCAGAACTCCCTCGCGGGCGACACGGTCCAGCTGCGCTGGTGGCAGCACGTCAGGCTGACCGCCATTTCCACCTTCTGGGTGCTGATCATCGCCATTCCGCTGGGCATCGCGCTGACCCGGCGGGGGCTGAGCAAGGGGGCCCCGGCGGTCACGGCCATCGCCAACATCGGGCAGGCGACCCCGGCGATCGGTCTGCTGGCGCTGCTGGTGATCTGGCTGGGCATCGGCCCGTCGACCGCGATCACGGGCATGGTGATCTACGCGGTGCTGCCGGTGCTCTCCAACACGGTCGCCGGCCTGAAGGCGATCGAGCCGACCCTGGTGGAGGCCTCGCGCGGGATCGGGATGTCGTCGATGGGGACGCTCACCAAGGTCGAACTGCCGCTCGCGGTGCCGCTGATCCTGGCCGGGGTACGGACCGCGCTGGTGCTCAACGTGGGCACGGCGACCCTGGCCACGTTCGGGGGCGGCGGCGGGCTCGGGGACCTGATCACCTCGGGCATCCAGACCCAGCGGATGCCGGTGCTGGTGCTGGGTTCCGTACTGACGGTGGTGCTGGCGCTGCTGGTGGACTGGCTGGCCTCGCTGGTCGAGGTGGCGCTGACGCCGCGCGGACTGGAGGTGGGGTGATGGGCCCGGTGGGGAAGCGTACGAGGCACGGGGTGCGGGCCGCGGTACGGGCCGGCGGGCTGCGGACCGGGCTGGTGGGCGCGGTGGCGCTGGCACTGGTGCTCTCCGGGTGCGGCCTGAAGAGCGGGTCGCCGATGGCCGACGACGTGACGCCGGGGTCCGTGGGGAAGGGCGAGCCGCTGAAGGGGGCCTCGCTGACCGTCACCTCGAAGAACTTCAGCGAGAACATCATCCTGGGCCAGATGATCGGCCTGATCTTCAAGGCCGCCGGGGCGGAGGTGCTCGACCGGACGAACCTGCCCGGGTCGATCAGTGCGCGCGAGGCGATCATCCAGGGCGACGCCGATGCGATGTACGAGTACACGGGTACCGCCTGGATCACGTATCTGGGGCATTCGAAGCCGATCACCAACCCGCTGAAGCAGTGGGAGGCGGTGCGCGACGCGGACCGGAAGAACGGGGTGACCTGGCTGCCGCAGTCCACCCTCAACAACACGTACGCGCTCGCCATCAGCAAGAAGAACAACGCGAAGTACCACCTGAAGACGCTCTCCGACGTCGCCGCGCTGTCGAAGAAGAATCCCTCGGCGGTGACGATCTGCGTGGAGAACGAGTTCGCCTCCCGCAACGACGGGCTGCCGGGCATGGAGAAGGCGTACGGGATGTCGGTCCCGGCCGGCAACATCAAGAAGATGGACGCCGGGATCGTCTACACCCAGGTGTCCAAGTCCAACTCCTGCCTGCTGGGTGAGGTGTTCACCACCGACGGCCGGATCAAGGCGATGAAGCTCGACGTGCTGGAGGACAACAAGCACTTCTTCCCCAACTACAACGCCGCGCCCGTCATCCACACCCCGACCTTCGACAAGTACCCGGTGATCGCCGCCCTGTTGGACCCGCTCAGCGCCCGGCTGACCACGGAGGTCGCGCAGACGCTGAACGCCAAGGTGGACGTCGACGGGGACGACCCGCACGAGGTGGCGAAGGAATGGCTGGTGGCCGAGGGGTTCATCAAGGTGGGGTGAGGGGGCGGCGGGGCCCGGCCGGAGTTCCAAAGAAAATGATGCAAAGAACGTGTTGCAAAGGGTTCTTTGTAAGTCTATGGTTCTGGCATGGCAGAGAACGAGGCCGGCCCGGACGACAGCCCGGACAGCACGCCGGCAGACGCGCCGAACATCCACATGGTGAACGCCCGCACCCTGCGCGGGCTGGCCCACCCGCTGCGGCTGCGGCTGATGAACACCCTCCGGGAGTTCGGGCCGGCCACCGCGTCCGGCCTCGCGGACCGGCTCGGCGAGTCGAGCGGCGCCACCAGCTACCACCTGCGACAGCTCGCCTCGTACGGCTTCGTGGAGGACGACCCGGAGCGCGGCAAGGGCCGCGAGCGGTGGTGGAAGGCGGTCCACCTGGGCACGGCCTTCGACAGCACCGCGGACTTCCTCCGCGACCCGGACCCGGAGATCCGCGGCGCCATGGGGGTCGTGCTGCACGAGATCGCCACTCTGCACACCCAGGAGCTGAACACCTGGCTCGGGACCATTCACGAATGGCCCGAGGCGTGGCTTCGCTCCTCCGACCTCAGCGACTTCAAGGTGCGCCTCACGCCCGAACTCTCCCTGGAACTGTCGCAGAAGGTCCACGACCTCATCGAGAGCTACCGGGGCCGGATCCCGGAGGGCACCGAGGGCTCCGCCCTGGTCCGCACCCACCTCCACGTCTTCCCCCGCCCCACCGACTGAAGGGACCACCACGCCATGCATCCCGAGACGCACCTTCAGCTCCACGACATCCGCTCCGCCGAACTGCGGCGCCACGCCGACGACTTCCGCCTCGCCCACTCCCCCGCCGCCACCCGCGCCCCGCGAACGGATATCCGGACCCGGCTGGGCTGGACCATGGTCGAGCTGGGCCTGCGAGTGCTACCGGACCGGTCCGCCGTGCCGTCCGGCGCCCCTCGACCGGCCTAGCCCGTGGGCGGGGGGAAGAACACGCCGGACCGGAGACCGCTCATCGCCGTACTGGCCGCCAACTCCATATCGACAGCCGGTACTTCACTCACCCTGATCGGCGTTCCGTGGTTCGTCCTGGAGACCACCGGCAGCGCCGGCCGGGCCGGGGTCGTCGCCTTCTGCGCGACCCTCCCCATCGTCGTCTCCGCACTGGTCGGCGGGCCCGTCATCGACCGGATCGGCCGGCGCCGGGTCTCCGTCGCCTCCGACACGGTGTGCGGACTCGCCGTCGCCGCGATCCCGTTGCTGCACTACGCCGACGCACTCGCCTTCTGGATGCTCTGCCTCCTGATGGCCGTCAACGGGCTGTTCCACACGCCCGGCAACACCGCGCGCTACGTCCTGGTCCCCGACCTCGCCGAACACGCCGGCACCACACTCCCCCGCGCCGCCAGCCTCTTCGACGCCGTCTCGCGCGGGGCCAGGATGGTCGGGGCGGCGCTGGCCGGGGTACTGATCGCACTGGTCGGCGCGGAGACCGTGCTGCTGCTGGACGCGGCGACCTTCCTCACCTCGGCGGCGCTCATCGCCGCAGGCCTGCGGGGCGTGCGCGCGGCCGAGCCCGTCACGGCCGCGGTACCGATCTCCCTGCCCACCTACAAGCGTGAACTGCGCGAGGGATACGCCTACTTGCTCGGCAACCGGCTGCTGCTGGGCGTCGTCGTGATGGTCCTGTTCATGAACGGCACCGACCAGGGCTGGAACGCCGTGCTGCTGCCGGTGCACGCGTCGGCCGAGCTGGGCGGGGCGCGGGATCTCGGGCTGCTCACCGCGCTGTTCGGGGCGGGCGCCCTGACCGGGGCGCTGCTGTACGGGGCGGTGGGGCACCGCTACTCGCGGCGGGCCGTGTTCAGCGTCTGCGTGATCCTGTGCGGGGCGCCGAGGTTCCTGGTCGCGGCGCTGACCGGGACGACACTGCCACTGGCCGCGACGATGCTGCTGAGCGGGGTCGCGGGCGGCGTCCTGAACCCGATCCTGGCGACGGTGATCTACGGGAGCGTCCCCGACGCGCTGCGCAGCCGGGTCTCCGGGGCGATCACCGCGGGGTGCGAGCTGGCCATGCCGGTGGGCGGGCTGGCGGCCGGGCTGCTGGTGGAGAGCGTGGGCGCCCCGGGGGCGCTGCTGGCGATGGGCGGGGTCTACCTGCTCGCGACGCTGAGCCCGCTGGTCTTCCCGGCCTGGCGGACGATGGACGACGAGCCGGGCCCCGGTCCGGATGAGCCCTCGGGCCCTGCGCAGCGGCCCGTCAGCAGCTCGGGACCTTGCCCCCGTGATCCAGCGCCCGCAGCGAGGAGACCGCGCCCTTCAGGGTCGTGACCGGGATCAGCCGGAGCCCGTCGGGAAGCTCGGCGTGCGCCTCCTTGCACTCGGCCTTAGGTACGAGGAAGACGCTCGCCCCGTCCCGGCGGGCCGCCTGCGTCTTCAGCGAGACACCGCCGACCGCGCCGACCTTGCCGTCCGCCTGGATGGTGCCGGTACCGGCGATGGTGCGGCCGCCGGTGAGGTCGCCCCCGGAGCCGTCGCCGTCGAGCTTGTCGACGATGCCGAGCGCGAAGAACAGGCCGGCGCTGGGGCCGCCCACGTCGGCGAGGTGCAGGGTGACGTCGACCGAGCCCGGCTTCCTGCCGAGGTAGTTCAGGGCGGCGTCCACCGCCGAGTCCTGCGACTTCACCATGTCGTCGAGGTTGTGCTTCTCGATCTGCTTCTCGGAGCCGCCGGTCGGGTAGACGGAGTCGCGGGGCATGACCGCCCGGTCCGTACGGAACCAGCTGTCGATCACGTCACCGATCCCGACATCGGCGTCGGGCCCGGTCGCCACGATCGTCGTCATCCGCAGCTGGCCCTTGGTGGGCCGGGTGGGGGTGCCCTCGATGGTGATCACCGGTGTGCCGTGGTCGTCCCCGAGCACATTCGCCGTCGTACCGGGCTGCGCCAGCGTGAACGGCAGCGGCGCGAAGGCGGCCACGCCGAAGAGGGCGAGCACGGGGAGGGCGCAGAGGGCGAGGGTGCGCGGGCGCGAGAGACGTGTGAGCACCCGCCCAATCTAACCGGCCCCGCCTGTGTGGGGGGCGGTGCGGGGTTCCTGGGGTGGGGGTTTTGTCCTCAATCGCCGGACGGGCTTGATTTTGTGCGGGTGCCCCCGCAGGGGGCGCTTTCCCGGTGGGTGGGGGGTGGTGCCCCTCCGGGGCGTCTCCTCGGAAATGGCGTGTTCACCCGGGTACGCGGGGGACCCGGGTCGTACGCCATTTCCTGCGGGGACTCCCCTGCACGTCCCCACCCCTGCATCGTCCGCGTCTGGACGCCGGTTTTGCGACTGTCGCAGACGTGGGACGGCCGGGTTCGGGGCCGTGCAGGGGAGTCCCCGCAGGACGACGAACACAGACCCGGGCTCGTCCGCGTACCCGCCGAACGTTCGTCGTCCGAGGAGACGCCCCGGAGGGGCACCGAACCCCCACCCACCGGGAAAGCGCACCCCGCGGGGGCACCCGCACCAACCAGCCCGTCCGGCGATTGAGGACAAAAACCCGCACCAAGGAACCCCGCGCTAGCGAAGCGCGTCCGCGACCTCGCGGGCCGCGTCCACGACCCGGGGGCCGACCCGCTCCGGGACCGCGTCCGCGAGCATCACCACGCCCACGCTTCCCTCGACTCCCGTCACCCCCATCAGCGCGGCCGCCGCCCCGCTCGCCCCGGCTTCGAGTTCGCCGTGGGTGAGGGTGAACGCGGTCTCGCCCACCGGCTTCAGCCGTGCGGCGAGGATCGCCCGGCCCGCGGCGCCCCGGTCGAGCGGGTGGCGGAAGCCGGCCCGGTACGCCACGTGGTAGTCCGTCCAGGTCGGTTCGACGACCGCGACCGCCAGCGCGTCCGTGCCGTCGACGAGCGTGAGGTGGGCCGTGGCCCCGATGTCCTCGGCCAGGGAGCGCAGCGCGGGCAGCGCGGCCTCCCGGACGAGCGGGTGCACCTGACGGCCCAGGCGCAGCACGCCCAGGCCGACTCTGGCCCGACCACCCAAGTCGCGCCGGATCAGGGTGTGTTGTTCCAGGGTCGCGAGCAGACGGTAGACCACTGTGCGGTTGACACCGAGTTTGTTGGACAACTCGGTGACCGTCAGTCCGTGGTCGGTGTCGGCAAGCAGCTTGAGGACACGCAGTCCTCGGTCGAGCGTCTGCGAGGTCTCCGCGGTCACGACGCCCTCTCCTCTTTGGTGAGCGGCGGCGGCTGGTTCCCACGGATTGTGCGTCACCGGTCCCAGCGGCGACGCACGGAGAGGCCGCCGGCCTGGCCAAGGCACCGGCTGCGCTCCGCGGCGGCGTTGCCACGGGGCGTTCACATTTTTGGGACAGTAGCGAGCCAGTCCGCTCAGCGGAAGACCTCGTCCAGAATCCGGGCGCCTGCGGAAAAGCGCTTGTGCCGGACGAGCATAAGTGCCGGTCAGCGGGGCGTCGGCCGCACGGCGCACATCTACGCGCGTCCATGTCGGCCGACTCCCTCGCGACACTCCGTAGACCGGAGGTGAACCGGCGTTAACTCACTGTGAACAATTGCTGGACAGTTTTTCCGTTCACCAGTACTTCGCAGGCCCGGATCGACTTGGTCGCCGGGTCCCGGACGGTGAAGTTGAGGGCGAAGGTGCCGTCGAGTCCGATGATCCGGGTGACGTAGGAGTCGGCGGTCTGCTTCCCGTCCGCGGTGCGTCCGGTCACGGAGACCGTGGCGACGGGCGCGAAGCCGCGGCCGGTCACCTGGACCACCGTGCCGACCGGCCCCTCGGGCGGTGAGAGTGCGAAGGACGCCCCGGCCGGGACCGTGCCGTCCTGGACGGTGAAGGCGGCCGTCTCGGTGCGCGGGTTGACGAGGACCTCCCGGACCCGGAGCGCGACGGTGTCGGCCGCGTTGACGGTGAAGGTCTGCGAGAACGCCCCGTCGAGGCCGACCACCTTGGTCCGCACCGAGTCGGAGGTCTGTGAGCCGTCCGCCCGCAGCCCGACGATCGACACGGTCGCCACCTTGGCGAAGCCCTGTCCGAGGACGGTGACCGCGGTGCCCTTCGGCCCGGCCGCCGGGGTGAGGACGACGAAGGTCGGGGAGACGGTCAGCTGGGTGAGGGCCTGTGAGCTGCCCGCGGTGACGCGGAGCGCGTACACGGAGCGGGGGGTGGAGCCGGCCACGGTGACCGTGCCCGTGAGGGCGCCGTTCGCGGCGATCTTGAGGGTGGAGCCGCTGATGCGGGCCGCGTCGCAGCCGCTGCCGTCGGCGGCGCACAGCGCGGCGGCCGGGGTGGCGCCGGACGGCCAGCCGTCACCGGAGACGCCGATGGACCCGCCCGGTTTGACCTTGGCCGTGCCCGCCGAGAGTGTCGCGGTGGCCTCGGTCACGGTGAACGGCGTGGTCAGCACGGTCGCCGGGTCGTTGGCCTCGTCGACCTGGATCGCGGCGATCGCCGGGTCGGAGACGGTGAGTTCGACGCGGAACTTCCCGTCGGACCCGCTCTTCACGTAGACGGCGGTGTCGTCGAGGGTCGCCCCGCTCGCGTCGAGGGCGACGGTGTTGATCCACCGGTCCTGGAAGTAGTTGCTCCCGGTGACGGTGATGACGCTGCCGACCGGCCCGCTGCCACGGGACAGTGCGATCGCCCGGGGCCCGGCGGGGACGAAGGCCCGGACGGTCAGGGGTGCGGTCGCCTCCTTCGTACCGTCGCCGACCTTCACGAGGTACGAGCCGTCCGGTACGGCGCCCGCCTCGGCGAGCACCGCGTTGCCGGTCAGCTGCCCGGAGCCGTTGATCGCGAGGGTGGAGGAGGCGAACTTGGCGGGGTCGCAGCCGCCGCCGTCCGCCGCGCAGAGCGAGGGTACGGGGCTGGCGGACGGTGTCCACCGGCTGCCCGCCAGGGTGATCGCGGTGGACGGCCGGACCGGGGCGGTGGGGGCGATCAGCGTGGCCGGCTGCCCGGCGCTGCCCTCGGCGGTGACGGTGCCGATGGACCCGCCGCCGGCGGTCACGACGCACGGTGTCTCGTAGTTGGAGCCGAGCACCTTCGTCCGGGTCAGATTGCGCAGCGGGGTGAAGGAGATCGGCCCGCTCGCGTTGGCGGGAATGATGAAGTCCCCTTCGTACGGCGGGATTTCGATCGGCTTCCCGGACGGGACGTCCAGGGAGACCTGGGGTCCGGTGACGGTCACCGTGCCGGTGGCGCCGCCGGACATCGCGAGGTCGAGGCTCGGGGTGGTGGGCACGTCGCTGAGGCTGAGCCCGCTGGTGGCGGGGGACGGGCCGAGCGTCACCTTCGCGTGGACCTTGCCGCCCGGGTCGACGACGTCGGGCGTGAGTTCGACGTTCATCTGCTGCGGCCCGGTCGCCTCGCCCTGGCCGGCCGGCAGCGTGCAGTGGACGGTCGGGGTGACCGTGCCGGCGTGTGCGAGGGGTGCCAGGACGGCGGATCCGCCGGTCCAGACGAGCAGGGTGGTGGCTCCGAGGGCGACGGCGCGGCGTAGTGCCGAGCCACCCGGCCCTCTCGGGCCGGCGGGTCTGCGATGCGCGAACATACGGCTCCTCCAAAGGAAGCGGAATGCGAATGATCCGAATACGAGTGATCCGAACGCGGTTGATCCGGACACGGAATGGGAAACGCCCGTCCGCTCCATTGCCGTAGGGAGCAGACGGGCGTCCGGAAGGGCTTTCCCCGGCGACCCCGTTACAGCAGGGTCAGTGTCAGGGTGGCGCTGTAATCTCCGGGCCTGGTGAATTCGGGAACGGTGAGCGCGAGGCCGGCGTCGGCGTCGAACCGGCCGCCGGTGAACGGACGTGATCCGTCCGGATTCATCCGGCAGAGGCTCGCCGCCTCACTCCCGAGCGCGGCGGGCGATCCGGCGACCGGCGCCCCCACGCTCCCCGGCTGCGCGGTGCAGGCCGGGGTCCACCGCACGGCGTCGGCCGGGATGGTGTTCCCGTCGGCGCTCCTGAATCCGGTGAGGGTGGCGGTCAGCGACCATCCGCTGTTGACGCCGCGGGCGTCCTCCACCTCGACCCGGTTGAGCCGGGCCTTCTGCACACCGGTGTCCGTGCCCAGCACCGTGGTGCCGAAGTCGACGGTGTCACCGGCCTGGGTCATGGACAGCGTCCCGGCCCTGACCTCGGTGGTCAGCCGCTGCTCGCTCTCGCCGCCGCCCCCGCCGCCGCCCTCGGTGGTGACGGTGAACGGCGCCGTGCGTACGGTCGCCGGGTCGTTGCCCTCGTCGGCCTGGACGGCGACGACGGCGTCGGAGATGACGGTGAACTCGACGGCGAAGGTGCCGTCCGCACCGCTCTTGACGTAGACCGCGCTGTCGTCGAGCCCGCCGCCCGCGGCGTCGAGGCCGATGATGTTGATCCAGCGGTCCGGGTTGTAGTTCCGCCCGCTGACGGTGACGACGCTGCCGACCGGCCCGCTGTCGGCGGACAGCGATATCTCCCGGTTGCCGGCGGCGACGGCCTTGACGGTGAGGGGTGCGGTGGCCTCCTTCGTGCCGTCGTTGACCTTCACCTCGTAACTGCCGTCGGGCACCGCGCCGGCCTCGCCGAGGGTCGCGGTTCCGGTGAGCGTGCCGTAGGAGTCGATCCGCAGGGTGTGCGAGGCGAACTTCAGCGGGTCGCAGCCGCCACCGCCCACCGAGCAGAGCGACGGTACGGGGGTGCCGCCCGGCGTCCACTGCGAACCGCGCAGCTTGACCGCGGTGTTCGGGCGCACCGGATCGGCGGGGGCCTTCAGGGTGGCGGGCTCGGAAGCGGAACCCTCCGCCGTGACGGTGCCGACGCTGCCCACGTCGCCGACGACGTCGCACGGTGTCTCGAAGACCGATCCGAGCACCTTGGTCTGGGTCAGGGTGCGGACCGGCGCGAGCGAGATCTCACCGGAGGCGTCCGCCGGGACCAGGAAGTCGCCCTCGTACGTGGGGATCTCGATGGGTTTCCCGGCCGGGACGTCCATGGTGAACTCGGCGCCCCGCACGGTGACGGTGCCGGTGGCCCCGCCGGACATCGCGAGGTCGAGGCTGGGGATGGTCGGCACGTCTTCCAGGGCGATGGCGCTGGTGGCGGGGGACGCCCCGAGCGTCACCTCGGCGTGCACCTTGCCGCCCGGGGCGACGACCGCGGGCGACAGCTCGACGGTCATCTTCTGCGGCCCGGTCGCCTCTCCCTGGCCCGCGGGCAGGGTGCAGTGGACGGTCGGGGTGACCGTACCGGCCGCGGCCGCCGTGGCGTGGTACGGGGGAAGCGGCGCGGCAGCCCCGACGCAGCCCAGCGACAGTACGAAGCAGGCTGCGAGCAGACCGGTCACCCCGGGTCTTCGTCGTCGGATCACCTGACACCCTTTCATGGCCCATTGATTGCGCATATTGAGGAGGTCACGTGCAGAGAAGTCAAGAGAGACCGAATTGATCCTTTCTGAAATGCCCGAAAAGCATTTCAGCACGCGTTTCCTACGCATCTGTTGACATCTTCGAAGATCACCGTTTCACTGCACCCGACATGCCGGGCCCGGCACGCAGATCCGCAGGCTGGTGCAGCTCCAGCGAATCTGCGGAATTCAAACCGGAAGGAGTTCCACCCGTCATGTCAATCTCCTCAGGCCACACCCCGAGCCGAAGACGTCTGCCGCTGGTGCTGGGCGCGGCGTGTTCCGTCGGCGCACTGCTCGCGCTGTCGTCCCCGACGGCCTCTGCCGTGGTCCCGCTCAGCGCGACGGCAAACTACAACTGCGGCTCCTGGGGCAGCGGTCTCGCCACCCTGACCGCCGCCGACTCGGGCACGAACAAGACCATCAAGATCACCTCCACGGCGATCACCATGCCGGCCGGCACGAGCGCCGACCCGAACAGCATCACCACGACGCTGACCCTCTCCAAGACCTCGGGCGGCGTCACCAGTCAGGTCCAGTTCTCCGCGAAGGCCAACCCCGGTCTGAGCGGCGGCAACCCGATCACCCTCGGCCCGCTGAAGCTCAGCTCCGGCACACTCGCGGCCGGCGACAGCACCAACTCCGTGGTGCTGCCCACTCCCCCGACGACCTCCAACTGGTCGCTGCGGATCGTGGCCTCGTCCCCGACCTCGGCCACCGTGCCGTGCGTGGCCACGACCAACCAGTCCGCCGCGTTCGTCTGGTAGCGGCGGCCCTCTCATGACACCGGCCTCAGCTCCATGACGCCGGCCCGCTCATGACACCGGCCCGGGGCGAGGACGGCTGTCCTGTACCCCGGGCCGGTGCCCGCGTGCTCCGGTGGGCTCACGTCATACGGGTGGCCCACTCCTGGACCTTCTTGATCCGCTGCTCGATCTGCCCGGCCGTGGCCTCCGCGCTCGGCGGCCCGCCGCACACCCGCCGCAGCTCGGTGTGGATGACGCCGTGCGGCTTGCCGCTCTGGTGCGTGTAGGCCGACACCATGGTGTTCAGCTGCTTGCGCAGCCCCAGCAGCTGCTTGTGCGTGACCACCGGCCGGTCACCGGCCGGCTTCTCCAGCAGATCGGCCTCGGAGGCCGGCTTCTGGCGGCTGTGCGCGATCTGCCGGGTCTGCCGCTTCTGGAGGAGCAGCTGCACCTGGTCGGGTTCGAGCAGCCCCGGGATCCCGAGGTAGTCCTGCTCTTCCTCGCTGCCCGGGTGCGCCTGCATGCCGAACTCGGCACCGTCGTACAGCACCCGGTCGAAGACCGCGTCGGATTCGAGGGCCTCGAAGGGCAGCTGCTCCTCGGTCTCCTCGTCCTCCAGCTTCTCCGCGTCGGCGAGGAGCTTGTCCTCCTCGGCGAACGGGTTCTCCTCGTCGCTGCCCTTCTTGGGCTTGTCGAGGACGTGGTCCCGTTCGACCTCCATCTCGTTGGCGAAGTCGAGGAGCATCGGGATCGTCGGTACGAAGACCGAGGCGGTCTCGCCGCGCCTGCGGGAGCGCACGAAGCGGCCGACGGCCTGGGCGAAGAAGAGCGGCGTCGAGATGGTGGTGGCGTACACACCGACCGCGAGGCGCGGCACGTCTACGCCCTCCGACACCATGCGGACGGCGACCATCCAGCGCGATCCGTCGTCGGTGAACTGGTCGATCCTCTTCGACGCGGCCTTCTCGTCGGACAGGACGACGGTGGCCTTCTCGCCGGTGACCTTCTTGAGGATCTTGGCGTACTCGCGGGCGGACTCCTGGTCGGTCGCGATGACCAGGCCGCCCGCGTCGGGAATGCCCTTGCGGACCTCGGTCAGCCGCTTGTCGGCGGCGCTGAGCACATTGGGGATCCAGTCGCCGGTGGGTGCCAGCGCGGTGCGCCAGGCCTGCCCGATGGCGTCCTTGGTCATCGGCTCGCCGAGCCGGGCGGCGATCTCGTCACCGGCCTTGGTGCGCCAGCGCATGTTGCCGCTGTAGCTGAGGAAGATCACCGGGCGGACGACGCCGTCGGCGAGCGCGTTGCCGTAGCCGTAGGTGTAGTCGGCCGAGGAGCGCCGGATCCCGTCGTTCCCCTCCTCGTACACGACGAAGGGGATCGGGTTGGTGTCTGAGCGGAACGGCGTACCGGTGAGCGAGAGCCGGCGGGTCGCCGGGTCGAACGCCTCCTGGCACGCCTCGCCCCAGGACTTCGAGTCACCGGCGTGGTGGATCTCGTCGAGGATCACCAGGGTCTTGCGCTGCTCGCACCGGTTGCGGTGCAGCATCGGGCGGACCCCGACACCCGCGTACGTGACCGCGACCCCGTGGTAGTCCTTGCTCACGGGGCCGGCGCTGTAGTCCGGGTCGAGCTTGATCCCTATCCGGGCGGCGGCCTCCGCCCACTGCTTCTTGAGGTGCTCGGTCGGCGCCACGACGGTGATCTGCTGGACGACGTGGTGGTGCAGCAGCCATGACGCGAGGGTCAGCGCGAAGGTGGTCTTGCCGGCGCCGGGGGTCGCGACCGCGAGGAAGTCGCGCGGCTGCTCCTGGATGTACCTCTCCATGGCGCCCTGCTGCCAGGCTCGCAGCTTCCCGGCCGTGCCCCAGGGGGCGCGGCCGGGAAAGGCGGGTGAGAGGTGGTGGGAGGCGGTAGTAGTCACGGTCTCCGGTTCGGGTCTCTCGGGTACGTGGGGCGCTGTCCGCACGGGCCGGGACGGGCACGCACGCGATACGACAACCGGGCCACCCTACCGGGGGGCGGAGTGCGATCCACCCTGGACTCCGCCACCCAGGGGCGAATTGCGACGGCTCTCACATGTGGTCGGTGACCAGGTCGCGCAGCCCCTGGGAGATGACCTTCACCTCGTCCATTTCGCCTGTGGCGACCGCGATGACCAGGCGTTCCGCCGCGTCGGTATCGGGGCGAAGATCGACGCCGTTCATCGCGAGGAAGGCCACGCACGACAGCCAGGCGGTGCGCTTGTTGCCGTCGAAGAGCGGACGGTTGATCGCCAGGGACTGGAGCAGTGCGGCCGCCTTGTCCACGACATCCGGATACGCCTGCTCACCGAACATGGCCGCGGACGGCCGGTGGGCGGCCGATTCGAGGAGTCCGGCGTCGCGGACCACGATCCGCATATCGGGGCAGGCGTGCTCGGCGATGACGAGGATGTCTTCGGAGGACAGGTAGACACAGCTCACTTGAGCCGCTCCATGAGCTCGCGCCACTTGGCCGCCTGCTCCTTCGCCGTCTTGCGGACGATGGCCTGCTGGGCGGTCCGGGCCAGATAGTCGTCCACGGCCTGGAGCAATATGGAGTGCATACTCGTGCCCTCCTGCTCGGCGCGCTGCTTGAGGGCTTCGGTCTGGTCGTCACGAAGACGCGGGTTCATGGCCATACCAAAACGGCACCAGCCACATGGGGCCAGATCGGTACCACTCACCGCTCGCGCACCCGCGTCGCCACCCACGCCCCCACCAGCGCGACCCCCGCCATCGGCAGGAACACCACCGTGAACGCCCCCGGATGCGAGCCGGAGGACCCCGCCTCCACGGCCTCGTGCACGGCCCCCACCGCTCCCCCGCCGAGCGCGCCGAACGCCGCGCCGCCCGCGGCCAGCAGCAGGGCGTTGGAGAGCCCGTCGGAGATCTGCAGGGCCGCGGAGTTCGCCCCCGCCTCCTCCGGCGCGGACAGCTTCAGCAGCAGCACGCTCGTCGACGCGATCACCGTGCCCATGCCGAGGCAGCCGACCGCCCAGGCCACGGCGACCGTCCAGACCGGCACCCCGTCGATCAGCACGGTGGGCGCGGCCGCGATCGCCAGGGCGACCAGCACCATGCCGCCCACCATCAGCCGTTCGCGGTGCGGCTCCAGACGTCGCCGGGACTGCAGGAACGAACCCAGCGCCCAGGTCCCGCCGCCGGCCGCGAGCGACAGACCGGCCATCGTGGGGGACAGGCCGCGCTGGGTGACCAGCATCAGGGGCACGAACGACTCGGCGGCGATGAACGACCCGGCCGCCACCCCGCGCAGCAGCACCACAGAGGGCAGCCCGCGCGCCGCCCGGCCGGTGCCCGGGGGCAGCAGTCCGCGGACCGCGGGGACGAGCAGCGCGATCCCGGCGGCGGCCGGCAGCAGCGAGAACCAGTTCCGCTCCTGCCCGGCGTACTGGAGCAGCCCCGCGCCCAGCGAGATGCCCAGCGCGAGCACGATGCGCCGGCGGTCGAACGGATCGACGGGCGCCGCCGGATCGGCGGGCCCGGACGCCATCCGCCGGATCGCGGGCAGCGCGAGCGCCAGCGGGAAGATCACCAGGACCGGAATGCCGACGAAGACCCAGCGCCAGCCCAGGTGCTCGGTCACGCTCCCGGAGGCCAGCGGGCCGACGACGGAGGGGATCACCCAGCTCGCGGCGAACCCGGCCATGATCGCCGGGCGCAGCGGATCCGGGTAGGCCCGGCTGACCACCACGTACAGCGCGACGATCACCAGTCCGCCGCCGAGCCCCTGCACGGCCCGCCCCGCGATGAACATCCACATGGTGCCCGCGGTCCCGGACAGCAGCAGGCCCACCCCGAAGGCGGTGATCCCGGCGGCGAGCGGCCCCAGCGGCCCGCGCCGGTCGGCCCACTGGCCGGAGAGCACCATGGCGAAGAGGCTGGTGGTGAAGTACGCGGAGAACGCGAACGCGTAGAGCGGGACGCCGTGCAGCTCGCGGGCGGCGACCGGCATCGCGGTCCCGACCGCGGTCGCCTCGAAGGCGATCAGGAACACGACGGAGATGATGCCGATGCTGAGCGCCCGATAGGTCCGCCCGAGCACCCCTTCCGGTGCTGCGGCGACGACGGTCTCGTGCAGGTCATCGGTCTCTTCGGTGCGGGCCGAGACCTCGGCGTCACGCGGTTCCAGGGCGGTCATGAACCCTAGAGTAAGGGGCAAAAGCCACCGTGGCCCCTGTCCTGGGTCGCTCCCGTTCTCGTCCCTTGGTCGTAGGACCGGCCGGTCGGGCATGAACGGCGTGTGGCGGTCGCGTTGCGGGGCCGTCCGCACCCTTGGCGCCGGGGCCCCCGGGGCATACGGTCGGGAACAGAACAACGCACGGCCGTGTGCCCGAGAGGCTTAGGGGCTCGACTGCAACTCGAGTTACACCGGTTCGATTCCGGTCACGGCCTCGGTGGAGACGCAGAGCGCCCGCCCCTCATCCGTGAGGGGCGGGCGCTCTGCGTTCGGCGGGGGTCAGCGGGTGGAGACCGAGTCCGGCTCGGGGGCGCCCTCGCCGGCGGTCACGGCCGGCGCGGGACGGCTGCCACGCGCCTTGCGCACCGCGTACGCGACGAGAACGACGGCCAGGCTGCCGATGCTGGTGAGCAGTTGGGTGCGCTGGTCGGCGATGACGGCCATGGCCACCAGCACCGCGGCGAAGCCGGCCATCACCACCCAGGTGAGATACGGGAAGAGCCACATGCGCAGGGTCAGCCGCTCGGGCTCCTCGCGCTCCAGCCGGCGGCGCATGCGCAGCTGGGACACGCCGATCATGAGGTACATGAAGATGGCGATCGCGCCGGAGGAGTTCACCAGGTAGGTGAAGACGGTGTCCGGGGACAGGTAGGCCAGGAGCACCGAGATCCAGCCGACCACGGTGCCGGCCAGGATCGCGCGGACCGGAACCTGGCGCTTGTTCGTCGCCACCAGCCAGGTGGGGGCGTCGCCATGGGTGGCGAGCGCCCGCATCATCCGCGAGGAGACGTAGACGGAGGAGTTGAGCACGCTCAGCACGGCCGTGAGGATCACGATGTCCATCACGACGCCCGCACCCGGCAGCCCGATGATCTTCCAGGCCGCGACGTAGGGGCTGGCCAGGACCTGGGCGCTGTCCCACGGCACGATGGTGACCACCAGGACGATGGAGCCCACGTAGAAGAGGATGATCCGCCAGATGATCCCGGTGGTGGCGCGGGCCACCGAGCGCTCGGGCTCCTTGCTCTCGGCGGCGGCGATGGTGACGATCTCGGCTCCGCCGAAGGCGAAGATGACCACGACGATCGCGGAGAAGATCGCGGTGAAGCCGTTCGGTGTGAAGCCGCCGTGCGCGGTCAGGTTGGAGAAGTCGAAGGACGAGTCCGGCCAGAGGCCGAAGACGTAGAGGCCGCCGACGATCAGGAAGGCCACGATCGCGGCGACCTTGACGGAGGAGAACCAGAACTCGAACTCGCCGAACGACTTCACGGAGAGCAGGTTGGTCGCGGTCATCACGACCATCAGGCCCATGGCCAGGACCCAGAGCGGCAGGTCGATCCACGCGTGCAGGATCGCCGCGCCCGCGACGGCCTCCACGGCCACGATGATGACGTAGTAGTACCAGTACAGCCATCCGATGGTGAAGCCCGCCCACGGCCCGATGGCGGTGCGGGCGTAGTCGGCGAAGGAGCCCGCGGACGGCTTCGCCACGACCATCTCGCCGAGCATCCGCATGGTGCACAGCACCAGCGCGCCGGCCAGGCAGTAGGACACGATCGCGGCGGGCCCGGCGGTCTTGATCACCGAGCCGCTGCCGACGAACAGTCCGGCGCCGATCGCGCCGCCGATCGCGATCATCGACATGTGGCGGTTGCGCAGGGAGCGGCTGAGTTCCGGTTGCGGGCTCTGCGGCTCTCTCTGCGGTGGGGATGAAGTCATGGCAGCTCCAGTCGTGGACAACGTCGTACGGGGGCGCGGGACACCCCTCGGGGCAGGGGCGCGCCGTCGAAGCGGCGCGGCCGGGCGGCCTGTTCCGGGCCCGGCCGCGGTGTTCTCACGTCCAGTCGCCCTCGCGACCGCCGCCGATCACCCAGCTGAGCGCCCGGAAGCGGCGCAGCGCCGTCATGGCGTCGGGGGTCTCCATGCGGACGGTCCGGGGGCCGGACAGTTCGACCCCGGAGAGCGCGCTCGCGCGGTCCGCGAGGTGCGGGCTGTCCACGTCGACCTCCACCACGTGCGGTGCGGGGCGGGGGGTGGGACGGGGCGGGGGCGCCGAGAGGGCCGCCGCGGCCTCGCGGCGGATGTCGGCCGCCGTGACGGCGGGGGTGCGGCAGACGGCCGCGTGCCGGGAGATCGCCTTCTTCACGGTGACGGTCCGGCAGCCGGGCGCGTACCCGGCGGCTTCGCGGCAGGTCACGTCGTCACCGGTGACCAGGACGACGGGGACGCCCGCCTCGGCGGCGACAAGGGCGTTGAAGTGCCCCTCGCCGGCCGGCTCGCCGTCGATGCGGACACCGAGGATGCTGTGGGAGAGATAGGTGTGCGCGAGGACGCCCTGTTCGCCGGCACCCGTGTGGTAGCCGACGAACGCCACCGCGTCGATGCCCTCCTCCAGCCCTTCCATCATGCCGAGCGGCTTGTGGCGGCCGACGATCAGGACCGCACGCGGGTCGAGTTCCTCGATGAGCACGTTGTCCATGCCGCAGTGGGCGTCATTGACGACGATCTCTTCCGCGCCCGCGTCGGCGAACCCGGCGACCGCGGCGTTGACGTCCCGGGTGAGCAGCCGGCGGAAGCGTTCGTAGCGCGGTGTCCCCGCTGCGACGTCCGCCGGGGAGACAGTGCCCGTCGCCCCCTCCATGTCGGCGGATATGAGAACACGCTTCACCCCGCCACCTCCTTGTTCGTTCCCTGCTCCGGACCGTCGGCGCACAGCGCCACGAGGGCGTCCGCGTGGGAGAGACCGCTCTCCTCGACGACTTCGCGCACGCTCTGGGCCTCACGGACCAGGGCGAGACGGACCTTCCCGGCGACATCCATGCGATATCCGTACACAGCCGGTCTGGGCAGGGAATTGTATGAGAAGTGCGAAGAGAAGTAATACGCCCCTGTGTCGTACAGCGCCACCACGTCCCCGGGGTCGACCGCCGGAAGTTCGCGGGCGGTCGCGGTCAGGTCCCCGGCGAAGCAGCACGGTCCCGCGATGTCCACGACCTGGAGCGGCCCCTCCTTGGGGCGGCCCGCGGCGTCGAACACGCCGACGCGCAGGGGCCATGCCTCGGGCATGAACACGGTGCGGGTGGCCACCTGGGCCCCGGCGTGGGTGACCGCGATCCGCCGGCCGCCGGCGGACTTGGTGTACTCGACGACCGAACCGATGGTGCCGCTCTTCGCCAGCAGCGAGCGGCCGAACTCGGTGACGAGGGTGTAGCGGCCGTCGAAGAGCCCCGGAGCGGCGCCGCGCAGCTCGGCGACGTAGTCGGCGTAGGTGGGGCGGTCGTCCTCGCTCTCGAAGTTGACGGGCAGGCCGCCACCGATGTCCAGGCCGGTGATCCGGGCGTGCCCCAGCTGTTCGTTGATCCGCTCCGCGAGCTCGTAGGCGGCACCGACCCCCTGGGCGATCAGCGGCAGCGGGCAGCCCTGGGAGCCGACGTGCGCGTGCAGGCGGTTGAGCCAGGGCCGCCGGGTGAAGGCGTCGATCACCGCGTCCACGGCTCCCGGGTCGCGCAGCGCGACACCGAATTTGGACGTCGCGGTCGCGGTGCTCATCGCCCCGATGGCACCGGCGCCGACCTGCGGATTCACCCGCAGGCCGATGGGTCCGGCCGGCTCGCGTCCGGCCAGCAGCCGGTCGACGCGCTCCAGCTCCTGGAAGTTGTCCAGGTTGATCGCGATGCCGTGCTCCAGAGCGAACTCCAGCTCCTCGACCGTCTTCGCGGGGCTGTCGAAGACCAGCCGGTCCGGGCTGAAGCCGGCGGCGAGGGCCTGTTCCAGCTCGCCCGGCGAGGCGACTTCGCAGCCCATGCCGGCCTCGGCGAGCAGCCGCAGCACCGGCACCAGTCCGCAGGCCTTGGCCGCGAACGTGTGGTGGACCGTGGCCGGCCCCTCGAACGCCTCGTTCAGCGCGTCCACCGCGGCCAGCACCCCGTCGACGTCGAGCAGGCCGACCAGGGGCGAGCCGGGGCCGAGCAGCCCCTCCTCGACGGCACGGGCGAGCGCCGCCTCTCGGGCGCGCTTGCGCTGGGGGGCCGGACCGGATGTCACCTGAACCACACTCCTACGTGATGGACCGCTCGTGCGCCGCGCCCATCGGGCCGCGGGCCGTTGTGCCCAGCTTCGGTGCGCGGAGCCCGGCATGTCTCCGTCGTCCACGACCAGGACAGGCCGGATCGCCTGTCCGGCCCCACAACTAAACGATCATGGAGTACGTCGTCGCCCCCGGCGTCCTCAGCCGTCGCGCCGGCCCAGCCGCAGCCCGACGTCCGCCAGGAGCCGCACGGCCGGGTCGGCCAGGTCCACGCCGAACAGCTCCCGGGCCCGGCGCAGCCGGTACCTCAGGGTGTTGGGGTGCACGTTGAGGCGACGCGCGGCGGCGGCCGTGTCGCCGTAGGCGTCGAGGTACCCGGCGACCGATTCGCCGTACCGCGCGCCGTGCGCCCGGTCGTGCTCCAGCATCGCGTGCACCGGCCCCGACAGCGTCCCCCACAGCGGCTCCACCCGGTCGAGCAGCCGCAGCACCGCGGCCTCGGCCGCCACCTCCGCGTACGAGGCCACCTCCGAACCGGCCCCGGCGGCGGGCAGCCGCGCGGCCCGCTCCCCCAGCACCCGTACCACCAGCTCCGCGGCCTCACGGGAGGCGGGCAGCCGCGCCAGGTCCGTCACCACGGGCCCGGCACCGGCGAAGACCACGCCGCGGGGTACGGAGCGGGCCGTCGCCAGCAGGGTGCGGGCGGGGTCCGTCTCGCCGTCCGCGGCCGGCACCAGGGTGTACAGCCGCTGTCCCGACCGTGCGGTCACACACCCCGGGCGGTAGGCGGCGGCCTGCAGCGCGAGGACGTCGAGCACCCGTTGCACGACGTCCCCGGGCGCCGGCTCCCGGCCTTCGTACACCTCCGCCACCATCACGGCGTACGGCCGGCCCCGTACGATCCCGACGTCGTGTGCCGCCTGGGTGCTGCCTGCCAGGAGCGCGTGCACCGCTCCCTCGCGCGCCCGGGTGGCGGCCCGGCCCCACGTCCGGTGGTGCGACAGATGCGGGACCGCCGCGCGGCCCGCCGTCCGCAGCGCCGCCACCGCGTCCTCGGCCAGCGGGCGCCCGTCGGCGGCGGCCCAGATCGAGCCGAGCACTTCGGATCCGTGCCGCACCGCGACGGCCAGCCGTTCGGCGTACCGGTCGTCGGCGGGGCGCCGCACCACGTCGTCGGTGTTCCACAGGGTCTGGAAGAAGCCGCTCTCCCGCAGTTCGACGACCCGCCAGCGCGGCACCTCCTGGCCGAGGATGGTGAGCCTGCGCATCGGATCGGGCTCGTGGTCCATGCGCGAGTACGCCAGCACCCGCGACTGCGGGTCCTCGATCGTGATCGCGCCGCCGACCAGGTCCGCCACGGTGTTGGCCAGGCCCGACAGATCTCCCAGCCGCAGCCCGTCGACCCTGCCCGCGCCCCCGGCCCCGTCCGCGACGCTGTGCACCAACGCGGTCCGCAGCCCGCCGAGCACCTCGGTCCAGCCCTGTCCTGGCCGCCGGGTCAGCAACGCCGTACGCCCCCGCTCCGCCGCCTCCAGCAGCGCCGTCCCCGGCCCCCGGACGCCGCGCCGCATCACCACGGCCGCCGCGCCGGCCCGGTCGGCGGCGCGCAGCACGTCGACCGCGTCGGGCGAGGCGACTTCCACACCGACGGCGAGCAGCACCAGCCCGGTGGCCGCCCAGACCTCCTCGTCCCGCTCCTCGCCCGGGTCGTGCAGCACCACGTCGGACACGGGCACGCCGGTGCCGAGGGGTGCCACGACCACGTCGAGTGTCCCGGCGGCGATCAGCGCGAGGAGCTGCGCGAGCGTGGGGCCGTGGTCGGGGCCGTCCGTTCCGGAGAGGTGCATCCGCCCATACTCGCCGCATGACGCCGCGGACTGCCATGTCCCCCGTCACGCACGGGGGACCGGATCAGGACTTGGGCGCCGCGACCGCTGCCTGGGGCCGGATCGGGAGCCGGTTGACCGGGCGGCCGGTGGCCGAGCGGACCGCGGCGGCCACGGCGGCCGGGGACGTCACCACGGGGGCCGCGGAAGCCGGCTTGGCGCCGAAGGGGGCCACCACATCGCGTTCCTCGACGAGTTTGACGATGCGGATGTCCGGCGCGTCGAGGGAGGTCGGCAGGGCGTAGCCCGTCAGGTCGGGGTGCCGGATCAGACCGCGTGCGGTGCGGAGGTTCTCCGTCAGGGCGGTGCCGATGCCCTGGGTGATGCCCGCCTCGATCCGGGTCGCCAGCTGGGACGGGTTGAGGACCCGGCCGACGTCCTGGGCGACGGCCATCTCCACGACGCGGACCGAGCCGAGCTCGATGTCGACGTCCACCACCGCGCGGATCGCGCAGAACGCGAGGCCCACGAAGGCGTCGCCCTGCCCGGACTCGTCGAGCGGCTCGGTGGGGTGCGGGCGGCACTGGGCGGTGGCCCAGAGCTCCTTGCCGTCCATCGCCTCCATGACGGTCGTGGACAGCACCCCGTCGTACGAGGTGATCTTGCCGTCGGCGATCTGGAGCAGCTCGGTGGACATGCCGAACTTGTGGGCCAGCGGCTGGAGCAGCTGGGTGCGGACCATCTTCGCGGCGCGTTCGACCGCTCCGGCGGAGACCCAGGTGTGACGGCCGTGCGTGGCCGGTCCCGCCGGGGGCTGGTCGGTGTCGACGGAGGCCACGTGGACCTCCTCGATGCCCAGGGTCTCCTGGACGACCTGGCGGGCCAGTGTCGAGAAGCCCTGGCCCGTCTCGACGGCGGCGCAGATGACGGTGGCGACCCCGTCGTGGACCCGGACCGTGGCCGTGGAGACCTCGTCGGCGCCCTCGGCGCCGAGCATGTGGACCATGCCGAGCGCGTATCCGACCCCGCGCCGCACCGCGCCGGGCTCGCCCGCGCCCTCCGGGCCGCCCGGGAGCAGCCAGTCGTCCTCCGGGGAGTCCTTGGGGAGCGAGGGGAGCGGGAAGTCCCGTACCGCACCGAGGAGTTCGGCGACGGGGGCGGGGCAGGTGACGGTCTGGCCGGTGGGCAGGATGTCGCCGGTGGACAGGGCGTTGCGCAGCCGCAGTTCGGCCGGGTCGATGGCGAGCTTGGCGGCCAGCTTGTCCATCTGGCCCTCGTAGGCGGCGCAGACCTGCATCGCGCCCTCGCCCCGGACGTGGCCGGACGGCGGGTTGTTCGTACGGACGGCCCAGCCCTCGATGAAGGCGTGCGGGACGACGTAGGGGCCGCAGGCGAACGCGACGGCGGCGGCCAGCGACTCGGAGGAGGCGTCGGCGTACGCGCCCGCGTCGAGGAGGATCTGCGCCTCGACCTTCACCAGCCGGCCCTCGGCGTCCGCGTGGTGGCGGTAGCGCAGCAGGGTGGGGTGGCGGTGCGCGTGGCCGAGGAAGGACTCCTCGCGGGTGGCGGCCAGCTTGACCGGGCAGCCGGTGCGCAGGGCGAGCAGACCCAGCGGGAGCTGGAATCCGGGGTCCTCGCGGTCGCCGGTCGCGCCGGGGACGCCGGTGACGACGACCTTCACCCGGTCCGGCTCCAGGCCGAAGCAGGCGGCGGCGAGGTCGCGGTCGGTGTGCGGGTCGGTGGAGGCGGTGTAGATCTCGACGCCGCCGTCGGGGCGGGGCACGGCGAGCCCGGCCTCGGCACCGATCGGCGCCGGGTCCTGGCGGCCGATGCGGTACAGGCCCTCGACGATGACCTCGCCCACGACCTCCGGGTCGCCGTAGCGCAGCGGGATGTGGCGGATCAGGTTGCCGTCGGGGTGCAGCGGTTCGGCGGCGAAGGCCTTCTCCGGGTCGGTGACCGGTTCCAGCACCTCGTACTCGACGGCGATGGCCGCGGCGGCGAGCCGGGCCGTGTCGGGGTGGTCGGCGGCGACCGCGGCGATCGGCTCGCCGTGGTGGCGGACCAGGTCGGAGGCGAAGACGGGGCGGTCCACGACGCGGCGCCCGTAGGAGCTCTCGCCGGGGACGTCCTCGTGGGTGACGACCGCGCGAACGCCCGGCATCTCGGCCGCGGCCGAGGTGTCGATCGACAGGATGCGGGCGTGAGGGTGCGGAGAGCGGAGCACGGCCGCCCAGAGCAGTCCCTCGGCCCACAGGTCGGCGGCGTAGGGGAAGGTGCCCTCGGTCTTGGCGCGGGAGTCGGCCGGGGGCAGCGAGGCGCCCAGGCCGAGCAGTGGCTGCTCGGTCCCGGGGCCGTCGGGGCCGTCCAGTGAGGGGATGCTGATCGCCGTGTGGGTCGCGCCGGCCGCGGGGGCTGCGTCGTTGCTCACGCCATGCCTCCGTCCTGCAGATGGGCCTGCACACTACCCGCGCCGGGGGCCGCCTGGTGCGGGATGCGGGCCTCGTCCTGTTCCGCGGATTCCGGTACGGGTGCGGAGGCGGCCTCGGAGGCTGCCTCGCGGCCCGCGATGACCTCGTTCACGGCGTCGAGCACGCCCCGGTAGCCGGAACAGCGGCAGAGGTTGCCGCAGAGCGCCTGGCGGGTCTCCAGCTCGCTGGGGGCGTGGTTGCCCTCCAGCAGGTCGTGGACGGTCATCGCCATTCCGGGGATGCAGAAGCCGCACTGGACGGCGCCGCAGTCGGCCAGCGCCCGCTGTACGTCGGACGGCTCGCCGTTGACGGCCAGTCCTTCGACGGTACGGACCTCGCTGCCCGCCGCGGTGGCCGCGGGGACCAGGCAGGAGGCGACGAGACGCCCGTCCACCTGGACGTTGCAGGCACCGCACTCGCCTTGCGAGCAGCCGTCCTTGGCCCCGGCGAGGCCGAGGCGCTCGCGCAGCACGTAGAGCAGCGACTCGCCGATCCAGGCGTCGGTGACGGGGCGGTCGGCGCCGTTCACGTGCAGCAGGTAGGAGGCGGAGGGGTGTTCGCTGGGCAGGTCGAGCGGAGCGGCCTCGACGGCGTCCGGGTCCGGGGCGCCCGGGTCCGAGGCGTCGGGGCCCAGGGAGTCGGGGTCCAGGACGTCGGGGTCCAGGACGTCGGGGTCCAGGACGTCGGCTTCCGCGGCCCCGGCTTCCGGTGCCGTCTCGGTGTCCGTGGCCTCGGTGTCCGTGGCCTCGGTGTCCGGTGCCGTCCCGGGGTCAAGTGCCGCTTCGACGACCGGTTCGACGGCCGGTTCGGCTGTGCCGGAGTACTCCGTACCGAGGTGCTCCGTGCCGGGGTGCGGTGCGTCCTGGAGGGCTGCTGCGGGCGGGACTTCGTGGCCGGTTTCGTGCCCGGCCTCGTGCGGGCCGGGGGTCGGCTCCGGGGGCGGCGCGTCGGCGTCCCCGGCTCCGTCCGCGGTGTCGTGCGGCACGTCCGGTGTGCCGGGGTCCGTCCCCTGCGGCGGGGTGTCGTCCCCGGGCGCGGGCTCCGGCTCCCGCGTCGCCCAGGGCGCGGGTGCGCCGCCGGGCAGGGTGGCCGGCGGGGTCCGGTCCGCGTACCAGCCGGCGGCCAGCGCGGAGGCCGAGAACTCGCCGGACTCCTCCGGGAGATCGCCGTCGGCGACCGGGATCTGCCACTGACCGGTGTGCCCCGCGGGCTCGGCGGACTCGGCGAAGCTCCACTGGCCGGTGTCGGCGCGGTTGTCGCGGTACCGGTCCGGGTACTGCTCCCCGGGCGGCTGGTGCGGGGTCTGTGTCTGCGGGGTCTGCGGGTATCCGTACGGCGTCCGCTGCTGGTTCGGGTCGGGCCAGTGCACCGCCTCGGGGGCCGACTGGTCGGCCTCCGTGCGGGGGTCCTGCTGGTCCGGTGTCCGGACGGCCCAGTTGCCGGTGGCGGCCGGGTCGGTCCCGGCGGCCGGGGTCAGCGGAAGGATCATCGGCGGCACGTAGCCCTGGCCGGGTGCGGCCAGCGGGATGTTCGCCAGGTCCTCCGGCGGCAGGTGGACGAAGGCGGTCGCGTCCGCGTCGTACTCGCCGCTCTGGGGGGTCGGCTCCCATCCCCCGTGCGGTTCGGTGTGGTCCTCGTTGCTCACGACAGTGCCCTCCCCAGTGCGCGTCGGGCCAGCGCGGCGACGGTGCGCCGCAGGTGCAGTACGGCGGGGGACAGCGGTGGCGCCTCTCCCCCGTCGGCGGGCGGTGGCTCGTCCGGGATGCAGGCGGCGGCGACGTACTCGCCGAACGCGGCCAGCGCGTCGGGCGCCAGACCCCGTTCGCCGTCCCAGTCGATCAGTGAGGCGATCCAGCGTTCGGCCTCCAGCGGCCGCAGCGGCATCGGCGCGATGGCGCCGACCGCGCAGCGCACTCCGCGCCGGGCCGGGTCGAGGACGATCGCGACGGAGGCGGTGGCACGGCCGGGGCCGGTGCGTCCCGTCGCCTTGAGGAAGACCTGCGGGGCGTGCAGCAGCGGAACGCGGACGAAGCCGATCAGTTCGGCGGGCTCCAGCATCTCGCGGCCCGCCAGCAGGTGCGAGACCGGGATCTCGCGCCGGGCGCCGCCGGGGCCCGCGATGACGAGCTCGGCCTCCAGCGCGGCGAGGACCGGCAGCGCGTCGCCGGTCGGGGCGGCGGTGGCGATGTTGCCGCCGAGCGTTCCGGCGTTGCGGATCTGGGGCGGTCCCGCGGCGCGCGCGGACGCGGCCAGGGCCGGGATGAGGGCGGCGAAGTCGGGACGCCCCATGCGGGCGTGCGTGAGTCCGGCGCCGAGCAGGGCGTGGCCGTCCTGGTAGTGCCAGCCTCGGAGTTCGCTGATCCGGCCGAGGCCGACCAGCCCCGAGGGGCGCAGGAGGCCCTTGTTGACAGCCGACATCAGGTCCGTGCCGCCCGCCACGGGGACGGCGGCAGGCATGGCGCCGAGTGCCGCCACTGCCTCGTCCAGCGAGGCCGGCAGCGTGACGGACTGCGTCGCCTGCGGTGCTTGCGTGGTCAACCCAGCTGCCCCTTCCCGGTGTCCCGGCTGTCCCGTCTGTTTCGCCGTACGGTACGTGCTCAAAGCCTGGACGTGGCAACTCTGGCACATCTTCGGACCGGCCCGACGCGAGGGTCCGCGAAGGGAGTATCCGTCCCTGGCCAGGGGAATGATCCCGATTCGCACCTCTTCGGCGCGGAGTGCGAATTGCCACTATTCAGCGAGCTTGTACGACTTACTCCGTTGCACGGGAGAGTCACGGGAAAGTGCGGGAGGACGGACGGGAAACCGTGCCGGAACAGCACGGAAGGGAGCGGTTCCGGCTGCCGCGGCAGCCGGAACCGCTCCCTTCACGCGGGCTCACACGCGCGGGGGCGCTCCCTCGATCGGGCGTCCCAGGATGCCGGGCCGCCGCTGCCGGGGCAGCGGACCGCCCGGCGGCCGGTAGTCGACGCCGAGCGCGTCAAGCCGCGCGTAGTGCGCGGCCATCCGCCGCTCGAAGCCGGCGAAGTCCCGGTCCTGCGAGGCGGGCAGGGCCGACCAGGCGACCTCGGCGAAGGCGGCGAGGCGCGGGAAGACCTGGTAGTCGACGCGGGCCCGGTTCTGCATGACCTCGGTCCAGACGTTGGCCTGGGTGCCGAGGATGTGCCGGGCCGCCTCCTCGGAGAGGCCCGGCGGAACGGGTTCGAAGCGGTACACGTCCTCCAGGGTGCGGACGTACCCGATCGGCATCGGCTCGTCGGGGCCGCCGTGCTGACGGTGGTCCAGATAGACCTGCTGCTCCGGGCACATCACGACGTCGTGCCCGGCCTCCGCGGCGGCGATGCCGCCCCCGTAGCCGCGCCACGAGGAGACGGCCGCCCCCTCGGCGAGCCCGCCCTCCAGGATCTCGTCCCAGCCGATGAGGCGGCGGCCGCGTGCGGTGAGCCAGCGGTCGAAGTGCCGGATGAACCAGGACTGCAGCTCGTCCTCGTCGGCCAGGCCGAGCTCCTTGATGCGCGCCTGGGCCGTCGGTGACTGCTTCCACTGGTCCTTGGGGCACTCGTCGCCGCCGACGTGGACGAACGGCGAGGTGGCGGCGGGGAAGAGTTCGAGGACCTCCTCGAAGACGCCCTCGAAGAAGCGCAGGGTGTTCTCGGTGGGGGCGAGGACGTTCGGGGCGACGCCCCAGTCGTCCCAGACGGAGAGGGCGGTGGTGTCGATGACGTCGGTGTTGCCGAGTTCCGGGTAGGCGGTGATGGTCGCCTGCGAGTGGCCCGGGATGTCGATCTCGGGGACGACACGGATGTGCCGGGCCGCGGCGTACGCCACGATCTCGCGGATGTCGTCCTGCGTGTAGAAACCGCCGTGCGGGGTGTCGTCCCAGAGCTCGGAGGCCCGGTGGCCGTGCTTCGTGCGCGAGCGCCAGGAGCCGACCTCGGTCAGGCGCGGGTAGCGCTTGATCTCGATGCGCCAGCCCTGGTCGTCGGTGAGGTGGAAGTGGAAGACGTTCAGCTTGTGGGCGGCGAGGAGGTCGAGGTAGCGCAGGACGTCGGTCTTGGGCATGAAGTGCCGTGACACGTCGAGCATCATGCCGCGCCAGCCGAAGCGCGGGCGGTCCTGGATGGTGCAGCTCGGTACGGTCCAGACCCGGTCCGGGTTCACCGGCGCCTGCCGGTAGGCCTCCGGCCCGAGCAGCTGGCGCAGCGTCTGGACGCCCCAGTGCAGCCCGGCCGGGGCCGCGGCCCGCAGGGTGACGGCGTCGGCGTCCACGGCGAGCAGGTAGCCCTCGGGGCCCAGTTCGTCCGCGGCCCCGGGTTCGATCCGCAGCCGGATCGCTCGCCCGGTGTCGCCCCGGCCCGGTGCGAGCGGCAGCCCGGTCGCGGCGCCCAGGGCGGCACGCAGCAGCCGCGCGACCCCCTCGGTGCCCGATGGCGCGTCGACCACGGTGTCCTGATCCAGAACGAAGCCGGCCGCATCGGTGAGGTATTCGGCGCTCAGGGGCGCCGGGATCAGAGTGACCACGTCAGTCCTTAACCGCTCCGCCCAGTCCCGAGACCAGGCGTCGCTGTACGAGTACGAAGAAGACCAGCACGGGAACGGTCATCACCGTCGAGGCTGCCATGATCCCGCCCCAGTCGTTCTCATCGGGTTTGAAGAAGACCAGCAGCGCCATCGGGAGCGTCGACTGGGAGGTGTCGCTGATGATGAACGACTTCGCGAAGAGGAAGTCGTTCCAGGTCGAGATGAACGAGAAGACGCTGGTCGCCACCAGTCCGGGGAAGACCAGCGGGAAGAGGATCTGCCACAGGAAGCGGGCCCGGCTCGCCCCGTCGATGTACGCCGCCTCCTCCAGTGCGTCGGGGACGGCCTTGACGAAGCCGCGCAGCATCCAGATCGCGAACGGCAGCGAGAAGGCGAGGTGCGGCAGGATCAGCGAGCCGAGTGTGTTCAGCTGGCCGAAGTCCCGCATCAGGAAGAACAGCGGGATCGTCAGTGCCTCGACCGGCACCATCTGCGCGACCAGGAACATGATCAGCAGCGTGGTGCGGAAGCGGAATCTGAACCGGGTCACCGCCGTCGCCGCCAGGAAGGCGATCAGCGCGGACACGATGACGACGGTGCCGGCGACGAGCAGGCTGTTGAGGAAGTAGCGCCCGAAGTCCTGCTGCTGGAAGACCCGGCGGAAGGAGTCCAGGGACGGCGACAACGTCCAGGGCCTGGGGTGCGTGGACTGGATCTCGCCGGCCGGTTTGAGGGCCGAGAGCACCATCCAGTACAGCGGGAAGGCCACGGCGGCGGCGATCAGCAGGGCCGCGGCCTCGGCGGCGAGCCGGCCGGGCCGGCGGACGCGCGACAGGGACGGCAGGCTCACAGTTCCTCCCCCTGGCGCCTCACCAGGCGCAGATAGACCAGCGTGACCGCCAGCAGGATCACCAGCATCACGACGCCGATCGCCGAGCCGAGGCTGTACTGCGAGGACGCGAACGCCTTCTGGTAGGCGTACACGTTGAGCACCAGGTTCTGGCCGGCGATGCCGCCGCCGTTGGTCATGACGTAGATCTGGGTGAAGACCTTGAAGTCCCAGATGATCGACTGGATGGTGACGACGATCAGGATCGGCCGCAGCATCGGCGCCATGACCGACCGCCAGATCCGCCACTGCGAGGCGCCGTCCAGCGCCGCCGCCTCCAGCACCTCGGTGGGGATCGCCCGGATGCCCGCGTACACGGTGACCATCACGAACGGGAACGAGCACCACAGGACTTCGAGGAGCACCAGCGCGAAGGCGCTGTAGCGCCCGTACGTCCAGGAGAAGTCGCCGAGCCCCAGCACCCGGTTGACCGGCCCGAAGTCGGCGTCGAAGAGGAAGACCCAGACGGTCGACCCGGTGATCGCGGGGGTCGCCCAGGCGCCGAGCGCGGCCATCATCAGCGCGAGCCGCGGCAGGGCCCGCACCCGGGTCAGCAGGACGGCCAGCGCGCAGCCGACCAGCAGGGTGGCCAGCACGCAGACCGCCGCGAAGACCACGGTGGCCAGCAGCACCTGCCAGAACTGGCTGTCGTGGAAGAGCGTCGCGTAGTTGCCGAACCCCTGGAAGGTGGCCGGTTCACCGCCGCTGACCTGGGCCTGGGTGTACTCCAGGAAGGAGATCAGGCCGAGCTGGTAGATCGGGTAGACCAGCAGCCCGCCGAGGAGGACGAGCGCGGGCAGCAGGTAGAGCCAGGGGGTCCAGCCGGACCGCCGGGCCGGGGAGGCGGAGGGGCGGCGCCGGGGCGGGCGGGGTGCGTCCCGGCGTGCTCCGGGTGTGCGGGGCGTTGTGTACGCCGTGCTGTTCGCCGTCATCGTCAGCCCGCGTCGGCGAACGCGGCGTCCATCTTCTTCGCCGCGTCGTCCGAGGCGCCGGCCACGTCCTTACGGCCGCTGACGATCTCCTGGAACATCGTCGGCAGGATCATCGAGGAGTCGATCTGGCCCCAGGCGGGCGAGGCCGGGACGAACTTGGCGCCCGCACCGAGTGTCCTGACGAACGGTTCGACGAAGGGCTCCTTCTTCGCGGCCGCGGCCAGCACGTCCGTGTACGTCGGCAGGAAGCCCATCGCGTCGAACATCTTCGCCTGGGTCTCCTTGCCGGTCAGCGACTTCATCAGGTCGACGGCGAGGGTGCGGTGCCTGCTGCTCTTCAGTACTCCGATGTTGTTGCCGCCCGCGAACGCGGGGGCGACGGAGTTCTCGGCCACGCCCGGCAGCGGCACGACCGCGTACGTGCCCTTCACCGTGCCGGCCTCGACGGCCGCGTGGCTGAAGTCGCCGCCGATGGCCATGGCGGCCTTGCCGGAGGCGAAGGCGGTGACGGTCGCGTTGCCGCCCATGGCGGCGCACTTGGCGGCCGGGCAGTTGGCGTCGCCGAAGAGCGAGGTGTAGGCGGCGATGCCCTTGCGGGCCTTCGCGCTGTTGATGGCCGCCTTGTACGAGGCTCCGCTCCCGTCGGCCAGTTCGCCGCCGTTGGCCCAGATGAACGGCATCGCGCCGTAGGTGTACGCGCCGCCGACCGCGAGTCCGTACAGGGCGGGCTTCTTCTTGTGGATCTTCTTCGCGGTGGAGATCAGTTCCGCCTGGGACTTGGGCACCTCGATCCCCAGGTCCGCGAAGACGTCGGTGCGGTAGTACAGCGCCCTGACGCCGACGAAGAGCGGGGCGCCGTAGACCTTGCCGTCCACGGTGACCGACTGCTTGGCGGTCGGGTCGGTGTCCTTGGCGTCCGCCCAGGCGCCGAACTCGGGGCTGACATCGGCCAGTCCGCCGTCCTTCACATAGCCGGCGGTGTCGGTGTTGCCGTACTCGATGAGGTCCGGGGCGCTCTCGGGGTCGTTGAACGCGGCCTTGACGCGCTGGGCGCGGGTCTCGACGGGGATGTACTCGATCTCGGCCTTCGCGCCCTTGTGGGCCTTCGCGAAGTCCGCGACCGCGGCGTCGACGACCTTCTCCTTGGGCTTGTTGCCGACTTCCTGGAACAGCCAGACACGCAGCGTGCCGGTCTTCTCGTCCCCCTTGGCGCCGGTGTCGGAGGTCTGCGGCGCGCAGGCGGTGGCGGTGAGACCCGCCAGCACAAGCGCCGCAGCCGGGGCGGCAATTCGGGCAGAAAGCTTCATCCGGGACCCCTACCGGTAGGCGTTGCAACATGCGCAACGCGCGTTTCGTTCTGCACAACTTGCAGGAGGGTAGGTCTAGACGAAGTCGCCGACAAGTGGTCTCAACCACTCTGTGACCCGCGGACGCGGCCCGCGCGACGCGGCGGGCCCGGAACGGCGAAGAACCCCCGGGGCACGCGACTGCGTGCCCCGGGGGTTCTCCCGGACAGGTCGGTTCTGCTGCCGCGGACTACTTCTTGTCCTTGCCGCCCTTGCCCTTGTCCTTGTCGCCGCCGGCGCCCATGGACTCGTAGATCTCCTTGCACATGGGACACACCGGGTACTTCTTGGGATCGCGCCCCGGCACCCAGACCTTGCCGCACAGCGCCACCACGGGGGTGCCCTCCAGGGCACTCGCCATGATCTTGTCCTTCTGGACGTAATGGGCGTAGCGCTCGTGGTCGCCGTCGCCGTTCGACACCTGTGGCGTCGGCTCCACGAGGGTTCCCGTACCTGCCCCGCGATCGGGCTCAAGAGTGCTCATAACCGCCAAGCGTACTGAAAGCCCGGGGGATCAGTTCAGCGAAGGGTCGTCCGGGTACGTGGCGACCATGGCCAGTTCGCTGCGCTGACGGCGCAGGACGGCTCTCCAGAGGCTCTCCGGGCGCGGCGAGGAGACATCCCCCGGCTCCGACTCGACGACGTACCAGGCGCCCTCGGAGAGTTCCGACTCCAGCTGTCCGGGCCCCCAGCCGGCGTAGCCGGCGAAGATCCGCAGCGAGCCGAGGGCCGCGGCCAGCAGCTCGGGGGGCGCCTCCAGGTCCACCAGGCCGATCGCCCCGTACACCCGGCGCCAGCCGAGCGGCCCCTCGTCCCCGGGGATCACCGCCACGCCGAGCGCGGAGTCGAGGGAGACCGGGCCGCCCTGGAAGACGACGTCGGGTTCACCGGTCAGACCGGCCCAGGACGCCAGGATGTCGACGACCCCGACCGGGGTCGGGCGGTTCAGGACCACGCCGAGCGAGCCCTCCTCGTCGTGGTCGAGGAGCAGCACCACCGCGCGGTCGAAATTCGGGTCCGCCAGGGCGGGTGCGGCCACGAGCAGCCGCCCTGTGAGCGAGGACACCTCGGTCATGCCAGAAATGATCCCGCATCTTCGGCTTCCGCGGGGGCCAAGTCACCCGGTCGCCGCCCCGAGTGCCCGAGCGCAGCTCAGGGCGCACGGGGGCACGAGGAGCGCACGTCCGGGCACCCATCCGGACGGTAACCCTCCGCAAGATCCAGGACGCGGAGCGTGTTGTGGCGGATTCATGACGTTCGTACACCCCCCGCTTTCTTACGGATGGGGGGCGTACGGCCATTACCCTTTCGATTGGCCCCCCGCCCGACCACTCCGGAACGCGAGATTCATGACCGGCACAGACGATGTCCTGCTTGTCCACGGCGGAACCCCGCTGGAGGGCGAGATCCGCGTCCGAGGCGCCAAGAACCTGGTGCCGAAGGCAATGGTCGCCGCGCTGCTCGGCAGCGGGCCCAGCCGACTCCGCAACGTGCCCGACATCCGCGATGTGCGGGTGGTCCGCGGGCTCCTCCAGCTGCACGGCGTGACGGTCCGTCCGGGTGACGAACCGGGCGAGCTGATCCTCGACCCCACGCACGTCGAGAGCGCGAACGTCGCCGACATCGACGCCCACGCGGGCTCGTCGCGCATCCCGATCCTCTTCTGCGGCCCGCTGCTGCACCGGCTGGGCCACGCGTTCATCCCGGGGCTCGGCGGCTGCGACATCGGCGGCCGGCCGATCGACTTCCACTTCGACGTGCTGCGCCAGTTCGGCGCGACGATCGAGAAGCGGGCGGACGGCCAGTACCTGGAGGCCCCGCAGCGGCTGCGCGGCACCAAGATCCGGCTGCCGTACCCGTCGGTGGGCTCCACCGAGCAGGTGCTGCTGACGGCCGTGCTCGCCGAGGGCGTCACCGAGCTGTCCAACGCGGCCGTGGAGCCGGAGATCGAGGACCTCATCTGCGTACTGCAGAAGATGGGCGCGATCATCTCCCTGGACACCGACCGGACGATCCGGATCACCGGTGTCGACCGTCTCGACGGCTACACGCACCGCGCGATCCCGGACCGCCTGGAGGCCGCCTCCTGGGCGTCCGCGGCGCTGGCGACCGAGGGCAACATCTACGTCCACGGGGCGCAGCAGCGCTCGATGATGACGTTCCTGAACACCTTCCGCCGGGTCGGCGGCGCCTTCGAGATCGACGACGAGGGCATCCGCTTCTGGCACCCGGGCGGCGCGCTGAACGCCATCGCGCTGGAGACGGACGTGCACCCCGGCTTCCAGACCGACTGGCAGCAGCCGCTGGTCGTGGCGCTGACGCAGGCCGCGGGCCTGTCGATCGTCCACGAGACGGTGTACGAGTCCCGGCTGGGCTTCACCTCTGCGCTCAACCAGATGGGTGCGCACATCCAGCTCTACCGCGAGTGCCTGGGCGGCTCCGACTGCCGCTTCGGGCAGCGCAACTTCCTGCACTCCGCGGTCGTCTCCGGGCCGACGAAGCTCCAGGGCGCGGATCTGGTCATCCCGGACCTGCGCGGCGGTTTCTCGTACCTGATCGCCGCTCTGGCGGCGCAGGGGACGTCCCGGGTGCACGGGATCGACCTGATCAACCGCGGCTACGAGAACTTCATGGACAAGCTGGAGAAGCTCGGCGCGAAGGTGGAGCTGCCGGGCGGTTCACTCGTCTGATCCGCCGGCCTGACACATATCGGGGCCGGTTCCCGGAGGCGCTCGCCTCCGGGAACCGGCCCCGATATGTGTCCGGGGAGCCGATGCTCAGAGGCGTTTGCAGTTGTTCACGGCGCCCTTGCCGCCGCAGGCCCGAGACGAGTGACGCGGCGGCCCCGATCGCCAGGTGGCGCAGTGCGGTCCTGGCGCCGGATGCGCAGCGTGGCGTGTCCGGACACGGTTCCCCCGAATGCCGGTACGTCAGCGAGCGACGGCCCCTGGCCGCGGCCGGGGGCTCGATGCAGGGCGTCGTCCTCCACGCCGGTGGCCCGGAATCAGCCGGTGTGCCTCGGGAAGGCACAGAACGGCCCCTCTGCGGCCCGCACGCCGAAGGGCGGCCACCCTTGGTGGGGTGACCGCCCTTCGTGGTGCCAGGGGGTGTTACTTACCCTTGGCGGCTTCCTTGAGCTTCGAGCCCGCGGAGACCTTCACGCTGTAGCCGGCGGGGATGTTGATCGGGTCGCCGGTCTGCGGGTTACGCGCGGTCCGAGCGGCACGGTGGGTGCGCTCGAAGGTCAGGAAACCGGGGATGGTGACCTTCTCGTCGCCCTTGGCGACGATCTCACCGACGGTCTCGGCGAGCGCGGCCAGCACGGCGTCGGCGTCCTTGCGAGTCACCTCGGCGCGGTCGGCCAGGGCGGCCACCAGCTCACTGCGGTTCATTTTGTTACTCCCGTGTTCTTCTTGCCTGTGAGGCGTGAGATCGAAGCCGATGCTGCCAGGGCCCTCGGACAGTCCCCGGACTCGGGTCCGTGTGAGAACCCTCGCGCCCCGTGGGGTCTCCCCCGGACGAAGTCCTTGGGAAAGCATCCTGCCCCCACCTGCGGCGGGAAAGCCAATCCGGCACCCTCCGGAGTCACACGAAAAGCGCCACTGCCTCGTCGTGGTGACGTTCCGTCGACTCCCCGGAAACGGTCCGCAGCGGGTGCGGGGCTCCGCGGGACGCATCGCCCGCTCACCCTAAAGGGGCGTTTGGGGCGCCGCGACCCGCGACGCGCCGGACATCAGACGGACGTGGGACCCGTCACAGCCGCGCCGGCCGCCTTGGCGGCGTCCCGGACCGCTCCGGCGACCGCTCCCGCGACCTTGTCGTTGAAGACCGACGGGATGATGTAGTTCGCGTTCACCTCGTCCTCGGCGACGACATCGGCGAGGGCGTGCGCGGCGGCGAGCATCATCTCCGTGTTGACGGTCCGGGACTGGGCGTCCAGGAGTCCGCGGAAGACTCCGGGGAAGACCAGGACGTTGTTGATCTGGTTGGGGAAGTCGGAGCGGCCGGTGGCCACGACCGCCGCCGTCTCGCGGGCGACCGCGGGGTCGACCTCGGGGTCCGGGTTCGCGAGCGCGAACACGATCGCACCGTCCGCCATGGCCGCGACATCGGTCCCGTCCAGCACGTTCGGGGCCGAGACGCCGATGAAGACGTCGGCGCCCACGACAGCCTGCTTGAGGGTGCCGGTGACGGACTCCGGGTTGGTGTTGTCGGCGATCCAGCGCAGCGGCGAGTCGGGCGCGGCGGAGACGAGGTCCTCGCGGCCCGAGTGCACCACGCCGTGGATGTCGGCGACGACCGCGTGCTTGACGCCCGCGGCGATGAGGAGCTTCAGGATGGCCGTACCGGCCGCCCCGGCTCCGGACATGACGACCCGCACGTCCCCGATGGCCTTGCCCACCACGCGCAGCGCGTTGGTCAGCGAGGCCAGGACGACGATGGCGGTGCCGTGCTGGTCGTCGTGGAAGACGGGGATGTCCAGGGCCTCGCGCAGCCGGGCCTCGATCTCGAAGCAGCGCGGCGCGGAGATGTCCTCCAGGTTGATGCCCGCGAAGCCCGGTGCGATCGCCTTGACGATCGCGACGATCTCGTCGGTGTTCTGGGTGTCCAGGCAGATCGGCCAGGCGTCGATGCCGGCGAACCGCTTGAAGAGGGCCGCCTTGCCCTCCATCACCGGGAGGGCGGCCATCGGGCCGATGTTGCCGAGGCCGAGCACCGCGGAACCGTCCGTCACGACTGCGACGGAGTTGCGCTTGATGGTGAGGCGGCGGGCGTCCTCGGGGTTCTCGGCGATCGCCATGCAGACCCGGGCCACACCGGGGGTGTAGATCATCGAGAGGTCGTCACGGTTGCGGATGGGGTGCTTCGACTGCATCTCGATCTTGCCGCCGAGGTGCATCAGGAACGTACGGTCGGACACCTTGCCGAGGACGACGCCCTCGATGTCGCGCAGGCCTTCGACGATCTCGTCGGCGTGCGACGTGGAGGAGGCCGCGATCGTGACGTCGATCCGAAGCTTGTCGTGGCCGGAGGCGGTCACGTCGAGGCCGGTGACCGAACCACCGGAGGACTCCACGGCCGTGGTGAGCTGGGAGACCGCTGTGCCGCTCGCGGGCACCTCCAGCCTGACCGTCATCGAGTACGAGACGCTGGGCGCCGTTGCCATGGCCGAGTCCTTCGCTTTCCTTAGCTTCATTGCTACGCGGCCGGGTCCGTCAACGAGAACAGGCCCGCACACGCATTCAGATATTCGCACCTACCGGTGGGTAGCCGGTAATGACTGCCACACTTCGGAAAGTGTTTTCCACCATACGAGATATGGGGGCTCCAGCGGAACCCCCGACGGGCTCACATCTCACCCTGCACCCCGCCGCTTCCGGGGCCGCGTCCGGGCCCGTGAAACAGAAACAGACCCGCGCCACCGGGAGGTGGCGCGGGTCTGTCTTCTGCGGTTGAGCGGCACCGGCCCGCCATGCTCGCCTCGCGGCAAGTGGTCGCTCGAAGCGACTAAGGTTGGGCCCGGGGGCTTGGATCGAGCCGATGCCGACTCCAGGCTAACAAACACCCCGGAGAAGTGATTCCCGCAGCGCGTGTTGACCCCGAAAAGGCTCCTCGGCCCGCGGCCCCGGCGGCGGGCGTCAGTCCCTCAGCAGGTCCGGCACCCCGTCCTCGTCGGGCAGGTCCCGCTCCCCCGACACGACCGTGAGCTGCTGCGTGGCCCGAGTCAACGCGACGTACAGCACCCGCAGCCCCGCCGGGGACTCGTCCGCGATCTCCGCGGGCGAGACGACCACCGTGGCGTCGTACTCCAGGCCCTTCGCCTCCAGGCTGCCCAGCGCGACCACCCGTTCGCCGAGCTCCGCGAGCCACTTGCGGGCCTGGGCCCGCCGGTTCATCGCGACGACGACACCGACCGTGCCGTCCACCTCACCGAGCAGCCGCCGCGCCTCCTCACGCACGGTCGCGGCCAGATCGCCGTCCCGTACGGTCTCGAAGCGCGGCCGGACGCCCGTGGACCGGACGGCCGCCGGTGACTCCATGCCGGGCATCGCGAGCGCGAGGACCTTGGCGGCGAGTTCGGCGATCTCCGCCGGGTTGCGGTAGTTGACGGTCAGGGTGAACCGGCGGCGCGGGCGGTTGCCGAGCGCCTCGTCGCGCGCCGCGGCCGCCTCGTCCGGGTCGGACCAGGAGGACTGCGCCGCGTCCCCGACGATCGTCCAGGTGGCGTGCCGGCCGCGGCGGCCGACCATCCGCCACTGCATGGGCGTGAGGTCCTGCGCCTCGTCGACGATGACGTGCGCGTACTCCGTGCGCTCCGCCGCGAGCCGTTCGGCCCGCTCCCACTGCGTCTCCTCCCGCTGCGGCATCAGCTCCTCCAGACCGGTGAGGTGGCCCAGCGGGTCGAACTCGCGTGTGCGCTTCGGCCGGTTCGGGGTGCCGATCAGGTGCTGCAACTCGTCCAGCATCGCCACGTCGTGGACGGACAGCGGCCCCTGCCCCGCGCTGTCGAGGCGCTTCAGGGAGCGTGCGAGCCGGCGCACCTCGCCCTGGTTGAGGATCCGGCGCGCCCACCGGGCGAGCCGCTTCTCGTCGGCCATCGCGGCGAGCACCCCGCGCGGGGTGAGCTCGGGCCACCAGGCGTTCAGGAACTGGATGAACGGCGTCTCGGTGGAGACGTCCTCGTCGAACGACGAGCGCAGTTCGGCGGCCAGCTCCTGATCGGTGTAGCGGCCCCGGCCGGACGACCTGCTCCACAGCGCGTCCAGCAGCAGTTTGCGGGCGCGCGGGCGCAGCAGGTTGACCGGTGCGGTACCGCTGAGGACGTTGTTCCGGATGCGCCGGAGCTCGTCCTCGTTCAGCTCGACGCGGGCGCCGAAGGCCACCACCCGCAGCCTGGTGGGCGTGGCGGCCTCCCGCGGGGCCTCCTCGGGCTCCCCGAACGCCAGCTGGCCGTCGTCCCCGGCGGCCGGCCGGGCCATGGGCTGTTCCAGCGCCCCGCGGGCCGCCTTGCGCAGCACGTGGAGGATCCGGGACGAGCCCTTGATCCGGGCGACGGCCGGTTCGTCGTAGGTGGTGGCGCCCGCCGTGCCCGCCGCCTCGTCCGACAGCGAGCCGACCGCACGGATCGCGACCTGGCCCTCCTCACCGAGCGAGGGCAGCACCCCTTCGGTGTACGCGACCAGCAGCGGGGTCGGCGAGACGACGAGGATGCCGCCCGCGTACCGCCGCCGGTCCTGGTAGAGCAGGTACGCGGCACGGTGCAGGGCGACCGCGGTCTTGCCGGTGCCGGGACCGCCGGAGACCTCGGTGACCGAGGCGGCGGGCGCCCGGATCACCAGGTCCTGCTCGGCCTGGATGGAGGAGACGATGTCCCGCATGGTGTGGCTGCGGGCCTGCCCGAGCGCCGCCATCAGCGCTCCGTCCCCGATGACGGGGAGCTTCTCGCCCCCCAGGTAGGCGGTCAGCTCGGGACGCATCAGGTCGTCCTCGACCCCGAGGACCCTGCGGCCCTTGGAGCGGATGACCCGGCGGCGTACCACCCTGCCCGGTTCCTTCGGCGTCGACCGGTAGAAGGGCGCGGCGGCCGGCGCCCGCCAGTCGATGACCAGGGGCGCGTAGTCGGAGTCGAGGACCCCGATCCGGCCGATGTGCAGTGTCTCCGCGATGTCGGCGGTGCTGTCCTTCCGTACTGCGTCGTCGGCCGGCTCCACGGAGGTGAACGCGCCGTCGGGGCCGCGCTCGCCGTCCTTGCCGAGCAGCAGGTCGATCCTTCCGAAGAGGAAGTCCTCGAACTCGCTGTTCAGCCGGTTGAGGTGGACTCCGGCCCGGAACACCTGGGCGTCGCGCTCGGCGAGCGCCCCCGGTGTCCCGACCTGGCCGCGTTTCACGGCATCAGTCATGAGAAATTCCGCCTCGTGGATCTTCTCCTCGAGGCGGCGGTACACATGGTCGAGATGTTCCTGCTCGACACCGATTTCCCGGTCCCGCAACGAATCGACAGCGGCATCCTGCGCGGCCACTGAGACCCCCTTCTGACGTGCATTGGGCAGCCGTCAACCCTATGCGACGCGGGGCCCGTCGCGCACCTGCCACGAGCATGTGATCTCGCCGGCCGGAACAGCGGCCCGTCCCCGGACCCGGCGGGCCGGGCCGGAGCACCTACCCGCCGACTCTCACCAGCCGTTTCCCGTCGAACGTACGCACCTCGAAGTGGTCGATGTCGCTCCGGGCCATCGCCGCCCCGCCGCGGACGTAGAGCGGGTACGCGGCGCCGGGGTACGTGGAGCCCTCGATGCCGTAGCCCCACTTCGGTACGGACCAGGACGTGACGACCTCCTCCTCGCCCGTCCTGGAGACGGCGACCAGCCGGCACTTCCGCGGGCCCGTCACGTTCTTCAGCTCCAGCACCGTGTCGGTGCCCCAGGCCTTCGGCCCCATGCCGATCGTGGCGTCGACCCCGGTGACGGGGTCGGTGGCCCGTACCTTCTCCGTCAGGTCGCGGAAGTGGGCGTCCCCGGCCGGTCCGGCGGGCCGCGGGTCCGTCGCCCGCGCCGGGGGCCGGTCGCCGCCGGTGGCCGTCACGGCGAGCAGCGGGCCGCCGATGATCAGGGCCGCTGCCGCCGCGATCAGATATCTGCCCCGCCGGGTGCGCCGGGCCCGCCCGGCCACGACCTCGTCGACCAGTTCCCCGAGCATCCGTGGCGGGGGCGTGCGGGCGCCGGGCACCCCGGTCGGTGACTCGGCGAGCAGCGCGAGCAGCGGCTCCAGGCCGGCGAACTCGTCGAGACGCTCGCCGCAGCGGGCGCAGCCGGCCAGGTGCGCCTCGAAGGCGGTGGCCTCCGCGTCGTCCAGGATCCCCAGGGCGTACGCGCCCACGGCATCGTGCCCGGCCCCCTCGCCGGGGCCGGAAGGTCCGGTAGGTCCGGCGGGGTCGCGGGAGGGGTCTGCCGGGCGGCGCCCGGAGGGCTCCCCCTCGTCGTCGCTCATGCCGTGATCCCCCTCTCCTCGAGTACGAGCTTCATCGAGCGCAGTGCGTAGAAGACCCGCGACCGCACCGTGCCGCTGGGGATGCCGAGCGCCTCGGCCGCCTCGTCGACCGTGCGGCCCCTGAAGTAGGTCTCGACCAGCGCTTCCCGGTGGGCGGGGGTCAGGTCGCCGAGGGCCTCCGAGAGCGTCATCAGCCACAGCGCCCTGTCGATCTCGTCCTTGGCGGGAATGACCTCCAGCGGTGACGGCTCGACCTCGTGCGGCCGGGACCGGCGGCTGCGGTGGCCGTCGATGACGATGCGCCGGGCCACCGTCACCAGCCAGGGCCGGACGGAACCGGTCGCGCCGCCCAGTGAGCCGGCGTTCTTCCAGGCCCGGATGAGCGTCTCCTGCACCACGTCCTCCGCGCGCTGCCGGTCACCGGCGACGAGGCGGAGCACGTAGGCGATCAGCGGTCCGGCGTGCTCGCGGTAGAGCGCCCGCATCAGCTCCTCGTCGGGAACGGCGGAGGGGGACGGCGGCGGCTCACCGCGCTGCCGGGCCCCGCGCGGACGGTCATCGGCCACGGCGGCATCCTCGCGCACCCGCACCTCCCGGTCGAGACCCTGTCGAGCTCCTTGACCATCGGTACGGGGATGCGGGCCGATCCACTCAGTCCGGGCCAGGATTCTTCACGGCGGGGGCTCGGCAGGGGTTCCGCGGTCACGGCCTCGTGGGCCGGCCCGCGGCCGGGTCCGCGTTGCGCCGCCGGTGCCGGGCGACCCGTTCGCGGTTCCCGCACACCTCGCTGGAGCACCAGCGCCGGCGCCGCCCGCGCGAGGTGTCCAGGTAGATCCGGCGGCAGTTGTCGCCCTGGCAGCGGCGCAGCCCGCCCAGGGCCGCCGGGTCGGTGAGGAGCTCCACGGCGTCGCGTGCCACGGTGGCGAGCAGCGCCCGGCAGTCGGGTTCGGTACTGAGTCCGCGCACCAAGGCGCCGTTCCCGGTGCGCACGGCGCGCACGGCGGGCGGGGCTCCCGCGGCGAGGGCGTTGACGCGCTCCAGGGCGCCCTCGGCCCCGCGGCCGCCGAGCTGGGCGGTCAGCAGCCGGTCGACGGCGGTCCTCAACTGGCGGAAGAGCACGAGCCAGTTGTGGTCCACGGTGGCGAGCCGGGTGTTCTGCGGTACGGCCCCGGAGGCCACCAGCCAGTGGGCGAGCCGCTCGGGCCGGTCCAGCGGATCGGGGGCGTCGGCGCTGCCCGCTCCCGTCGCCACCAGGTCGAGACAGAGCCGCCCGGCGTCGAACCGCCAGTCGCACGAGCCCTTGCGCGTTGCCATGCGCATGCCACCGCCTTGGGTCCGGCCGACGTCCACACCAGAGTGCCCCTCCCGGACCCGGCCCGTAACCCCTGCCGCCGCGCGGACCCGGCAGCCGGGCTCTCAGACCCCGCGCCCGGCCGGCTGCCCGGTCAACGGGCCGTCGTGCAGGATGCGCTGGAAGAGGCGGTGATCGCGCCACTCCCCGTCGATGTGCATATAGCCCGGGGCCGTGCCGTACTGCTCGAAGCCGCACTTGGTGAGCACCCGCTGCGACGCCACGTTGTCCAGGACCGTTCCCGCCTCGACCCGGTGCAGCCGCAGCTCGTCCCGGGCCAGCTCGCAGATCCTGCGCACCGCGGCGGTGGCCAGCCCGCGGCCCGCGTACTCGACGTCCACCCAGTAGCCGAGCGTGGCGCTGCGGAAGGAGCCGAGCACGACGGCGTTGAGGTGGAACCCGCCGATCGCCCGGTCCTCCCCGTCCACCAGCGACCAGGGCATCACGCGCCCCGCCTCGCGTTCCACCAGCAGTCCGGCCACCCGCTCACGCTGCCCCTGCTCGGTGTAGAAGGCGTCGGGCCGCCGGGGTTCCCAGGGGCTCATGTACCTACGGCTGCGGGTCATCGATGCGGCGAGGGAGGCGGCGTCGGCCTCGGTGACGGGACGGAGCCGTATCTCCGCGTCGAGCCGGTGGGTGTCATTGACCATCCCCGCACGGTATCCCGGCGGTCCCGGACGCCCCTTGGACGCCCGCGTAGGGAGCTGCGCGCCTGGGCGATGGGGCCGGGACGGCCCCGCCACCTCACTGGAGCCATGACATCCAGCCAGGCCCACCGGCCGCACCCCGCCCTCCGCCACCTCGTGCTCGGTGGCGCCGCCGTCGCCACCGGCCTCGTCGCGGGCACGTTCCACGTCTTCGCCTGCGCGGTCGTGCCCGCGCTCGGCCGCAGCGGCGACCGGACCTTCATCGAGGTCATGCGGAACATCAACGACGTCATGACGTCATGACGTCATGGAGAATCCGGTGTTCTTCGCCGGCTCCTGGAACGCGGTACGGGCAGTCCTGTGCACCGCCGCGCTCGCCCTCCTCCTGCGGGCCTCCTGCCTGATGGAACGGCAGCTCCCTCAGGAATCCGCGTACGTGGCGTCGGACGCCGGGTCCAGGGCCAGCCGGTAACCGCGCTTGACGACCGTCTGGACGATCCGGGGCACGCCGAGCGCGGTACGCAGCCGGGCCATGGCCGTCTCGACCGCGTGCTCGTCCGTACCGCTGCCGGGCAGGGCGCGCAGCAGATCTGCGCGGGCCACCACCCAGCCCGGCCTGCGCGCCAGGGCGTGCAGCAGGGCCATCCCGGCCGGCGGCACCGGGCACAGTTCGTCGTCGACCAGGACCGCGTGGCCGCGGATCTCGACCCGGTGCCCGGCGACCGGCAACGCAGGTACCCGGGTCGGCAGTTCACGGCAGAGCACCTGGACGAGCGGGCCGAGCCGGAAGCGCTCCGGCTGGATGGTGTCGAGCCCGTGGGCCTGCAACGGCAGCGCGGTGACCGGTCCGACGCAGGCCGACACGACGTCGTCCCGCAGGGCGCCCAGGAGTTCGGGGAGCATGCCGCGCTCCCCGGCGCGGCGCAGCAGCGAGGCGGCGGCCGGGGCGCTGGTGAAGGTGAGCGCGTCCAGGCCGCGGGCGGCGGTGAGGTCGAGGAGCCGGTCGAGCGGGCCGATGTCCTCGGGCGGCATCCAGCGGTAGACCGGGACGCCGATGACCTCGGCGCCGGCCGCCCGCAGCGAGTCCACGAAGCCGGGGAGCGGTTCGCCGTGCAGCTGGAGGGCGATGCGGCGGCCCTCCACGCCCTCCGCCAGGAGCCGTTCCAGCACTTCCGCCATGGACTCGGAGGCGGGTGACCACGCCTCGGTCAGCCCGGCGGCCCGGACCGCGCCCTTGACCTTGGGGCCGCGGGCCAGCAGTTCGGCGCCGCCCAGCAGGTCCAGCAGCCGGGCACCGACGCCCCAGCCGTCGGCGGCCTCGATCCAGCCCCGGAAGCCGATCGCGGTAGTGGCGATGACCACGTCGGGGGCGCTGTCGAGGAGTTCCTCCGTGGCGGCCAGGAGTTCGCTGTCGTCGGCGAGCGGCACGATCCGCAGGGCGGGCGCGTGCACGACGACGGCGCCCCGGCGCCGCAGCAGCGCGGCGAGTTCGTCCGCCCGGCGCGCGGCGGTGACGCCGACCGTGAAACCCGCGAGGGGCCCGTGCTGTTCGTCGTCGTGCATGGTCTACCCGGCTCTCGTCCCGCTGCTGCTCGGTGGTGCGGAGGACCGACCCTGTCAACGATGCGTGACAGGCTCGGTTCGCCCGTATTTCCCGCCCGTTACGTCACCCGGCACCGTGCGGCCATCATCCCACCTCGGCCTGGTTGAGCTGGGGCTTCACCGGGGCCGTCGCGGGGCGGCGAAGGTATACCGCCCGGGTGGGTACGGGACACGAGGAGCGCGGTGAGCGACTCCATGCCGGAGGCGTGGACCACGGCGTCCGGACCGAGAAACCGATGTGCTCGGGGAGGGCGGAGAACCACAGATTCCATGAGGTGGCCGGTGGGCGACCTCGCTCTCACCGGGCCGGTGCCGGCCCGGTGAGGGCGGTCATCGCGGGCGCGGTCCCGGCGGCCGGGCCGGTTCCGGTTCCGGTTCCGGTGCGCGGCGTCCGGCGGCCCGCTTCCCGGTCCGCCTCGGTTCGCCGTTGGGCCAGAGCCGGGGCCGCCGTTTCGCCGCCACGTCCTCGACCCAGCCGACCGCGACGATCATCACCCCTATCAGGGGCCAGATCAGGATCAGCACGAGCACGTCGTACGAGGCGTCGATGTACGTACCGAGGTGGTCACCGAACCACGGGATGTTCCACAGCTGGTCGATGATCGGCATCGTCGCCATGAGCAGCATGTTGTGCCAGAGGTAGATCGTCACGGCCCGGTTGTTGGCGAGGGTGATCGGGCTGTCGAAGCCGGCCAGCCGGCCCGGCAGTTCCTTCCACGAGGGCGCGTACTGGAGCAGGATCGCGCAGAAGCCCAGGGACCAGGTGGCCTGGGCGAGCGGGATCTCGTCGAGGTTCCAGCCCTCGTCGGTGAGGTGCCCGGACGCCCACCAGAGGCCGAAGGCCATGACGACCGCGGCCGTGGAGACCGAGAGGTAGCGCGGGATCCTTTGCAGCAGCCCGTCGTTGTGGGCGAAGCCCAGGATCCAGCAGGAGCCGAACGTGCCGAAGTCGACGAGCGCCTCGCCCGTCGACCCGGGAACGGTCACCAGACCGGTGCCGATGACGGCGGTGAGGCCGATCGGCGCGAGCATCGTCGCCCACGGCAGCCGGCGGAACGCCTTCAGCAGCAGCGGGGAGGCCAGGACGAACCAGAGGTAGGCGCGGATGTACCAGAGCGGGCCCACCGCCTGCTCGGCCCACGACTGCTCCAGGAACCCGCCCTCGGAGCCGCTCTCCCAGGGGAACGGCGGCGAGCCGACCGGCAGGATGTAGCAGCCCAGCTTCAGGAACCACCAGATGCCCTCCTCCCGCACCGGCTTGAGGCCCATCACGAACATCATCGGTACGACGAGGGCGGCGAACGCCCACATCGGCGGCAGCAGTCTGCGCAGCCGGCCGCGCAGGACGCTCCAGGCGGGCCGGGCCAGCGACCGGGCCATCAGGGAGCCGGCCAGGGCGAACATCACGCCCATGGACGGGAACAGGATGGTCAGCCAGGCCCAGCCGAACAGGTGGAAGACGACGACGCGGACCAGCGCGACGGCTCGGAGCAGGTCGAGGTAGCGGTCGCGGCCGCCCGCCCGCGGCGCGGCGGCCGCCTGCTCCTTCGCGGGGGCGGGCACCGCCGCCCCGGTCACGGGGGGCAGCGGGTGGCGGACGTCGGCGGGCGGGTACTGCCCCTGTCCGGCGGGCACCCACTGCTGCTGCACCGGGAACGGCACCGTGTGCGGCTCCCCGGGCGGCTGCTGCGGGTACGCCGAGGGGTGGCTCGGGTGGGTCATGCGACGGGCCTCCGGTCATTGCTGCTGCCGCGCCGCTGGCTCGGCATCGAGCCGGGCGCCTCCACGGCTCCGGTGCGGCGCAGCTTCTGCCACCGCAGCCGGCCGCCGGTGAGAGCGGTGATCCAGGACTGGAGCAGCACCACGTACATGAGCTGCCGGTAGAGGATCTGCTGGAGGGGCAGCGAGATCAGATACGTCATGCGTTCCCGGTCGAGCCGGAAGGCGTACGCGGCACAGACGGCCTGCACCGCGAGGACGCCGAGCCAGGCGATGACCGTCTTCTGGGTGGGGCCGAAGACGAGTCCGTACAGCAGGAAGACGTCGATGAGGGGCGCGAGCAGCGGGGCGACGACCATGAAGAGGGCGACGAACGGCAGCCCGACGCGTCCGAAGCGGCCGGAAGGGCCGCGCTCGACGACCGCGCGGCGGTGCTTCCAGATGGCCTGCATCGTGCCGTACGACCACCGGTAGCGCTGCGACCACAGCTGCTGCACGGACTCCGGAGCCTCGGTCCAGGCGCGGGCGTTCTCCGCGTAGACGACGCGCCAGCCGTCCCGGTGCAGGGCCATCGTGACGTCGGTGTCCTCGGCGAGGGTGTCCTCGCTCATGCCGCCGATCCGCTCCAGCGCGTCGCGGCGGAACGCTCCGACCGCGCCGGGGATGGTGGGCATGCAGCGCAGCAGGTCGTACATCCTGCGGTCGAGGTTGAAGCCCATCACGTACTCGATGTGCTGCCAGGCACCGATCATCGAGTCCCGGTTGCCGACCTTGGCGTTGCCCGCGACGGCCCCGACCCGGGGGTCGGCGAAGGGCTGCACGAGCTCGCGGACGGTGGCCGGTTCGAAGACCGTGTCGCCGTCCATCATCACGATGATGTCGTGGCGGGCGTGCGCGATGCCGTTGTTGAGGGCCGCGGGCTTCCCGGCGTTGCGCTGGCGCACCACCCGTACGTTCGGCAGCCGCATCGCCTCGACGATGTTCGCGGTGCCGTCCGTGGAGCCGTCGTCGATCACGATGACCTCGACCGGATAGTCGCTTGCCACCAGGGAGCGCACTGTGTTGGCGATGCACTCGCGTTCGTTGTACGCCGGCACCAGGACGGTCACCGGGCGGGTGACCGGTTCGCCCCAGCTGAAGTCCCGTTTCCGGACCCGGCGCGCGTGCACGAAGGAGAGCAGCAGCATCAGCCCGAAGCGGGTGATGACGAGCACCCCGATGACGGCGAGACCGGCCGCCATCACATCGGTGATGTGCTCCGAGACAGCGACGGCGTGGACGAACGCCTTGCCCTTCCAGAGCGCGAGCCCGGTGACCGGGGTGTGCGCGCTGGGGGCGCCGAGGGCGGTGGTGAGGTTGGTGAACTCGTAGCCCCCGTCCTGCATCGTGGGCAGGAAGCGGTCGAGCGCGGCCACGGACTGGGACCGGTCACCACCGGAGTCGTGCATCAGGACGACGGCGCCCCTGCCGTGCTTCGGTGTGGCGTTCTCGATGATGGTGCGGACACCGGGGCGCTTCCAGTCCTCGCTGTCGGTGTTGTTGACGACGGTGAGGTAGCCGCGGCCGCCGATGTACTGGGTGACCGGCCAGGACTTGTCGTCCATGGCGTCGGCGAACGAGGAGTACGGCGGGCGGAAGAGCGACGTACGGATTCCGGCCGCGCCCGCCAGCACCAGCTGGTTCTGCGAGAGCTCCCAGTCGATGCGGGCGTCGGACTGGTAGGAGAGGTCGGGGTGGTTGAAGGTGTGCAGCCCGACCTCGTGCCCCTCGTCGACCATGCGCTTCACCAGCTCCGGATAGCGCGAGGCCATGGTGCCGGTGACGAAGAAGACGGCGTGCGCGTCGTACTCCTTGAGCTTGTCGAGCACGCGCGGGGTCCACACCGGGTCGGGGCCGTCGTCGAAGGTCAGCACGATGCGGTGATCGGGGATGCGCAGGGTCTTGGCGGGCTCGGCCGCGCTGCGCGCGTCGATGACCGGTCCGCCTTCGAGGACCTGCTGAGGCACCTGGTCGGTGGCCGCCGGTGGCTGGATCCGGTGGTCGGCGAGGATTTCGCTGTGCACGTAGCCGCGCAGCATCAGCATGGCGAGCAGGGCGACGAGGAGCAGGAACGGCAGCAGATAGCGCATGGGGAGCCTGCGCCGACGGGCCTGCTTCTTGCGGTTGTGCCTGCCCCGCGTAACGGGGGTGGTCATCTACTTGGCGCCTTCTTGCTCTTGCACAGGAGGTTCCGGAGGCTCGACGGGCGGTGTCGTGGTGTCCGGCGGCGGCGTCTCCGGGACGACGGGCGGGGTCACGGTGCCGGTGGGCGGGGCGGAGACCGGAGGGTCGGCGGTCGGCGCGGTGCCACCACCGCCGCTGATCTCGGTCCGGTCCGCGGCCGGTACGACGGCGGACGGTGCCGAGGAGCCGGCGCCGGGCGCGGAGGAACCGGCGGCGGCGGAGCTGCCCGGTACCACCGGGGCGCTGCTCCCGTTCACCGGGGCGGACGGCGAGGAGCCGACCGACGCACCGGGTGTCACCAGGGCGCCCGCGCTCTCGCCGGGCGCCGGGGACACCCGCACCTCTTCCGCCTTCTTGTGCTCGTCCTGGCCGGAAAGCGGCAGGAACGGAGCGCTGGAGTTGCCGCCGAGGACGGCGCCGACGAGCGTCACCGCGAAGCAGACGCAGACCGCCGCGATCACCCAGCCGAACCGCCGGAGCGTCTTGCTCCGCCGTCCGCTCTCGTCGACGAAAACAGGGCCGTCGGAGCCTTCCGGAGCGCCGGGTTCCGGTAGCAGCTCGGAGAGCTGCCGTCCCAGACCGTCGAGTTGGATGGTGACTTCGTTCGGCTCGTGTGTGTGCCCCGCATGGGCACCTTCACGCCAAGTTTCCACTGTTGTACGCACTTCCCCCACTCAGGATCGAGTGCGCGCACATGACCGGTTGTGTATCGCCGGACCGGGCCCCCACCCTGTCCAAGCGCCCCCTACCACAGCGCACCCGGACGACGAATGTAGCGCACGCCGAGGACGCTCCGACCCTACTGTCCGGTGTTGTTCATCATGAGACATACATCTGTTCCGACTGGCGGTACGACCACCACCCCGGGCGCCAGGCGCGCGCTCCCACGCGCCCCCTCACGGTCGGCCATCGGGGCAGAAAAAACGAGGACCCCGTTGCCAGCGGCAACGGGGTCCTCGTTCACATGGGAATTGTGGAGATGGCGGGAATCGAACCCGCGTCCAACGGTGCGGAATCAGGGCTTCTCCGAGTGCAGTTCGCTGCGCTTTTCTCGGCCCCGGAGGTCACGCGAACAAGCCTCCGACAGGCCCAGCCACTGTTTGATTTCCTTCAGGGCCCCGTGACCGGGCCTAGAAGTTTAGATCCCTGAATGATGCCAGGATCCGGGTCGGGATCACCCCCGGGCTGACACTCCGCAGAGTCTTCGCTTAGCTGCTAATTAGGCAGCGAGGGCGAAGGCGGAGGAATCGCGCTTGGAATTGGCGATTATTGGTTGCGACATATGGTTAACGAGATCATTGCCGCTTCCTCGACTCGCTTCCCCTGCTTCGACATCCGCTGTCGAAACCGATCATCCCCATGTTGATTTTTCAAAGGTGGTACACACCCCGTGGGGTGCAGTGCCATCGTACGTGACCAACGCACGCCGATGCCAGCGTATTCCTGGCGGACCGGCCGCCGGCCGGTCCCCGCGGGTCCGGTCAGGCGCTCCGCTGGCGCCGGCGGGCCGCCGAGACCGCCCGGTTCGTCTCCCTGGTGTCCTGCTTCTCGCGCAGCGTCTGCCGCTTGTCGTACTCCTTCTTGCCCTTCGCCAGCGCGATCTCGACCTTGACCCGCCCGTTGAGGAAGTACAGCGCGAGCGGCACGATCGTGTGCCCGCTCTCCTGCGCCTTCGACTCCAGCTTGTCGATCTCGGCCCGGTGCATCAGCAGCTTGCGCTTGCGCTTGGCCGAGTGGTTGGTCCAGGTGCCCTGGACGTACTCCGGGACGTGGATGTTGTGCAGCCACGCCTCGCCGCCGTCGATCTGCACGAAGCCGTCCACCAGCGAGGCCCGGCCCATGCGCAGTGATTTGACCTCGGTGCCCATCAGCGCGAGGCCGCACTCATAGGTGTCGAGGATGGTGTAGTCGTGACGCGCCTTCTTGTTCTGCGCGATGATCTTGCGCCCGGTGTCCTTTTCCTTAGCCATAGTGCGGCCATTTTCGCACTACGACCCACCCCCGAGGCCACTCAATACCGTCTCGGCCCGCTGCTGGGCCCGCGAGCTCACCGCGAGGTCGGGCGTGATGCCCCGGTCGTCGACGCTCCGGCCCGCCGGAGTCCGGTAGTGGCCCACGGTCAGCTCGGCCACCGAGCCGCCCGCGAGCTTGCTCGGCATCTGGACGGAACCCTTGCCGAAGGTGCGCGAACCGACCGTGACCGCGCGCCCCCGGTCCTGGAGGGCGCCGGTCAGCAGCTCGGCCGCGCTCATCGTGCCGCCGTCGATGAGGACGACGACGGGGCGCACGGTGTCGCCCCCGCCGTCCGCGTACAGGGCGCGCTGCTCCCCGTGCACGTCATAGGTGGCGACCAGACCGCCGTCCAGGAAGGCGGAGGCCGCGGTGACGGCCTCGGTGACCAGCCCGCCGGAGTTGCCGCGCAGGTCCAGCAGCACACCGGCGCCCGCCGGTGCCTCCCGGACGGCGTCACGGACCTCGGCGCCCGAACCCTTGGTGAACGCGCCGACCTCGATCAGTACGGCCGCGGAGGGATCGGCACGGTCCGGTCCGAGCCGGCGCACGGTGACGGCCTCGGTGGTGAGGCGGGCCCGGTGCAGCGTCTCGGTCAGGTCGGCGGAACCCCGCTGCACCCCCAGGACGACGGCGCTCCCCGCGGCCGCGCCGGTACGGTCGCCGCGCAGCAGGGCCACCACGTCGGAGACCGGGCGGCGGTCGACCCGGCGGCCGTCGACCGTGCGGATCAGGTCGCCCGCGCGGATACCGGCCCGGTCGGCGGGGCTGCCCGGCTGGATCCGGGCGACCGCGACCAGCCCGTCGGCCGAGCGTCTCGCGGCGATCCCGACGCCCGTGTACGAGCCGTCGAGGGCCTGCTCGAACTCCTGGTACTCCCGCTCGTCGTACACCGCGCCCCAGCGGTCCCCGCTGCGGCTGACGACCTCCTCGGCCGCCTCGGTACCGGACTTGCCGTCCGCCACGGCGTCGGCGGCGGCCTCGGCCACCGCGTCCCGGTCCGCGGAGGAGGCGACGGACCGGGTCCTCGTCTCCTGAGTCCGCCCTTCGCCGCGCGGCAGCGCCCCGGTGGCGGCTCCGGTGGCGAGAACGCTCGCGAAGACCAATGTCAGGGCCGCCCCGCGACAGAGTCCGCGGGGCCCGACACGACGTACGGGGCCAGACATGGCGTTGAGTCTAGGACAACGCCTCCCCGGCGCGCGGCCGGTTGGCCGCGCGCCTCAGGAGGTGATCGTCATACCTTGAGGTACTTGCGCAGCGCGAAGAGAGCGGCGACCGCGGGCATCAGCAGACCGATCGCCAGGACCAGCGGGAGCTTGGTGAGGACCGCGTCATAGCCGATGAAGTCGATCAGATTCAGCTTGTCCTGGAGCGCCAGGCCGCCGTCGACCAGGAAGTAGCGGCCGGCCAGCAGCATGACGCAGGCCAGTACGCCGCCGATGAGACCGGCGAACGCGGCCTCCATGATGAACGGCATCTGGATGTAGAAGCCGGAGGCGCCGACGAGCCGCATGATGCCCGTCTCGCGCCGTCGGCTGAACGCGGACACCCGGACGGTGTTCACGATCAGCATCAGCGCGATGACCAGCATCAGCGCCATCACGAAGAGCGCCGCGACGTTCATGCCGTTCATCAGCCCGAAGAGGTTGTCCAGGATGCTTCTCTGGTCCTGGACCGACTGCACCCCGTTGCGGCCCGCGAAGGCGGTGGCGACGACCTTGTACTTGGTCGGGTCGTGGAGTTTGACGCGGAACGACTCCGGCATCTGGTCCGGCGTGATGTTGCCGGCCATCGGAGAGTCGCCGAACTCCTCCTGGTAGTGCTTGTACGCCTCGTCGGACGACTCGTACGTCACCGTCTCGACGACGTCCATCTTCCTGAGATCGCCCTCGATCTCCTTCTTCTGCTCCCCGGTGACCGCACCCTTGGCGCACTGGACCACCGTCTCCGAATCCCCCTTGCCACAGAGGTAGATGGAGACGTTGACCTTGTCGTACCAGTAGTCCTTCATCGTGCTGACCTGCTCGCGCATGAGCAGCGCGCCACCGAACAGGGCGAGCGAGAGGGCGACGGAGACGACGACGGCGAAGGTCATCGTGAGGTTGCGACGGAGGCCGACGCCGATCTCCGACAGGACGAACTGGGCGCGCATGGCGTCCTTTCAGTGCTGGGTGCTCAGTGCTGGTAGCCGTAGACGCCGCGCGCCTGGTCGCGTACGAGACGGCCCTGCTCGAGCTCGATGACGCGTTTGCGCATCTGGTCGACGATGTTCTGGTCGTGGGTCGCCATGATCACGGTGGTCCCGGTCCGGTTGATCCGGTCCAGGAGCTTCATGATGCCGACCGAGGTCTGCGGGTCGAGGTTGCCGGTCGGCTCGTCCGCGATCAGCAGCATGGGCCGGTTCACGAAGGCCCGCGCGATCGCCACGCGCTGCTGCTCACCGCCGGAGAGCTCACCGGGCATGCGGTCCTCCTTGCCGCCGAGGCCGACGAGGTCGAGGACCTGCGGAACGGCCTTGCGGATCTCACCGCGCGGCTTGCCGATCACTTCCTGGGCGAACGCCACGTTCTCCGCGACGGTCTTGTTGGGAAGCAGCCGGAAGTCCTGGAAGACGGTGCCCAGCTGGCGGCGCATGTGCGGCACCTTCCAGTTGGACATGCGCGCGAGGTCCTTGCCCAGGACATGGACCATGCCCTGGCTGGCGCGCTCCTCACGGAGGATGAGTCGCATGAAGGTGGACTTGCCGGAGCCGGAGGAGCCCACCAGGAAGACGAACTCGCCCTTCTCGATATCGAGAGACACATCCCGTAGAGCGGGACGGCTCTGCTTCGGGTAGGTCTTGGAGACGTTGTCGAATCGGATCACGGATGCACCACGGTCGGCCGGGAGTAGGTGAGCGTGACCATACGCGAACCGGACTGACGCGTGCAGGCGCGCGTACCGGGATGGGTGATTTATGGCGGAACGCAAGCGGGAGCGAACCGGGAGCTTCCGTGACCTGTCCGGCGGGCCGCGCCGAAATCCTCGCGAGCTGGCACAGTGGTAGGGGGAACGGTCGCGTTTCCGTGAGCGTTGTGCGGAGTGAGGGCTTGTGCGGCTCCGCCGCGCGGGAGGAGGAAAGCGCATGACCTACGACCGATTGGTGTGCGCGAACTGTGCGGCGCCCGTGGCCGAGGGGCGCTGCCCCGTGTGCCGGGCCAGCCGCGCGCGACTGGAGCAGCAGGAACAGGAGCAGGGCCCCTTCGGCGGGATGAACCCGATGATGCTGATCGCCCTGCTGGTGGTGCTGCTGTGCGCGCTGGCACTGCTCGCCCACCAGGCGGCGTGACCGAGCGGAGTCACCCGGTCACCCGAAGCGGTCAGGCCACCGGCTCGCGCGCGAGCACGCGCGGGAGCACCCGCGCCAGCAGCTCCCCCGCCCGTGCCTTGCCGGTCGGGCTGTACGGGATCGAGGCGACCCGCACCACGTGGGCGGGCAGGCACGGCACCCTGCTCGCACAGGCGTCCCGGACCGCGCTCTCGCCCTCGGCCCCGCGCTCCGGGGAGACCGGCACGAAGGGCACGATCAGCGCGTCACCGATGCCAGGCAGGTCCACGCGCAGGACGGCCGTGTCCCGTACGCAGTCGAGGTCCATCAGGTCGTACTCGAGCCCGAAGACGTTGACGTCCAGCGGAGCCGTCCCGTCGACCTTGGAGACGCCGTCCGTGCGGCCGGTGAGTTCGAGGCGCCCCTCCTCGTCGAGGACGCCGCTGTCGCCGGTGAGCAGGAAGCGCCGGGTGCCCTCGCCGTCGCCCGTGTCGAGGTCCAGGAAGACCGGCACGCCCGTCGCGTAGTCGTCCATCAGCTGGAAGCTCGCGACGGCGACGCGGCCCCGGACGCCCGGCGCCGCCAGGTGCCCCCGCGCGTCGACCACGGCGACGGTGCTGCCCTCCATGGCCCGGCCCGCGCGGCTGGGGGCGGTGTGCAGGTCGTCGGGGGTGATGAGGGTGTTCAGACCGGTCTCCGTGGTGCCGTAGTACAGGTGCAGAACGGGTCCGAGCCGCTTCCAGGCGGTGTCGATCAGCCATCGGTTGAGGTGCCGGCCGCCGGAGAGCACGAAGCGCAGCCGGGAGCCCGCGGCCAGGTCCGCGGAGGCGGGGTGCGACACCAGGGACGCGAGGTCGGGCGGCACCACCAGGGTGGTGGTGATGCCCTCCGTACGGATCAGCCGGGCCATCTCCTCGGGGTCGCCCGGCGGGCAGAGGACGATCCGGCCGCCGACGGCGAGGAACACCCGTGCCCAGCCGGGGCCGGAGGAGTGGTGGAGCGGAACGGTCAGCAGGTGGACGTCGTCCCGGCCGAACGCGAACCGCTCGACCAGCAGGGCCAGTCGGCGTGCCTCGAACGACGTGTGCCGGATCACCATGCGGGGTGTGCCGCTGGTCCCGGAGGTGAAGCAGTACATCGCGTAGGGCTGCTCGACCGGGTCCACGTCGCGGGGTTCGGCCGCCGCCAGCGCGGCGTAGCTCCGGGTGCTCGCGGCGGGGCCGTCGAGGTGGACGGCGAGCGCGTCGCCGCCCGGTCCGGCCGCGGTCGCGGCCGCCAGCAGGGGGCGGTGCGGGGCGGTGCTGAACAGCACGGTGGGGCGCAGCTGTTCCAGGGCGCGGGCGGTGGCTCCGGGCGTCGCGGTGAAGTCCAGGCCGACGCACGGGATGCCGAGGGTCGAGCAGGCGGCCATGACGACGACGAGCTGCCAGCTGTTCCCGGCGGCGAACGCCGCGCGGGCCGGGCGGCCGGGGGGCAGGAGCGCGTGGAGCCCGGCCGTCACCCGGCTCACCTGGTCCTCGAACTGCCGCCAGGTCAGCCGTGTCGGGCCGTCGACGACGGCCGTGTGTGCGGGGCGGTCGGCCGCGTGCCTGCGGATGTCGACGAGTTTGAGCATGGGGTCACTCCGTATCTGCCGTTCCACTGAGGAGGGAGGATGCCGGAGCCGGATGGGACGCTGTGCCCCCCTGGCGCAGCGTGTAGATCTCGACCCCGCTGGTGCGCAGCGCGTCGAGTTCCTCGCGGGTCCGGGCAGAGAGCCTCTCGCCGGGCACGGTGATCGGGATGCCGGGCGGGTAGGCGATGATGAAGTGTTCCGCGGTGTCCCCGGCCAGTGCCTCCGACGTGGCCCGGTAGGTGCGCTGCATGGTGCGCAGCGCGTCGAGCAGCCGCAGCAGGGTTCCCTCGTCGACGCCGATGTGGACGTGGAAGACGACGGCGTCGCCGCTCTCCCTGGCGACGTAGAGGGCGTACTCGTCGAACAGGATGCGGCGGAACTCGGCCGCGGTGATGCCGAGTGCGCCGATGTCCACCAGGACCCGGGTGGGGTCCTCGTGGACGAGCAGGGCGGGGTCGCTCAGGTGCCCCTCCGGCCCGAGCACCCGGAAGGCCGAGAGGCGGGGGTCGGAGCGGATCTCGGCGCGCAGGGTCCTGGCCAGGTTCAACGAGCGGTCCAGCAGCGCCTCCCCCTCGGTCTCGGCCTGCAGCCTGGCCAGGTCGAGACTGGCCAGCACGGGCCAGCTGGGCGAGGTGGTGTGGTGCTGGAACAGGGACTGCGCGACGCGTTCACGCAGTTCGCCGTCGCCCATCAGGTGCAGATAGGACCCCTGTCGCAGCGCCGACATGGACTTGTGGGCGGAGTGGGTCACCGCGACCGTCATCGGCAGCCCCGGCTCGGTCTCGCGCAGCCCGCGCACCGCCTCCAGCGCGGTCAGTGCCCGCAGCCTGGGGTGGTAGTGGTGGACGGCGCCCCACGCCTCGTCGACCAGGACGGAGACGGACGGGTGCAGTTCGGCCAGGGCCGAGAGCAGCGACGGCAGGTCGTAGCGGACCCCGTCGTAGGAGACGGCGGAGAGCACCACGGTGTCGTAGGGCACGCCTTCGGCGACGGCGAGGGCGAACATGTCGAGCAGGTGCCGCAGGTCGGCGAAGGTCCGCGGGCACCGCGCGCAGCAGCGGCGCATCGGCGCGTACTCGGTCACCGCGTCGAGGTCACCGAGTGCGAAGTGCACGGACTGGTGGCAGCTCCGGTCGGCCAGCACCCGGCCGCCGGCCGGTACCAGGGCGCCGAGCGCGACGCGGTTGGCGGTGCTGGTGCCGGCGGAGAGGAAGACGGTTGCGTCGGCGCCGAAGCTGCTCGCCGCCAGCCGCTGTGCGGCGCGCAGCGGTCCGCGCGGGCGGAAGAAGGAGTCGAGCATGGTGCCGCTGTAGGACACCTCGGCGGCGAGCTGCGCCTGCCCGAACAGGGCCTCGTAGACGTCGCGGACCTTCGAGTTCCTGATGGAGCCCCCGTGCGAGAGGGGCAGGGCGTGGAAGGAGGCGATGTCCCGCCGGGCCACGGCGAGCACCGCCTCGGCCAGCGGGGCGCCGCTCCCGCCGGGAGCGGTCTGGGCCCCGGGCCCCGGACGTACAGCAGAACCGCTACCGGGTTCAAGCATGTCTGTGCACTCCAGAAGGTGAGGGAACACCCGGTCAGGGGTGGCGGGGTACCACTCTGCGCAGCCGTGTGCGCATGCGTCAGCGGCTCGTCCCTGCCCTGTCAGTTGCGGGTGACTTCGTCAGGTGTTCCGTCACGTGCTTCGTCACCTCCGGCGTACCGGGGTGGTGGTCCCACCACACCCGTCACAGCCCCCACACCGGGTGATCCGGGCCTCCTGGGCCCGCCTGATGGTGGCCGGAGCACCATCGGACGGGGGGATCTGGTGCCCGGCGCACCTCGCCCGGCACGGGTCGCGGGGGTCACCGTGGGCGTATGAGTGGAGCCCTGAACCAAGTCCGGGACGTATTCGCCGGTTTCCCGGACGCAGACGAACCGTCCGATGTGGTCTCCGAGCTGGCCACCACGGTGTTCTCCGCGTCCCTGCGCCGAAGGGACCAGCGCATGAAGGGGGAGCAGTACCTGCGCGGGCTGCTGACCGTGGGCGGTCGCAAGACGATGCGCAACATCGCTTCCCTCACCGGGGGTTCGGCCGCCGAGCAGAGCCTTCAGCACTTCATCTCCAGTTCCACCTGGGACTGGGCGCCCGTCCGGGAGGCGCTGGCCGGCCATGTGCAGCGGACGGTCCCGCCGCAGGCCTGGGTGCTCCAGCAGATGTCGATCCCCAAGGCCGGTGACCAGTCGGTGGGGGTGGCTCCGGGTACGCCCGGGGGCGGCGGGGCGGCCGGACAGCGGGCCTTCGGGCTGTGGTTCGCCTCGGAGGAGATGAGCGTGCCGGTCAACTGGCGGCTGCATCTGCCCGAGTTCTGGCTCCAGGACGCCGTGCGGCGGCGCCGCGCGGACATTCCGGCGGAGACCGTCGCGGAGTCCCCGGACGAGTGCGCGGTGGCCGTGGTCCTGGAGACGATGAACCGGTGGCCGGTGCCGCCCCGGCCGCTGCTGCTCAACGCCTGCGGCCACGATCTCCCCCTGCTGATGCGGGAGTTCGGCGCCGCCGGGATGCCGGTGCTGGCCCGGATCGGTCCGTCGAGCCGGCTGGCGGTGGCCGATCCGGCCCTGCCGGGGTACGGCGCCGGCGTGGTGTCCGCGCAGCAGATCGTCGAGACGGTCAAGGGGCTGCGCCACCAGGTGCGCTGGGGCGCGTCGAGCGCGCTGGTCGTCGCGGTGCGGGTGGTGTTCGGGCAGCGGGTCCCGTACGCGCGGGCCGGGGCGCCGAACCGGGGGCAGCGCAGTCTGCTGCTGCTCGGGGTGTGGAACGACCCGCTGCGCCCGGCGGGGGAGCTGTTCCTCACCGATATGACGCAGGCCCCGCTGCCCGCGCTGCTGCGGATGAGCCGGCTGGCCCGCGGGGTCGCACGGGACTTCACCGAGGTCGGCGAGCGGGTCGGGCTGCGGGACTTCGAGGGCCGCTCGTTCCGTGGCTGGCACCGGCACATCACGCTGGCGTCCGTGGCGCACGCCGCCGCGCTGCTCGGCGGGACGAGCCGGGGCGGACCGGCTCCGCGGCAGCCCTTCCCGGTCGCCGTGCCCGGCCCGGGGGCGCCGCGGCAGCCCTGGGAGCACCTGCGCGCGGCGGGCCCGGAGCCGGAGCACGCGATCCGGCCCGTGCGGCTGCCCAGCCCCTACGTGGCCGGTGCCTCGGCCTGAGGCGGCGCGGTGCCCGTCCGGCGCAGGGTGTGCCGGGCCCGCTGGAGCCGCAGCGCGAGCTGCACCTCCAGCGCGCGTACGGGCTCCTGCCAGCCGGCGCCCAGGAGGTCGGTGATGCGTTCCAGCCGTCGCGAGACGGTGTTGGGGTGCACATGCAGACTCTCCGCCGCACGCGTGGGGCTGTTCCCGGCGGCGAAGTAGGCCTCCAGGGTGCGCACCAGCTCGGTGAACTGCTGGGTGTCGTAGTCCAGTACGGGCCCGATGGTGGAGCCGATGAACGAGGCCGTGTCCGGCCGCTCGGACAGCAGCATGCCGAGGAAGCCGAGCTCCTCGGGCGACGCGGTGGCGCCGGTGCTCCCGAGCGCGGTCAGCGCGTCCAGGCAGCGCCGCGCCTCGCGGTAGGTGAGGATGATGGAGACGGGGTCGGTGATCGGTCCGGCCGCGCCGACGGTCACCGGATGGCCGAGTACCGAGGACAGTTCGCGCGAGACGTCGCGGGCCCGGGACCCCGGGTCGGTGCCGGGCAGCAGCAGGACGATGCAGCCTCCCTCCGTGGTCTTCAGGCCGGAGAGGCGGTGGGCGTACGACGACGCCCAGACGACGGCCTTGCCCTGCACACCGCCCTCCGGCCTGGCCACCACCGTCACATGGGGTTCCGTCAGGTCGACCGCGAGCCTGCGGGCCCGGTCCGCGAGCTGTCCGGCGGTGTACTGCGAGGTGCTGAGCAGTTCGTGGAAGAGCTGGTCGCGCATGTGCCCCTCGGCCGCGGCGGCGCTGCGCTGGACCTGGAGCAGGACCGCGGTGGTCTGGGCGGCCGTCCGCAGCAGCTGGAGGGTGTGGTCGGTGGCCGGTTCCCGCGGTGCGAGCACGAGGGTGGCGAGGATCTCGTCGCCCGCGGCGGCCGGGCAGCACCACAGTCCGGCGGCCGACCGGGTGGGGGCGCGCTCGGTGTGGGCGTCCAGCACCGTCTTCAGCAGTTCGGCCTCGTCGAGCTCCGGCGCTGCGCCGGAGGCCGCCAGCGGTCTCCCGGCCACGTCGCGGATCAGCAGGGTGCCGCCGAGCGCGTCGCCCGCCGCGACGGCCAGCTCGTGCAGGTCCCGGCCGCGCAGCACCAGGTCGGTCAGCCGGCTCTGGGTCTCGCGCAGATGGCGGGAGGCGGAGGAGGAGTCCAGGGCGCGGGAGGAGTCGAGCTCCAGCTCCGATATCTCCTCCCTGGCGCGGGCGAGCAGCCGGGCCTTCTTGATCGCCACCGAGACCAGGTCGCCGAGCGAGGACATCTGGGTGATCTCGTCGGGCGTGAAGTGCCGTACGTTCCGGTCGGCGACGTACAGGGAGCCGAAGACCTGGTTCCCGTCGTGCAGCGGGACCGACATGAGGGCGTGGAGCCCTTCGGCGCGCACCGCCTCGTCGATGACACCGGAGTGGGGGAAGCGCTCGTCCCGGAGGTAGTTCGGGGACCAGAAGGGGGCCGAGAGCGACCGGGACCGGTTGCCCACCCCGCCCGACCCGGGGACCCGGAAGCCCACGGTGATCGCGGAGGCGTGCCCGTCGGCCGCCCGGACGTACGAGCAGTCCTCCGCGGGGTCGTGGAAGCTGATCCAGGACATGTCGAGGTTGAGCAGGAGCCGGGCGCGGCGGGTGATGACCTTGAGCAGTGCGTCCAGGTCGTAGGGCAGGGTGAGTTCCCTGGCCGTGTCGACGAGGGCGGCGAGTCCGGCCTCGCGCTGATGGCGGCGGGCGAACAGGCTGTGGATGTCGAGGGCGAGGCCGCGGGCGCGGTCCAGCAGCGCGGCGGACTCGGGGTCGTCACCGCCCTCGGACCTGGCGGTGCGCAGTAAGTCCTCGAAGCGGTCGGGCGGCGCTTCGGTCGCGAGCAGTTCGAGCAGGCCGAACAGGGCACTGCTCACCGGGTCGGCGTCGCTCGGCATCGCTGGTTCCCTCCCCCAGGGCCGCCCCAGTTGTTCCGGGACGCGGGACCACGAAAGTCCTGCCGCGAACCTAAAACCTGCGAGCGGACCGAGTCAACCAGTGGCTTGTTTTGTGAAGTTGCTGGTCAGAGTAGGTGGGGGTGGCCGGAGCACCACGTCGGTCCCGGAGGCTGTGGCCGGGACACCTTCCTGCGGACACGGCCCCGAAGGCATCGTCGGGGCCGGAGCGCCGCTCCCGGTGCCCGTCCGATGACACACAGAATCGGGGATCCACACGTGATGCAAGTCCAGAGCTACGAACGCTCTCTGCAACGCAGCCACGCCTCCCTCACCCGGGACGACCGGCCGCGTGTCTTCTCCCTGGCCGGCCGGGAGTGGGATCTGCTGGACGAGGTCTTCGCCCCTGTCTACTCGCCCTCGACCGAGGCCGCCATCGGCTTCCTGGGGCTGGCCGGCGGTCCGGCGGACGCCCCGCGCGGATCGTTCCTGGAGATCGGCTGCGGCAGCGGGGTCGTCGCCGTGCTCAGCGCGCTGGCCGGCTGCCGGCGGGTGGTCGCCGCCGACATCAGCCGTCCCGCCGTACGGAACGCGGCACTGAACGCCGCACGCCACGGCGTGCGGGCGCGGCTGGACGCGGTGCACAGCGATCTGTTCTCCGGGCTCCCCGGCGAGCGCTTCGACACCGTCTTCTGGAGCTCCAACTATGTGCGCGCGCCCGACACATACACGTACGGCTCCATTCACGAGGCTGCCTACGTGGACCCGGGCTACCGCACCCACCGCCGCTTCCTGGCCCAGTCGACGGACGCCGTCACCGGGAACGGCCGGGTGCTGCTGCACTTCAGCGACCGCGGTGACGTGGACCGGCTGCACGAGATCGCCGCCGAGTGCGGGCGCACGCTGCGCACCGTCGCGAGCGAGCTGCTGGTCGAGGGCGAGTACAGCAGCGACCTGGTCGAGCACATGCTGCTCGAAGTCACCGTCGCGAGCGGCTGAGGGGGCGTCATGCGGACCCTGCTCGTCGACAACCACGACTCCTTCACCCACAACCTCTTCCACTACCTCGCCGAGGTGAACGGCGAGGAGCCCGAGATCGTGCTCAACGACTCCCCGCACTGGCACGCCGGGCGGCTGGCGGAGTTCGACAACGTCGTCCTCTCCCCGGGCCCCGGACACCCCTCCCGCCCGGCGGACTTCGGTATCTGCCACGACATCGTCCGGCGGACCGACGTACCCCTGCTCGGGATCTGCCTGGGCCACCAGGGCATCGGGCTGTTCGGCGGCGCGGACGTCGTCCGGGCCCCGGAGCCGCGCCACGGCAGGCCCTCGCCCGTCCTGCACAACGGCACGGACCTCTTCGCCGGGCTGCCCTCGCCGTTCGAGGCGGTGCGCTACCACTCGCTCGCGGTGACCGGCCTCACCGACGAGCTGGAGGCCACCGCGTGGACGCCCGACGGTGTCCTGATGGGGCTGCGCCACCGGGAACGGCCGCTGTGGGGCGTGCAGTTCCACCCCGAGTCGATCCGTACGCGGTACGGGCACGAGCTGCTGCGCAACTTCGCACGGCTGACCCGGGAACACCGTGCCCCGCGCCGGCGGCCCCGCACACCGGCCCCGGCGGCTCCGGCCCCCGCCGCTCCGGCCCCCGCCCGGCGGCTGAAGGTCCTCAGCCGCGAGGTGCCCCTCGTCCGGGACCCGGAGGCGGCGTACGCCGCGCTCTTCCGGGGCAACGACCACGCGTACTGGCTGGACAGCAGCCGTCCCGGCGGCGACGACGGCCGCTTCTCCGTCATGGGCGACGCCACCGGACCCCTCGCCCGGGTCGCGGAGGCCGATGTCTGGAGCGGCACGGTGACCGTGCGCGAGGCGTCCGGCACCCGTATCGTCTCGGGTCCGTTCCTGGGCTGGATCGAGCAGGACCTGCGCGCCACCACCGTCGAACTCCCGCCCCTGCCCGGTGGATTCGCCCTGGGCTGGGTCGGATACCTCGGCTACGAGCTCAAGGCCGAATGCGGCGGCGACCTCGTGCACCGCTCAGAGGAACCCGACGCCACCATGGTGTTCGCGGACCGCGCACTCGTCGTGGACCACCAGGAGGGCACCACCCGTCTCCTCGCCCTGGCCGAGGACGGCGACGAGGAACCCGCCCTGCGCTGGCTCACCGCGACCGCGGACCGGCTCGCCGCGGGCGGCCCGCCGCCGGCCGGGCCCGCGCCGGAGCCGCCCGCGCCCCGGGGCGGGATCAGGCTGCGTCACGACCGCGAGGCCTACCTCCGGCTGATCGACGACTGCCTGGAGGAGATCGGCGCGGGCGAGAGCTACGAGATCTGCCTCACCAACCAGGCCGAGTGGCGCGGGGACCTCGACGTCTGGGAGAGCTACCGCACGCTGCGCCGGCTGAGCCCGGCACCGTTCGCCGCACTGCTCCAGTTCGGGGAGGTGTCCGTGCTCAGCACCTCGCCCGAGCGCTTCGTGAGCGTGTCCGCCGACGGGCTCGTCGAGTCCAGGCCCATCAAGGGCACCCGGCCCCGCGGCGCCACCCCCCAGGAGGACGCGGCACTCGTCGAGGACCTGCTGACCAGCGAGAAGGACCGTGCCGAGAACCTGATGATCGTCGACCTGGTCCGCAACGACCTCGGCCGCTGCGCGGTCACCGGGTCCGTCCGGGCCGACGAGATCTTCCGGGTGCGGAGCTACGCGACGGTGCACCAGCTGGTGAGCACGGTACGGGCCAGGCTCCGCCCGGACACCGGCAGTGTGGCGTGTGTGCGGGCGGCGTTCCCCGGCGGATCGATGACCGGGGCGCCCAAGGTGCGCACGATGCGGATCATCGACCGGCTGGAGGGCGGGGCCCGCGGGATCTACTCGGGGGCGATCGGCTACTTCTCGCTCTCCGGCGCCGCCGACTTCAGCATCGTGATCCGTACCGCGGTCCTCACCCCGGGCCGGGTCCGTTACGGGGTGGGCGGGGCGATCGTGGCGCTGTCCGACGCGGACGAGGAGTTCGAGGAGACCGCGGTGAAGGCGGCGCCGCTGCTGGCGCTGACGGGCAGCACCTTCCCGGGCCGGGTCCGGGAGACGGCCACCGTCTGACTGTGCCTCTTGCGGGCCTTCCGGGCTTCCGGCCGGGCTCCGGGCGTCCGCGCCCCGGGTCCGGCCCTGTCCGGCGCAGGGTGTCCCGCGCTCAGGACCGGGCCGCTCCGCCGTGGGCGGCCTCCAGCGCCTGCGACACCTCGGCCATGTCGATGCCCAGCTCGTCCAGCCCCGCCAGCGCGGCGCGCCCCGCCGCGTCCCGCTTCAGCAGCGTGTCACCGTTGGGGGCGCCGTGGGCGGTCGCCTCCTCCAGCACCTCGACGGACACCGCCTGCCCGGTCCGCCAGCCCACCAGCGCGGTCAGCTGGTGCGGCCGTGGCTCGGTCCACAGCAGGCGCGGGGGCCTGGCGCCGGCGGCCCGGAGCACCCGCCACCACTCCTCACCGAGCTTCTGCTCACGTATCCGGAACACCAGCCTGGCCACCGCCAGGGCCGCCGTGCCGCGGTGGTCCAGGGCCTTCTTCGAGGCCAGCCGGTCCAGCCGGGCGTCGACCTCCGCGTCGAGCTGTCCCACCGGCACCGAGATGACGGCGGTGAGGCGTTCCAGGGAGATGCCGGCGGCCAGCGCCCGTTCGAGCCCGGTGAAGTACGCGTCCATCGCCTCGACGCAGTCGTCCAGGGAGCAGACGTGCGCGATGTCGACGCCGAGCCCGGCGGCGAGCGCGGACGTGGCCGCCCGCAGGCCGGGCCCGTCCGGCGTGGTGCGCAGCAGCAGGTTGGGCCGGCCCACGGCCCGGCAGGTGTCCCGGTCGACGGCGGCGGAGACCAGTCCGTCGTCGCCGTCCCCCGCCTCGTACATCCGCAGCAGCGCGTCGCAGGCGTCGCGCACGGAGTCGGCCGTAGCGGCGGCGGAGAGCAGACCGCTGAAGATCCCCTTCGCGGTGAGCCGGCGGAGCCGGGCCCGGCTGAAGGGCGAGGCCGCGTTCTCCGCGAGCCAGCCTGCCACGCCTTCTGCGGCCAGTTGCCGCAGCAGCGCGGCGGCCGGTGGACTGATCATGGGAGCCGAGATTAGAGGAGCCCGCAGACACGGGGAAGTCCCGCTCCGGTTCTCCGTCAAGTCGGCCGACGCAGCGTCAGATCACGGACTCTCCGTCAGTCTCCGGGGCCCTAGTTGACTTATTACGGAGCAGTTGACGGAATGCCCCGCCGCCCTTTGCCCGCCTCCCGGAGAGAGCGCGATATTCGGTGAGGTCGCCGAGCCGGTGACCGCCGAGACGGGAGGAACGCAATGCCTGCAACCATTTCCGCGCCGCAGTGCCTGGTGTGCGACACGGACTTCGTTATCCAGGACGACTGGGAGAAGGGCGAGATAACCGAGTGCGGTGCCTGCGGGCAGGAGCACGAGGTCGTCGAGAAGGACGACGCCGTCGTCCGCGTCGCGCTGGCCCCCGAGGTGGAAGAGGACTGGGGCGAGTGACTTCCGCCCCCGAGGTCCTGCTCTCGGTCACCATGCTGCGGCCGGACGAGAAGCTCCTCCTCAGCGCACTGCGCGAAGAGGGACTGAACGCCCGGCCGCTGCTGGCGGCGGACCTCGCGGAGGTGGTCGCGGGCGTGAAACCCCCGCCCGCCTTCGCCATGATCCGCAACCTCTCCCACCGTGACGCCGTCGGCGTCGCCCGCCGCCTCGAATGCACCGGCGTCACGACGCTCAACCGGGCCGACGCCATCGAGACCTGCAACGACAAGGGCCTGCAGGCCCTGCTGTTCGCCCGGCACTCCATCGCGCACCCGGTGTCCCGCCACGCCTTCAGCTACGACCAGGTGCGCACCACGGTGGCGGAACTCGGCCTGCCGGCCGTCATCAAGCCCGTCAGCGGGTCGTGGGGGCGGGGCGTCACCAAGGTGACCGACCCGGACTCGGTCGAGGCGTGGGTCGGCGGCCGCGAGTCCGCGGACGCCGGGGGAAAGCTGTTCCCCGTCCTGGTGCAGGAGTACATCGACAAGCCCGGCCACGATCTGCGGGTCGTGGTGGTGGGACGTACCCCGGTCGTCGCCATCCAGCGGGTGTCGGACCACTGGCGCACCAACACGCATCTGGGCGCCCGGGTCGAGCGCCTGGAGATCACCGGCCGGATCGAGAAGCTCTGCGGACAGGTCGTGGACGCGCTCGGTGAGGGCTTTTACGGAATCGACCTCATCGAGGACCTCTCCACCGGCGAACTGCTGGTTCTCGAAGTGAACGCGAATCCCGAGTTCGCCCGTTCCTCCGCCGTGCACGGCGTGAATGTGGCAGGTCATCTGGCCGCCTACATCGCGCAATTGTGCACCGACACCCCGCTGCCCGCGGCCGCGTGACACGAAGGAAGACAGATCTCATGGAACTGTTCGACACCGCGACCGTACTCACCCGGGTGATGACCTCGGGTGTGGTCATGAGCATCGAGAAGAGCGACCGCGAACTACCGGGCCTGGAGCGCCTGCTGACCAAGCGGACCGGGCGTTCCCACGCCGTTCTGCTCAACAGCCGCAGCGCCGCCGTGCACGCGGCACTCGCCGGCCAGGGCATCGGCCACGGCGACACCGTCCACGCGCCGGAGCTGTCCGCCAAGGACACCGCGTTCCTGAGCTGGCTGGGCATCGCCGTCACGAGCGAACCCGGACCCGCCGCCTTCGACCACATCGCGCTGGACGCGGGCCGGGACCAGCTGTTCGACGACCGGGCCCGCGACCGGTCCGCCCCCGCCCTGGTGGTGGACCTCACCGGCCTCGGCTTCGGCCCCGCCGCCGCGATGCTCACCGACGACCGCGCGGTCTGGGCCCGCGCCGAACGGCTGAAGATCTTCGGCGCCCACGACCTGCGGACCATGTGGACGCAGGAGGAGGCCGACCCGGACCTGATCCCCGGCGTGCAGTTCAACTACCGGCTGAGCCCGCTCGTCGCGGCCTGTGTCCGGATGGCACTCAGCCAGGCCGCGCGCCCTCTCACCACCGGAGCCCCGTCATGATCACCGACTTTCCCTCCGCCCCGCTTCCGCTGCCCTCCGCCGAGGAACTCACCGCCGAACTGGCCGCCTTCGGCGGCGAGGCGCTGATCCCCAAGGAACTGCGCCGCACGCTCTTCCCGGTCATCACCAAGGAAGACGTCTTCAACATGCTGCTCTCGCAGCGCCGGTCGCCCGAGAAGGTCGTCGCCGACTTCGCAGAGGCGTACCGCGGCTATGTCGGCGCGGAGTACGCGCTGCCCACCGCGAGCGGCACCTCCAGCCTGCACCTCGCCCTGATCGGCGCCGGTGTGCAGCCGGGCGACGAGGTCATCGTGCCCGCGTTCACCTTCATCGCCACCGCACAGGCCGTCGTCGCCGCGCACGCGATCCCGGTGTTCGTCGACATCGACCCGCGTACCTACTGCATGGACCCGGCGGCCGCGGCCGCCGCCGTCACCGACCGGACCCGGGCCCTCATGCCGGTGCACGTGCACGGCCTCCCGGCCGACGTGCCCGCGCTGCGGGCCCTGGCCGACCGGCACGGCATCGCGCTCGTCGAGGACGCCTCGCACGCCCACTCGGCCCGGATCGGGGACCGTGTCGCCGGCTCGTTCGGCGACGCGGCCGGCCAGAGCCTGATGGCCGACAAGAACTTCCCGCTCGGCGGCGAGGGCGGCATCGCCTTCTTCGCGACCGAGGAGGCCCACCGGCGCGCCGCCGACCACACCCGGCTCAACGGCATCGACTACGAGATGTCCTGGGTCGCCGCCGCGTTCGGCGCGAGCCAGCTGGAGCGGCTGCCGTACTACGACGAGGTGCGGGCCCGTAACTCCCGGCTGATCGCGGACACGCTGAACGCCACCGGGTTCTTCCGCGCCCCGTACGTGCCCGAGGGCCACGTCCACGCGTACAACATGTACCGGATCTCGCTGCGGCCCGAGGCCATCGGCCTGGAGGACCTCCCGGTGTGGGCGGTCAAGGACGCGGTGCACGACCTGCTGGTCGCCGAGGGCGTGCCGGCGCGGGAGTGGCAGAACACCCCGATCCCCTGCCACCTGCCGTTCGTGCACCGGGCGGGATTCGGCAAGGGCTACCCGTTCACGCTCAACCCCGGGGCGGTGCGCGACCACCGGCCGGAGGACTTCCCGGCGACCCTCGCCATGCTCGACTCGACGCTGGTCCTCTGCCGCGAGCTGCGCTCACCGGTCGAGTACGAGCGGGCCCTGCGGTACGCGGACGCCTTCACCAAGGTCGCCCGCCGCCCCGACGCCATCCGCAAGCTCGTCCAGGACGGCGACTACCGCCGGCCCTACGAGAAGGCGGCCCGCCTTGGCTGAGCAGACGACACTCCAGAACCCCCCGTCCGCACGCAGGACCCGCGTCGCGGTGATCGGCGCGAGCGGCTACACCGGTGGCGAGGTCATCCGGCTGCTGCTCAACCACCCCCACGTGGAGCTCGCCTTCCTGTCCGCGGAGCGCGGTGCCGGGAAGCAGGTGGGCGCCGTCCATCCGTGGCTCCGCAACCACCCCCGGCTGGCCGGGATCAAGCTGCGGCCGCTGGACCAGCTCGGTGAGGTCGACGTGGCCATCACCTGCCTGCCCACCGGGGCGCTGCCCGAGCGGCTTCCGCGGATCGCGGACCGCGCCAAGTACGTGCTCAACCTGGCCGGGGACTTCCGGCTGACCAACCCGCAGGAACAGGCGAAGCACTACCCGGCGTCGGTGGCCCACCCGCCGGCCGACGAGTTCCTCTACTACGTACCGGACCTGTCGGAGTCGCTGCCGGAGGGCAGGTTCATCAACCTGCCCGGCTGCATGGCCGCGGCGACGATCTACGCGCTCTACCCGCTCTTCGCCGACGGACTGGTCGAGCGGGACGTGGTGGTCGACGCCAAGACCGGCTCCACCGGTGGCGGCCGCGGCGGCTCGGAGCAGCCGGCCGAGCGCTCGGGGAACTTCCGGGTGCACAAGCTGCACGGGCACCGCCATCTGCCGGAGATCACCCAGGCGTTGACGCACTTCACCGGCAGCGCCCCCGATCTGCGCTTCTCCACGCACAGCCTGGACGTGCCGCGCGGCATCCTGATCTCCGCGTACAGCAGGCTGAAGGACGGCGTCTCCCCGCTGGACGTCAAGCGCGCCTACGCCAAGGCGTACACCGGCAAGGCGTTCCTGCGGGTGCGGCCCTCCCCCAAGGCCCCGCAGGACTTCCCGATGCTCAAGGCCGTCGTCGGTTCGAACATCGCCGAGGTCGCGGTCTCCGTGGAGGGCGACGCGTGCGTGTCCATCGCCGCGATCGACAACCTCATCAAGGGAGCGGCGGGCCAGGCGGTCCAGGCGATGAACCTGGCCCTCGGGTACGCCGAGTGGACCGGTCTCAGCTGCGCGGCGGTGGCACCGTGAACCGTCCCCTGTACGTGGTCAAGGTCGGCAGCGCCACCCTGGACCGCGGTTCCGTGTACGCGGAACTGGCCGCGCTCGTCGCCCGCGGCGCCCGGGTCCTGCTCGTCGCCGGGGGCGCCGCCGGTATCGAACGGCACTACGGCGCCATCGGCCGGGCCATGCCGGAACTGCGCCTCGCCAACGGGGACGCGGTGCGCTACTGCCCGCCCGAGGAGATGACGCACCTGGTCGACGCCTACGAGCGGGTCACCCTGCCCGCCGTCGAGGACGGTCTGCGCGCGCTGGGCGTCGACGTGTTCACCGCGGTCGCCGCACGCGGCGGCCTGGTCACCGGACGCGCCAACCGGCCGCTGAAGACGGTGAGCGCCGAGGGCCGCGGCCGGGTGGTGCGCGACCACCGGGCAGGGGTGCCGGCCGAGATCGACACGGCCCGGCTGCGGGCCCTGCTGGACGCGTACGACGTGGTGTGCCTCTCCGCGCCGGTACGTGACCGGGAGGGCGGCGCCCCGCTGAACGTGGACGCCGACGTGCTCGCCGCTGCGCTCTCCAACGCGCTGTGCGCCGACCACCTCCGGCTGGTCACCGGCACCGCCGGACTCCTCACCGACCCCGCCGACCCGGCGTCGACGCTGCGCCACGCCCACCCGGGCGAGGCGGCGCGGTACGCGGGCGGCAGGATGCGGCAGAAGGTGCGGGCCGCCGAGATGGCGCTGGAGGGCGGCAGCGCCGACATCGCGATCACCGGTCCGCACACGCTGGCCGACCCGTCCGGCTGGACCCGCTTCTGGCGGGGCGGCCGGCCCGAGGAGGACCTGACCCTGCTCGGCCGGGCGGTCGGGGTCCCCTCGGTCTCCGGCGACGAGCACGAGCTCGCCGCGTACCTGCTGGACTGGTGCGCGGAACGCGGCATCGACGCCAAGATCGACGCCGCCGGGAACCTCGTGGCCACCCGGGGCACCGGGGACCGCGGGCTGCTGCTGCTCGGCCACCTGGACACGGTCCCGCACCACTGGCCCGCCGAGTGGCGCGAGGGCGAACTGCACGGCCGGGGCAGCGTGGACGCCAAGGGCAGCCTCGCCGCCTTCCTGGAGGTGCTGGCCGCCGCCGACGTACCCGCCGACGGCCGGCTGCGGGTGGTGGGCGCGGTCGAGGAGGAGATCTCCTCCTCCAAGGGCGCCTTCCACGCCCGCGACCACTACCCGGCCGACGCCGTCGTGATCGGTGAGCCCAGCGGCAGCGACAAGCTGACGCTCGGCTACTACGGCCTGTTCAAGCTCCGCGTCACGGCCTCCGTGGACAGCGGCCACTCGGCGGGCATGGACGCGGTCTCCGCGCCCGACACGCTGATCCGGGCCGTGGACGCCATCAGGGCGTCGGTGACCGGACAGGCCCCGGACGCCCTCAGCGCCGTCATCGACGTCCGCTGCGAGACCGGCCGGGAACGCCACCGTGCCGTCGGCATCCTCAACTTCCGGGTGCCGCCGGGCGCGGACCTCGACGCGCTGCGCACCGCCGCACTGGCGCACGAGGGCGACGGCGTCGAGATCGTGATGGAACGGGCCACCCCCGGCCACAGCGGCGGCCGCACCAGCTCGCTGGTGAAGGTCTTCACCCGCGCCTTCGGGCAGACGGGCGTGCGGCCCAGGTTCGTCGTCAAGAAGGGCACCTCGGACATGAACACGCTCGCCACCACCTGGCGCGGCGTGCCGATGGTCGCCTACGGCCCCGGGGACTCCGCCCTCGACCACACGGACCAGGAGCACATCGGCGCCGAGGAGTACCGCACCGCGCGGTCGCTGCTGGGCGACGCGGTGGCCCGCTGGTTCGCACTGCCGGAAGGGAGCAGGTGATGACCGTACTGACCGACACGATCGACGCACAGGGTCCCGCGGCCGCCGGTCCCGTCGACCCGGACCACGGACTGCTGGTGGAGCGGGCGCTGCGGGCCCGCGGGCTCGTCGTCGACATGGCCGCGAGCCCGCGCGGCTGCCACCTCGGGGGCAGCCTGTCCGTACTGGACATCCTGATCGCGGCACTGCACCGGGCCTCGTCCGGTGACGGCACGGAGGTGGTCCTCAGCAAGGGCCACGCCGCCGCCGGTCTGTACGCGGCCCTGTACGTGAACGGCACCCTGCCGGAGAACCCGGCCCCGCTGTACGGCCTGGCGGGCCACCCCTACACCGGCCATCCGGGCCCGAAGGTGCCCGGGGTCCGCTTCCCGACCGGCAGCCTCGGGCACGGTGTGCCGTACGCGGCCGGCTGGGCGATGTCCCGCCGGCTGGCCCGGCAGCCGGGCCTCGGCATCGCCGTGACGGGCGACGGCGAGCTCCAGGAGGGCCTCGTCTGGGAGACCTGCCAGGTCGCCGCCGCCCAGCGGCTGGGCAACTTCGTGCTGGTGGTCGACCGCAACGGCGGCCAGAACGACGGGATGGTCGCGGACGTCTCACCGCTGCCGCGGCTGGCCGAGCGCTTCGCCGCCTTCGGGTTCGAGACGGCCGAGGTGGACGGACACGACCTCACCGCCCTCACCGAGGTGCTGTCCGGCGACCGCTCCGCGGCCACCCGGCCGCTCGCGGTCGTCGCCGACACGGTCAAGGGCAAGGGCGTCCCCGCCGTGGAGGGCAAGGCCGCCTCCCACTACGTCACCATCGACGCGGCGCGCGCCGCCAAGTGGAAGCGAGCGATCCGATGACGGCGACCGTGACGGAGGCGCAGGCCCCGCAGGCGGCACCGAAGGCCCTCTCGGGCCGGGACGCCTACCGCGACGAGCTGACCTCGATCGCCGCGCGGGACTCCCGGGTGCTCTGCCTGGAGGCCGACCTCGGCGGCAAGAACCACCCCTTCCAACTGGCCCACCCGGAGCGGTTCTTCAACCTCGGCATCGCCGAGGGCGCCATGGTGGACATGGCCGCGGGTCTCGCGGTGGGCGGCTACCGCCCGTTCGTGTCGACCTTCGCGCCGTTCGCCGCGCTCAGGGCGGCCGAGAGCCTCAAGCTCACGCTGGGCTACCTGGGCGCCGGGGTCACCGTCGTCGCACCCTACGCCGGTGTCTCCGGGGCCTGGTTCGGGACCACCCACCACTGCCTGGAGGACCTCGCGGTCCTGCGCAGCGTGCCCGGCGTGACGATCGCGGCACCGTACGGGGAAGCCGAGATGCGGGCCGTCGTGCGCGCCGCGGCCCGCTCGGGCAAGCCGCACTACATCCGTACCGGACGCAACGCCTCGTACACCTCGCTGCCCGCGACAGACGGCGACGGCTCCGAACCGCCCCTGGTGACCTGGGACTCCACCGGCCGTGCCGGTGAGCCGTGCCTCGTCTCCGTCGGCGAGGAGGGCACCCGGCTGGCGCTCGAAGCACGCGAGCGGCGCCCGGAGCTCGGCCACGCGCACCTCGTCTATCTGGACCACGCCCACCTCGCCCGCGCGGCCGGTGAACTGGCCGCTGCGCACCGGCGGTTCGTGGTCGTCGAGGAGCACCGGCGCGAGGGCGGCGCCGCCGAGGCGCTGGCGCTCCTGATGCCCCGGTGCGAGGTCGTGGGCGTGAACGCGGGCCACACCTGGCCCACCGAGGGCGGCGACCACCGAGAGGTGATGGCCGGGCTCGGACTCGATCTGCCCGCCGTGCTCGCCGCGGCCGCCTGACCGCCGCACCCCTGAACTCCCCCAACCCTGCCGAGAAAAGGAATCTCCCATGCACATCCTCATGGTCGAATGCAACCCGAACGGCATCGCCGGCATCGCCAACGCCCTCCAGCTGGGGCACGACGTCACCTTCGTCTCCGCCGACCCCGACTTCTACCTCGGCGCCTCGCCGCTGGCCGAGGCGGCCTTCGCCCACCCCAAGTGCGATGTGATCAAGAGCGTCGAGGCCTTCTCCATCGATGAGCTGGAGCGGCTCGCCAAGGAGATCCACGCCGCCAAGCCGGTGCACGGCGTCATGACGTACAGCGAGTACCACACGGTGCACGCCGCGTCGGTGGCCCGCTCGCTGGGCCTGCCCGGGATGAGCGTGGAGGGCGCCCTCAACGCCCGCCACAAGCACCGCACCCGCCTCACCCTGGAGCACACGGACGTGCGCCAGCCGCGCTTCGTGGCTGTCGCGGACCCGAAGGACATGGTGGCGGCGGTCCGCGAGATCGGCTTCCCCTGCGTGGTGAAGCCGTCCGACGGCACGGCGAGCCTGCACGTGCTCCTGCTCCGCGACGACCAGGAGCTCACCGACTACCTGGCCGACCTGGCGAAGGTGGACGACTACGGCCGCGGGGTCACCCGCATCCCGGAGATCGTCGTCGAGGAGTTCGTCGAGGGCGAGCTGGTCTCGGTCGAGGCCTGCGTGCTCCAGGGCGGCGAGATCGTCAACCTCGGGATCACCGACCGCAATCTGAGCGGCTTCCCGTACTTCATCGAGATGGGCCTGACCTACTTCCGCGGCCACCCGCTGGAAGCGGAGCTGTTCACGATGAACGAGAAGGTCCTCAAGGGCCTCGGCGTCGACTTCGGCTTCATCCACGCCGAGTACATCCTCGCCGCCGACGGCCCGGTCCTCTGCGAGGTCAACGGCCGGCTCACCGGCGGCATCGTGCCCCAGCTGATGGAGCTGTCCAGCGGCGTCAACCCCTACCTGGAGGTCATCCGCCAGGCCCTGGGCGAGGAGCCCGAACTGCCCGTCCCCGGCGAGGTCATCGCCGGCGGCCACTGGTTCGGCTCGCCGGTCGACGGCGAGATCGTCTCCATCGGCTTCGACCGCCTCAAGGGCACCCCGGGCTTCGAGGAGGCACTGGCGTACGCCAAGCCCGGCCGCACCGTCTCCCGGCTCTCCAAGAGCAACTTCGACTGGCTCGGCCACCTGATCTACACCGGCAAGGACCGCGACGAGGCGTCCGGCCGGGTGCGGGCGGCGCTCGACGACATCGAGTTCACCATCACGGCGAAGGTGGCCCGCTGATGCGCGTAGCCATCCCGGAACTCGACCCGGGCGCACTGTACGAAGTCGCGGTGGAGGAGGGCCACTTCGCGTCCGTCCGGGCCGTCGCGGACCGGGACGCGGACGACAGCGTCACGCCCGAGCTGTGGCCCGGCTTCACCGAGGCCCACGCCCACCTCGGACTGCCCGCCAACTTCGACGACTCGCTGGACGACCCGCGCATCTCCGCGATGCAGTACCTCTACCACGGGGTCACGCACGTCGTGGACATGTTCGGCTTCCCGCTGGTCAAGGAGGGCTGGGAGCAGGGCAGGAGGGAGTCGGGGATGCCCTGGCCCGAGGTGGCCCACTGCGGATACGCGGCCACGGCCACCAAGGACATGGACGGCCACTACGGCCACGGTGTCGAGTTCCCGGCCCCCGTCTTCATGCTGGGCGTCCAGGACGACCTGGCCACGGTGCTGGCGGCCAACGCGGTGCGCGGCGCGACCTTCCTGAAGGTCATGTTCACCGAGGGCGCCGAACAGCCGGAGAGCGCCAAGCGCTTCTCCCGGCTGCCGGCCGACATCCTCGCCCACGTACCGAGGCTGGCCGCCGAGGCCGGTCTGAAGACCGTCATCGACTGCAACACCCGCGACGAGGTGATGCAGGCCTACGCGTTCGGCTTCCGGATCTTCGCCCACCCGGTGCGGGACGTCGGCCTGTCGGCCGCCGACTGGCAGCGGCTGGAGGGCGCCCGGTTCGTCTCCACCCTCAGCGGGCTGCGCCCCATGATCATGGAGCGCGAGGACTTCCTGCGCGAGTACGAGCGGCCCGGTTTCCGCGAGACCCAGGATCTCGCCAACCTCAGGTACGTGTCGGAGATCGAGGAGCCGTTCGGCATCCGGTTCCAGGTCCAGGACACCCGGACGGCGGCGCTGGTCAACATGCGCGACAACAGCCTGGCGGCGCTGGAGCGCGGGAAGCTGCTGATCGGGACGGACTGCGGCAACACCGGCGCCTTCCACGGCGACGCGCTCAAGGGCGAGCTGGATCTGCTGGCCGGTGACGACCTGGGCAAGCCGGGGCTGCGCGAGGCACTGCTGCGTACGGCGACCAGCACGGCCCGCGGCTTCTTCGACGAGCTGTCGGGGCGCGATCCGGTGACGGACCTGATCGCGCAGGGCCTTCCGGCCACCTTCAACCTGATCGCCCCGGCCGCCGCCGGCCGTCCCCTGTCGGAGCTTCCGCAGGCCACGTACGTACAGGGCAGAGCTGTCGACCGCGACGCGATCGTGGCGGCGATCCGCGGCCTGCGCGCCACCCCCACCCAAGGAAAGGTCACCGTATGAGCCGCCAGGAACGCCATGTCCTGAGCCCGGAGACCCGCAAGGTCCTGCTGGGCGTCAACTCCGGTATCGCGCTCGCCCATATCGGCAACTACATCTGGTTCCCGCACCTGATCTCGACGCTCGGCGTGGAGTACAGCGGCTTCTGGGCCGGGTTCGTGATGTTCCTGACGTACGTGGGCCGGCTGAGCGCCACCTTCTTCTACGAGGGGGTCGCCGCCCGGTTCGGTACGCGGTCGAGCATCATCGTCGGCATCGCCGTGGAGGCCGTCGCGCTGGGCGGCATGGGCTTCGCGCACGGGGTGTTGTTCTACAGCCTGCTCGCCTTCTTCGTCGGCTTCGGCTCCGGGGTGTCCTTCCCCGGTCTGAAGAACATCCTGGGCACGCTGCCGGAGAAGGACCGCCCCAAGGCCTTCTCCTCGTTCCAGATGTCCTGCCAGCTCGGTGTCATCGCGGGTTCGGTGATCGGCGGGATCTTCCTCGGCTCGTCCATGGCGATCCTGTTCCTGGTGGTGTTCGTCCTGTTCGCCGGGTACTGCGCCGCCGCGGCCTCGTTCATCCCGGCCGACGCGGGCGCGAAGGCCGACCCGTCGGCCGCGAGGGCGCCCCTGGTCAACGTGGCGATCCTCAAGGGCCTCCAGCTCGGCGGGGGCGGCAGCTACTTCCTGCTCTCCAGTGTCTTCTGGGTCCTGTCGATCACCTTCCTGGTCGGCATGCCGCTGCACATGGAGGAGTTCGTCTCCGAGATGCCGGTCTCCACCCCCTTCTGGATCACCGGTCTCGCGCTCCTGGTCCTGCAGTACCCGGCGTTCCGGTACATGTCCAAGCGGCTGCGCCCCGGCCAGGTCATGGGGGTCGCGTTCCTGGCGATGGCGGTGGCGTACACCCTGTTCGGCGCGGGTCAGACGGCGACCTGGGTGGTCGTGGGCTGCCTGGTGGTGGTCTTCGGCGACATCCTGTTCACGCCGTCCTTCGACCTCTGGGTCGCCAACCGGATGCCGGCGGACCGGCTCGCGCGGGCGATGGGCGCGATGCACTTCTTCCGCAGCTTCGGCAACATGATCGGCACCCTGTCCGCCGGGGCGCTCTACGACCTCTCGCGCTCCACCGACACCCCGGGCCTCAACTGGTACGTGGTCGGGGCGATCGCGCTGGTCTGCGCGGGCGTCAGCTTCCTCTCCGCACGGCGGGAGGGCGTCGCCGCCACGAGCGAGCCGGCGGAGGCCGCGCCGACCGCGCAGGTCCCGCCCGCTCCGGAGCCCCGGGAGACGGCCGGGACCACGGCTTGATCCCGCTTCCCCCCACGTACGGCGCTCGAACAGAGGGACCCGGTCCGCTTCCGCGGACCGGGTCCCTCTGTTCGTACAGGCGGAGCTACCGCACTCAGGCGGTGGTACGGCCGTTCACCAGGCGCGGGAGGATCCGGAAGCCGATGCCTCCGGCGATCATCGTCGCGGCGCCGACCAGCAGGAACGTGGTCTCGGCGGCGCCGGTCTCGGCGAGCTCGTCCTTGCCCTTGCCCTGCTCGGCCGGCTGGTTGCCGACCGAGTCGGTGTCGGTGTTGTCGGCGCACTCGGCACCGTCGAGGTCGACGGTGCAGGTGCCCGCGTTGCCGCCGTCGGTCCCGGAGCCGGAGCCACCGGTCGCCGCGTCGCCACCACCGGCAGCGGCGTCACCGCCACCAGCGGCCGCGTCGCCACCACCAGCAGCGGCGTCACCGCCACCGGCCGCCGCGTCGCCACCACCAGCAGCATCTTCACCACCAGCGGCAGCGTCGCCACCACCAGCAGCGTCCTCACCACCGGCCGCGGCGTCGCCACCACCAGCAGCGTCCTCACCACCAGCGGCAGCGTCGCCACCACCAGCAGCGTCCTCACCACCGGCCGCGGCGTCGCCACCACCAGCGGCGTCCTCACCACCAGCGGCAGCGTCGCCACCACCAGCGGCATCGTCACCACCGGCCGCGGCGTCGCCACCACCGGCGACATCCGCGCCACCGGCCACGTCAGCGCCACCAGCCACGTCGGCGCCACCAGCGACATCGGCACCACCGGCCGCGTCGCCACCACCAGCGGCGTCCTCGCCACCCGTGGCGTCACCGCCGCCCGCCGCGTCGTCGTCACCGGAGACACCGATGTTCACGCCGCTCTGATCGGCCTCGGCGTTGACGCCGAGGCCGACGGCCTGCGCCGCACCGGCTACGGTGAGCGAGGCGCCCGCGGCGATGACCGCACTCGCGGCGATCCGCGCGACGCGTACTCGCGTCTTCTTCGTCATGTGCTGCTACCCCCAGTAGCTGTTCTCGTCAGTGGAGCAGCCATATGCGGGCCACGGCCCTGCGGGGTTTGCTCCGAACGCCGGCCGACGTCGTGCCGTGGCCGTGCCGCCCGCCCCCGATCACACCCGTCCCAGACATACGCATGCTGCTCCAGCAGCCTGGCCAGAGTTAAGGACTACGTCAAGGCCGTTCCGCGCAATGTGCCCCGGTTTGAAGGTCGTTGCCCTTCATTCGGAACCACGACTGTGACGCGTTCACCACGGCATCACCCCGACTCGCCCGTTCCGGAACGAGAGGGGCCCCGGGCGGTGGTGACTGCCCGGGGCCCAACTGCTGTACGGAGGAGACTACTTCTCGTTCTGCTTGCGCCAGCGGATGCCCGCCTCGACGAAGCCGTCGATCTCGCCGTTGAAGACCGCTTCCGGGTTGCCCATCTCGAACTCCGTACGCAGGTCCTTGACCATCTGGTACGGGTGCAGGACGTACGACCGCATCTGGTTGCCCCAGGAGTTGCCGCCGTCGCCCTTGAGGGCGTTCATCTTCGCCTGCTCCTCCTGGCGGCGGCGCTCCAGGAGCTTCGCCTGGAGGACGTTCATCGCGGATGCCTTGTTCTGGATCTGCGAGCGCTCGTTCTGGCAGGAGACGACGATGCCGGTCGGCAGGTGGGTCAGCCGGACCGCGGAGTCCGTGGTGTTGACGCCCTGGCCGCCGGGGCCGGAGGAGCGGTACACGTCGATGCGGAGCTCGGACTCGTCGATCTCGACGTGGTCCGTCTGCTCGACCACCGGCAGCACCTCGACGCCCGCGAAGGACGTCTGGCGGCGGCCCTGGTTGTCGAAGGGCGAGATCCGGACGAGCCGGTGGGTGCCCTGCTCGACGGAGAGCGTGCCGTAGGCGTACGGCACCTCCACGGTGAAGGTGGTCGACTTGATGCCGGCCTCTTCGGCGTACGCCGTCTCGTAGACCTCGGTCTTGTAGTTGTGCCGCTCGGCCCAGCGCAGGTACATGCGCTGGAGCTTCTCCGCGAAGTCCGCGGCGTCGACGCCGCCGGCCTCGGCCCGGATGGTGACCAGGGCCTCGCGCGCGTCGTACTCGCCGGACAGGAGGGTACGGACCTCCATCTCGTCGAGCGCCTTCTTGACGGAGGTCAGCTCCGACTCGGCCTCGGCGAGCGCGTCCGCGTCGCCCTCGTCCTCGGCGAGCTCGAAGAGAACCTCGAGATCGTCGATCCGGCTGCGCAGCGCCTCGGTCTTGCGGACCTCGGCCTGCATGTGCGAAAGCTTGCTGGTGATCTTCTGCGCCGCCTCCGGGTCATCCCAGAGGGACGGCGCTGCCGCCTGCTCCTCGAGCGCGGCGATGTCCGCCCTCAGCGCATCCAGGTCCAGGACGGCCTCGATCGACCCCATGGTCGAGGAGAGGGACTTCAGCTCTTCGGAAATATCGACGACTGCCACGGGTCCAGCGTAACGGCTGTCGGCGCGGACGTTCCTCGGGCCGTGTGATCGCCGTCCCGCGGGGGCGGTGCCGGGGCCGGATTCCGGCGCGCTCAGGGGGCGCCGGGGGCGGAGTTCCCGGGGGCCTGCGGGGGCGCGTCCGCGTCGTCGCCGCTCATCGCCAGCCAGCCGCCGACGCCGAGTCCGGCGACCAGCAGCAGGGCCACCGCGCCCAGCGTGAGGCGGCGCTTGCGGATGGCCGCCGCCTTGTTGCGCGCCGAGCCGGGCCGGGGCCGGCCGGGGGCGCGCGGGGCGCGGGCGGTGCCCCGGGGGCCGCCGGACAGCTCGTCGGGGGCCGGGACGCGCATGCTCGTGTGGGTGTCCCGGTTGGAGTCGGGGGACGAGCCGGGGACCAGCGGCACCGCGCCACGACGGCGGGGCTCCTCCGCCGCCGGGGTGTACTGCTGCTCGTCGTAGCTCTGCCCGTGCGGCTGGGGCTCCGGTTCGTCGTCCGGCTCGTCCACGTCCAGGGGCGGTATGCCGGCCAGCTGCGGGAGCTGCTCGCGCAGCCGGGCCGCCAGCTCGGAGGCGCGCAGCCGGGAGGCCGGGGCCTTCGCCAGGCACTGGACCAGCAGCTGCCAGAGCTCCTCGGGGATGCCGGGGAGCGGGACGACCGTCTCGGTGACGTGGCGGCGCAGGACGGCGCCGGGGTGGCCGCCGCCGAAGGGCGTGAAGCCCGCGAGGAGCTCGTACAGCACCGTCGCGAGGGCGTAGATGTCGACGGCGGCGCGCGGCGGGAGGCCCTCGACGATCTCGGGGGCCAGATAGTCCGGCGTCCCGATGATCTTGGTGGCCTTGGTGCGGCGCGGGGTGTCGATCAGCTTGGCCACGCCGAAGTCGGTGAGCAGCGCGGGGTGGGAGTTGCCGGGGCCGAGCGGGCCCTCCATGTCGAGCAGGATGTTCTCCGGCTTGACGTCGCGGTGGACCACTCCGGCGGCGTGCGCGGCGGCGAGGCCGTCGGCCACGTCCGCGACGATCGCGACGGCGGCCTCCGGCGCCAGCCTGCGTTCGCGGTCGAGCCGGGTGCGCAGGTCCGTGCCGCGGACCAGGTCCATGACCAGGGCCAGGTCGTTGCCGTCCACCACGAGGTCGCGGACGGCGACGATGTGCGGATGGTCGAGTCCGAGCAGGGCGGTGCGCTCCTGGACGAACCGCCCGACGAGTTCCTGGTCCGACGCGAGGTCCTCGCGGAGCAGTTTGATGGCGACGGGCCCCTCGGGGCCGTCGCCGAGCCACACCGTGCCGGCGCTGCCGCGCCCCAGGATCTGGTGGGCGGTGTACCGGCTGCCGATATTCCGTGCCAAGACTGCTCCCTCAGCGGCTGGCGATTGGGCCTTCGCGCAACAACCCCCGGTCGACAAAGTTACGCGGCGATCGGGGGGTTGCGTGCCCTGGATGGCGCCAACCTTCACTTCTGCGTACGAATTGCCGTCGAATTGGTTCGCAGAAGTCGATATAGCTACAGAATTGACGGGGCGTCCGGCTGCGTCGGCGGCGCCCCGCTCCGTCAGTTGCCGCTGCCGCCCAGCTTCGAGACCCAGTCGGAGACCGTACTCGCGGCGTCGCTGATCGCGTGCCAGTAGCTCTCGCCCTGGCCGATCCAGTCCTTCAGCGGGGTCAGTTCCCAGATCAGCCAGCTCGCGACGACGAGCAGGACCAGCGTGAACAGGCAGCCCTTCAGGCAGCCGAGGCCGGGGATCTTCATCGGGTTGGCGCTGCGCTGCCTGGGCTCGCGGGGCGCGCGCTGAGCAGGCTGCTGGGGTTGCTGCGGCTGCTGAGGCGGCGCGTACTGCTGGCGCTGCTGCGGCTGGTACTGCTGTTGCTGCTGCTGGGGTTGGTACTGCTGTTGCTGCTGCTGGGGTTGGTACTGCTGTTGCTGCTGGTACTGCTGCTGCTGCTGAGGCTGCTGCCGGTTCTGCGGCGGGTACTGCTGCTGCCGGCGCGGCTGCTGCTGTTGCTGGGGCTGCTGCTGACGCTGGGGGCGGCGGCGCAGCGGGTCCTGGCTCGGGTCGAGGTACTGGACCTGCGTCTGGTCGTTGCGGTCGCGAGCGGCCTGGAGCTGGGACTGCCAGGGGTGCGGCCCGTCGGGCTGCGGGGCCCCGTCCGGCTGCGGCGGGACGGGCGGCAGGACCGCGGTCGGGTCGGCGTGGCCGCCGCCCGGTCCGGCGTTCTGCTGCATGACGCTGGTGGCCGCGTTCGGGTCGTACGAACCGGCGTTGCTCGGCAGCACCTGCGTCGGGTCCGCCGCTCCGGGCGTCTCCGGGACGGCCGTCGGCGCCGGGTCGGGGGCGAGCAGGGCGGCCACCCCGTCGGCGGCCGCGATCTGCGCGGAGTTCGCGTGCACGCCGATGCCGGCGGCGACGGTACGCAGCGCGCGGGCCAGGTTCTCGGCGCTGGGCCGCCGGTCCGGGTCCTTGCTCAGGCAGCGCTCGATGACCGTCCACAGCGGTGCGGGGACGGTGCTGGGGCGGCGGGGCTCCTCACTGAGGTGCCGTTGCAGGACTTCGAGCGCCGTGCCGCCGGCGAACGGCGGCCGGCCGGTGAGCAGCTCGTACAGCAGGATTCCGGCGCCGTAGATGTCGACGGCCGAGGTCTGCGGGCGGCCCTCGGCCGACTCCGGCGCCACATAGGCCGGGGTGCCGACGAACTCGTGCGTCCGGGTCAGCCCCGGGGAGTCCGCGAGCCGGGCGATGCCGAAGTCGGTGAGCATCGGGTGCATCACGCCGTCGCGCTCGGAGACCAGCACGTTGGCGGGCTTCAGGTCGCGGTGGACGACGCCGTCGGCGTGGCTGGCGGCGAGCGCGTCGGCGATCTGCGCGGTGAGCAGCGAGGCGGCGACCGGGGTGAGCGGGCCGTTGTCGCGGAGGTAGCGGTGCAGGTCCGGGCCGTCGATCAGGTCCATCACCAGGGCGAGGAGGTCTCCCTCGACGACCAGGTCCCGGGTGCGCACGATGTTCTCGTGGGTCAGCCGCAGCAGCACGGAGCGCTCGCGCAGGAACCGCATCACGACATCCGCGTCGTTGGCGAGCTCCTCCTTGAGGACCTTGATCGCGACGAGCTCGCCGGGCTGGCCCGTGACGGCCGCCTCCGCGCCCGCGGCCTCACGCTGGCGGGCGCGCCAGACGGTGCCCGTGGCGCCGCGTCCCAGCGGCTCCTCGAGCAGGTACTTGCTGCCTACCGGCCGCACGTCATGCGCTCCCTGCTGATCGTGGTGCTTGCGGTCCCCCGGATTCCTCCAGAAGTTTCCGGCCCACTCTAGAGCCTGTCCGGCGGTGGGTGGCCGGCTCCGCCCGGTTGCCGCTTTGTCCGGAATTCCCGGGGGGACCGGATCTTCCCGCTCCCCGCGCACCGGTTGCGGAGGAAGACGCTCACTTCGGCCGGATGGTTGCCGCGCCCGGCCGCGCGCGGCGTCCCCGGGCGAGGGTTCCGGCCGGATCGGCACCGCCGAAGAACGGGCCAAGCAGGCACTTTTGGGCGCACAGCCGACCTTTCAAGATCACTTAGCGGAGACCCGCGGGCGTGTTGTCAGTGGCAGGTGCGAGGATGCCTCCAGCACGGAACTGTGGGGCCGGGAGCCCTGCGATACGTGACGAACCTGTACCGGACGACGCGTCCGTGCCGGGTGGGGGGAATCACAGGGCGTTTCCCCTGCCTGGCACCCCGCGCAGAAGGGACCGCTGACGGCGATGCAGATCCGGCTGACCGTCCTCGCGCCGCGCAGCGGCCAGACCCCGGCGCGCGCCTGCGATGTGCTGGTCACCGCCCCCGCGGGGACGGCGCTGGCCACCGTGGCCTCCGGCCTGGCCGCGGCCGTCTCCGGGCCCGACGGCTCCCTCGGCAGCGGTGCGGTGGTGCTGTTCGCCGGGCGGGAGCGGCTCGACGCGCAGCGCAGCGCCCTCGGTGAACCGCCCCTGGTCGACGGGGCGGTGCTCTCGCTCCAGGTCCCCGGCGAGGACGAGTCGACGGACGACGCCGTTCCGGCGCGGCTGCACGTGATCGCCGGACCGGACGCGGGCGGGGTCCACCTGCTGCACGGCGGGCAGATCCGGATCGGCCGCTCGGCCGAGGCCGATGTTCCGCTCGACGACCCCGACGTCTCACGGCTGCACTGCGCGGTGACGGTCTCCGACGACGGCCGGGTCGCGGTGGCCGACCTGGGCTCCACCAACGGCACCTCGCTGGACGGCACGGAGGTGCGCGACCGTCCGGTCCGGCTGAAACCCGGTGCGCTGCTGCGGCTCGGCGAGTCGACGCTCCGGCTGACCTCCGGGGCGCGTACGCCGACGCTGAGCACGGCGCCGGACGGCGAGGGGCACCTGCGGGTGGCCAGGGCGCCGGCCGACGCGGACCATGACCAGGACCCGGTTCCGGGACACGGTTACGGGGACGGCTCCGCCCACGGGTACGGCGAGGCCGTGCCCCCCGACCACGAGGAACCCGACTTCCACGGCCACGAACGCGGCGCGCGGGACGACGACCGGGGCGGGCACCCCGCGGCCCGGCCGCGGCCCGGCTCCGGGCGCCCCCGCCACCCGGACGAGGAAGCACCCCGGCGGGGCATAGGCGCCTGGGCCCGCCGGCTCGCGGGCGGCAAGGGCGACCCGGTGCACGAGAGCGCTCCCGACGAGACGGCCGCGCCGCTTCCTGACCCCGCCACCTTCACCGCGCCGCCCACCGCCCCGGAGGGCACCTGGCCCGATCCGGCGTCCGTACTGCTGACCGCGATCGGACCCGGCCCCCGGCTGTGGGAGCGCGACACCGCGCATCCGGAGGCGCTGGTGGTCCGGCTGGGCACGACCGAGCGGGCCGAGCTGCCGGCCGTGCCGGTGACGGTGGGGCTGCGGGAGGCGGGTTCGCTGGGGCTCGCCGGGCCGCGCGACCGGCTGACGGGGCTCGCCCGCTCCGCGGTGGCGCAGCTGGCCGCCCTGCACTCCCCCGCCGATCTGGAGATCGTGCTGATCAGCGCGGACCGGGCGCGCGGGGTGGAGGAGCGACGGCGCGAGTGGGCCTGGCTCGGCTGGCTGCCGCATCTGCGCCCGATGCACGGCCAGGACTGCCGGCTGCTGCTCGCGTTCGACCGTGAGCAGGCCGTCGCCCGGACCACGGAGCTGGTGCGCCGGCTGGACGACGGGCCGCTGGGGCCCGGCTGGGCGAGCGTGGACCGCGCGACGGTCGCCGAGGCCGCCCGGCACTACGAGGGCCCGTTCACCGTGGTGATCGTGGACGGCGACCCCGGCTCCTCCGCGCTGCGCGAGAGCACCGCCCGGCTGGCCGGGGCGGGCGCGGCGGCGGGCATCCATCTGATCTGTCTGGCCGAGACCCCGGCCGCCACCCCCACCTCCCCGGTCGCCGCGACCTACGAGGCGGCGTGCCATGCCTCGATCGCCTTCCGGGAGTGCGGGGCGGTGGCGATGCTCAGCGGCGATGTGGCGACGGCGCTGCGGCTGCTGCGGACGGCGGGCGGCCGGGCGGCCGGCCACGGCACGGTCGCCGCGGTGGACGCGGTCTCCGCTCACTGGGCGGAACGGTTCGGCAGGGCCCTGGCCCCGCTGCGCGCGGAGGGCTCGGCCGGGCTGCCCGGCCGGCCGGCCGCGGTGGCGCTCCCGCCCTCCGCCCGCCTCCTGGACGAACTGGGCCTGGCCCGCGCCACCCCGGCCTCCCTGATGGCCCGCTGGGCCTCGACGGCGGACGACCAGCCGGGCGCGACGGTCCGCGGCTCCGGCGGCGCGGCCCCCCGGGTGGGAGCGCAGCGCACGAGCGGCGAGACACCCCGCCCGTCCGCCGCCCGGGGCACGGACGCCCCGGGCTCGGGCCGTACCCCGTACCCGAACGCCGTGGAGAGCCGGGGTTCAGGACGCACCCCTTACCCCGACGGCACGTACGCCCCGGGTTCGGGCCGTACCCCGTACCCCCCTCGCGGCGGCTCCAACGAGACCCACGCGGGGATGCCGCGCGGCGCCTCTGGCCTCGACGCGTACGACCGCGGCTCGGGACGCACCCCGTACCCCGAGCGCACCGACGGCTCCGCGTCCGGCCGCACCCCCCACCCCCGGGTGGGCGGGCAGCGGTACGACGGGGGGCCCGGGGACACGCCGAGTTCCCGCACCCTGCCCGGCTCCGACACCCGTGCCCGGTACGGGTCCGCGGAGGTGTCCGCCGATCTGCGGGACAACGACAGCCTTCGCTCCGCCGGTTCGGGGCGTTCCTCGAACCGGGTCAGCGGGCCGCGTCAGAGCGACGCACCCCGGGTCGCCGCACGCGGCTCCGCTCCCGGCGGTGCGGCGGCGGACACCGGTTCCCGTCCGGCCGCCCCCGCCGACGCGGGCGCCGCCTTCGCCGGGCGGCCCGTCGTGGTGCTCGGGGCCGGGCCCCGGGGACCGGTGAGTGTGGATCTCGCCGACGAGGGCCCGCACCTCCTCATCGAGGGGCCGGGCGGCAGCGGACGTACCGAACTGCTGAGGGCGGTCGCCGCGTCGCTGGCGGCCGCCGCCCGGCCCGACCGGCTCGGCATCCTGCTGGTGGACGGCGCCGGGGGCGAGCGCGGCGAGAGCCTGCGTCCCTGCACCGAACTCCCGCACGTGTTCTCGCACCTGGTGGCCTCCGATCCGGTCAGGATGCGGGAGTTCGCGCAGGCGCTGGGCGCCGAGGTGAAACGACGGGCCGAACTGCTCGGCGGGCTCGACTTCGCCGAGTGGCACAGCCGGTCCGGGGCTGCGGGGCGGCCGGGCGGTCCGTGGCCGTCGAGCGCGGCCGAGCAGCGCGGCGACGTGGACTCCCAGATGAGCGGCACCCTGCAGCTGCGGCACGCCGCGGCCCGGCCGCCGGAGCCGGGACCCCCGCCGCTGCCCAGGCTCGTCGTGCTCGTGGACGACTTCGACGCGCTGATCGCCCCGGCGCTGGGCAGTCCGGGCCGACCGGCCGCGGGTTCGGTCGTCAGGGCGCTGGAGGCGGTGGCCAGGGAGGGCGGCAGGCTCGGCGTCCACCTGGTCGCGACGTCCGCCCGCCCGGACCGCACGGAGGACACGGACCTGGCCCGCGGGGCCCGGCTGCGGGTGGTGCTCGATCCGCCCGTCGTGCCGCCCTCGCCGGACGAGCCGGCGCCGGGCCGCGGACGGCTGGGTCATCCGGACGGGCGGGTGACGCCGTTCCAGGGCGGCCGGGTCACGGGGCGCATTCCGCGCACGGCGACGCTGCGCCCCACGGTCGTACCGCTGGAGTGGGAGCGGATGGGCGACCCGCCCACCCGTCGCCCGGTGCGCGAACTGGGCAACGGGCCGACGGACTTGGCGCTGCTGGCCAGTGCGCTGGAGCGCGCGGCGCGTTCGGTGAACGCCGCGCCGCTGGCGCCGCTCGCGCCCGCGCACCACTGAAGGGGCGACAGGCCCGAGCTACGGCCTGTCGTCCCCAATCTCCGGATACCGTCCATGAGTTGACGTCACGAGCCCATCACGATCAGCGAGTTGGGCCCGATATCGGTATTGCGGCACCCGGATGCCGGGCGTAGGACTGTGCGCACACGACCAAGTAATGAATGACCGGCACCGTCGGAGGTCCGACGGTGCCGGTCGGTGCAAGCGCACAGGAGAGACGGGGCACGGATGCGCACAACGCTTCGGATTCGCAGAGCCGCCATGGTTTTCACAGCCATCGGCGCACTGGCCCTCACCGGCTGCGGCGACGACGGTGACGGCGGAAAGGGCAAGACCGACGGAGGCGCCTCCGAAGGAAGCAAGGACAAGGCGTCCAGCGTCGTACTGCCGAAACTGAACGGCGAGAAGATCTCCGTCGCGGCGGTCTGGACCGGCCCGGAACAGGCCAACTTCGTCAAGGTCCTGAAGGAGTTCGAGAAGCGCACGGGGGCGACGGTCACCTTCGTCCCGGCGCAGGACCCGATCGTCAACTTCCTCGGTACGAAGATCGCGGGCGGCCAGCCGCCGGACGTCGCGATGATCCCGCAGGTCGGCGCGATCCAGCAGGCCGTCGCGAAGAAGTGGGCGAAGCCGGCCGGCGCCGAGGCGAAGGCCCAGCTGACCAAGAACTACTCCAAGGTCTGGCAGGACCTGGGCGCGGTGGACGGCACCCAGTACGGCGTGTACTTCAAGGCCGCCAACAAGTCCCTGATCTGGTACAACGCCAAGGCGTTCGAGAACGCGGGCGCGTCGGAGCCGAAGACCTGGAAGGACTTCCTGGCGACGGCGGAGACGGTGTCCGCCTCGGGCGTCACCCCGGTCTCGGTCGCCGGCGCGGACGGCTGGACGCTCACCGACTGGTTCGAGAACATCTACCTCTCCCAGGCGGGTCCCGAGAAGTACGACCAGCTGGCCCAGCACAAGATCAAGTGGACGGACGGGTCCGTCAAGGACGCGCTGACCACGCTCGCGCAGCTCTTCGGGAAGCCCGCCCTGATCGCGGGCGGCGCCGACGGCGCGCTCCAGACGGAGTTCCCGGCCTCGGTCACCCAGACCTTCAGCGGCGGTGACCAGCCCAAGGGCGCGATGGTCTTCGAGGGTGACTTCGTCGGCGTCAACATCGCGCAGACCAAGGCCAAGATCGGTACGGACGCCAAGGTGTTCCCGTTCCCCGCGGTCGGCCCCGAGTCGCCCGTGGTGACCGGCGGGGACGCGGCGGTGGCCCTGAAGGACAGCAAGGGCGCCCAGGCCCTGCTGACCTGGCTGGCCTCCACCGACGCCGCGCGGATCTGGGCCGAGCAGGGCGGGTTCATCTCGCCCAACAAGGCCCTGGACGCCGCCGCGTACCCGAACGAGGTGCAGCGCACGATGGCGAAGGCGCTGATCTCCGCCGGGGACGCCGTCCGGTTCGACATGTCCGACCAGGCGCCGCAGTCGTTCGGCGGGACGCCCGGCAAGGGTGAGTGGAAGACCCTCCAGGACTTCCTGAAGAGCCCGAAGGACATCGCGGGGACCCAGGCCAAACTGGAGTCCGACGCGGCCAAGGCGTACAAGAGCTGACGGGATGACGACAGCCGCAGCGGGGGGCGCCGACGAGGCGCCCCCCGCCGACACCCAAGCCCGCGGCGGGACCTCGGTACCCGCCCCCAGAAAGCCCGGCTCCGGGCAGCCGCCCGCCCGCAAGGTGCCCAGCCGCAAGAGCGTCACCGGCACCCGCAGGGTCATCGCGGCGCTCTTCCTGCTGCCCGCGCTGGTGCTGCTCGGCGCGCTCGTCGTGTATCCGATCGTGTACTCCGTCTACCGGTCGTTCTTCGACCAGGCGGGGACCGGTTTCGCCGGACTCGACAACTACAAGGCGCTGTTCTCCGACGACACCATCCGTACCGCGATCAAGAACAACGCGATCTGGGTCGTCCTCGCGCCGACCGTCTCCACCGTCCTCGGCCTGATCTTCGCCGTGCTGACCGAACGGATCCGCTGGGGCACGGCGTTCAAACTGATCGTCTTCATGCCGATGGCGATCTCGATGCTCGCCGCGGGCATCATCTTCCGGCTGGTCTACGACCAGGCGCCGGAGCGCGGGGTCGCCAACGCCGTCTGGGTGGGCGTGCACGACACGTTCTCCGAATCGGCGGGCTTCCCCAAGGCGCATCCGCTGCCCGTCCACCCGCTGAAGGCAGCCGGCGGCGGGTCCTTCGTGACCAAGGTGCCGGTCCGGGCCGGGGAGCCGGTCCAACTGCCCCTGGTCGGGGTGCTGCCGGCGAAGATGCCCTCCGACGCGAAGCCCGCACGGGCCCCCGCGACGGCGAACGACGGGAAGATCACCGGCACCGCCTGGCTGGACTTCACCCAGGGCGGCGGCGGCAAGCCCAACGTCATCGACCCCAAGGAGCTCGGCCTCAAGGGCATCAAGGTCGAGGCCGTCAAGGACGGCAAGGTGGTCGCCTCTGCCACCGCGGGCGCCGACGGCACGTTCACCCTGCCCGCCGCGGCGGACGGGGCCGAACTCCGGCTCCCGGAGTCCAACTTCAAGGAGCCGTACAACGGGGTCGACTGGCTCGGTCCGACCCTCGTGACCCCGGGCATCATCGGCAGCTACGTCTGGATGTGGGCGGGCTTCGCCATGGTGCTGATCGCGGCCGGCCTGGCGGGCCTGCCGCGCGAACTCCTCGAAGCGGCCCGGGTCGACGGGGCCAACGAGTGGCAGGTGTTCCGCCGGATCACGGTGCCGATGCTCGCCCCGGTCCTCGCGGTGGTGCTGGTGACGCTGATGATCAACGTCCTGAAGGTCTTCGACCTGGTCTTCATCATCGCGCCGGGCTCCTCGCAGGACGACGCGAACGTACTGGCGCTCCAGCTCTACCGGTCCTCGTTCGGCACGGACGCGGACCTGGGGATCGGCAGCGCCATCGCCGTACTCCTGCTGTTGCTGGTGGTTCCGGTGATGCTCTTCAACATCAGGCGAATCAGGAAGGAGGGGCGCCGATGACGACACCCTCGACCACGGCCCCGCCCGCCGGGGCGGACGACGCCCCGGACACCGGCGTACCGAAGGCCCGGCGCTCGCTCGGCGCCCGGATCGCGGCACGGGCCGGCGGCGGCGTGATGCGGGTCGTCCTGGTCCTGGTGGCGCTGTTCTGGCTGATGCCCACCATCGGGCTGCTGCTGTCCTCGCTGCGCAGCCCGGACAGGATCGCGGCGACCGGCTGGTGGAAGGTCTTCACCGTCCCGTCCCAGCTGACCTTCGACAACTACTCCCGGCTGCTGGACAATTCGACGATCACCGATTCGCTGTTCAGCACCATCATGATCACCGTTCCGTCGACCGTCCTGGTCGTGGTGATCGGCTCACTCGCCGGATACGCCTTCGCCTGGATGGAGTTCCCCGGCCGCGACTGGTGGTTCCTGGTGGTGGTGGGGCTCCTGGTGGTCCCGGTGCAGGTCGCGCTGATCCCGGTCTCCAAGCTGTTCGGCGCGGTCGGCATCTTCGAGACGACCTTCGGCGTGATCATCTTCCACACCGCGTTCGGCCTGCCCTTCGCGATCTTCCTGTTGCGCAACTTCTTCGCGGAGATCCCGCGGGAGCTGCTGGAGGCGGCCCGGCTCGACGGGGCGGGTGAGATCCGGCTCTTCACCCGGGTCGTGATGCCGCTCGGCGGTCCCGCCATCGCCTCGCTCGGGATCTTCCAGTTCCTCTGGGTGTGGAACGACATGCTGGTCGCACTGATCTTCGCGGACTCCGGTTCGCCGCCGATCACGGTCGCACTCCAGCAGCAGGTACGGCAGTTCGGCAACAACATCGACGTCCTGGCGCCCGGCGCCTTCGTGTCGATGGTGATCCCGCTCGCGGTGTTCTTCGCCTTCCAGCGCCAGTTCGTCTCCGGCGTCATGGCGGGCGCGGTCAAGTAGCCGCCGGGGCGCGATCCACGCCCCCGGGGTCATGCGCGTCAACACGGGGCAGTCCGGTCAGCGACCATGGACTGCCCCGTCCGCGTGCCCGGGAGCCACCGTCCCGCGCACCCCCGGATGTCCAAGGTTCGCTTAAGGGCGTGGGTAGTATGATAAGTGGGGCCTTCATCAGCCGCGCGGTCGACCACATCGACGGCAGAGTGTTGTGTCTGCCGGTTCCGGCCGGGATATCCGCGTCCGTATCCATCGATCGGATGGCACGGCCGGCCGGCCGCCCCCACCGGGGCCCGACCTGCCCGCCTCCCCGACCGTCGCACCGTTGTCAGCCCCCTGCCCGTTCTGCTGAGCGCTCCGCAGTAATCTGTGTGCGCCCCAGTACGCACAGTCCGAGAAAGAGTCTGTATGCCCCGGCTGAGTGTCATCATCCCCGTCCGCCGCGCCCGGGGAAGTCTGCGCGAGTGCCTGGAGTCGGTGCTCTCGCAGTCGTTCACGGACATCGAGGTCATCGGTGTGGATGACGGTGCTCCGGACGGTTCCGGACTGGTGCTGGACGAGTTCGCCGCCCGCGACAGCCGGGTCCAGGCGATCCACCTGCCCGAGGGCTCCGGAGCCCACGGCCGGCGCAACGCCGGGGCCGAGCGGGCCACCGGGGACTACCTCCTCTTCCTCGAGGGCCACTACGTCTACCTGCCGGGCGCGCTGCAGGAGATCGCGGACCGGCTGGACTCCACCGACGATCCCGATGTGCTGGTCTTCGGCCACCGCAAGCGCCCGTTCCGCGGCAAGACCCGGATGACCCGGTCGCTGGAGCTGCTGAGCGCCATGCCAGCGGGCCCGCACACCCTCGCCGCCCGCTCCGGCCTCCTCGACATCGCGCCGGTGTCCTGGAACCGGGCGGTGCGCCGCACCCTCGCCGAGAGCGAGAGCCTGTCCTTCGGCCCCGGCCAGCACGGTGAGCGCATGTACGCGCTGAAGACGCTCGCCGTCGCCGGTTCGGTCGCCACGCTGGGCACCGCCTGTGTCGAGCACCGCCAGCAGCGCTACCTGCCCGGTCTCGCGGACGAGGCGGAGCCGACGACCGGCACGACGCCGCTGGAGCTGGTCGACGCCTACGGCGACCTGATGACCTTCGTCGAGGCGCGCCCCGCCCTGAACCCCGTGCGCGCGCTGCTCTTCGACCGCGCCGTCCAGGAGCTCCTGTCCGCGTACCCCGCGGTGACGAAGCGCCGCAGGCAGTACGTCACCGCCGTCGCCTCGTTCCACAGCGGCCACCGCCCCGACGGCTTCACGTTCCCCGGCGGCGCCAAGGGGCTCCGGCCGCAGCTGATGGGCGGCGGGAAGTACGCCGCGCTCGGCGCTCTCGACACCGCGCTCGCCACCCGGCGGGGCCTGCGCACGGCCCCCAGCACGGCGCGCGCCAAGGCGAAGAAGTCGTTCACCGCGCGCTACTACAAGGCGCAGCGCAAGCTTCCGCTGGACCCGAAGCTCGCCGTCTACGCCGCCTACTGGAACCGCGGCGTGAGCTGCAACCCCGAGGCGATCTACCGCAAGGCCCAGGAGCTGGCCCCCGATGTGCACGGGGTCTGGGTGGTGTCCAAGAACCAGGTGGACTCGCTGCCGAAGGGCATCGACTACGTGGTGCCCGGCACCCGCCGCTACTGGTCGGTGCTGGCCCGCGCCACGTACTTCTTCAACAACGTCAACTTCGCCGACCACCTGGTCAAGCGCCCCGGCCAGATCCATGTGATGACGCACCACGGCACCCCGCTGAAGATCATGGGCATGGACCAGCAGAACTATCCGGCGGCCGCCCAGGGGCTCAACTTCGACCGGCTGCTGAAGCGGGTCGACCGGTGGGACTGGAGCGTCTCCGCCAACCCGCACTCGACCGAGGTGTGGTCCCGCGCCTACCCGAGCGCCGCGCGCTCGCTGGAGACGGGATATCCCCGCAACGACGTCTTCGCGACGGCTACGCGGGAGCAGATCGACAAGATCCGCGAGGGGCTCGGCATCCGCCCCGGACAGCGCGCCCTGCTGTACGCGCCCACCCACCGCGACTACGAGGCCGGCTTCACCAGCCGCCTCGACCTGGCCCGGTTCTGCGAGACCGTGGGCCCGGACACCGTGGTCATGGTGCGCGCGCACTACTTCTACGGCGGCGCCGGACTGCCCGAGAACCCGTCGATCATCGACGTCAGCGACCACCCGCGGATCGAGGACCTCTGCCTGGCCGCCGACGCGCTGATCACGGACTACTCCTCCGTGATGTTCGACTACGCCCATCTGAACCGCCCGATCGTGGTGCACGCCCCGGACTGGGAGACGTACCGCACCGTCCGCGGTGTGGTCTTCGACCTGCTCTCCGGCAAGCCCGGCGAGACCCCGGGTGCCGTCGCGACGACCACGGACGAGCTGGCCCTGGCGTTCACCGACGGCAGCTGGGACAGTCCCGCGAACGAGGCGCTGCTGAAGGCGTTCCGCGAGCGGTTCTGCCCGTACGACGACGGCCGCGCCGCGGAGCGCGTGGTGCGCCGGGTCCTGCTGGGCGAGGAGCCCCAGGCCTCCGGGACCGTCTGATCCGCCTGTTCGCGCCGAGGGGCCCGTCACCGGAACGTTCCGGTGACGGGCCCCTCGGCGTGACGGCCCGCGCGCGGGCTCAGCGTTGCTGGCCCGCCATGACCGTGGCCAGGCCGACGACCACGAGCAGCGAGCCGCCCCAGGTCCACATCGAGGTCCGCTCGTGCAGCACCGTCGCCCCGGCCAGCACGATCAGCAGATAGCCGAGCGCGTTGAACGGGTACGCGATGGAGAGCGGCACCTTGGCCAGGGTGGACATCCAGGCGAGGGCGGAGACCGCGAAGATCACCAGCCCGACCACCACCCAGGGGCTGGTGGCGGCCCGCAGGGCGACGGAGCCACCGTGCTCCCCGGCGGCGGCCGCGGCGCCCTTCATCCCGTGCTTGAGCATGATCTGGCCGCCCGCGGACGAGAACACGGCGAACAGCAGCAGCATCAGACTGGGGAGGGACAAGACCTTGCTCCTGAGGGCGGCGGCCGGGTTCTCGGACGCGTGGGCGGCGGTGGGCGGGGGAACGGTCGCCTCAGACGCCGACCCGGTCGGCGGGGACGTACTGTCGGTTGAGGATGTCCTGTACATCGACGTGCTCTCCAGCGATGATCGTCTCGGCCGCATGCGGGGTGAGCAGTGCGACGTGCTGATAGCCGAACAGCGTCGGCCGGATCCGGGTCAGCAGCCTCGACAGCCCGCCGAGTACCGCGGCGAGCGGGCCCCGGCCGAGCAGCGACCAGAACGGCGCCCCCGTCGAGGCGATGTCCAGGACGTCGTACCCCGCGTCGCGCACCGTGCGGCGCAGACTGGCCCGGGTGAAGAAGCGCAGATGCGTCTCGTCGAGGATGCCGCGGCGGTCGTAGTCGAATGCTCCGATCGCGACCCGCATCCGTGAGTACCAGTGGCTGAAGTTCGGCACGGACAGCAGCACCCGGCCGCCCGGCCGCAGCACGGTGGCGACCTCGGTGAGCACCCGCTCGGGGCGGGAGAGGTGCTCGATGACGTCCCCGGCGACGACGTAGTCGAAGTCGACGCCGACCTCGGGCGGCAGGCCCTCCTCCAGGTTGGCGAGGTGGAAGTACGTGCACTTCTCGCGCACCCCGGGCACCTCGACGAAGTCCACACCGGTCACCTCGTGGCCGAGTGCCTCCAGCCGCTCCGCGAACAGACCGCCGGAGCAGCCGAGGTCCAGGACCCGGCCGGGCGGCAGCTTCCGCATCTTCTCCAGGATGACCGCGTGCGAGGAGCCGTCGCCCTCCTTGAAGGCGTACTCGACGGGCTTCGGGATCCAGGCGCAGGTGCCGAACCCCTTGACCGCCAGGCGGTATTCGAGGACGTCCTTGACGACGTCCTTCGCGTACTTCATGCCGTTGACGTAGCAGATCTCGTCACCGTAGTACGTGGGCACGGGGATCTCCTTGATCCGCATTCCCGCGTCGAGCAGCTGGACGATGATCTGGGTGTCGAAGTCGAAGGCGTCGGTGTTCCGGTCGATCGGCAGCCTCTTCAGCGCCTCGACGCTGTAGGCGCGGTACCCGGAGTGGAACTCGGTCAGCCGCGAACCGAGGAGGCTGTTCTCCAGCCGGGTGAGAATGCGGTTGCCGAGCCATTTGTACATCGGCATACCGCCCTTGAGGGCGTTGCCGGATTTCATCATCCGCGATCCGAACACCGCTTCGCATTCGCCGCGTTCGATCGGGGCGACCATGTCCGGAAGGAGTTCCGGGGCGTACTGTCCGTCGCCGTGCAGCAGCACGACGATATCCAGGCCGTGTGCGGCGGCCAGCGCGTATCCGGCCTTCTGGTTTCCGCCGTATCCGAGGTTCTTGGTGTGCCGCATCACCACGGTCCGCGGCATTCCCTCCGCCTGGGACCATCGGCAGCCGGCGGTGAAGGTCGCGTCATGACTCGCGTCGTCGAGAATGAGGATCTCGTCGATCCGGGACCGGAAGTCCTCCGGAATCCGGTCGAGGGTCTTCTCGAGCGTTGTCTCCGCGTTGTACGCGACCACCAGGATGCCGATCCTGGGACTCGGGCTTTCCTTCACGGGGCGTTCTCCAGTTGCGCTCGGTGCTGGGGTCGGGAACGGGTCGGTGGGGGGATGCGGCTCCGGTGCGCGCGGTCAGTTGACGGCGGAACCGGAGGGCTGCGAGGTGCGGGGGGAGGTGAGCGGCGTGCGCTCCGCGGGGGCCTTCCGGGGGGTGCCGGGCTCGGTCGCGAGGATCCGGCGGATGCCGGTGACGAGGCCGGCCGCCAGGACGATCCAGCCGGCGGCGCCCAGTTCCAGGACCGGCTCGCTCCAGCGCACGGCGGAGGGCCCGCCGTAGCCGAGGACGGCCGTCAGTCCGGCCACGCAGCTGTAGGCGAGCCCTTCCCAGAACCCGAGAACGAACGTTCCGGCGGCCGCCCAGGTCAGGTACTGCAGACCGGAGGCGGTGGACAGGAGCAGCAGCAGGCCCAGCGTGGCGGCGACGACCCCGGGCAGCTGCGCGGGCCGCAGCCAGGCCAGCCAGACCCCGGCGGCCGCGCAGACGAGCACGAAGAGGAAGTGCCCGCCGCCCTGCATGAAGGTGATGACGGATTCCGGCAGCCCGAGGACGTCGGCGAACCGGACGAGCCCCCAGAGACGGTAGGTGCCGCCCCCGTACTCCAGGACGTTCTCCCTGAGGTGCTGCGGCACGGTCACCAGGACCGGCCCCCACACCAGGGCGAACAGGGCGCCGAACCCGGCGGCGAAGCGGACCGCCGCCGGCCGGCCGCCGCGCAGCGCGGCGACGAACAGCGCCGGGATCACCACGACCGGAATGAACTTGACGCTGATCGAGAGCGCCGCGGCCACCCCCGCGGCCAGCGGCGACTTCCGGTCGGCCAGCAGATGGGCGGCGGCCAGGGCGAACGCGATGGCGACGGCGTCGGTGTTGCCGTGGTAGCCGGAGGTGGCGATGAGTACCGGGCTGACGGCGACTCCGATGCCGCACAGGACCGCCGTGCCCTGGGCGGCACGCCGCCGGACGATCTCGAACACGAGAACCGCGCAGCAGAAGTCGGCGATCGACGCGGGTGACCGGATGAGCGTGGCGAACGACATTCCGAGTTCGGAGAGACCGTTCAGGCCGAGCAGCATCCAGCCGGCGAGCGGCGGGTGGTTGTAGACGGGCAGGCCGGGCAGCGGGTGTTCGTAGATCCGGACGGGGCCGTACACGGTGACCGCCTTGGCGAATCCCGCGAAGATGCGTACGTCGGTCGGGCCCGGCGTATTCGCCGCGATGACCATGCGAGTCACGAGGCCCACGGCCGCGGCAACGAGCACAACGGCTCTTGCGCGTCGCACGTCCCAGGATTCGCACCGCGTCCGGATACCCATGAAAACAGAACGTAGCAACCCGGCGACGCTATGCGACGCACCGATCAACACACTTATGGGGCGTTCGGCTCGGATGCGCTGCGGGTCTGGACAAACACCCGGAATGCCGAATCACTCGAACGGTTCACCCAGTTCGCACAATCCGTACGTCAATTTCCGTTCACCGCGGTGCCGTGCGGCGGTTCACCACACGCCGGTGCCCGGCCGGTACGGGTACCGGCCGGGCACGTGTGCCCCTGCGGGGGCGGGGTTTCGCGTGGGACGAGGACTACAGCATCCGGTCGACCACCCGGGCGGTCGCCCGGCCGTCGTCCAGGTCGCAGAAGTCCCGCCGAAATGCCTCGTACGCTTCCGCGTGTCCCGCGATGGCCCGGACAGGGTCGCGCAGGGCGTCGATCAGGTCGTCGGAGCCCGGGATCAGTGGACCGGGAGCACGCGCCTCGAAGTCGAAGCTGAATCCGCGCAGCGTGTCGCGGTAGTGCTCCAGGTCGTAGGTGTGGAAGAGCATCGGACGGCCGGTCTGGGCGAAGTCGAACATCAGCGAGGAGTAGTCGGTGACCAGCGCGTCGCTGATCAGCATCAGATCGCCGACGTCCGGGTAGCGCGAGACGTCGCGGACGAATCCGGTGCCGCTGTCCGGGAGCCGGTCGGTGACCATGTAGTGACGGCGCACCAGCAGGACGGTGTCCGCGCCCAGTTCGCGTTCGGCCGCGGCCAGGTCGAGCTGGAGGCCCAGCGAGTAGCGCCCGCCGCCCAGCTGCTGGTCCTCGCGCCAGGTCGGCGCGTACAGCACGACCCGCTTGCCCTCCGGGATCCCGAGCCTCTCCCGTACCGCCTCGGCGACCTTCCTCCGGTCGGGGGCGTGGAAGAGGTCGTTGCGGGGATAACCGCACTCCAGGACCTCGCCCTCAAAACCGAAGGAACGGCGCAGGACGGGGGTGGAGAAGGTGTTCGGGGAGACCAGGAAGCTCCACTGCGCGGCGCGCTGCTTGAGCGTGTTGATGTAGGCGGCGTTCGCCTGGATCGTGCCCGCGAGCTCCAGGCCGATGCGCTTGAGCGGGGTGCCGTGCCAGGTCTGGACGACCGTCTGGTCCTCGCGCCGCACGAACCACTCGGGCAGCTGGGTGTTGGTGACGATGTGCCGGCTGCGGGCCAGCGCCTCGTGCCAGGCGGCCGAGCCGTGCTCCACGGCGGTGGCGCCCGCGGGGACGATCGCCTGCTGGTCGCGCACCACCCACAGGTGCTCCAGCTCGACTCCCCTGAGCACCAGTTCCTCGTAGACCGCACGCGGCGAGTCGGAGACCTGGCGGCCGTCGAAGCTGCTGTACAGCGCGGCCTCGCGCAGCGGCGCGGTGCGCTGGGCGGCGTAGGAGTCGCTCAGCAGCTTCTTGGCGCGCAGGCCGCGCTCCGCGGCGGAGAGCACCGGGGCGGAGACGACCAGGAGCTGGTCGCCGAAGCGCCGCTCGATGGTGTAGTCGCGGCCGGAGAGCGTGCGGGTGGCGGGCAGGGTGCGGAAGGCCGCGGCCGGGATGCGCAGCGCGATGTCGCCGCTCTCGTCGCCCGCGCCCTTCTCGCGGAGGAAGAAGTACCAGTTGCCCTCACCCAGCGGGAGCGGGCCGCCGGGCCCCTCGACGGCGTCGGGCCGCAGTTCGGCCCGGAAGCGCCGTGCGTCGTCGTCGCCGGAGAACGTGACCGGGAACGTCGCCTCCTCGCGGTGGGCGCTGTTCTGGACCACCAGCTCGACGGGGTGCTCCGAGTCCTCGGGGAACGTGCCCTCCAGGAACAGCAGCCCGTCGTCGGTCCAGCTCGCCAGCTCGACGGAGGGCTGCACGGTGCGGTCGCTGATCAGCAGGTTGCCGCGGGAGCTCGTGACGAAGGCGAGCTCGCGGCGTACGCCGTCCGCGCCGTCGCCGAGCAGGTAGCGGCCGGGCAGTACGGGGCCGGGCACGTCGATCGGCGTCTTCTGGTCCTTGGGTCCGACCAAGTGGACGCTGTAGCCGAGGCTCTTCGGTGTGTCGTCCGCCGTGGGGCGGGCCTCGGCGAGGGCCGCGAGCGGGAGCTCCGCGGTGAAGCGGCGCCAGCCGGCGGCGGAGGACTCGGTGCCCTCGCCCACCGTGACGGGGACGTCGTACGCGGCGCCGGTGGCCTTGTGCGTGAGGCCGAGCCGCAGCTCGCCGCCGGCGAGGCGGTCGCGGACCATGCCGGACACCACGACGGTGCCGGCCGTGTCGCCCGCGCGGTGGGTCTCGAACCGGGCGTCGATCCGCTCCGCGTGCAGCACCAGCTTGTCGCCGTCGAAGGCCGGGACGATCCGGTGGTCGCCGTCGGGCCGGTACACGGGCGGTGCGACGGAGGCCTCGCGGACGGAGGGGAAGGAGCGGCGCAGCAGGCCGTTCCTGGCGATGCCGACCTCCAGGCGCCAGGTGAGCTGCTTGGGGCTGCCGTCGGCGGCGATGCGGAGCTTGGCCGGGTCGATGACGGCCTCGAAGCCCGCCCGGTCGTAGTCGTGCAGGCTCTGGCGGGAGCGCGTGGTGGCCTCCGGCTCGTCGGTCCTGCGCAGCCGCAGCGGCACCACGTTGCGCCGGCCGGCCCGCAGCCAGCCGATCCGGAACTCGCTGGGGCCCGAGGCGACGGGCAGGTTGCGGATGTAGGCGTACCCCTTGAGGTGCAGCTTGCCGTCGCGCCACTGCGCGTCCCGCAGCCGGGCGGCCAGCGGGAGGTCGCGGTCGGCGACGCGCAGCACCTGGGCCGGCACGGGCTGCTTCAGCACCGGGTACTCGGCCTGCCGACGGCGCACGCCGCGTACGGCGAAGGCCCCGGGCTCGCGCTTGTCGTAGGCGAGCAGCGCCAGCAGGTCCTCCATGCGGTGCTCGCGCACCAGGTACCACATCAGGCGCAGTCGCAGCGGGAGCCCGTCCAGGACCGTCGGGTCGACCTGGTCGATGAAGGCGTTGCAGTGCGTGAGGAAGGCCTCGCGGTACTCCGCGTCACCGTCGGGCAGGACCTCCATGAAGTACCAGAGGTCGTTGGCGAGGGCGTGGGCCTCGTAGTGGTTCTTGTCGGCGGCCGGGCGGTTCTCCGCCAGGAAGGTGGAGACGCCCTGCACGTGCGCGACCCGGTCGCGGACGCCGCGGACGACGGCCCGGCTGGTGGTGATCGAGCCGGGGCGGTCCCGCCAGTGATAGACGGGGTCCTTCACGATGTCGACCGAGCCGGCCAGGAAGTGGGCCGGCAGCACGACGGGAATGTCCTCGTAGAGCGCGCCGACGGGGAAGGCGAACTCGTGCTTGTCCCAGAAGGAGCGGCGGAAGACCTTGTTGCAGGCGATCCGGTCGCCGAGGAGGTCCAGGTCGCGGGAGACGTGGGTGCGCAGCCGGGTCGTGGCCATCGGCTTGCGGAACATCGGCGACTGCTGGAGCTTGCCGCCGGCGCGCAGCCGCAGCACGTTGCCGGACGCGAGGTCCGAGCCGGTCTCCTCCAGCGCCCCGACGAGCAGCTCGTACGCGTTCGGCGGGATGATGTCGTCACTGTCGACGAAGGCCAGGTAACGGCTCTCCGGGTCGCAGTTGCGGACACCGGTGTTGCGGGCGTGCCCCAGTCCGCCGTTCTTCTGGCTCACCAGCCGGAAGCGGTCGTCCCGCGCGGCGAACTCGGCGGCCAGAGCGGCACTGCCGTCGGTGGACCCGTCGTCGACCATCACCACCTCGAGGTCGGTCATGGTCTGCTCCGCGAGGGACTTCAGGCAGTCCGTCAGGAAGAGTTCCACGTTATAGACGGGGACAACGACACTGAGCCGTGGCGGCATGTTGAGCACGTCCGTTCATCGGGGGCCTGGCTGTCCGTATGGCTCAACCGTGTGAACGGTCGGGGGTCACCGGTTACGGTCCCGAACGAGTGACTACGCCTGCACCGTGCTCGCCCCGTGGGCAAAGCCGTTCCGGTCCAGGGGTTCGTCCTCGGCGGTGACGGCAGTGCCCGGGGCTTCGCCCGGACGGCCCGGGAACACGGTGTGGCGCATGCTCCGGGAGGCCCGGTGGGCGGCCCGTCCACCAGACTATCCGATGGACCGGCGGCTCCTAAAAGCACACTCACACCCCGGCCCGAAGCGCAACCGGGGGCGGACACACGCGGGACCACCCGGTCTGCCACAGGAGAAGACGCAGAGCACGCGGGGCCGGTTCCTCATCCCGGTCAGCGGGTGAGCGCGGCCACGGCAGAGGCCGCCAGGTCGTCCAGGTACCCGGCGGGCAGCTCGCCCCTGACCACCGCGAGGCGCCAGTACAGCGGGCCGACGATCAGGTCGAGGGCGCGGTCGGGGTCGCTGCCCTCCGGCAGTTCCCCGCGCGCCACGGCGTCCCGTACGACGACGGCGGCGATGCCCAGCTGCGGGTCGAGCAGGGCGGCCTTGATGGTGGCGGAGATCTCCGGGTTGCGGGCCGCCTCGACGAGCAGGTCAGGGATGACCTGGGAGGCCAGCGGGTGGCGCAGGGCGTAGGCGGCCAGTTCGAGCACGGCGCGGACGTCCCCGTACAGCGAACCGGTGGCCGGGGCGGGCATGCCCTGCACCGCGACGGCGGAGACCAGGTCGAGGACCAGGTGCAGTTTGGACTTCCAGCGGCGGTAGACCGCGGTCTTGCCGACGCCCGCGCGCCGGGCGATTCCCTCGATGGACATCCGGGCGAAGCCGACCGCGGCCAGTTCCTCGAAGACCGCGCTGCGGATCGCATCGGTCACGTCCTCGCGCAGCACGGCGGCTCCGGCGGGGACACGGCGGCGGCTTCCCGGGTCGGTGGTCATGGCCCGAATCATAGTCCGCGACGACGAAACGGTTGCGTTGCGACGTCGAAGCGTCCTACCCTCGGCGTTGCGACGATACGGTTCCGTCCCGTCGCTCATGTGTGTTCCTGCCCCCCGACGAAAGCGATCGTGGTGAGCCAGACAACAGCCCCGGCGGCCCCGGTGGACACGCCGCCGCCCCTGCTCCCGCCCCCGTACGCACCGGGAGAACTCGCCGCCCTCGCCGCCCGGCACGGGCTGACCGTGAGCGGGGCGAGGCCGTCCCTCCCCGCGTACGTCCGGGAGCTGTGGGGACGGCGGCACTTCATCACGGCGTTCGCCACCGCCAAGCTCACCGCCCAGTACAGCCAGGCGAAACTCGGCCAGATCTGGCAGATCATGACCCCGCTGCTCAACGCGACGGTCTACTACTTCATCTTCGGCGTCCTGATGAAGACGAAGCACGGCGTCCCGGACTACGTCCCGTTCCTGGTCACCGGCGTCTTCATCTGGACCTTCACCAGCAGCTCGATCACCGCGGGGACCCGCGCGATCAGCGGCAACATCGGGCTCGTCCGCGCCCTGCACTTCCCGCGCGCCTCGCTGCCGATCGCGCTGGCCCTGCAACAGCTCCAGCAGCTCCTCTTCTCACTGGGCGCCCTGGTGCTGATCCTGCTGGTGTTCGGCCAGTACCCGCAGCCCTCCTGGCTGCTGGCGGTGCCGGCCCTGGCGCTGCAGGCCGTGTTCAACACCGGCATCTCGATGGTCATGGCGCGCCTCGCCGCGCGGACCCCGGACATCGCGCAGCTGACGCCGTTCGTCCTGCGCACCTGGATGTACGCGTCGGGCGTCATGTGGAGCGTCGGCACGATGCTCCAGGGCGACCGGGTCCCGCACCTGGTGAAGCTGGCGCTGGAGGTCAATCCGGCCGCCGTCTTCATCAACCTGACGCGGTTCGCGCTCATCGACAGCTTCGACGGCAGACAGCTCCCCCCGCACGTGTGGGCCATCGCCGCGGGCTGGGCCCTGGTGTGCGGCGTCGGCGGGTTCATCTACTTCTGGCAGGCCGAGGAGAGTTACGGACGTGGCTGAGAGCACATCGCCCGGAGTACCGACGGTCGTCGTCGACGACGTCCACATCACGTACAAGGTCAACGGCGCCCGCACCGGCAAGGGCAGCGCCACCTCGGCCCTCAGCCGGCTCGCCTCGCGCCGCCAGTCCCCCGGGGTGCGCGAGGTGCACGCAGTGAAGGGGGTCAGCTTCGCCGCGTACAAGGGGGAGGCGATCGGCCTGATCGGCTCCAACGGCTCGGGGAAGTCGACGCTGCTGAAGGCCATCGCCGGTCTGCTGCCCGCCACGAAGGGCCGCGTCCACACCCAGGGCCAGCCCTCGCTGCTCGGGGTGAACGCGGCGCTGATGAGCGATCTGACCGGCGAGCGCAACGTCGTCCTCGGCGGACTCGCCATGGGCATGAGCCGCGACGAGATCCGCGAGCGCTACGCGGACATCGTCGACTTCTCCGGCATCAACGAGAAGGGCGACTTCATCACCCTGCCGATGCGCACGTACTCCTCCGGCATGGGCGCCCGGCTGCGCTTCTCGATCGCCGCGGCCAAGAACCACGACGTGCTGCTGATCGACGAGGCCCTGTCCACCGGCGACGCCAAGTTCCAGCGCCGCAGCAAGGACCGGATCATCGAACTGCGCCAGCAGGCCGGCACGGTCTTCCTGGTCAGCCACCACAACAAGTCGATCACCGAGACCTGTGACCGGGCGATCTGGCTGGAGTCGGGAACGCTGCGCATGGACGGCCCGGCGAAGGAAGTGGTCGCCGCCTACGAGAAGTTCACCGGCAAGAAATAACCGCCCCCGGGGCGGGGGCGGCATCTCGGGCGCGACTGACGATCGAGGGGTGGGGCGGCCACCGGGGACACCCGGCGGCCGCCCCACCCCTCACCCGCTACACGTGCGTACGCAGCAGGGTCCGCATCGTCCGCATCGCCACCGACAGATTCGCCAGGTCGAAGGCGTCCGACCCCTGGATCTCCTCCAGCGTGGAGCGCGACCGCGTCAGGATCGCCGCGTTCTTCTCCTCCCACGCCTCGAACCGCTCCTGCGGCGTGGACGCGCCGTTGCCCACGCTCAGCACGTCACCCGTGAGCGCCGCGTGCGCGGCGTACAGGTCCTCGCGGATGGAGGCACGGGCCATCGACTGCCAGCGGTCGGCCCGCGGCAGCTCGATGATCCGGTCCATCAGCTGGGTGATGGACAGCCGGTCGGCGAGGTCGTAGTACACCTCGGCGACGGCCAGCGGGTCCTTCCCCGTACGGTCCGCGATCGCCACGATGTCGAGCGCCGGGAAGGCGGACGAGAATCCGGCGACGCGTTGCGCCAGCTCGTCCGGGACACCCGCCTCCGTGAGCTCGTCCAGGATCGACTGGTACCACTCCTGATCGGCGCCCATCAGCATCTTGGGCAGCTCGGCCCAGACCTGCTCGACACCGGTACGGAAGAAGTCGATCGTCCCGGCGATCTCCAGCGGCTGCGGCCGGTTGCCGAGCAGCCAGCGCGAACCGCGCTCGACGAGGCGCCGCGAGTGCAGCCTGATCCGCGTCTGCACATCGGCGGACACCCGGTTGTCGAGCGCCTCCACGGCGTCCCACACCCTGCCGAGCCCGAAGATCTCGCGGGCCGCGACCTGCGCCCGCACGATCTCCTCGATCGAGGCGCCGGTCTCTTCCCTGAGCCGGTGCAGGAAGGTCGAACCGCCGCTGTTCACGGTGTCGTTGACCAGCACCGTGGTGATGATCTCGCGCCGCAGCGCGTGCGCGTCGACCGCCTCGGGGAACCGCTCGCGCAGTTGCCGCGGGAAGTAGGCGTGCAGCAGCTTCTGCAGGTACGCGTCGTCCGGCAGGCTGGTCCCGATGAGCTCCTGCGCCGCCGTGATCTTCGTGTAGGCCAGCAGCACCGCCAGCTCGGGCTGGCTGAGCCCCTTGCCGGCGCTCAGCAGCTCGCGGATCTGCCGGTCGGTGGGCAGGAACTCCAGCCCCCGGTCGAGATGGCCGTCGCGGCCCAGCCGGCGCATGAAGCGCTGGTGGGCGTGGAGCAGTGAGGGCGCCTGCGCGACGGCGTTGGCGAGCGCCGTGTTCTGCGCGTAGTTGTTGCGCAGCACCAGATGACCGATCTCCTCGGTCATCTCGGCCAGCAGCTTGTTGCGCTGCTTGACGGTCATGTCGCCGTCCCGCACCAGGCCGTTGAGCAGGATCTTGATGTTCACCTCGTGGTCGGAGGTGTCCACACCGGCGCTGTTGTCGATCGCGTCGGTGTTGATCCGGCCGCCGGTGCGGGCGAACTCGATCCGGCCGAGCTGGGTGGCGCCGAGGTTGCCGCCCTCGCCGACGACCCTGGCCCGCAGGTCCTCGCCGTTGACGCGGATCGCGTCGTTGGCCTTGTCGCCGACGTCCGCGTTCGACTCGGTGGAGGACTTGATGTACGTACCGATGCCGCCGTTCCACAGCAGATCGACGCGGGCCCTGAGGATCGCCTGCATCAGGTCGGCGGGCGTCATCTTGGTGACCCCCGACTCGATGCCGAGCGCCTCGCGGACGTGCGCGTTGACCGGGATCGACTTGGCGCTGCGCGGGTGGATGCCGCCGCCCGCGGAGATCAGTTCCTTCTTGTAGTCGGCCCAGGAGCTGCGCGGCAGGTCGAAGAGGCGGCGCCGCTCGGCGTACGCGATCGCGGCGTCCGGCTTCGGGTCGATGAAGATGTGCCGGTGGTCGAAGGCCGCGACGAGCCGGATGTGCTCGGAGAGCAGCATCCCGTTGCCGAACACGTCACCCGACATGTCACCGACACCGACGACGGTGAAGTCCTCGCTCTGGGTGTCGTGGCCGAGCTCCCGGAAGTGCCGCTTGACGGACTCCCAGGCGCCCCGGGCGGTGATGCCCATGCCCTTGTGGTCGTAGCCGGCGGAGCCGCCGGAGGCGAACGCGTCGCCCAGCCAGAAGCCGTAGTCGACGGCGACCTCGTTGGCGATGTCGGAGAACTTCGCGGTGCCCTTGTCGGCGGCGACGACGAGGTAGGTGTCGTCCTCGTCGTGCCGGACGACGTCCTTGGGGGGCACGACCTCGCCGGTCACCATGTTGTCGGTGATGTCGAGCAGCGCCGAGATGAAGGTGCGGTACGAGGCGATGCCCTCGGCCAGCCAGGCGTCGCGGTCGACGGCCGGGTCGGGGAGCTGCTTGGCGACGAAGCCGCCCTTGGCACCCACCGGCACGATGACGGTGTTCTTCACCATCTGCGCCTTGACCAGGCCGAGGATCTCGGTACGGAAGTCCTCGCGCCGGTCGGACCAGCGCAGACCGCCGCGGGCGACCTTGCCGAACCGCAGGTGGACGCCCTCGACCCGGGGCGAGTAGACCCAGATCTCGAACGCCGGGCGCGGGGCCGGGAGGTCCGGGATGGACTGCGGGTCGAACTTCATCGACACGTAGTTGTGCGGCAGACCGCTGTCCGTGCGCCGGCCCCCCTTGTCGCCCTCCTCGCTCGCGTTCTGGAAGAAGTTGGTGCGCAGGGTGGCCTTGATGACGGTGAGGAAGGACCGCAGGATCCGGTCCTCGTCGAGCGAGGCGACCTGGTCCAGGGCCCCGTCGAGCTCTTCGAGGAGCCCGTCGGTCAGCTCCGTGCCCGCGCTCTGGCGCTCCGGCGACATCCGGGCCTCGAAGAGCGAGACCAGCAGCCGGGTGGTGTGCACGTTGTTCTGGAGAGTGCTCTCCATGTAGTCCTGGCTGAACGTCGATCCGGCCTGGCGCAGGTACTTCGCGTAGGCGCGCAGCACCATCGCCTGCCGCCAGTTCAGACCGGCGCTCAGCACCAGCGCGTTGAAGCCGTCGTTCTCGGCCTCACCGGTCCACACGGCGGCGAAGGCCTCCTGGAACCGCTCGCGGGCGTCGTCGGCCAGGTAGCTGCCGTTGCCCGTGGCATGCGGCATCCGCAGCCCGAAGTCGTAGATCCAGGCGTGGGTACGGTCCGCGCAGCGCAGCTCGTACGGACGCTCGTCGACGACCTCGACGCCGAGGCGCTGGAGCGCCGGGAGAACGGCGGAGAGGGAGACCTGCTCACCGGTCCGGTAGATCTTGAAGCGGCGCTCGCCGGGGGCGGCGCCGACCGGCTCGTACAGGCTGAGGGCGAAGTCCCGCTCGTGCTCCTTGAGGGCTTCGAGGCGGACCAGGTCGGCCACGGCGGCACGCGCCGAGTGGTCGGCCTTGTAGCCCTCGGGGAACGAGTGCCCGTAGTTGCGCAGCAGCTCGGCGGCGCGCTCCTCGCCGCACTCGGCGTTCAGCGCTTCCTGGAATCCGTCGGCCCAGGAGCGGGCGGCCTCGACGAGCCGGGCCTCGATGCGGTCGGCCTCGGCGTCGGTGAGGGTGGGCAGCTCGCTGCCGGGGGCGACCCGCACGACGAAGTGCAGCCTGGACAGGATCGACTCGGTGTTCCAGGCCGTGAAGTCGACGCTGGTGCCGTTCAGCTCCTCCTTGAGGATGTCGATCAGCCGGAGGCGCACACCGGTGGTGTAGCGGTCGCGCGGCAGGTAGACGATCGCGGAGTAGTAGCGCCCGTACTCGTCCTGGCGCAGGTAGAGCCGGAGCCGGCGCCGCTCCTGGAGGTAGAGCACCGAGGTGACGACGGAGCGCAGCTGGTCGGGCGGCGTCTGGAACAGCTCGTCGCGCGGGTACGTCTCCAGGATCTGGAGCAGGTCGCGGCCGTCGTGGCTGTTGTACGTGAAGCCCGCGCCCTCCAGCACCTCGGCGACCTTGCGGCGGACGACCGGCACCCGGCGCACGGACTCGGTGTAGGCGGCGGACGAGAACAGTCCGAGGAAGCGGCGCTCACCGATGACGTTGCCCTCGGCGTCGAACTTCTTCACGCCGACGTAGTCGAGGTAGCTGGGGCGGTGCACGGTCGCCCGGCTGTTGGCCTTGGTGAGGATGAGGAGCTTGTGTTCGCGGGCCTTGGCGCGGGCGTCGGCGGGCAGCCGGTCGAAGGAGGGGCTGACCGGGTGGGCCTCGTTCTCGGTGTGGTGCGGGTCGGAGCGCAGGATGCCGAGGCCGGTGCCGGGAACGGCGGTCAGCGCGTCGGAGTCCCTGAGCTCGTACTCGCGGTAGCCGAGGAAGGTGAAGTGGTCGGCGGCGAGCCAGCGCAGCAGCTCCCTGGCCTCGTTCACCTCGTCGTCGGCGAGGTCGTCGAGCGGCTCGCCGGGCAGGTCGTCGGCGATGCGCAGCGCGGCGTCCCGCATCTTCTCCCAGTCCTCGACGGTCTCCCGTACGTCGGACAGGACGCGCAGCAGGTCGGCCTGGATCTGCTTGAGGTCGGCGCGGTCGGACTCGCGGTCGATCTCGACGTGGATCCAGGACTCGACGAGCGCGTCGTGCGGGAGCTCGGCCTTGGCGTCCTTCGCTCCCTTGGCGTTCTTGCGCCCGTTCTGCGCGCCGGTCGAGACGCCCGCGCCGTCGGTGAGGACCTCGATCAGCTTGCCGGCCACATCGCGTCGGACGATGACCTGCGGGTGGATCACGACGTGGATGCCGCGCCCCTGGCGGGACAGCTCGTTGGTGACGGAGTCGACCAGGAACGGCATGTCGTCGGTGACGACCTCGACGACGGTGTGGCTGCAGGTCCAGCCGTTCTCCTCGACGGTCGGGGTGTGCACCCGGACGTTCGCCGTGCCCTGCGGGCGGTTCTCCGCCAGCCGGTAGTGGGAGGAGGCGGCGCCGAAGACGTCGACGGGGTCGCGGCCGCCGATGTCCTCCGGAGCGGTGTGGAGGTAGTAGCGCTGGAGATAGGCGAGCAGCACGTCCTGGCCCGGACGCTCCTGCCCGGCCCCGTTGCCGTTGTCGGCCCCGGTGGCAGCGACGTGCACCCGGGGGGTACTCCCCGGGCCACCGACACCACCGCCCGGACTGTTGTCAGCTACCTTGGCGGCCCGTGCGAGCAGCTCGGCCTTGGCTTCGTCCAGCTTGGTCTGCATGTCCTCTGGCTCCTGTCGCGCGCCGTTGCGTGACGTAGGTGAAAAAGACGACGTACCGCCACGACACGGGGTTTCCGGTCTGAGTCGACGCTATGCCGCAATGAGAGACGCCCGGGACCTTATTGGCCTTTTTTGGCCGTCGGGCCGGGCTGAGGGGATCAGTCAGGGCCCGGGTGCTGTGGCACTCCGGGCGCAGGCCGGGGGCTTCGCTGCCCCCGAGGCGTATCGCGCTGATCACGGGGTCCAGGCTATCTCGCCCGCCCCGGTGACCGTCACGAGCCGTATGTGTACAAAGAAAGCCCCGAACTTTGACACTCTGGACAGCGCGTCGCGCCGTGCCGACGCACTCTGGTAACCGCAACAGGCCGACGAACCGTGGGGAGCCCCGCCATGGCACCGAAGATCCTGATCGTCACCGGCGACGCCGCCGAGTCCCTCGAAGTCCTCTATCCGTACCAGCGGCTGCGCGAGGAGGGTTACGACGTCCACATCGCCGCTCCCTCCCGCAAGACGCTCCGCTTCGTGGTCCACGACTTCGAGCCCGGCTTCGACACGTACACGGAGAAGCCCGGCTACACCTGGCCCGCCGACCTGGCCTTCGCCGAGGTCGACCCGGCCGACTACGTGGCCCTGGTCGTCCCGGGCGGCCGCGCCCCCGAGTACCTCCGCAACGACGCCGACCTGCGCAAGATCCTCACGGCGTTCTTCGACACGGACCGCCCGGTGGCCCAGATCTGCCACGGCCCGCTGATGACGGCCGCGGCCGGCGCGCTGAAGAACCGCCGCGTCACGGCCTATCCCGCGCTGGAGCCGGACATGGAGTCGGCCGGGGCCGCCTTCCAGGACACCGAGGTCGTGGTGGACGGCACCCTGGTCTCGTCCCGCGCCTGGCCCGACCACTCGGCCTGGATGCGCGAATTCCTGACCGTGCTCCGCACGAAGGCACCGGTCACCTGAGCACCGGGCAGTAGCGGGGCACGGCGGCGCGGGGCATGGTGGCGCGGCTGCGCTGGGCGCGGCTGCGCGGCCGACCGCCATGGGCCGCCTGCCCCTACCGGCCCAGTTGCTGGGCGAGCGCCGCCGCTTCGGCCAGGGTGTCGACGACGGGCACCCCGGCCGCCTCCAGGCTGGACCGGCTGTGCGAACCGCCCGTGTAGAGCACCGCCCGCGCGCCGACGTGGGCGGCTGCCACCGCGTCGTCCACCGCGTCACCGATGATCACCGCGTGCTCCGGGGATATCCCGTCCAGCGCCGCGAAATGCCGCTCCATGTGCTGCGCCTTGCTGCCGCCGGAGCGCCCGGTGCGGCCGTCGACGCGCACGAAGTGCGACTCGATGCCGTAACCCCGCACCACGGGGACCAGCTCGTCGTGCCCGTACATGCTCAGCAGGGACTGGCTCCGGCCGGCCTGCTGCCACTGCGCGAGCAGCTCCGCGGCCCCCTCCGTCAGCCCGCAGCCCTCGCGCTGCTCGGTGTAGTGACGGTGGAAGGCGAGGTCCATCACGTCCCACTCGGCCTCGGTGGGCAGCCGGCCCATCAGCCGTTCGTAGAAGCGGGGTATCGGGATGCAGTACGTCTCCCGGTACTGGTCCAGGCTGATCGGCGCCACGCCGACCTCGCCGAACGCGGCGTTCGTCGCGCCGACGACCGCGATGTTGTCGTCGAGCAGTGTGCCGTTCCAGTCCCAGACCAGATGTGTGCGGTACTTCCCCTGCGTCCCCATGCCAAGAAAAATACCCGCCGCCACTGACAACCGGTGCGGCGGCCGCCGCACGGGGCCGCTCGGGCCGCCCCGCTCCGCCGTCAGCCGATCAGGTTCGGGATCTCCTGGACGCCGAACCACAGCAGCTCGTGGTCCTCCGCCCCGTCCACGGTGAACTGCGCGTCGTCGTCACCGAGGTCCGCCGCCCCCAGCGCGGCCGCGGCCGCCGTGACGTCCTTGTCCGCCTCGTCCGAGTCGATGTGCACCGCGGCCGCCTTCGCCAGCGCCACCGCTGAGGCGATCGTGACCTCACCGAGCGAAGAGGCGTCCAGGATGTGGTCCGGGTCGGCGACCGCGGCCCCGTCCGGCACATCGACCGCGACGACGACGCGACGGCGGGTGGCACCGGGGTCCCCGGCGATCATCCGCAGCGAAGCGGACGCGGCCCGGTTGAGCGCCGCGTACTCCAGCTCCTCGATGTCGTCGGAGACGTACCACTCACGCAGTCCGGGGGTCACCGCGTACGCGGTGCGCGGGCCGGGGCCCAGCTCGCCCGCCCTGTGCGCCGCTGCGAGACCGGAGAGGGTCAGAGGGACGTACACGCGCATGGCTTGGCCGCTTTCGTAGTCGGAGACGCCCTCAGGATACGTGCGGCGTCCCCCTTTGGGGTTACCTGCACGGGCCCCGCCCCGTCCACCCGGCAACCGCTGCTCACCCTGTCCGCCCCGGCCCCGCTCCCCTTCCCTGACCGGGTCCGCCACCCGGATAGGTGAATTCCGGGCCCCCTCTCCCGGCTCCTCGGACGCTTGCGGGGGCCTCCGCCGCCCCGTAGAAGATCCACAGCAGAAGTTACCGCCCGGTAGATGCCGGGCCTCTGAAGCACGGGGGCGATGAGCAGTGACCACGAACAGGACCCGGCCCGCCGGACGGCACGACGCACGCAGGCCCGAGACCGTACCCCCGCAACGCCTCCGGACGCCCCGGCGCGTCCGCCCCCACCAGTGGTTCGCGGAACGCCTCCTGGCCGTCCTCAGCGGCCAGCGCCCCGTCCACTGGATGCTCGGCCACACCATCGGGGAGGCCTACGACCAACTCGCCGAACTGGCCCCCGCCACCCCGCTCAGGAGCCGCGGCGCCCGACCGGTGATCCGCATGTGCCGAGGCGCCCAGCCGGCCCCCGGCGTGGTCGAGGCCTGCGCGAGCATCGCGGCGGGCGAACAGGTCCGGGCCATGGCCTTCCGCCTGGAACAGGGCCCCGACCTCCGCTGGCGCTGCGCCGCAGTAGAACTGGGCAACACCCCGGCCCGCCAACCCTGACCCCCGGAAGGGGCCCCGAAGGGGCCACCGGACGCCGCTGGTGGTCGGGGCGCCACCACGGTGCCCCGACCACCCTGGGGGCCGAGCCCCGCCAGCCTGGGGCGCCGAGCCCGGAGCCACGTGCCGCCTGCGCCGCAACCCTGGGGACCGGCCCCCACCCTGAGCCGACCCCCAACCCCACCCACCCGACATCCACAGCCCGAACCGGCCCACACGGGCCCGACTCCAGCCCTCCCAGCCTCTCACCCGCCATTCCCCTCACCGCCGGGCCGCACGGGCCCACACGGGCCCACACAGCCCTCTCCCGCCCCAACCCTCCCGGTCGGCCCCAATCCAGCCTCGCCGGCGTTTGAGGCGCGGGGTCCGGGGCGGAGCCCCGGTTACGGGAAGGGGCGGGGAGGGGACAAGGCCCGCCGCAGGCGCACCCACCGCCCCGCCCACCACCGCACCCGCACACGCGCAGACCCACACCCACACGCACAACAGCCGGGGCCGGACACCATTGGTGTCCGGCCCCGGCCGTGATCCAGCAGTCAGCGCGCGCTACTTCTTGCGGCGCCGCCCACCCCCACCACTCTTCTGCGCCTTGCGCCGCTCAGCCCGGGTGAGCCCGTCGGACTCGGCACCGCCCCCGTCACTGTCCACGTTGGAGAAGTCGCCCTCGACGACCCCGCCCTCCCCGTCCACCGTGGGAGCGGAGAAGTGCAGCCGGTCGGGACGCTGCGGAGCGTCGAGCCCCTTCGCCCGGATCTCCGGACGCGCCGCCGGAACGGCGTCCTCCTTGGAGAGCGAGGTCCCCGCGTCCTGCACCGGCACCTCCTCGACCTGCTGCTCGACCTGGACCTCCAGGTTGAACAGGTAGCCGACGGACTCCTCCTTGATGCCCTCCATCATGGCGTTGAACATGTCGAAGCCCTCGCGCTGGTACTCGACCAGCGGGTCCTTCTGCGCCATGGCCCGGAGGCCGATGCCCTCCTGGAGGTAGTCCATCTCGTAGAGGTGCTCACGCCACTTGCGGTCCAGCACGGACAGCACCACGCGGCGTTCGAGCTCACGCATGATGTCGGAGCCGAGCGACTTCTCACGCTCGTCGTACTGCTCGTGGATGTCGTCCTTGACCGACTCGGCGATGAACTCCGCGGTGACCCCGGCGAGATCCCCCGCGGCCTCCTCCAGCTCGGCGACCGTGACCTTCACCGGGTAGAGCTGCTTGAACGCGCCCCACAGCCGGTCCAGGTCCCACTCCTCGGCGAACCCCTCCGCCGTCTCCTGGCGGATGTAGTCGTCGATCGTGCCGTCCATGAAGTGACGGATCTGGTCCTGGAGGTCCTCGCCCTCGAGCACCCGGCGCCGCTCGCCGTAGATGACCTCGCGCTGCCGGTTGAGCACCTCGTCGTACTTCAGGACGTTCTTACGCGTCTCGAAGTTCTGCTGCTCGACCTGCGACTGGGCCGACGCGATCGCCCGCGTCACCATCTTGTTCTCGATCGGCACATCGTCCGGCACATTGGCCATCGACATCACGCGCTCGACCATCTGCGCCTTGAACAGACGCATCAGGTCGTCGCCCAGCGACAGGTAGAAGCGGGACTCGCCCGGGTCGCCCTGACGGCCGGAACGACCGCGCAGCTGGTTGTCGATGCGGCGCGACTCGTGCCGCTCGGTGCCCAGGACGTAGAGCCCGCCGAGGTCCTTGACCTCGTCGTGCTCGGCCTTCACCGCCTGCTCGGCCTTCTCCAGCGCCGCCGGCAGCGCGGCCGCCCACTCCTCGACGTGCTCGACCGGGTCGAGTCCGCGCTGGCGCAGATCAGCCTCGGCCAGGTCGTCGGGGTTGCCGCCCAGCTTGATGTCCGTACCGCGGCCCGCCATGTTCGTCGCGACCGTGACGGCACCCTTGCGACCGGCCTGCGCGATGATCGGCGCCTCCCGGTCGTGCTGCTTGGCGTTGAGAACCTCGTGCTGCACACCGCGCTTCGACAGCTGCTGCGAGAGGTACTCGGACTTCTCGACGGAGGTGGTGCCGACCAGGATCGGCTGGCCCTTCTCGTGCTTCTCCGCGATGTCGTCGACGACAGCGGCGAACTTCGCGACCTCGGTGCGGTAGATCAGGTCCGACTGGTCGGCCCGGACCATCGGCCGGTTGGTCGGGATCGGCACGACGCCGAGCTTGTAGATCGTGTGGAACTCGGCGGCCTCGGTCATCGCCGTACCGGTCATGCCGGAGAGCTTGCCGTAGAGGCGGAAGAAGTTCTGCAGGGTGATCGTGGCGAGGGTCTGGTTCTCGTCCTTGATGTCCACCCCTTCCTTCGCCTCGATCGCCTGGTGCATGCCCTCGTTGTAGCGGCGGCCGGCGAGGATACGGCCGGTGTGCTCGTCGACGATCATGACTTCGCCGTCGATGACGACGTAGTCCTTGTCCTTCTTGAAGAGTTCCTTGGCCTTGATGGCGTTGTTGAGGTACCCGACGAGGGGGGTGTTCACCGACTCGTAGAGGTTCTCGATGCCGAGCCAGTCCTCCACCTTCGCGACACCGGGCTCGTGGATCGCGACGGTCCGCTTCTTCTCGTCGACCTCGTAGTCCCCGGTCTCCTCGATGCCCTTGAGCGGATTGCCCGCCTCGCCCTTGGCCAGCCGGGTGACCAGCTTGGCGAAGTCGCCGTACCACTTGGTGGCCTGGTCGGCGGGGCCGGAGATGATCAGCGGGGTACGGGCCTCGTCGACCAGGATCGAGTCGACCTCGTCGACGATCGCGAAGTTGTGACCGCGCTGGACGAGCTCGTCCTGCGACCACGCCATGTTGTCGCGGAGGTAGTCGAAGCCGAACTCGTTGTTCGTGCCGTACGTGATGTCGCAGCTGTACTGCTCACGGCGCTGGGCCGGCGTCATGTTGGCGATGATGCAGCCGACGTCCAGTCCGAGGAACTTGTGGACCCGGCCCATCATCTCCGAGTCACGCTCGGCCAGATAGTCGTTGACCGTGATCAGGTGCACGCCCTTGCCGGAGAGCGCGTTGAGATACGCGGGCAGCGTGCCGACCAGGGTCTTGCCCTCGCCGGTCTTCATCTCGGCCACGTAGCCGAGGTGCAGGGCTGCGCCGCCCATCATCTGAACGTCGTAGTGGCGCTGTCCGAGGACCCGCTTGGCGGCCTCACGGACGGTCGCGAATGCTTCGGGAAGCAGGTCGTCCAGGCTCTCGCCGTCCGCGTACCGTTCCTTGTACTCGTCGGTGAGCGCCCGCAGCTCGGCGTCGGAGAGGTTGACGAAGTCCTCTTCGATGGAGCTGACCTGGTCCGCGATGCGGTGCAGTTTGCGCAGGATCTTGCCTTCGCCTGCACGCATGAGCTTGTTGAAGACGGACACTGAGGCTGGTCTCCTTGCCGGTCGGGCCTGGCACTGGGTCGTGTTATGGACTCTGGCGCGGGCACGGCAGGTGGGCCCCACCGCAACGGCCATCGTAAGCGAGGACCCCGCCGCGCCGGGAGGGCTGCCACTGCGTTGAGCTCGCAGTGCCCTTCCCGATCAACGGACGAAGGGCACCGAAGGTGCCGGGAAGTCCGAAAAGTGCTCGCTCCGCGCCCCGGCCGGTCACCAGAATCCGTACATGGAACCGATCACTCTCACCACCGACCGGCTGTTGCTGCGCCCCTTCTCCCCGGGCGACGCGGACGCGGTGCACGCCGCCTGCCAGGACCCGGACATCCAGCGCTGGACGGTCGTTCCCTCGCCGTACAGCCGCACCGACGCGGAGCTCTTCACCCAGCAGTTCTCGCCCGGCGGCTGGCAGGACGACTCCATGTACAACTTCGCCGTCGTGCTGCGTGACGGCGGGGCCCTGACCGGTGCGCTCGGCATCAACCGCCGCAACCAGCCGGGGACGTACGAGGTGGGGTTCTGGACTGCCGGGGAGCACCGTGGCCGCGGCTACATGACGGAAGCGGTCCGCCGTGCCGCCCACTGGACCTTCACTTCGCTCGGCGGGGACCGGCTGGAGTGGCGGGCCGAGATCGGCAACGCCGCCTCCCGGGCCGTGGCGCTGCGGGCCGGCTTCCTCATGGAGGGCGACCAGCGCTCCGGACTGCTCAACAAGGGAGTGCGGCGCGATACGTGGGCCGGTGCGCTGCTCCCGTCCGACCTCGGGCTGCCGGGGACCTGCGCCTACCTTCCGGCGGTGCCGCCCACCCGCTCGTGAGGACCGCGGAATTCCGGGCCGGACTGTCAGTGCCGCCCTCTAGGGTTCGAGGCATGACGCCTGTGCAGCCCCCCGCCGTCGAACTCTCCGCCGATCAGGCCCGCCGGATCGCCCTGCGCGCCCAGGGATTCCTGGGCGCCCCTGACCGCCGGGCCGGGGTGCCCGGCGTGCTGCGGCATCTCGGCGCCGTCCAGCTCGACACGATCTCCGTGCTCGCGCGGTCGCACGAGCTGATTCCGTACGCGCGCCTCGGCGCGGTCGGCCGGCGTCCCGTCGAGGAGGCGTACTGGTCGGGCGGCCGCGCCTTCGAGTACTGGTCGCACGCGGCGTGTGTCCTGCCGGTCGAGGAGTGGCCGCACTTCGCCTTCCGCCGCCGCGCCTACCGCTCGCGCCCGCAGTGGCACCACGACCTGCCCGACGGCGCGTACGACACGGTCATCAAGCAGTTGCGCACCGAGGGCCCGCTGACGGCCACGGAGCTGGGCGGCGCGAACAACGGCGGGGAGTGGTGGGACTGGTCGGCGTCGAAGGTCGCCGTCGAGCGGGCCCTGATGTACGGCGAGGTGGTGTGCACCGAGCGGCGCGGCTGGAAGCGGGTCTACGACCTGGCGGAGCGCGCCCTGCCCGCCGCGGTGTTCCACGACGACCTGGACGACGCGGAGTGCGTGCGCCGGCTGGTGGCGCTCGCCGGGCAGTCGCTGGGCGTGGGCACCCGCGCGGACATCGCCGACTACCACCGGCTCAGGGCCGAGCAGTTCGACGCGGTGGTCGCGGACTCCGGTCTGGTGCCGGTGACGGTGCAGGGCTGGGCGAAGCCGGCCTGGGCGGATCCGGCGGCGCTGGCCTCCGAGCCGCGCGGACGGCACCGTACGACGCTGCTGTCGCCGTTCGACTCGCTGGTCTGGGAGCGGGCGCGCACCGAGCGGATCTTCGGGTTCACCCACCGCCTGGAGGCCTACGTCCCCAAGCCCAAGCGGATCCACGGCTACTTCGCGATGCCTCTGCTGGCGGGCGGCAAGCTGCAGGGCCGGGTCGACCCGGCGCGCGAGGGCACGACACTGGTCGCCCGGCAGGTGTCCCTGGCGGGCCCGAAGGCCGTGCCGCCGATGGCGGAGGCTCTGGCCGAGGCTGCGTCGTGGGTCGGCTGCACCGAGGTCCGGCTGGAGCGGGTGGAGGCACCGGAACTGCGCGGGCCGCTCACGCGGGAAATCGCCCGCGTCCTGGCATGACCACACATTTCCGGGGCTTTACCCGGCCGCGTCACCTGATCTCGAGGATCTTCTCCCGCATGGCGTAGACCACGGCTTCCATCCGGGAGTGCAGCTGGAGCTTCTCCAGGATGTTGCGGACGTGGTTCTTCACGGTGTTCTCGGAAATGAAGAGTTCCTTCGCGATATCGCGATTGTTCATGCCCGTGGCAACCAGTTTGAGGACTTCGAGCTCACGCTCGGTGAGCCGGGGCGCCGGCACCAGCCGGCGCTCGTCGGTCCGCTGGATCATCGATTTGAACTCGGTGAGCAGTTTCGACGCCATGGACGGACTGATCTGGGACTGCCCGTCGGCGACGGCCCGGATCGCGGTGGCGACCTCGTCCGTGGAGATCTCCTTGAGGAGGTAGCCGGTGGCGCCCGCCTTGATCGCGTCGTAGAGGTCGGCCTCCTCGTCGCTGATCGTCAGCATGATGATCTTCGCGCTGGGGGCCACCTCCTTGATGGAGGTACAGGCCTCGATACCGCCGCGTTTGGGCATCCGTACATCCATCAGCACGATGTCCGGCAGCAGATCGGCGGCCTTGTCGACCGCCTCCGCCCCGTCTCCGGCCTCGCCGACGACCTGGATGTCCTCCTCGTGCGCGAGGACGATCTCCAGCCCCCTGCGGAAGAGTGCGTGGTCATCGACCACGAGGACCCGGATCGGTTCCTTGCGGGAACCACCGTCCTCGTCCGCTCCGGTACGGGCACCGGAAGCAGCCTCGGCATCATTCGCATCGCGCACGGGCCCGAAGGTGTCCGCCATCGTTCCTCCCCCTGAAGGCCACGGCCTGAAGTTCACAAACTGTCCGCCAACGGCAGTTCACAGAGCACCGATTGGCTTGGGTCGCCATGATTTCATGCCTGGGCGTCGGAACGGTGATCCTGTGGTCGCACGCGGGTGCCCCGGGGGCGCACAAGGCGCACCAGGGGCACCACGGAGGGAGGCGTCAGCCGCCGAGCGCACCACCCGCGCCGCCCGCCTCATCGGCGGCCAGCGGGTCGGTCCTCAGGTGGATGACACCGTAGTCGTACGCGTGCCGCCGGTAGACGACACTCGGCTCCTTCGTCTCGGAGTCGACGAACAGGTAGAAGTCGTGTCCTACCAGCTCCATCTCGTAGAGAGCCTGGTCGAGCGACATGGGTGCCGCCACATGTGTCTTCTCGCGCATCACCAGCGGTCCTTCGCCCTGTACCTCGAGCGAGCCGATCCTGGTGGTGGGCACGGGCTTCGCCGGTTCGTCGGCGATCAGCACACCGTCAGCGTTGAACGAAGCCGCTTCCGGCACGACTTCGGCGACCTCTGCAGCCGAGATGCGGCCCGAGCCGCGGCGGCTGTAGCGCTTGTCGTGCTGCTTGCGCAGCCTGGCCTCCAGCTTGCCGGTGGCCAGGTCCAGCGCTGCGTAAGGGTCGCCTGCGGCCGCTTCCGCCCTGATGACCGGCCCACGCGAGCGGAGCGTGATCTCCACCCGGTCGGAACGGTCGGCCTGACGGGGATTCGGCTCCTTGGACACCTCCACGTCGAGGCTGATCACCTTGCCGTCGAACTTCTGGATCTTGTCCAGCTTCAGCTTCTCGGCCACGTGCTTGCGGAACCGCTCGGGCACCTCGGTCTTGCGGCCCTTGACGACGATGTCCACGCAGAACTCCGTTCCCGGATCGCTCCGCTCAGTGGCGGAGCATCTCCTTTTTGCACCAGGCTCCGGTGGTGACCGGAGCCGCGGACTCGGTGGCTTCCACCTCCTCCTCCCCCGGCGGTGAGGTGTCCACCCCACCGAATTCCAGATTCTGAACTCCTGGTGGGTACCTGCCCGAAACCTGGTGGTGCATTCGTCGAGGTCTGGCATTCACCATTCCTCACAACCGAACATAGCCTGCTCGGCGGCCTGTCGGCACCCGCTACTCGCACGTACCTCCGTTCAGGTCTTTTTACCCACTCACTACCTGCAACGATGCAGGTTCACTTCCAGTTCCGGTTTATTTCGAAGGCGGACGGAGATACTGCGACAACGGCCGCCTGCCGCACCCCGGACCCAGTGCCGTACGGCCCGGCTGATCCGTCGATCGCCCGTGCCGCCTCGGCCAGCGAGGCACCCGTCGTGAGCAGGTCGTCGACCAGCACGACCCGCCCGGCTGCCAGCAGTCGGCCGCCTCCCGCCACCACCTCCAGCGCACCCGCCAGATTCGCCCGGCGCGCACCGGCTCCGAGCCCCGCCTGATCGGCCACCGCACGCCCCTGGCGCAGCACCGCGGCCACCCGGGCCGGGGTGCCCGCACGCCGCAGTTCCGCCGCGGCAGCCAGGGCGATCCGACGCGTCGGATCATGTCCTCGCGCCGCCACGGCCCGGCGCGACGACGGCACGGGCACGAGCAGCAGTGGTCCCGGGCCGGACGGCGGGCCCGCCCCGGCCCGCACGGCACCCGCCAGCGCCTTGCCGAGTGCCCCCGCCAGGCCGAGCGCACCCCGCTCCTTGTGGGCCAGCAGCAGCGCCCGTACGGCGTTCTCGTAGCCGGCGGCGGCATGGACCGGGGGCAGACCGGGAGGCTCCGGATCGGGTCTCACCCGGCGGGGCGCCCCGCCGTGGAGCTGCGCGCCGCACTCCGCGCACAGCTCGGTCCGCGGTCTGCCGCAGCCCCCGCAGGCCACCGGCAGGACCAGTCCGGTGATCTCCCGCCACCACCCGCGCATGACTCCACTGTGCCCTCGCCCGAGCCGTCGGACCACCCCTGTGGACAACCGCCCGGACACGGGCGGGCATGGCGCAGGGGTACGGGGTACGGGGTACGGGCTGGCGCGGGTGTCAGCCCGGGTAGACCAGCGCCGATCCCTCCTTGAGGACCGTCTGCCAGTTGTCTCCGGGCAGCAGCTTCACTATTCCGTCGCCCTGTGTGTCCGCCATCAGCGGCAACTGCTCGTCGTCCGCCGCGGCGATCGCGAGCACCTGGTTCACCCCGGGCAGCACGCCCGACGAAGGTGTCGAGCCGTCGGCTTGCACATAGCGGACCTGCTGCACGCCGCCCTGCTCCTTGCCGACCACCACGAGACGGCTCCCGCCCGACCACGACATCGCGGTCACGTCCGCCAGCTGCGGCGCGGCCTGGCGCAGGTCGACCACGGAAACCTGCTGCTTGTCGTGCGATCCCTGACGCTCGATCCGGCCGATCTTCAGCGTCGTATGGCCATCGCTCTTCAGCAGCAGTGCGATGCGCACCCCGTCCGAGGACAGCCGCAGTCCCTTGATCCGGCTGCCGTTCAGACTGGGCACCGTGACCTCCTGCGGCTTGCCCGCGCCACCGGCCAGCCGCAGCAGCCTGGGATTGTCCGGGTCGCGGTCGGCGACCCAGAGGTCGCCCCTGCCGTCCCAGCTGGGCGCCGTCAGGCGGTCCTTGGAAGCGGCGGCCTTGCTCGTCACCGCCGGGTCCGGCAGCTGGCCGTCCTCGGCGATGGAGGTCACGTAGAGCGCATCGCGGTGCTGCGAGAGCGCCGCGGCCAACTGCTCGTCCCGGGCCACGCCGACCTCGCTCACCCGCACCTGCCCGGCGCCGAACGGCCCGGCCACCGGCTCCGGTTCCCCGCTGCCCCTGGTGCTCCCCGGAATGCGCTGCACGTGCCCCTTGGCATCGACGAAGTACTGGCTGTCGGGCCCGCCCGACGAACGGTCGGGGGCGTACTCCTCGGCCTGATCGGACCCGAGCACGCACAGCGGCGAACCGTCCGAGCGCTGCAGCTCCACCTGCTCGACCCGCGCAGATGTCAGGTCCCGGAGGGTGAAGAGCACCTGCGAGGCCATCATCCGGCAGGAGCGCTGACCGGCTCCGTCGGCCTTCTTGTTGAGCGGGACCTTCAGTACGTTGCGGTCGTCGGGCGTCAGCGAGGTGACGTCCTTCCGCAGGCCCGTCCCCGCGGGGAAGCGTGAGGTGACCACCGGCCGCAGCCAGTCGGTCGGGCCCCTCAGAAGACTGCGGACCGCCTGCGTCACGGTGTCCATCCCGGTGACGGGATCCGTCCGGTTACGTATGTAGACCGGGTCGGCGACCAGTGTGGACTCCGCCTCGGAGCGCCCGGTCGCGAAGTAGAACTTGTTGACGGAACGGTAGAGCCGCTTGAAGTCCGACTGCCCGAGCACCAGGCCGTCCGGCACGCTGTCGATGCGCCACTCCTTGCCGTCCGGCCCGTTCTGCCGGACCAGATGGAGGGTGCTGGTGTAGTCCGTCGGAGCGAGCGGCTGGTACGCGTTCTGCTCGTCGACCGTCGCCACCTTCTCGCCGGACAGCGTGTAGGTGACCTCGGTGGTGCTGCGGTCGCTCTCGTGGGCCGGCCGGTCGCTCCGGTTCGGCGCCTTGGCCAGCACGGTGGTGAGCGCACTCGGCTTCCAGGTCTTCGACAACCGCTGCGTGAGGTACTTGCGCGTCGTACGGAAATCGGAGTCGTCGCTGGTCATCGACTCCAGGAAGCCGTCGACCACCTCGTTCGGCGCGGCACCGTCACGCGGCGCGACCGCGTACACCTGCACCTGGGAGTCGCCGGGCTGCGAGGCGTCCACGGCCTTGACGTCCCCGGTGACGGGCATCGAGCCGCACGCGGTGAGCAGCAGGGCGCCGCATCCCAGCAGCACGGTCAGCCCCGCCGCACGTCCGCGGCCGCCCTGATCGCGGTCAGTGCCCACGAGTCGTGTCCTCCCGCCCCGGGTCCTGCCTCGGGGAGTCGTTGTCGCCGGGCCGCTCCTCGGAGTGCCGCGGCACCACCCGTGCGCCGCTTCCCGGCAGTGCCGCCGGGTGCACCGAGACCGGTGCGGGCCGGGCGGCCGCGGGGGCGCGCGCCGGTACCGGCAGCGGTGAGCGGTCCGTGCCCGCCGGCTGGGAGGGCACGGCCATCAGCCGGTGCTCGCTGCCCGTGGCCTGTACGGGGGCGGCCGCGGCCCGCTCCCGGCTCTCCCGGTTGCGCCGTGAGTCCTCGGGCTCCAGCGGTATCGGCGAACCTCGCAGCGGCTCGTCCGCCGTGCGCGGCAGCGTCAGCCGGAACTGCGAGCCGCCACCGGGCTCGCCCCATGCCTGCAGCCAGCCTCCGTGCAGCCGGGCGTCCTCGACGGCGATCGACAGCCCCAGACCGGTGCCGCCGGTCGTCCGGGCACGGGCCGGGTCGGCCCGCCAGAAACGGTTGAACACCCGGGTCGCCTCGCCGGGCTTCAGCCCCACGCCGTAGTCCCGGACGGCCACCGCGACCGCTCCGCCGGCCACCCCCATCCGCACCACGACATCGCGGCCCTCACCGTGCTCGACGGCGTTGACGACCAGGTTGCGCAGGACCCTCTCGACCCGTCGCGCATCGGCCTCCGCTATCACCGGCTGCTCGTCACCGACCACCCGGATCCGGGTGCCCTTGCGCTCGGCCAGCGGCTCGGCGCCGCCGATCACCCGCCGCACGACCTGCCGCAGGTCTATCGGCTCGGCCTCCAGCGCCGCGGCTCCGGCGTCGAACCGGCTGATCTCCAGCAGATCGGAGAGCAGCGACTCGAAACGGTCGAGCTGATCACCGAGCAGCTCCGCGGAGCGAGCCGTGACAGGGTCGAAGTCGACGCGTGCCTCATGGATGACATCGGCCGCCATCCGTACCGTCGTCAGGGGTGTCCGCAGCTCGTGCGAGACGTCCGAGACGAACCGACGCTGCATCCGCGAGAGCTCCTCCAGCTGCTGGATCTTCAGCTGAAGGTTCTGCGCCATCTTGTTGAAGGCCTCACCGAGCCGGGCGATGTCGTCCTCGCCGGTGACCTTCATGCGCTCCTGGAGCCGCCCGGCGGAGAGCCGTTCGGCGATCCCGGCCGCCATGCGGACGGGTGTGACGACCTGGCGCACCACGAACCAGGCGATGGCCCCGAGCAGCACGACCACGAACAGACCCGCGGTGGCCAGGGTGCCCTTGACCAGGGTCAGGGACTTCTCCTCCTGCGTCAGCGGGAAGACGTAGTAGAGCTGGTAGGGGTTGCGGTCGATGTCGTAGAGGCGCTTGCCCACGACGAGACCGGGCTGCGACTCCTGCCCGTTCGCGTAGCGGATCAGGGAGTACGTCTGGAATGCTCCCGGGCCCTTGTTCACGGACTCGCGGAGGCTCTGGGGAATGCTCGCGGCCTCGACGCTGCCCGAGCCGCGGGGCGCGCGGGAGCCCTCGTCGGCGCTGAGCGCCACCACGTTGAAGGCGTTCTTCCCGCCACTGGCGAGCTGGTCGACGAGCTCGGTCCGCCAGGAGTTGTTGGCGGTCGTGCCGTCCGCGGTATCGCCGCCCTGCCCGGCCGTAGGGGTGAGTGGTGCGTTCGCCTTCTCCTGGGCGGCCGCGAACCCGCCCGCGGCCTGCGTCTGGGCGGCCTTTCCCTTCGCGTCCAGCAGGCCGTTGCGTACCTGCCCGATCACGACGAGGCCGAGCAGCAGGACCACACCGAGCGACATCAGCAGCGTGCCCGCGACGACCCGCAGCTGGAGGTTGCGCCGCCACAGCCGCACCGCGGGCAGCAGCGGACGCCGTACCCAGCGCATCAGCAGTCGCGGCACCGGCCCGCCGGGCGCCCGGTCCTGAAACAACCGGCCGCCCCGCAGGAACCGCCAGAAAGGCGACGACGCAGGCCCTGAACCGGCAGCCCGCTCCGCACGGACTCCCGGCTCCCCGGGCTTCGGAGCAGCGCTACCCAGGGACACGTCAGCTCGGTCCGGCCTTGTAACCGACGCCTCGGACGGTCACCACGATCTCCGGCCGCTCCGGGTCCTTCTCGACCTTGGAGCGGAGGCGCTGAACATGCACGTTCACCAGCCGGGTGTCAGCGGCATGGCGATATCCCCACACCTGCTCGAGCAGTACCTCACGGGTGAAGACCTGCCACGGCTTACGGGCGAGCGCGACCAGCAGGTCGAACTCCAGCGGGGTCAGGGCGATGGACTGCCCGTCCCGCTTCACCGAGTGCCCGGCCACATCTATGACCAGATCGCCGATGGTCAGCTGCTCCGGCGCCGGCTCCTCGGACCTCCGCAAACGTGCCCTGATCCGGGCAACCAACTCCTTAGGTTTGAACGGCTTGACGATGTAGTCGTCGGCCCCGGACTCGAGGCCCACCACCACGTCAACCGTGTCGCTCTTGGCAGTGAGCATGACGATCGGCACGCCTGACTCGGCCCTGATCAGCCTGCAGACCTCGATGCCGTCCCTACCGGGCAGCATGAGATCCAGCAGAACCAGGTCCGGCTTTGCCTCACGAAATGCAGCAAGTGCCTTGTCGCCGTCCGCTACGAACGACGGCTCGAACCCCTCACCACGCAGCACAATGCCGAGCATCTCGGCCAGTGCGGTGTCGTCGTCGACGACAAGGACGCGTCCCTTCATAATCGACATCATCCCATTAGCTAATCGTTATCTGCGATGACCTGGCACACAGCTCTGCCAGTCCGACCCCTGTGACCGGGGAGATTACGCCCTCTTCCGTGACGATCGCCGTGACCAGCTCCGGCGGTGTGATGTCGAAAGCGGGGTTGTACGCCTGGGATCCCAGCGGTGCCACGATCACGCCACCCGTTTCCCGGCCAATCACCCCTACCTGTGAAAATGTGACCTCCGTCACTTCCCTTGCAGGTCTCTGCTCCACGATGATCGCCGCCCCGTCCGCGGTGTCCAGATCCACGGTCGTGGTCGGGGCCACCACGATGAACGGTACGTGGTGATACTTCGCGAGCACCGCCAGCGGATAGCTCCCCACCTTGTTGGCCACGGATCCGTCCGCGGCGATGCGGTCCGCCCCGATGAGTACGGCATCCACCTCCCCGGCGGCGAACAGCGACCCGGCGGCGTTGTCCGTGAGCAGGCTGTACGGCATGCCGCTGCGCGCCGCCTCGTACGCGGTCAGCCTGGCCCCCTGGAGCAGCGGACGGGTCTCGTCCACCCACAGCCTCCTCAGCCGGCCCGCCCGGTGCGCACCGAGCGCCACCGCGAAGGCGGTGCCCTCGCCTCCCGAGACGAGCGCGCCGGTATTGCAGTGGGTCAGCAGCTGATGCCCGCCGTCGGGCAGCAGCTCGCCCAGGAGGGCGAGCCCGAACCGCGCCATGCGCCCGCTGGCCACGGCGTCCTCCCGGTGCAGGGCCCTGGCCTCTGCCAGCGCCTCCGCCGCCGCCCGCTCCGGACCCTCCCCCTTCTCGATCGCCGCCCGGTACGCCCCGGCGGCCCGCCGCACGCCGTAGCCGAGGTTCACCGCGGTGGGCCGCGCCTGCTCCAGCAGCCCCGCGGCCACCTCCACGTCCTGACCCCGTACCGCGGCGAGAGCCACGCCGTAGGCCCCCGCGATACCCAGCAGAGGTGCTCCCCGCACCGCCAGCGTCCGGATCGCCTCGACCAGCGCGGGCACATCGGCACACACCAGCTCGGCTTCTTCCGCCGGCAACCGCGTCTGGTCGAGAAGCACCAGCACAGGGCCTTCCGGTGGCTCGTCCCAGCGAAGTACGGGAAGCGCCGAGGGGGCGATGCCCACCGGCAGTTGCGCGTCCTGATCAGCCATCCGCCCAGTCTGCCCGGTGAGCCGCCCACAAATGAAGGGACGAACGAGATAGAGCGCCAGGCCCGGACGGGTGCAACGCGTGGCACGATGGCTGGCAACCTGACGCCCCGATGAGCGGACAGGACCGTTAAGGAGCGAGAATGAACGACACTCCGGGCTGGGCCCCGCCCGGATCTGCCCCCTCCGACGGCCAAGAGGCGGGTATCCCCCGGCCTTCCGAGCCTGTCGACGGCAGCGGACCTGCGGGAAACTGGTCTCCCACGCAGCCGCCCGCAGGGCAGTGGTCCCCGCCGAGCAGTTCCGGTCCCGGCCCCGGCGCGCCGCCGGCCGCCCCCGGCTGGGGCGGCCGGCCCCAGGGGCCCGGCTGGGGCCGTCCCGACGCGGCACGGCCCGGCGTCATCCCGCTCCGGCCACTGGGCGTCGGCGAGATCCTGGACGGCGCCGTGTCCACCATGCGCGCCCACTGGCGCACGGTCCTCGGCATCACGCTCACCGTCTCCGTGATCGTCCAGACCGCGATCATCCTCGTGGACCGCTATCTGCTGCCCGATCCCCCGTCGGTCGACGCGAACGCCACGGGCTCGGAGGCCCTGCGCCAGGCAGCCGACTCGCTCCAGTCCAGCCTGCTGAACAATGCCCCGCCCCTGCTCATCACGATGCTCGCCACAATCTTCACCACAGCGGTGCTGACCGTGGTGATCAGCCGCTCGGTGCTCGGCCGCCCCGTCACCCTCTCCGACGCGTGGGCCGAGGCCCGGCCCCGGCTGCTCCCGCTGCTGGGCCTGACCCTGCTGCTGGCTGTCATGGCCGTGGGCATCATGACCGTCGGGCTCCTGCCCGGCTTCCTGCTCGGCGACACGGCAGGTGTCGGGCTCGCCTTCCTCGGGCTTCTCGCCGCGTGTGTCGTGCTGGTCTGGCTGATGGTCCGCTTCTGCCTCGCCTCCCCCGCGCTGATGCTGGAGCGGCAGTCGATCACGGCCTCGATGCGACGCTCCGCCAAGCTGATCCGGGGCGCCTGGTGGCGGACCTTCGGCATCCTGGCGCTCACCTGGCTGCTGACGCTCTTCGTGACCCTGGTGATCGGGATCCCGTTCGGCATCGTCGCGGTGGTCGCGGACGGCGGCGGCCTGGACGCATTCCTCACCGAGGGCGCCAACAGTTTCGGCTGGTCCTTCCTGATCATCTCCGGCATCGGAGACGTGGTCATCGCAACGATCACCTACCCGCTCTCCGCGGGTGTGATGGCGCTGCTCTACGTGGACCAGCGCATCCGGCGCGAGGCACTCGACCTCGAACTCGCCAGGGCAGCCGGTCTGCCGGGTTACGACAGCAGGAGCTGACGACGTGCCGGGGGTGGGCGGCACAGCGGCGGCGCAGCTGCTGGTCCGGGCGAGCGGCGACATACCCGTGGACACCCCACGGGTGCCCGCCCGCGAGGCGGCACGGCACGAACTCTCCAAACCGATGTACCACGAGAACGACCCGAACCCCCTCCAACGTGCCCTCGACCACCTGTGGCAGTGGATCGGTGATCTCCTCTCGTCCGCCTCGGGCGTCGCCCCCGGCGGCCCGGTCGGGCTGGTCGTACTGACACTGGTCGTCCTCGCTCTGGTCGCCGCGCTCTGGTGGCGGCTGGGCACCCCGCAGCGCGGTCCCGGACCGTCGGACGCCCTTTTCGAGAGCGGCCCCCACAGTGCCGCGGAGCACCGCACAGCCGCCGAGACACACGCCGCAGCCGGCCGCTGGAACCAGGCGGTCCAGGAACGGATGCGGGCCATCGTCCGCTCCCTCGAGGAACGCACCCTGCTGGACCCGCGCCCCGGCCGCACGGCCGATGAAGCCGCCGCGGAAGCCGGCCGCCCGCTCCCCGCGCACGCCACGCGACTGCTCGCGGCGGCCCGGCAGTTCGACGACGTCACATACGGTGGCCGCACCGCCGACGAGCGGGCATACCTGACCCTGCTCGCCCTGGACGTGGAACTCGGGTCCACCAGGCCCGAGCTGACCGGCACCCTCCGGGGAGCCGCCGGATGACCGCGGTCACCGCCCCATCCTCCTCTGCCGCCCCGGCCCCCCGTCAGGTCTGGAACCGCATACGTGGACTGCTGCTCGCCGTCCTCGTGCTCGTGGCCGCCGGAGTCGCCCTGGCGGCCACCCACTCCGGCGATCGGCACGGCCGTCTCGACCCCCGCTCCGCGGACCGCTCCGGCAGCCGGGCCGTCGCCGAACTCCTCAAGGACCGCGGCGTCTCCGTCCGTGTCGTCACCACGCTCCAGGACGCCACATCCGCCGTCGGCCCCGACACCACACTGCTCGTCGCCGCGCCCAACCTGCTGACGCAGGGCCAGCAGAACACGCTCCGCGCGGCAACCACCGACACCGCGGGCCGGACCGTACTCCTCGCCGCGGGTCCTCCCTCCGTGGGCGCACTGGCGCCCGGTGTCCGGGCAGAGCCATCCGCCCCAGTGACCACCCGTGCCCCGCGGTGCTCCTTGGACGCGGCCCGGCAGGCCGGCGACGTCGAGACGGGCGGCTTCCGCTACTCCTCGGACAGCCTCGACACCCTCGCCTGCTACCCGGCCGATGGCCTTCCCTCCCTGCTGCTCCTCCGGCAGCCGGCCGCGGGTGACACCGTCCTCCTCGGTTCCCCGGACATCCTGTACAACGACCGTCTGGACAAGCAGGGCAACGCCTCGCTCGCCCTTCAACTCCTCGGTTCCCACTCGCATCTGGTCTGGTACCTCCCCTCGCTTACCGACAGCTCCGCCTCAACCAGCGGCGGAGGCAATGACCGTGCGGGAGACGAGGGCGCGGGCGGCGAGAGCAGCTTCATCGACCTGATCCCCCCGGGCTGGCTGTGGGGCACCCTGCAACTCGCACTCGCCGCCGTACTTGCCGCCGTCTGGCGAGCGCGTCGGCTGGGCCCCGTGATCGCCGAACGGCTGCCCGTGGCCATTCGCGCCTCCGAGTCCACCGAGGGCCGTGCCCGCCTCCACCGCAAGACCAACGCCCGCGACCGGGCCGCCGACTCACTGCGCCACGCCTCTCGCACCCGTCTCGCCCCCCTCGTGGGTGTCTCCCCGCGGGACGCCCACTCCCCCGCCGCACTCCTGCCCGCCGTCTCCGCGCGCCTGGGCACGACCGACAGCGGCCTCCAAGAACTGATCTTCGGCTCGGCTCCTTCCGACGACGCCGCGCTCGTCCTTCTGGCAGACCAACTCGACTCCCTCGAAAGGGAGGTTCGTACCTCATGACCGCCCCGCCCCCCGTTCCCGCCGGGACAGCCGAGACCATCAGGAACGACGACACGGCCCGCGCCTCGCTGGAAGCGCTGCGCTCCGAGATCGCCAAGGCCGTGGTCGGACAGGACCCGGCGGTCACCGGACTTGTCGTCGCACTGCTCTGCCGAGGTCACGTCCTGCTCGAAGGCGTCCCGGGCGTGGCCAAGACCCTCCTGGTCCGGGCCCTCGCGGCGTCACTCGAACTCGACACCAAGCGCGTCCAGTTCACCCCCGACCTGATGCCCAGTGATGTCACCGGGTCCCTCGTCTACGACGCCCGCACTGCAGAGTTCTCCTTCCAGCCGGGACCGGTCTTCACCAACCTGCTGCTCGCCGACGAGATCAACCGAACGCCTCCCAAGACCCAGTCCTCTCTCCTGGAGGCGATGGAGGAGCGCCAGGTCACCGTCGACGGAACCCCGCGTCTCCTCCCCGACCCCTTCCTGGTCGCGGCCACCCAGAACCCGGTCGAGTACGAGGGCACATACCCGCTCCCCGAAGCCCAGTTGGACCGCTTCCTCCTCAAGCTGACGGTGCCTCTTCCGTCCCGTGAGGACGAGATCGACGTCCTGACCCGCCATGCCGACGGCTTCAACCCCCGCGATCTCAAGGCAGCGGGCATACGTCCGGTCGCAGGACCGGCCGACCTGGAAGCCGCTCGCACCGCTGTTGCCAAGACCAGCGTCTCCCCCGAGATCGCCGGCTACGTCGTAGATATCTGTCGTGCCACGCGTGATTCCCCCTCGCTCTCCCTCGGGGTCTCACCCCGAGGTGCCACTGCTCTGCTCTCCACCGCCCGCGCATGGGCCTGGCTCACGGGCCGCGACTACGTGATTCCGGACGACGTGAAAGCCCTGGCCCTCCCCGCACTCCGCCACCGCATCCAGCTGCGGCCCGAGGCGGAGATGGAAGGTGTCACTCCCGACTCCGTCATCACCGCAGTCCTCGCCCAAGTCCCCGTACCCCGATGAGGCGGTGAATCGTGGCCCTCACCGGACGCACCGCGCTGCTCGCCGCCCTGGGGTCACTCCCTGTAGGCATCCTGGCCCCGAGCTGGACGGGCATGCTCGCGGTCAACGCCCCGCTGTCTCTAGCAATTCTGTGCGACTATGCCCTGGCTGCGCCAGTGCGCCCGCTCCAGTTCACCCGATCTGGTGATACAACCGTTCGACTCGGTGACAGCGCGGACGTGCAACTCACCGTAGTCAATCGTTCCCGCCGCCGACTGCGGGCACACCTCCGTGACGCCTGGCCTCCCAGCAGTTGGCGACCCGGCACGGAACAGTCCGCGTCCCGCCACAAACTGACGGTCCCGCCCGGCGAACGCCGTCGCGTCACCACGTTCCTGCACCCCACCCGCCGTGGTGACCGACGGGCCGAGCAGGTGACCGTCCGCTCGTACGGCCCGCTGGGTCTCGTGGCACGCCAGGGCAGTCATCAAGTGCCGTGGACGGTCCGGGTCCTGCCGCCTTTCACCAGTCGCAAGCACCTGCCGTCCCGTCTCGCCAGGCTGCGGGAACTCGACGGCCGCACCAGCGTCCTGACGCGCGGCGAGGGTACGGAGTTCGACAGTCTCCGTGCCTACGTCCCGGGCGACGACACCCGCTCGATCGACTGGCGGGCGACCGCCCGGCAGTCTGCCGTCGCCGTACGAACGTGGCGCCCCGAGCGAGACCGTCACATCCTCGTCGTCCTTGATACGGGCCGTACCTCGGCGGGGCGGGTCGGTGACGTCCCTCGTCTCGACGCGGCGATGGACGCGACCCTGCTCCTGACCGCTCTCGCCACCCGGGCCGGCGATCGTGTGGATCTGCTCGCCTACGACCGCCGTGTTCGTGCCCGCGTTCAGCGCCGGGCGGCCGGGGAAGTCCTGTCGGCCATGGTCGACGCGATGGCACCGCTCGAACCTGAGCTCGTGGAAACGGATGCGAGAGGCCTCAGTGCCACGGCTCTGGCGAGCGCCCCTCCCCGCTCCTTGATCGTGCTCCTGACCAGTCTCGACGCAGCCCCCGTCGAGGAGGGCCTGCTGCCCGTCCTGTCCCGCCTGACCCAGCGGCACACCGTGCTGCTGGCGGCCGTCAGCGACCCGCACATCGAGGAGATGGCCGGCGCGAGGGGCACAGTGGACGCGATCTACGAGGCGGCTGCCGGTGCCCAGGCCAAGGCCCGACGGCGTCAAACCGCGGACCGGCTCCAGCGCCGCGGCGTAGTTGTCGTCGACGCCACTCCGGACACTCTCGCGCCGGCGCTCGCCGACGCCTACCTGGCTCTCAAGGCAGCAGGCCGTCTGTAGCGCGCCGCGGCCGCACCTGATCGGATCAGGCGCGGCCGTAAGGAAGGAAGGACGGACGGGCGGAAGGACGGACAGAAGTGACCCGCGTGTATCCGTTCAAGCCCTTTCTGGTCGGGAACGCAGAAAAGCCCCGTGCCACAAGGGCACGGGGCTTAACTATAAAAGGAGTTCGGCGGCGTCCTACTCTCCCACAGGGT
>NZ_JBIVTZ010000018.1:111302-151805 GCF_044756945.1 Streptomyces sp. NPDC091387 | reverse complement strand
CGGCCGCCTTACCGCCGGACGAGTGTAGGCCGACCAGCCCACCGAAAAACCTGTAGGCCAAACAGACGAACCACACCTGATTCCTGATAGACCCTCGGCCGGTGACAGGGACGCCCTGAACGTCGCTGCGAGTAGGTCGTCGAGGAGTCCCCACCCAGTCGGGCGGAAGGCCGTGGGTTTGGTCTCTCGGCCGACGGGTGTGGCACTGCTTCCGGCAGTGGTTCCGGCCTGCTGCTCCTCACGGATAGGAGAGTCCCGTCGTCAGCACTGCGGTGCCGCCCGCGTGTGCGGCCAGTCTGTCGACGCTTCGATCTGTTCGGACAGGAAGGAGAGCACGGTCGGGATGACGGCGAGGTCGTTGTGTCCGGCGCCACTGACGATGTCCAGTTGTGTGGCGATCCCGTGTCGGTCCCAGTTCTCGCGCAGTTCGTTCAGGCGGTCCATGCGGCTGCCTGGTTGCTCGGCTCCTTCCCAGACCTCGATGTGGGTGTCGTGTTCGCCGATGACGAGCTGTACGGGTAGCTGCGCCATGGCTTTGGTGTCTGGAGCCGCGCCGAAGAGTTCTGCGCTGTCAGCGGTGCCCCGCCACCAGGGTGTTCCGGGATCGATGAGGGTGGTGCGACCCGGCGCGCCGACGGAGAGGGAGGCGAGGCGGTCAGGGTGAAGGTAGAAGAAGCGATGGGCGAACTGTCCGCCGCCGGAGAAGCCGTGCAGATGGAAGCGGTCGGTGCGGATGTGCCAGCGGCCGGCCGCCTCCTTGATCATGTCGAGGAGGAGCAGGTCGGGCCTGAAGCCCGGCTCGGTGAAGAACTTGTAGCTGTCGAGGTCGTTGGGGCCGGTCAGGCCAGCGGGGAACAGCGGGGCGAGGACGACGCAGCCGTGTTTCTCCGCGAAGTCTGCGAAGTGGTCCCGGACCTGGCCGACGTTGCGATGGGTGCCGTGGACTGCCACGACCAGGGGGCTGGGCTCGCCGGTGTTGCTGTGCTCCCGGGGCACGTACAGACAGTAGGAGACGCGCGGGTCGCCGGAGAGCGCGAACAGCGGGGTCGTCCCGGTGAGGAAGAGCTGTGCGGGGTGGTCGGCCGGCAGGTGCCAGGGGGAAAGGGGGCGTTCGGCGGGCATACGTGTGGCTCCGGAGTGTCTGAGGAGGTGGGCGGACGCGGGTCAGGTGGCGGGCGGCAGCTCCATGTCCATGAGCGGGGCGTACTGCTGGCCGGCGTAGCAGTCGGTGTCGTGGAGGTCGCCCTGCACGGTGGGGCGGGGCAGGGAGACCTTCACGGCGAGTGCGCCGGGGTGGTTGACGACGAGGATCTGATCGGGGTCGGTGCCGTAGAGGGAGGCGAAGAGGCCCTGGTCGAGGAAGCCGGTGGCCACCAGCGAGTCGTACGCTGCACGGTCGTGGCACATGAAGTCGAAGGTGAGGGTGAAGGGCCCGGCGTTCTTGGAGCGGACCAGTGAGCAGTAGTCGAGCAGGGTGGCCATGGTCCTTAGAGCTCCTCGGTGGTGGTGCGGAACAGTTCGGTGGGGGCGATGCCGGTGGCGACGTGGTTGAGGGTGAAGCGGTAGAGCGGGCCGCGGTCGGTCTCGGGGGGCGAGTAGGGGTAGGCGAGGGTGGAGACCAGCCCGTCGTACTCGGCGATGGGCAGGTGGCTGCTGGCGTGGGCGACGAAGGTGGCGACCGCGTGGGCGGTGGCCTGGTCGGGGGCGGTCACCGTGATCAGTACGCCGAGTTCGCGGGGGCAAAGTGGTTCGGGTTCGGTGCCGCCCAGGACGGCTCCGCCGCCGTAGAGGCGGTAGTCGATGTCGATGTCGGCCGGGTCCACCTCGCCGCCGAACACGTCGAGGATCTTCGCGTCGAAGTACTGCTGGGCGAAGGGCAGGAGCTTGGGCAGGGCGTCGATGACGACGCGGTCGCGCACGCCGCCGATGATGACGGTCTGGTAGCCAACGAGTTCGGCGCCTTCGAGTTTGTTGGTGTAGCCGTCGGCGGGGAGGTAGCGGGCTCCGCGGACGCGGACCGTCCGTTCGTCGACGGCTTCGTAGGTGGCGTCGGTGGTGTCCAGGACGCCTGAGGGTTCGGCGATGTGGAACGGGTCGGCGTTCTCGTACAGGGTGTGGGCAGCGACCGAACGGGGTGTGAGCCGGGTGCCGTCGGCGAGCGTGGTGACGTCGAAGTGGTCGTCGCGCAGTGTGGCGAGCAGTCCGTTGGCGGACGGCGGGACGGCGCAGGCGGCGCCGCACTCGATGGTCTTGGCCAGGTGCCAGGCGAGGCCGGGATCGGCGCCGCGCAGGTGGGGAAGTGCGGCGAACAGGGCGGTGTCGCTGGCGCGGCCGGCCAGGATGACGTCACAGCCCTCGACGAGGGCTTCCTGGATGGGTTCGACACCCATCATCGCCACGGTGTGGCTGCGTCCGAACAGCTCCCGGTCGATTTCCGGTGCGTGGGTGAGCGGCTGGACGCGGCCGGCGTCGTAGAGGCCCTGGAGGCGGGCGGCGGGCTGATCCGAGTAGATCAGGGCGAGCTTGAAGTGCAGGTTCTCCTCGTCGGCGATGCGACGGGTGAGGGCCGCCACCTCGTCGACGCCGACGTCGCGTCCGGAGGTGCCGCACGAGCCGATGATGAGCGGCACCTTCAGCTCGTCGCGGGCCTTCAGCAGGAGCCGAAGGTCACGCGCGACGGCCTGAGCCGACAGCTTGGGTGTGCCGGAGCCGAGGGCCGCAGGGCCCGAGTCGGTCGACCCGGCGTCGCAGGCGATCACATGGGGGCGGGCCGCGACACCGCGCCGGAACGCGTCCGCGTCGAAGCCTGCTCCCAGTGCCCCGGTCGGGGCGAGAATGCGGAGTTCCATGGGGGTGTGACCTTTCGTCGTGCTGGTGGAGCGGCGCTTCACGCTTTGTTCCGATCGGGAATCCGGCGGGTCAGGAGGGTGAAGACAGCGAAGGTGACGGCGGCGAAAGCGGCGGCGTTCAGCATCATGAAGCGCCAACCGGTGAGGTCCACCGTGATGCCGAGGATCGCCGGTCCCAGGGCCATGCCGCCGGAGGAGGCGATGGTGTAGAGGGCGGTGTAGGTGCCGAGCACCTTCTGGGTGGGAGCCAAGTCCCACAGGGCGACCAGCGCGTTGACCGCGAACGAGGCGTAGCCGATGGCGGAGAGGACCGTCGAGACGACGGTTCCCGGGACCGTCGGGACGGCGAAACCGACCAGGAGGCCGACCACGAACAGTCCGACGCCGTAGCGCATGGCGCGCAGTTGACCGAGCCGGTCGGAGCCGTAGGCAAGGGGCAGTACACACACCAGGAAGGCGACGGCACCCGGCAGAGCGAGCCCGCCGGCTTCACCGCGGGTCAGGCCGAGGACCTCGGTGCCGTAGGGCGTGTTCAGCGAGCGCAGCGCGGTCCACATGCCCGAGAAGCAGAAGATCCCGATCATCAGCAGCACCGTGGGGCTGGAAGGGCTGCGTACCGCATCCTTCAGCACCGCCCAGGGAGAGGCGAACTCCGGCACATCCTGCTGGTCCTCGGTGGGTTGCTCGGGCGGCAGAACGGCCTGCTCGTGCCGACGGCCGAGGAACATCCAGGACAAGCCGAGCATGATCAGCATCAGGACCGGGGGGATCGCGAACGCCAGGTGAAGGCTGCGGTCCACGACCAGCAGGCTGATCAGCGACGAGACGATGATGGTCAGACTGACGCCGGCCTTGATGAACCCCTGCGCCTTGCTCCGGCTGCCGGCGGGGACGTAGTCGGATACCAGTGTCTCGGTGACGCCCTTGAAAGCGTTCGCGACCAAGGCGAACCCGACGACGCACACCATCAGTACCGGAAGACTGTCCGCCCAGGGGATGAGCGCGAACGGGACCGAGGCGATCACGGCACCGATCAGCACGATCGGCCACCGCCCCGCCTTGCGGCGCACGAGCCTGTCGGAGAGGAACCCCACGGACGGCTGGGTGAAGATCCCCAAGGAGTGGTCCAGGCCCATGATCAGGCCGATGACGCCCGCCGAGGTGACGTACTGACGCAGTTGCTCGGGGACCTGCGCGTCGTAGAAGTTCCAGACCGCTTCCTGGGCGAAGACCGCCAGGGTGACCCACAGCACCGCGCTCGCACTCATCCGCCTCCCGGAGGCGGGCGCCGACGGCACAAGGGTGGACGTCGGCCCTGCAGCGGTCGCGTCGGGTTGATGCAGCATGGCGGCTCCTTGCCATATGCTATAGCAAAAGGTAGGTGCGTACACGCCGACTACCGCCGTGACCCGATGGGCAGGCAGTCGGACGCGTCGGTCAATCAGTTGCTGGAGAGCTGATGCAGCGCTTCGCGATGATGATGCGCGGCGAGCAGCTCGGCCCGTTCCTCGTCCCGGTCCAGAAGGGCGTCGAGCAGGGCGCGGTGTTCGCGGAATCTCCGGCGGAAAGCCTCGGCGCGCTCCGGAGCGAGCTTGATCGTCAGATCGAGGCGCTCCTCGTCACTGAAGGCACGGGCCTGCTGAAGCAGCCCCTCGAGCACCGGATTCCCGACCGCTGCCTCCACCTGGTGATGGAAGCGGCGCAGTTGACGGTGGACGGCCACCAGCTGGTCGGTCACGTCGGCGTGCGCCCCGCGTTCAGCAAGATCCTGCTCGATCCCACCGACCAGGGCATCGGCCTGCTCCAGCGTCTCGCCCAGGTCCGCGAGCTGCGCGTCGGTAGCGTTCCGGGCGGCCAGGCGAGCCATGAAGGCGGACAGCCGCACCTCGGCCTCCACGATCTCCGAGCGCGCCGAGGCCGAATGATCGGCGATCCGCAGCGAGCGGGTCCCGACCCGCTCCACCACCTTCTCGTGCACCAGCTGGCGCAGCGCTTCGCGCACGGGTGTGGCGCTGACACCGAGGCGGGCGGCCAGATCACGTTCGGTGATCTTCTCTCCCGGCCGCAGGGCCCCCTCACGGACCGCGGCACGAAGCCGCCGGTAGGCCTGGTCGGCCAACGACGTCGTCTCCATCGGACTGAGGGCATCGGTACTCATGTCCGCAACAGTGCCGCCGCTATAGCAAAGAGTCAATAGGTTGGTTTCTCGCAGATGTCAGAGGCGTTGCCGAGCATCGGTTGGATCCGGGCCATGGTGCGACCAGGACGTCCCGCCGCCAGGCCGCTGCTGGGAATCTCTCCATCGCCGGTTCTTCCGGGAAGTGCGGCGCAAGGCGACGCTGCTGCCGAAGATCGCAGCCGGAGGTTGGGACGGAGACAGTCGCCGGGGCGGTCACGGGCGCCTCGATCCGGCGGGCCGCAACAGGAAAGTGCGGTCGGAGTTCGGCCTGCGTCGTCCGGTGTTCAGCCGCCAGAGGCAGCGGGCGTCGTGGGCAGAACCGTCAAGGAATCGTCAGGTTGAGGGAGGAGGTGCCGTCACCTGCACAGCTTTCTCCGGGCAGGCCACCAGCGTCGGTATCACCCTTGTGCTGGCTTTCGCCGTCGCACTGCTCATCCTCAGGATCGGCCTGCGCCCACTGGGGCGGATGGCAGACGCGGCTGACGAGATCGCGTCCGGCGCGCGCAGTGAACGTCTGCCCGTCCACGGATCACACACGGAAACCGACCGGCTCGCCGTCGCGGTCAACGACGCCTTCGATGCCCAGGCCCGCGCCGAGACCCAGATCCGCGAATTCGCAGCCGATGCCTCACACGAACTGCGCACACCCCTGGCCACGATTTCCGGCTGGCTCGACCTCTACAACCAGGGCGGCCTCAGCGCCCGCGCCGACCTCGACAGAGCCCTGGAACGGGTCGACGGCGAGGTCGGCAGAATGCGCCTTCTCGTCGAGGAGCTCTCTCTCCTCGCCCGCCTCGACGCCGGACGCCCTCTGGACTCCCAGCCCGTCGACCTCCAGCGCCTGGCCACCGCTGTCGTCCAGGACGCCCGGGTCGTGGCACCCGGCCGTGCCATCGACCTGTACGCACCCGAACCCGCCTACGTGCACGGAGACCAGCCCCGGCTCCAGCAGGTCCTGAACAACCTCCTCGGCAACGCGATCCAGCACACCCCGCCCGGCGCCGCGATCGGAGTCTCCGTCGAACCGACAGCCACCCAGGTCACCATTCGCGTCGCTGACCACGGCCCTGGAATCCCTGGCGAAGACCTCATGCGCGTCTTCGACCGCTTCTGGCGGGCCGATGCCGGCCGCAGCCGCGCCCACGGCGGTTCCGGACTCGGTCTCGCCATCGTCCAGGCCATCGTCCACGCCCACCACGGGACCGTGCGCGTCACCTCCGTCCTCGGAACAGGAACGACCGTCACCGTGGACCTCCCCGCCCGATGCGGACACGCCGCACCACCGACACCACCCAGCACGGGCCAGCCCGACGCTTTCTGACACAAGGATGGGCGGCGAGAGGCCACTGGCATCACGGGACGGCCGGCGGCCGCGGTGACGACGGACCGCCGGTCCTGGGCAGCTGTGGTCCTCCCCCGATCGGGGGTGGACCACAGCCGTCAGCCTGCCTTGACGGGCAGCTGGAGGTACGAAGCGCGGTCTCCCCCGGTGTGGATGACGTGCTGCCCGCTGTTGGCCGGGACGTACTCGCGGTTTCCGGGCATCATCGTCCCCAGCAGCGACCGGCCGCTGACGACGAAGCGCAGCTGCTCGCCCGGGTAGAAGGTGAGCCCGACAGGGAGCAGGTCGATCTCGACGTCGACGACCTGACCGGGCGAGAGCTTCTCGACCCGGTCGAAGCTGTGGGCGGGGACGTCCTCCGTGGAGAGCTTCTCGTCCAAGTGGCGCATCGAGATCCTCAGGCGGCCGTCGGAGCCCTTGTACCGCAGGATCGAGGCACCTCGCTCGGTGACGTCCTGGATCAGCGCGCCCTGGTTCGGCACGGTGAACTGCTGCAGCGGCGTGCCGTACGCGTCGAGCTTCTGGACCAGGACGAACAGGTCCATGTCGTCCGAGCCCTTCGCCTCGACCCACAGGTGCGCCTTGGGGTATCCGACCAGTACGGTCTCCTGGTCGAAGCGGGTCACGAACGACACGGTGTCAGGATTGGACCCGACGGTGTAGCCCGCCGTCGCCTCGGCACCGGGTACCGACGGCGACAGGGTCCGCGAGCGGCCGTCGAGGTAGTACTTCGTCGACGTGACGCCCTCCGGCGGGAACGTGTCCGCGGGGACGTCCACCTTGTCGCCGCCTTCGAGGTCGAGGAGCGAGTAGCGAACGCGGGGCGTCTGCTCCCATCCGTTGTCCTCCTCCTTGAGGTAACGCTCGAAGAACCGGTGCAGATCCTCCCGGTTCGCCTCGTCGTAGTAGTCCGGCCACTCCTGGCTGTTGTGGATGCGCAGCCACTTGTCCTCGGAGGCGATCCGGCGCCAGGCGCGGAAGGTACCCGCGGTGTGCAGCGTGTTGGAGTAGCTGGCGACGATGTACGCGGGGACGTCGATCTGCTCGAAGTGCGGGATCTTCTCCTCCCACAGGTCGCCCATGAGCGGGTGGCGCTCCGCCTCCGTGACGATGTCCTCGCGCCGCCCCTTGCCGAAGTAACTGTGGTCCTGGAGCTGGGCGGCGAATCCGGTGTCGGGCATGCCGCCGCGCATCACCAGGTCACGGTAGACGTCGCTCACGCCCTCCCACGGGTTGATGGCCGCCAGGTGCGGGGGCCTCTCGGCGGCGGTGAACCACTGCGAGACAGCGAGGTAGGACGTTCCGCTCATGGCGACCTTCCCGGTGCACCAGTCCTGGACGGCCAGCCATTCGACGAGGTCGTAGCAGTCCCGCCCTTCCTGGCGGTCCCACACGACGCTGTCGCCCCCGGACTCCGCCACGCCCCTGATGTCCGGGTTGCAGATCGCGTAGCCCTGCGCGCACCAGTAGGCCGGATCCGGGCCTTCGAACTTCTCCAGACCGGAGACCACGTCGTTGCCCAGCCCCACCATGCCGAAGATGCCCATCACGCTGGCGGAGGTCCCCTGGCCCTTCCCATACGGGCTCCAGGCCACGATGACCGGCACCTTCGCGGCCCCGGCGGGACGGAAGACGTCGACGTGAACGGTGACTCCGTCACGCAGAGTCACCGGAACGTCCTTGTCCAGGACGATGTCGACCGGCAGGGACTGGAACTGCGGTGCGATCCGGAAGCCCGCTTCCAGCGTTCGGGTACCCGGCTCGAAGCTGCTCAGAATCCCGTACCGGGGGCCCGGCTCCAGCGGCTGGGACGGCTTGTACACCCTCATGTCATCGCTCACCACGAGCTCCTCGCCTCTCTCGGTCTGCCGACGTGCTCTGCCTGCACATCGACCGTACGTCCGCGAATCCGATAACTCAACCCACGTTGAGTTATCGGCGGAGGAGGTACTTTCTGAGCATGACCGCGCATACGAACTCCGCCACCGCTGGGCGCCCGGGGCGCCGCCCCGGGCCCAGCACGACCCGGCAGGCAGTCCTGGTCGCCGCTCGTGCCCGTTTTGCGACTGACGGGTTCACCGCGACCACGATCCGACGGGTCGCGTCCGACGCGGGAGTGGACGCCTCGCTGGTCATGCAGTACTTCCGGTCGAAGAACGAACTGTTCGCCGCAGTCATGTCCATCCCGGCGGACGCGCTGAGCCGCTTCAGCGCTGCGTTCGAGGGGCCCGACGAACTCCTCGGCGAACGAGTAGTACGTGCCTTCCTCGGGATCTGGGAGGGCGATGTCCGGAGCTCCGAACCGCTCATGGCAACGCTCAGGGGCGCCATCGTGAACGAACAGGCGAACGAGCAGCTGAGGGAATTCCTCCAGGAGCGGATGCTCATCAATGCCGTGGCGTCACGTTCCGTCGACAACGCGTCGCTCCGGGCTGGCATCGTGTCGTCGATGCTCGTCGGGCTGGTGGTGGGACGAGACCTCGTCCGAGTCCCGACGCTCAGCGAGGCCGAGCGTGAGACGTTGGTCCGGCTGGTCGGACCTGCCGTGCAGAGCGTTCTGGTCCCGCCGCCGGAAGACGAGAGGACGGGCCGATGACGGCGATCGACGGTCGGGTCTACGCCGAAGGGCGTCGCACCGCCAGCCCGGCGGACCTGCAGGACGCCGCCGACAGTCTGGAGCGGTCGGGAGGGGTGGCCTGGATCGGGCTGGTGGACCCCGGCCCCGACGAACCGGAGGCCGCCGCAGCCCGATTCGGACTGCACTCTTTGCGAATCCCGGACGCCTGACGTCAGATCACAGCCGGGGTCCGGCCGCGATCTGACGTCACCTCAGGTTCGGGCGCGGCGCTGGTCGGGAGAGAGGAGGTAGGCGATCGCCAGGTCACTGAGGTCTCGCGCGTACCGGCTCACCTCCGCCTCCCCGGTGACCGGGTCGGGCCGCACCGAGTTGTGGAAGCAGGCTCCGAGAACGGCGCGGGCGGCTGTGTCGAGAGCCGCCTCGGGGTTGGAGCGCCGGATCTGTCCGGTGTAAGGGGCTGTCGCTTCGAGAAGGAGGCGGTGGATCTCGAGGATGGCTCGGGCCCCGCGTTCCGGCGATTTCACGCCCCGCGCGCGAAGCAGTTCCGGGAAGAGGCTGTTGTTGTCGGTGAACGATTGCAGCAGGGCGCGTGCGTAGGCGTCCATGACACCGGAGAGCGACGGCTCGGCCGCGCGCAGCTGCTCGGCCACATACTCCTCGCGCCGCTCCAGCATCCGCTCGCTGAGGGCGGTGATCAGCTGGTCCTTGTCTTCGAATCGGCGATAGATCGTGCCGACCGCGACGCCGGCCTGCTCCGCGACACCGGTCATCGTCATTTCTTCCAGGCCGCCCGACGCCGCGACTTCCTCTGCCGCCCGCAGTACGCGAGCCAGGGTCGCGGCGCTCCGCGCCTGCCGTGGCTGCCGGTAGAGCGCGGGGCGGTCGGGCTCCTCAGTCATGTGACGCATCGTACCGGCGACGATCCGCGCAGGTCCGTTGACAAGACCCGCCCTTCCAGGCGTAACCTCGAAATGCGAACGTGAATTCATGTTCACATATGGAGGAGGTTCAACCATGACCGACAACAAGATTTCCCCTGTGACCGTGACGCTCCAGTCGGGGCCCACTGGCGGAGGGAGCATCGACGACCTGGAGCTCTTCTACTCCCGCCGCGCCCTGGACCGCTTCCGGAAGCGGCTGGGGCGCCAGGGCCTGCTCGACCTGCTGGCGGCGGACATCGAGGAAGGCAACGCCTTCCTGCGGGACAGCGCCCTCGCGTCCGCCGGTGCGTTCGACGCGGGCACCACGGTGCTCGCGACGAAGGGTCTCACCTCGGCCGACTTCCTCTCCTGGATGGAGAAGGCCTTCGCCGGTGACGAGAGCGCACTCCTCGCCGCGCACCCCGAGCACTACGTCATGGCCCCCGGGGCCGACGGCGCGTTCAACGTCGTGGAGAACATCGGCCCCCACGTCTGTTCCTTCTTCATGGGCGGCTGGGGCACCGACGCGATGGCCTGGGCCGCGGACGCGGAAGAACTCCTCCCTGAGGCCGAGTTTCCGCACAAGATGTCCTCGAACCTCTTCCTCGCCGACGGCACGATCGTCGGACGGGCACTGACCCAGTTCGGCGACACCGCCGACGGATTCACCGCGAGCCTGACGGTCTACGTCCCCACCACGTGCCCCCCGGACGTCCTGGAGCACCACCTCCGCCACTACGCGGTCGAGTTCAGGAACTGGATCCTCGTAGCAGCGGCAACCCGGGCCTGAGAGAAGTCCGGTCGGAGGCTGGAGTGCCGGCCTCATCGCTGCCGGTACGCAGACACGCTCACCGTGAATTTCGCGGAGAGGGGTGCCAGATCCCGAGGCGCATGCCGGCCCGACATGTACCGGCAGAACCGCCGATCGGGGGCCGGACGTGGCCCGGCGGACCAGGCCACGCAGGCGGTGGCCGCTCCGTTCAGCTCAGGATCCAGATCTGGTTGGTGCCACCGGTGGCGGCCCATTGCTGGAGAGCGGTGCCAGGGGTGGTGGACTCCTTGGGAACGTCCACCACCCAACCGCTACCGAGGTTGACCAGGGCGTAGGAGGCGTTGGAGGACGAGGAATAGGTGCCGGCGGCCTGCAGTGCCCACTGCTGGTTGGTGCCGTTGTCGCAGGTCCACACGTCCAGGCGGGTCCCCTGTTCCGCGGACCGGCCCGGGACGTCGAGGCACTTGCCGCTGCCGACACCGACCAGCGTGTAGACGTTTCCGCGGAGCCGGTGAAGCGTCCACTGCTGGTTGACTCCAGCGGTGGAAGGCCATTGGACAACTCCCGACCCGTTCGCGGTATTTCCGCCGCTCACGTCCATCAGGTGTCCGCTCAGGGCGCTGGTCAGGCGGCGGCTAGTGGCGGCCGGAGGGTTGGAAGTGCCCGTCCAGGTGCCTTCCCCCACGTCGAGCGTCCAGGAGTTCTGCCAGCTGACGGTCACCGTGGCGCCACTGATGGTCAGAGGCAGCCACACCAGGGGGGACGCGCCGAGATCGCCGGTGTTCCACCGGTCGCCCGCGTAGACGAAGGTGGTCGCCGCGGTGCCTTGCACCGGGATGATGTTGGCGGTCTGCGAGTCGTACGTCTTGGTGCCAGGAGGCGCGAAGGTTCGGAAGGACGACCAGGGGCCGGAGAGGGAGGTGGCGGTGGCGTAGACGTTGTCGTTGGTCCTCCAGCCCGTCAGGTTGGACACGAGGAGGTAGTAGCGGCCTCCCGACCTGACCATCGCCGGGGACTCGTAGTCGGGAAAGGTGTGGACCGTGCTCGTGACGGTGAGGTAGTCGCTCGACAGCCTTTCGATGCGCAGACCGTGGTCGGGGTCCCTTCGCATCAGGTACCCGGATCCATCCGTGTCCTGGAACACGCCGATGTCCTTGCCGGCGGCCCCCAGGGGCCTTGAGCTTCCCCGGTAGGTGTAGGCACCGCACGGCGTGCTGCTGGTGGCCACCCCGACCTTCGCCTCTCCGTAGGACGGACTGTCGATGTGCAGGTACATCACATACGTGGCCGTGGACGCGTTGTAGAGGACCTTGGGGCGTTCCACCACGCGGCCCGGGCCCAGGTCGCCGCTCGGCTGCCGGCTCAGCGCGGCACGTTGGTAGACCCAGTGGGAGAGATCGGTGGACCGGTAGCAGTCGATGGACTGGAAGCTCGTGTCGTCCGCATTCTCGCCGGTCTTGTTCTCGCCGAAGGCGTACCAGACGGACCCGACCTTGACGATGCCGAGGCCGTGCATCTGGAGGGTGCGCCCAGCAGTGTCGGTCCACGCCTTCCCGGGAGTGAACGTGCTCACCGGATCGGCGTGCGCGGTCGGTGTCGCCACCAGCACGACGGCTGCGGCGACGAGAAGCGGGAGGACGCCCGAGACCAGGCGTCGAACGGATGTCAGGGTGCGTGCGAGCATGCCGAACCTCGAAAGAGTGTGGAGTCGTGCCGGGACATGATGTGACGCTCGTGCGAGCGGATGTTCGCGGTGCCATGGGGACAACCGCGTGCACCGCCCGCGTATCGCACCGCAGCCGTCGGAACCGCCGTCTTGGCCGGTGGTCCCGGCGGCCACCGCGCGCTCGGCGCCGGATCCGGGGGCGTGACGCCGCTACAGCACGGTGAGGCTGTCAATGTTCGCGCCCTGTGACTGGGTGAGGATCACGCGGACGGTGATGTCGTTCCCCTGCGGCAGCTCCGCGGTGACGGAGTTCGTCGCCCAGATGTCCAAGCTTCCGGTGGGCGACATGGCGAGGGTGCCGGCCTTCTTCCCGTTGACGTCGATGGTCGCGGGGCGGTCCGCGCCGCCGCCGTTGGCGTACCGGACGACGAGTCGCTTCGGGCCGGCCGCCGTGACCGCGACGGTCCAGGCGATGGTGGAGCCGGCGGCCGTTCCGGTGAAGTCGGCGTATCCGGTCCCGGTGTATCCGGGGTGGCTGGTGTCGATGGCGAAGGTGCTGTCCAGCCGTGCGTTCTCCGCCTGGTAAACCGTGCCGCCGCCCACGCCGGGGAAGGATCCACCGCTGGGTTCGACGGTGACGGCGTTGCCGCCGTTCGTGATCACGGAGATCTCCGGTGTGACGACGGTCAAGATCTTCGCTCCCGCGTTCCACACGCTGCCGGCTCCGCCGTCGCTGAGCAGTGCGGCGGCCTCGCTGGTGAAGGCGGGCAGCGTCGTCCCGCCGTTGATCCGCATCCCCACGGGCGCATCCAGGCCATGGACCCGGATCACGTAGCGCCGTCCGCCGGGCGCGCCGTCGTACGTCCCCTTCGGGTGGGCGATCACCACGCGCCGGGAGGCATTGGCGTAGGTGAGGCGGGTGACGCTCGTCCGGTTGCCGGTCCGGTACGCCTCGGTGACCCCGTCGTCCTCGACGACCTCGAAGGCTCCGTCCGCCCCCGCGTAGACGTCCATCTCCAGCTGCCGCTTGGTGAGGTAGGCGCTGCTCTGTGCGTACGGGTACCGGGGAAGAATCGCCCCTGCCTTGACGAAGAGCGGGGTTTCGCCGGTACGCGTGGTGTACGGCAGATCCGCGGTGTCGGACCCGGTGTGCTTGATGTCGGCCCAGAAGTTGTACCAGGTGGTTCCGGCCGGCAGCCAGATCTGCTGGACGGTTCCTCCGTCGGACGTGACGGGGGCGACGAGAAGCGAGGGACCCCACATGTACTGCAGGTCGTGGGTATAGGCCTGCGGCCGGTCCTGGTAGTCGATCACCATGGCCCTCGCCATGGGCATGCCGGTGGCGTTGGCCTGGTGGGCGAGCGTGTAGATGTACGGCATCATGCTGTACCGGAGCTGCCCGTACGTCGCGAAGTCCGCTCGTGCCTGCGTGCTCTGGTCGAGGGGCCAGCGCGATGCCTGCTTGCCGCGGTCCTTGGTCGAGGCGGTGCCGTGGGGGCGCCAGATCGGTGCGAGGCTGGACCAGCCGACGGGCCAGTTGCGGTAGAAGGCGTCGGAGATCAGGTTCCCGTCGCCGAAACCGCCGCCGTCGATGTTGGCGAAGGGGAAGCCGCCCAGTCCGGCCGTCTGCATGCCCCTGATCTGGTTCCGCATCTCGTTGTAGGTGGAGCTGATGTCACCCGTCCAGTAGTGCCCGTAGCGCTGCTGACCCGCGGTAGCACCACGGCTCCAGTTCCACGGGCGCTTGGCGGTTCCGATGTGTCCAGCCCCGTCGGGGTCCCAGCCCTCCCCGCCGACCGCCTTGTGCACGTTCAGGAAGTAGGCGTTGCGGGCCTCGGCCCAGGTGCGGCCGTCGGCCATTTTCGCGGTGTACGGAATTCCGCCCAGGTCGTCGACCTCATCGATCCACAGGCCGTCGCCGGGGAACTTCAGGGCGGGGTTGAGAGCCTTGTCCCAGAAGACCTTCCACACCCAGGCGCGGGTGTCGGGGTTGCTCCAGTCGGCGACGGCATTGTTCTCCTTCACGTTCTTCAGGTCGGCCGCCGCGAGGCTGTAACCGGGCGGCGGGCCGCCCTTCCATCCCGCCATCTCGTTGGTGTTGTTGCGGTTGTAGTCCAGGGTCACGGTGACGCCGTTCGCGGCGGCCCACTTCTGGTATCCGGCGGGGTCGGGCCAGCGCTCGTGGCTGAACTCGAACCACGAACCGGACCAGGAGCCCGAGCCCTCGCGCCACCGGTTGTCGTTGACCTGGTGGTCGAAGGGGAAGCCGGCGGCGCGGTGCTGGGTGATCTTCTCCCGCCACCAGTCCTGGTCGCTCACGTCGGCGAAGTTCTTGTCGGAGAGCTGCAGCCCGAAGACGGACCGCTGAGGCAGCCGCGGCCGTCCGGTGAGCTGCGTGTAGCGGTCGAGCAGTTGGGCGAACCGGGGTCCGTTGATCAGGAAGTAGTCCAGCTGCGGACTTACGCCCCCGGAGTCGTGTCCGTCGGCGAAGAATCCGTAGCCGTTCGACCCGCCGAAGTTGAAGGTCGTGTCGAACGTGGTGTTGAAGAAGACTCCGTACCCCTTGTTGGACAGGTAGAACGGCACGATGGCCGGTGCCTGATCGTTGGGGTTGTCCGCGGCGGCTGCCGCGTCGGCGTAGTTGTGGGAGACCGTGTCACCGGTGCGGTCGAGCCGCGGTGCGCGCCCCAGTACGCCGTGTCCTGCTTTGAGGAAGCGCTCGTCCAAGGGCGGCGGGACGAATGCCTCGGTGGCGACGGTGTGGTTCGTGCCGCTCCAGGAGATGCCGCGCGTCGCGTCCTCCTTCGCCAGCGAAGCACCCGTGGCCAGGGAGTAGAACTCCAGCCGTAGCGGCTTCTTGCGCAGGACGATGCGCAGACCGTCGGCGGCGGCGGTGCGGATCTCCAGGGTGTCGGTGGTGGCCGTGAGTTGCAGACTGCCGCCCAGAGCGGTGTGGCTCTCCGGCCGCACCATCTCGTAGCGGGTGTCGGAGAAGAACTCCTCGCCGGCGCGGGCCGCGCTCACCCGGACCATCTGCTCTCCGTACGCGGTCAGCCGGAGTCGTTGCCCGGTCACGCTGGTGACGGTGATGCTCCTGGCGCCGTCGGTGGTGTGCTTGGCGTAGTCGGTGAGTTGCTCTTGCGCGTCGGCCGCCGCGGCGATGTGCGGCATCGAGGTGACGGCACCCGCGGCCAAGGCGCCGGCAGCCGTCGCGAGGACGGTCCTGCGATTGATCGGTTCGCGCTTCATCATGTCTCCCATGCGTGGGGCGGCCAGGTCGGAGCCGGGGCTTCGCACGTGCGGGCGCCGAGGTGGGCGGTGCACGAGGGCGTGGGCCGTCAGGGCCCCCAGAGCGTTTTCGATCTCCTGAATCCGGCAGGGCGCCGAGCCGTCGGCCCCCTGCCGGTGACCCGGTACGTACGCGTCGGGCGCACACGTACCGGGTCGGTCGAACGGCCGGGCGGGAGGGATCAGCCCAGGCTCCACTTCTGGTTGGCGCCGCTGTTGCAGTTCCACAGCTCCAGCGCGGTCCCGTTGACGTTGCCCGCCGGTTTGTCGCCGCCCGTGACGTCGAGGCAGAGGCCCGACTGGGTTCCGGTGACGGTCCCGTCCGCGTTCAGCTTCCATTGCTGGTTGGCGCCGCCGTTGCAGTTCCACAGCTGCACCACGGTGCCGGGGGCGGTCCCCTTGTCGTAGGCGTCGAGGCACTGCGAGCCGTTGTAGAGGCGCAGCTCGCCTGCGGCGGTGAGGGTGACGGCCTGGTTGGTGCGGCCGTTGCACTCCCAGATCTCGATCTTCGTACCGGGCGTGGTCTCGCCGCCTTCCGCGTCGAGGCAGCGCTGGGAGGAGGCGCTGATCAGCGGGTGGGTCGTGCCGGTGCTGCTGCCGGTTCCGGCGGAGACCCGGTACATCACCGTGCCGTGCGCGGGCACGGAGGCGCTGATGGTGCCGCTCGTCGAGGAGACCGCCTTGGACCACAGGTTGAAGAGCCGGTACGAGGACGCGGACGGCATCCCGACCGCGGCGGCCGTGGTGCCGACGGTGGCCGTGGAAGCGTTCTCGTTGGTGAGGGTGACCGACCGGTCCCCGTTGGCCAACTGCTTGGTCATCACGACCAGTCCGCCGGAGGAGGAGACCACCGTGCCCTGCTTGCCCAGCGAATCCTGGTCGACGGCGATGACGTCGGTGTTCTTGAGAATCGTCAGCGTCGCCGGGCTCGCGCTGCGGATGTCGCTCCCGATGAGCAGGGGGGCGGCCATCTGCGACCAGAGACTGAAGTGGGTACGGTACTCGGTGTCCGTCATGCCGCCGTTGCCGACTTCCAGCATGTCCGGGTCGTTCCAGGCGCCGGGCTTGGCGTACTGCGCACGCGGCTGGTTCTTGTGCGCGATGTCGATCATCTTGGACCAGGTGTCGTTGATGTCGCCGGTGGTGCGCCAGGAGTTGCCGAGGGACGGCGCCCAGTTCCAGGGCTGGTTGGAGCCCCACTCGCAGATGCTGTAGAGGATCGGACGGCCGGTGGCCTTCAGCGCGTCGCCCATCGCCTTGTACCGGGTCTGGGCGTCGACGCCGGTGTTGTTGCAGTTGTCGTACTTCAGGTAGTCCACGCCCCAGGAAGCCCACAGGTTGGCGTCCTGGGTCTCGTGCCCGAGGCCCCCGGGGAAGCCGTTGTCCGCGCAGGTCTTGGTACCGGCGCTGGAGTACAGGCCGAACTTGAGGCCCTTGGAGTGGACGTAGTCGGCGACGGCCTTGATGCCGTTCGGGAAGCGCACCGGGTCGGCCACCAGGTTGCCGGCCGCGTTCCGCGAGGGCAGCGCCCAGCAGTCGTCGAGGTTGACGTAGGTGTACCCGGCCGCCTTGAGACCCTCGGAGACGAACAGGTCGGCGATGCCCTTGACCATCGCCTCGTCGAACTGCGTACCGCAGCCCGTGGTGTTCCAGTTGTTGAACCCCATCTGGGGGGTCCGGGCCAGGCCGTTCTCCACGGCGGCGGCCTCCGGCGCGGCGGCCACGGCGGCGGCCTGCACTCCGAGGGCGACTCCCGAAGTCACCGCGGCGGCCCCGGCCAGGCCTCCGGCGGCGAGGGCGAGCGAGGCGGTTGCGGCCACCAGACGGTGTCGGAAACTGTGCTGTTCATGGGACATGTACGGCTCCAATGTGTCGTCCCGCAGGGGCGGGTAACAGCGAGGACGTGTGCGGGATGGGGTGAGTCGGTCAGCCGCGGCTCCATTTCTGGTTGGCGGCCCCGTTGCACGGCCAGATGATCACCTGGGTGCCGTTCGCGGTGCCTCGGTCGTACGCGTCCAGGCACTTCCCGGACGCCACGTTGACGAGGGACCCGCTGGACATCACACGCCACTCCTGGCTCTTCCCGTTGGTGCAGTCCGTGATGATGACCGCGCTTCCGTCGGTGCTCGCACCGTCGCGGACGTCCAGGCACTCGGTGGGGTAGACCCTGAGCTGGTTGGAGGCCGAGGAGGTCCAGATCTGGTTGGATCCGCCGTTGCAGTCCCACAGCGCCGGCCGGGTTCCGTTGCCCGTCGCGTTGTTGGGCACGTCCAGGCAGCGCCCGGACTCGACACCCTTGACTGCTCCGGCGGTGGCGTCCCGTGCCCACCGTTGCTGGGCTCCCCCGTCGCAGCCGCGGATCGCGAGTCCGGTGCCGGTCGAGGTGCCGTGGCCGCGGGCCTCCAGGCACTTGCCCGAGGCGGGGTTGAGCACGGAGCCGTCATCCCTGGCGGTCCACTGCTGGGCGCCGGTGTTGTTGCAGTCCCAGATCTGGACCGCCGTTCCGTCCGCGGTCGCCCCGCCGTCGACATCCAGGCACTTACCGGGGAACACCCGCAGTTGCCTGGCCGGAGTCCCTGTCCAGACCTGGTTGCTGTCCCCGTCGCAGTCCGCGAGGCTGACGTCGGTCCCGTTGGTCCGCGTGCCGTTGGGCACGTCGACGCAGAGGCCGGACTCCTGGCCCTTGAGTATCCCGTCGGTGTCCGGGGAGCCGCAGGTGGTCATTCCCTCGGTGTAGGGGCACAGGACGGAGGCGAAGCCGCCGTTGCGCGCCATCGGCACCGACAGAGTGTCCGAATGGGAGACCACCCGCGTCTCCCGGAGCAGCGGCGTGCCGGAGCCGTCACGGACCGTCTCCAGCAGCCATCGGCCGTCACCGAGGAAGCTCAGTGGTGTCTGGAACGTCTTCGCGGCGAGGGCCGAGATGCCTCCGACGTACCACCTTCCGCCTGCCCGGCGAGCGGTGTACGCCTCCTGCCCGGGGGCACCGGCGAGCAGGCGCGTCTCGTCCCAGGTCGTCGGGAGCTGATCGAGGATGCGCAGCGCCTCAGGCCGGGACTGGTAGCTCTCGGGGTTGTCCGCGTAGTGCTGCCAGCCCGACTCGAAGACGACCGCCGTCGCGAGTTCGTGGGCGTCGGTGGTGTCCCGGTTGTTCATGCTGAAGACGACGGGGGTGAAGTCCATGCTGGAGACGACGTTGCGGGTGAACGGGAGCAGTGTGTTGAAGGCGGCCCGGTTGCTCTGCTGTTCGGCGCCGGAGACCGCTTCCCCCGTCATGACGTGCGGCCAGGTCCGCTGCATGCCTCGCGGGGTTCCGGCGCCGTGGAAGTTGACCAGCAACTTGAGCTGGGCGGTCTGGGCGAGCACGGTGTCGTACCACTTGAGGGTCGGCTGGGTGTACTCGTAGCTGAAGTCGATCTTCACTCCCGCCACGCCCCAGCTCTGGACGAGTGGTAGCCAGTTGGCGCGCTGTTCGGCCGTCTGGAGGGCGGAGGAGTTGAACCAGGCGATCACCTTGACGCCTCGCGCGTCGGCGTACTTGACGAGGTCCGGCATCCAGCTCGACTGCCAGCCCTCGTCGACCAGGACGTAGTCCCAGCCGTGGTGCTGGGCGAAGTCGATGTACTTGCGCTGGCGGGCGGGGTCCGAGGGGCTCGAGTGCTCGGTCAGCCAGGACCAGGCGGACGCTCCCGGCTTGATCCAGGAGGTGTCGCTCACCTTGGACGGCTGGGCGAGGTCGTCGACGATCGTCGACTCGGTGACGGTGGCCAGGTCTCCCACGGCTGCGGTGCGCCACGGCGTGGCCAGAGGCAGCGTCGCGGTGACGGGAGCGTTCGTGATCGAGGTGGCGTAGTTCCCGGACCCCGCCTGATGGGTGAGACGGCTTCCGGCGTAGCGGCCGTCGATGTCCGTCTCGGCCAGCAGCGCGTACGTCGAGCCGATCTGGAACAGGGCGGGCACGGCGTAGGTGTCCGCCGGGGCGCCGCCCGCGGTCGTACGGAACCACCGCCCCTGGTCCTCGCGACTGGCCGGAACCAGCCAGGCGTTCGCCGTCCCCGGCACTTCCCACGAGGACGCCTCCCGCTGGACGGTCACGCTGCCGGTGCCGGGCAGGACGTACCGGTACGCGGCGCCGGTGCTCGACACCCGCACCAGGACGTCCAGCCGCGCGCCGCCCGTCCCGGTGAAGGAGAGGGTGGTCTCGGTATAGGCGGTCTGCCGCGAGCGCGACTTCCCCGTCGTCATCGTGTAGGCCTCGGTGACCGTCCGGTCCTTGCGGCCCGTGAAGGCCAGGCCCTTGGTCAGGTCGGCGGCGGTGGTCTGCACCCCGATGGGGGCGGGGCTCAGCACCGTGGCTCCCTGACGGGAAACCGCGAAGCGCAGGGAGCCGCCGTCGCTGTCGAGACTGACCTGCGCGGAGAGCGGCGCGTTCGCGAACGGACCTGAGACCGTCCACGTGGTGGTGGCAGCGTGCGCCGGCGCCGCGGGGAGAACGACCGCGGACAGGCAGACTGCCAGCAGGTACATGACTAAGAGCCGAGGACTTCTGAACTTGCTCCTGTGCACGGTGATCTCCGTTCATGGGGGGGGGTAGTGCGAGACAGTGTGGAGAGCTGTTGAATTGAAGGTCAACGTTCCGCACAGAAATACACAAATCTCCAACTAGGCTTGTACCGCAGGCCAATTGAGCCGCGCGCACGACCGGGGCCTCGGCTCCATCCGCCGACGTCGATCAGCCCTCACCCGGCGCGCCGGAAGCCAAGGTCCAGGTGACCTTGTCGGTGTACGTCGTACCGCCGATGGAGGCCGTGACGGTGACGATGTTCTCCCCCGGGCGCAGCCGTAGCCCGGTCCACTTGAAGATGTGGTCCGCGCTGCTCCGGCTGGCCAGCGGCGCGCCGTTGAGCACGGCGGAGACCGTCGCCGCACTGGAGTAGACCTTCAGCTCGGCCGCGGCCTCGGTGCGCGAGGTCCAGCGGCGGCTGGTGATGTACAGGGTCGGCTCCGGGGACCAGTTCGCCTTGTACCAGAAGAAGGCGTCCTTGCGGATCAGCCGGTCGCGGGTGACCAGGCCCTTGTCGTTGATCCCGGGCCGGCCGCCCTCGTTGCGCCCGTCGGAGGCGAAGTCGAACATGTTCCAGACGAACGAGCCCCAGACGAAGGGCCGCGCGGCGAGCTGCTTCCAGGACGCCTCGTGCAGCAGCGCCTGGTACTCCTCCGGGTGGAACGCCCCTCCCGGACTGGGCGCGGACGGGTCGAGCGCGTGCTGGTCGGGGTTCGCCCCTGCGCCGAACTCGGACAACGCGAACGTGCGGTTCGGCGAGGCCGCGTGCAGTTTGTCGGCCCATCCCCCGACGTCGTCGAAGGAACCTCCGTACCAGCCGAAGTACTTGTTGTACGCCGTGGTGTCCGCGTGACTCGCCACCTGGGCGTCGTTGCCCAGGTTGTTGGCGTAGGTGCTGATGCGGTCCGGGTCCTCGCTCCTCACGAGCGCGGCGAGTTGGGCGAGCAGCGTGTTGGTGGGTGCGTTGTCGCTGCGCTGCTCGTTGCCGATGCCCCAGAAGACGATCGACGGATGGTTGTAGTTCTGGCGTATCAGTTCACGGAGTTGGTACTGCGTGCTCGCGGTGAAGGCGGCCGAGTCCGTGATGGCGTCCACCAGAGGTATCTCCGCCCACACCACCACGCCGGTGGCGTCGGCGAGGTTGTAGTCCTTCTGATCGTGCTGATAGTGGGCCATCCGGACCGCCGTGGCCCCGATCTCCTTGATCAGGGCGAAGTCCTGTTCGTGGTCGGCGTCGGTGACGGCCCAGCCGGTGACGGCACGGTCCTGGTGCAGATTGACGCCGTGCAGGCTCAGGCGACGGCCGTTGAGCGTGAAGCCGTTGGCGGCGTCGAGGCTGTAACTTCGCAGCCCGAGCGGCTCGGTGACCACATCCGTGATCACGTCCGCGGCCGCGTCCTGGATCTCGACGTGGGCACTGTAGAGGTAGGGGTCGGTCAGGCCGTTCCAGCGGCGCGGATTGGCGATGGTGAGGGTCTGCACGATGTCCGTACCACTGCCGGAGCCGAGCGTCCGCGCTGCGGTGCTCCGGTCTGCCACGACGGTGCCGTTGGCGTGGGTGATGACGGCACGCACCGCTACGGAGCGGCTGGTGGTGTGGTTGTTGAAGAGGGTCACCCGCACGTCGACCGCTGCCGAGGTCGCCGTGACCTCGCGCTGGCGCAGGTAGACGCCGGGACCGGCGTAGTCGAGCATCCGAACCGCGAGCTTCTCGACGGCGTGCAGGCTGACGTTGCGGTAGATGCCGCCCTGGAAGGTGTAGTCGGCGCCGAGCGGGGCGATGTCGGCATTGTGCGCGTTCGTCACTCTGACCGCCAGCACTCCGGTCCTTCCCGGCTCGAGCGCCCCTGTCACACCGAACCGGAAGCGGGAGTAGCCCCCTTGATGCCGGCCGACGTGAACGCCGTCGATCCAGACATCGGCCACCTGGTTGACCCCGGCGAACTGGAGGAAGAGCATCTTCCCCGAAAGGTCGGCCGGCACCGTGACACGCCTCCGGTACCAGCAGACTCCCCGGTAGTAGCCGCCACCGTCGGCCCCGTCCAGGGCGTTCCAGGTGTGCGGGACACTCAGGGAGCTCCACGCGTTGTCGTCGAAGCCCGCTCCCTCCGCTCCCTCGACGTCGCCCTTGTGGAATCGCCAGCCGGAGTTCAGGTCGAGCCGGACTCGCCGAGCGGGCGGGGCGTAGCTCTCCAGCGAGGCCGAAGCCGCGACGGCCGAACCGCCGGCGACGAAGGTGCCGAGAACCCCTCCAGCCATGGTGCCCAATACCAGCCGCCGACTTGGAAGTTCGTTCATGAAGTGCCTCCGGGAGGATGTGGGGGATACCTCGGGTGGCAAGCGCCTCGCGTCGACAAAGGCGCCTGAGACCATCTCGTAAGTTCACGGATATGAACAACCATCTGCAACATGAACTCGGCAGAGGGTGACGCTAGGCGTGGTCGGCCAGACGGTCAAGGCTGCGAGCACCAACGGGCGACACCCGCCGCGAGCTCAGTCCGTCCACCGGCCGTTCACAGATATGAACTTCGGTGGCGAAACCCCACTTCGCCTGCAACTCGCGTTGGCCCTGCGAGTGTTGAGAACTGTTTCTTCGTCTTGTGTCTTGACCTTAAAAGAAACATAAATGCACACTGTGCACCGTCCCTCCATCGAAGCGGAGGGCGTTCCTTACGACGGGCTTCACGGCGGCACTGACCGGCCGCCAGGTCCACAACCCGTTGTGCGATCAGCACCGGCCGGACATCGATGGCCACCGCCCCCCGGGTCGCTCTTCTGCGGTTCGAGGTCCGGTGCTGTCCGGACGAGCTCAATCGCGCTCGCCGCAAGCACCTCGACGGTGATCCGGCGCGCACCACCATCACGCCGTGACCGCACGGTGCTCTGTCCCGTCCTGACGTCTTCCGTCCTGAGCTGCGGACGGCCACGTCATCAGCGCGTTTTGAAACGGAGAAATCTCATGCAACGGAACCGTTGGTCGAGCGCCGCAGTCGGCGGCGCTCTCGTAGCAGCGGGGCTTTTCGGTCAAGCCGGTATCGCACCTCCGGCCACTGCGGCGGCCGCCGCCTGTCCTTGGGTCGGCTCCGGCGCGCCGGTCGGCGACCGGGTGTCGCAGTTGCTCGGCTCGATGTCACAGGACCAGAAGCTGACCATGATCGCCGGCACCGGCAGCAACGCCTACGCCGGCGTGGTCCAGGCAATCCCCGAACTGTGCGTCCCCGAGCTGGACCTGGAGGACGGCCCGTCCGGAGTGGGCCAGCATCTGACCGGCGTCACGCAGTTGCCTTCCGCCGTCAGCGCGGCCGCCACCTGGGACACCGCCGCCGCGCGGGAGTACGGCGCGGTGGTGGGTGCCGAACAGGCGGGCAAGGGGTCTGAGGTAGACCTCGGACCGACGGTGAACCTGGTCCGCGACCCCCGCTTCGGGCGGGCTTTCGAAACAATGGGCGAGGATCCGCACCTGGCCGGAGCGATGGGCACGTCGGTGATCCACGGCGTCCAGAGCCAGGGCGTGATGGCGCAGCTCAAGCACCTGGCGGTGTACAACCAGGAGACCTACCGCAACAGCCCCAGCGATGCCGTCGACATCGACGAGCGCACCCTGCAGGAGCTGTACCTGCCGGCCTTCGAGACCGCCGTACGCGAGGGCGCGCCCTCCTCGGTGATGTGCTCCTACAGCACGGTCAACGGCGACTACGCCTGCCAGAACAAGAACCTGCTCTCCACGGTCCTGCGCGACCAGTTCGGCTTCAAGGGCTTCGTCACCGCGGACTGGGGTGCCACCCACGCGTCCGCGGCATCGGCCAACGCCGGCATGGACATGGAGATGGGCAACCGGAACTACTACGGGGACCAGTTGGAGACCGCGCTGGCCAACGGCTCCGTCACGCAGTCCACGCTGAACACGATGGTGGGGCGCGTCCTCACCGAGATGTTCACCTTCGGACTGTTCGACAAGGCGCCTTCGGGCTCGACCGGCGCCCGCGTGAGCACCGCGGCCCATGTGGCCACCGGGACGGAGGTGGCGGAGAAGGGCACGGTGCTGTTGAAGAACAACGGCGTCCTGCCACTGAGCGCCACCAAGGGCTCGTCGGTCGCGGTCCTGGGAAGCTGGCAGAACTCCGGGGGCGGCAGCGCCTCCGTGCACGCCGACTCCGTGGTGTCGCCGCAGCAGGGCATCGCCGCGCGAGCAGGTTCGGGGGTGACCGTCCAGTACGCCCAGGGGTCGACGGCCGCGTCGACGTTGGCCGGTGTACCGGCGGGAGCACTGAAGCCGACCTCCGGCAGCGGCGACGGCCTCACCGGGCAGTTCTACAACAACACGACCCTCTCCGGCTCCCCGGTACTCACCAAGAACACCACCTCCCTGGACTACACGTGGGGCGGCGCGAGCCCCGGCCAGGGCGTCAACTCCAACAACTGGTCCGCGAAGTGGACCGGCACCCTCAAGGCCCCGGCGACCGGTGTGTACACCTTCGCCACCACCAGCGACGACGGCAGCAGGCTGATCCTGAACGGCAAGAAGCTGGTCGACCAGTGGGGAGACCAAGGCACCCAGAACCGGTCCGCCAGTGTCCGTCTGACCGCCGGGCAATCCGTCCCGATCGAGATCGACTACTACAACAAGTCCGGGGACAGCCGGCTCGGCCTGTCCTGGACGCCGGCCGACTACACCGACAGCGCGATCAGCGAGGCCGTCTCACTCGCCAAGAAGTCCTCGGTCGCGGTGGTCTTCGCCAAGACCGACACCTCCGAGGGCTCGGACCTGAAGGACATCGAGCTTCCCGGTGACCAGAACCAGTTGATCGCGCAGGTGGCCGCGGCGAACCCGCGGACCGTCGTGGTGCTCAACACCGGCTCGGCCGTCACCATGCCGTGGCTGGACCAGGTGGCCGGGGTGTTCGAAGGCTGGTATTCCGGCCAGAGCGAGGGCACCGCGATAGCCGCACTGCTGTACGGCGACGTCAACCCGAGCGCCAAGCTCCCGGTGTCGTTCCCCAGGTCGCTGAACGACGTGCCCGCCAACACCGCCGTCCAGTGGCCGGGGCAGAACGACCGCGTGCAGTACAGCGAGGGCCTGGCCATGGGCTACCGCTGGTACCAGAGCAAGGGCATCGAACCGCTCTTCCCCTTCGGCTACGGCCTGTCGTACACCACGTTCGGCTACGGCAGCCTGCGGGTCAGCGGCCCGGACGCGCACGGCGACTCCACCGTGAGCGCGACGGTCACCAACACCGGCAGCCGGGCCGGAGCGGAGGTCGCCCAGCTCTACGTCACCTCGCCGACCACCGGCGAGCCCGGCAGACAGCTCAAGGGCTTCCAGCGGGTGGAGCTGAGTCCGGGCGAGAGCAAGCAGGTCACCTTCCCCGTCTCCCTGCGCGACCTGTCGCATTGGGACACCCAGGCCCACAAGTGGGTCGCCGACGTCGGGAGCTACGGCATCTCCGTGAGCGACTCCTCCGCGAGCAACAAGCTCGCCGGCACCCTGAAGGTCACGTCGACGGCCACCGGCAACACCGTCACCGTGAGCAACCCGTCCGGCATGAGCAGCCTGGTGGGCAGCTCGGCAACGCTGGCCGTGCGCGCCTCCGACTCGGCCTCCGGCCAGAAACTCACCTACAGCGCTTCCGCGCTGCCGGCCGGCCTCTCCATCGACTCCGGCACCGGAACGATCTCCGGCAAGGCCCAGTCGGCCGGTACGAGCACGGTCACCGTCACCGCCACCGACGGGACCGGAGCGACGGGGAGCACCGCGTTCGTCTGGTCCGTGGTCAAGCCCAGCAGGTCCGGGCCCATCATCTCCGGATTGTCGTCCTCGCTCTGCCTGGACGACCGTGCCGCCTCCACCACCAACTACAACCCGGTGCAGACCTACACCTGCAACGGCACCACGGCCCAGCAGTGGACTCTCGGCGCGGACAACACGCTCCGGGTCCTGGGCAAGTGCCTCGACGTCAAGGCCGCCGGTACGGCCGACAAGACCCCCGTGGGCATCTACGACTGCAACGGCTCCGGGGCTCAGATCTGGCAGCCGCAGTCCAACGGCGCTCTGCTCAACACGGGCTCCGGTAAGTGCCTCGACATCCCGGCCGCCTCCGTCGAGGTGGGCGTCCCGGTGCAGATCTACGAGTGCAACAACACCAGTGCACAGAAGTGGGCCCTGCCTTGACGGGTATCCGCCAGAACAGTCCGACCCGAGGGTCCTGAGCGGGTCTGCCTGACTCGGGTGGACCAGGTCCCCCGGCAGGCCCGTCGATCCCGCCTCCGCACCCCGTCGGTTCACGACGGGTGCGGAGGCGGGATCGACTGCGTCTTCGCTGCCGACGTCATGGGGCGGATCGGCTCAGGTACGTCGTCGGTTCAGCAGCCACCACGCGGTCACCAGGTCCTCGGTGTGATGCAGGTTCAGCCCGGTGAGTTCCTGGAACCGGTTCACCCGGTACCGGACGGTGTTCGGGTGCACGGCGAGCCGGCCGGCGACCTCTCGCACCTCATGGTCGCATGCGAGGTACTCGCGCACAGTCTGCTCGATCTCACTGCTCGACCGCCCTGCGGCGTCCAGCGGTGCCAGGTGGCGGGCGGAGAGGGCCTCTGCGGTGTGCGGGTCGGCCAGCACGAGCGGCCGCGGCCCCAGGTCGGGCAGGCTTACGACGCCGGACATGGCGAACCGCTCTGCGGTCGACAGCGCCAGGACTGCCTCGTCGAACCCGCTTTTGAGCTCGTCGAGCGGCAGAGGTGTACCGGCCGCCACGAGGTGACCGACGACGGAGGCGGGCGCTTCCGGCGCGATGATGCCAAGTGCCCCTCCGACCTGGGCGATCAGGAGCCGGTCCGCCGGGAGGCGAAGGACGGAGGCGATGGCGCGGCGGACCGCGCCGGCTTCGTCGGCGGACGCCGTCCGGGCAGCGAGGGCCACGTGGCGCGCCTGGGGGGCGAGCCCGAAAAGGTGGGCATCACGGTTGATCCGCTCGGCCGCGAGGGTTCCGCTGAGCACGCCGCTCGCGAAGGCCGAGCGGCGTTCGGCGTCGAAGTGCGCGCGCTCCAGGATCAAATCATGCTGGACCCGGGCGAACACCGCGGACGCCTCGTTCGAGAACTCCCAGGTGCTGTCGTGCACAGCGAGCAGGAGGTCGGGGGGCAGCCCCACCTCGGCGGCCACCTCGTCCACCAGCACGAGCATCTCCCGGGAACCGAGCTGGTAGCCGACGGTGACCACGTCGAGCGGGACGCCTTGGCCGGCGCGCTCGACCGCGTAGCTGCGGAGGATTTCGCGCAGGGCCTCGTCGGGGACTCTCAACGAGGCAAGCTCCGAGACGAGGATGTCCATGAAACGTCGGCCGGAAGACCGGATCTCCTCGTCCGGAAGCACGGCGTAGCCGGGGACATGCCGACGGATCAGCGTGAGCAGACGGTCGGCGAAAACGTCTCGCAGCGTGCGCAGGCGGTCGACGGCGGCGACCACTGCGCGATGTGTGGAGACGTCGAGGGCGGCCAGGTCCGGCATGCGCCGTCGGGCGGGCCAGGCTGTAGGGATCTCGTACTCCATGTCGGCAGCGTATCCACGGGCATTTTGTTCTGGAGCACAAACACGTCACGCAAAAGGCGCTGCGGATTTCTTGGCTTGAAAGGAACTATGCGGCCACACAGCGGAGAAGTACGCGGCGACCTTGTTCCGGCGGACATGCCCCCGTCCGTTCTGGTGATCGGACGGGGGGCATCGTGCGCCGACCCGACCGGCCCGTGACCGCAGGCCGGCGGAGCGGGTGGTACGTCCGATGGTGCCCCCGCCCGCTGTGCAGCGGGCAGGGGCGCCGGGTCGGTCGGTACCACCACGTTTCCTAGTAGTCCCAGGACCACCTTTGGTTCGCATTGCCGTTGCAGGTCCACAGCTGCAGTTCGGTGCCGTTCGCGGTCTTGGCGCCCTTCACGTCGAGGCACAGACCGGACTTCTGGGCGACGATGGTGCCGTCACTGTTCACGGTCCATTTCTGGGACGTCCCGCCGTGGCAGTTCCACTGCGAGACCTTCGTCCCCGGGGTGGTGCCGTTCTCGTAGACGTCCAGGCACTCGGTGGCTCCCATGGTGCGCAGCTCGCCGCTGGAGGTCGGTGAGATCTGCTGGTTGAGGCCGCCGTTGCAGTCCCAGATCTGCTCCTTGGTGCCGGGGAAGTAGACGTTGCCGCCGGCGGTGTCGATGCACTTGCCGGACTGTGCGCCGACCAGAGCGCCGGTGCCACCCGTACCGGAGGTCGGGACCGCTGCCACGAGGGCCACTCCTCCGGGGGCCACGCTGGTGGTGTAGGTGCTGACGGTGCCCAGCGGCTTGTCGTTGTTGATCATGTCGGTGATCTTCGCCTGGCCGCTGAGCCCGAGCTGGGCGAGCGGCAGACTGAAGGTGTGGCTGGCGGAGACGTCGGTGTTGAAGACACCGACGTACCAGGTGCCGTTCTTCTCACGCTTGGCGAAGACCTGTTCGTTCCCGCTCTTGATGAACCGGGAGGCGGGAATGCCGTCCTGGTCGATCGCGATGAGCCTCTTGTTGGCCAGCAGTTCCTTGTCGGCAGGGTCGAGGTGGGTCAGGTCGGCGCCCAGCATGTACTGGGAGCTCGTCAGCGCCCAGAGCGCCATGTTCGTCTGTCGCTGCGGTGGGGTGAGGCCGTCGTTCTCGCCGTTGCCGACGCCGAACGAGTCGAGGTCGTTCCATCCCCCCTTCCCCGCGTTGGGCTGGTGCAGGGCCGCGTCGTCGAACCTCTTGTAGACGTTGGCCCAGCTGGTGAGCGGGAAACTGTAGCCCTTCGGGCTGGCCCCGATATCGCCGTCGATTCGCCAGGAGTTGGCAAGATCCGACCAGGTCTGTCCGTTGGCGGCCGACAGACTCGCGGACAGGTTCAGCGCGATCGGCCGGCCGGTCTGCTGCAACGCCTCGGACCAGGCCGTGACATCGGCCGTCTTCGACGGACCGACCCCGTCGAGTTTCAGGTAGTCCACGCCCCAGTCGGCGAACTGGTCCGCCCAGGAGTCGATGAACTCCTGTGCCCCGGGCTTGCTGAAGTCGATGTTCCGCATGCCCTTGCAGTTGAAGTTGCTCGCGCTGGTCGACGTGGCGATCTGGTCCGCCGTGTAGGAGGTACCCTCGATCTTCGTCCTCTTGGCCACCGCTTGGGCGGAGATGCCCGGTGTCACGTACAGGCCGAACTTCAGCCCCTTGCCGTGCACGTAGTCGGCGAGGACCTCCATGCCGTCCTTGGTCCCGCTGCCCGGGAACAGTGAACCGTCGGTCACCCAACGGCCGTTGACATCCACGTCGGGCCCTTGGCTCCCCGGGCACCTGTACCAGAAGTCGTCCATGTTCGCGTAGTCGTAGCCGAGGTCTCTCAGCCCGCTGGACACAAGGGCGTCGACCTGGTCCTTGAACTTGCCCGCAGTGGGGTCCCGTTGCAGAAATCCCCAGCCGCTCCACCCCATCAGCGGTGCGTCGACGGCCAGGCCGTTGTCCAGCGTCGGGGCGGCGTCCACCGGTACCGCGGCGGCCCGTACCGCCGCGGTACCGGTTTCGTGCGGCGACGCCACCGCTTGCGGCACCGCGAGTCCGGCACCGACGGCGAGGGCCAGTGCCGGCACCATCCATCGAGATCTCATGTTTCTTCATCCTCGTTCCTGGGAGCGTGTGACCGGTCCCGGCGTGCGGAACCGTAGGGAGGCCTCCCCTGGCGCCCGGCCTCGGAGGTGTCTCTCGCCTCCCTGCGGGCCCGCCGCCGGAGCACCGTCCGCGCAGGCGTACAGCCCCAGGACCGGCAGGTCGGCGTATTGGCTCTCAGCCCTTGTTGGCGCCGAGGGAGAGCCCCGAGATGAACTGCTTCTGCAGGAGGACGTAGACGACCAGGGTCGGTATCGCAGCGATCATCGCGCCGGCCGCGATCAGGTTCTGGTTGCTCACGAACTGCCCCTGGAGGTTGGCCAGGGCGGACGTGACCGGGCGTTTGTCGCCGGACGACATCAGCGTGATGGCCCAGAAGAAATCGTTGTAGATCCAGGTGGTCAGCAGAGTGGCCAGGGCCGCCAGGGCCGGGCGGCACAAGGGGATCGTGAGGCGCCAGAAGCGGGTCCACAGGCTCGTCCCGTCCACCAGCGCCGCCTCGTACATGTCTCCGGGGATCGACTTCATGTAGTTGCTCAGCACGAAGACGCAGAATCCCAGCTGGAAGGCCACGTTGATGGTGATGAGACCGAAGGCGGAGTTGTACATCAACCCGCTCTCCGCAAGGAAAGTCGGCAGTGGAATCTTCAGGTACATCCTGAAGAGCGGTGTGATGATCACCTGCTGGGGCAGCAGGTTGCCGGCCGTGAACAGGATGAGCAGGGCCACGTTCACCTTGATGTTCACCCGGGTGAGAACGAACGCCGCCCCGGAGGCGAGTGCGAGCACGATGAGGACCGCCGGCACCGTGATGAGGATCGAGTTCCAGAAGAACCGCCCCATGTCCGCCTGGGACCACGCGTCGCTGAAGTTGCTCAGCGTCAGACTGTGCGGTAGCGAGACGTACCCGTGCTCGCGGGTGTCGGAATACGGACGGAGCGCGGCGTAGAGCGCGAAGCCGATCGGCAGCAGCCACAGCACGGACGCGCTCACCAGGAAAATCTGCGCGAGAACCTGGCCTCTCGGGCGCGCCTTGCCGACCTGGCGCACCGGCCCGGTGGCCCCCGGGCGCGTCTGCGGATTCACTGTGCTCCCTCTCTGCGGAAGGTCTGACGGAGGAAGACGCAGATCGGCAACAGCGAGATCAGCAGCAGTACGACGCCGAGCGCGGATCCGAAGCCGACCCGTTGGGTCTCACCGACGATGTTGGAGGTGACCAGGACTGACAGCAGTTCGAGTCCGTTGATGCCCTTGTTGGTGATGTAGACGAGGTCGAACGCACGCAGCGACTCGATGACCGTGATGACCATGATGACCACGTTGATCGGGCGCATCACGGGAAAGACGACGCGCCAGAAGGTCTGCCAGGCGTTGGCGCCGTCCATCCGGGCGGCCTCCCGCAACGTCGGGTCGACGGCTTTCAGGCCGGCCAGGTACAGGACCATCACGTACCCCGCTTGCCGCCAGGTGGCCTCCAGCAGGACTGCCCACAGGTTCAGGTCCGGGTCGCCGAGCCAGTCGATGGCGTTGTCGTCCCCGGCACGGCCGATGACGGTGTTGATCACGCCGTAGTTCTGCGAGTACATGAACTCCCAGATGATGCCGATCAGGGCCAGCGAGAGCATGACCGGCAGGAACAGGATGCTCTGGTACATGCGACTGCCCCTGATGCCTCGGTCGATGACGACCGCGAACACCATCCCGAGCGGCGTGGCGATCACCACGAAGACAGCGAGCCAGATGAAGTTGTGCTGGACCGCGGGCCAGAACTCCGGGTAGTTGGTGGCGGCCTGGTGGTAGTTCTGGACGCCGGTCACACATCCGTTGTTGAGAATCGAGGGCAGAGCCGGGTCGCACGCTTTGGTGTGCAGGTCCCCCACGCCGTTCCACCGGGTGAACGACAGCAGTACGGTGCCGAGCGCCGGGAACCACACGAAGGCCAGGCTGAGCAGAAGGGGGACCCCCAGCAGCACGGCGACGACGATACGGTCCCGGGTGTTCAGGTGTTGCAGGCGCCGTCGCTTGCGCCGGACGATCGGGCGGCCGGGCCGCGCCGGCAGCCGGTGGGTGCGGTTCACGGTGCTCATCCGGTGTAGATCGCCTTCGCCTGGGATTCGGCGCTCTTCTGCAGAGAGGCGATGTTCTTGGTGCTGGGGTCGCCGATGAACTTCTGGATGAGGGAGATCATCGCGGTGGCCATGGCGGGATCCGCGTCCCGGTCCATGAACTGGCCGACGGCCTTGCACTTGGCTATCTCGGCCACCGACTTCTGCTGGATGGCGTTGTACGAGGGCACCTTCAGGCCCTTGGCCAGCCCGACGTCCCATTGGTCGGTCCTGAGGTACTCGGCCTCGGCCTCGCCCGTTCCGATGTACTCCAGGACGGCCTTCGCGGCAGCGGGGTTCTTCGCCTTGGCGCTCAGCATGAAGCCGTCCGCGGGCGCGTCCATGTAGTCCTGGCCCCACTTCGGGTTGATCCCGGGAAAGGGGAAGAAGTCCAGGTCGTCGAGGTCCGACTTGTCGCTGACGAACTGCGCGGCCACCTGGTTGGTGCCCTGGAACATCATCCCGGCCTTCTTGGACTCCAGCGTCTTGGCCGCGTCCTGCCAGGTGCGGCCGTTCGCGCCGCTCTGCACGTAGGGCATCATCTCCGCCCAGTGCTGGAAGACCGTGTGCACGCCCTGGTCGGTCCACGGGATCTCGTGCTTCATCAACTTGACGTGGTAGTCGTACCCGTTGAGCCGCATGTTGAGGATGTCGAACGTACCGAGCGCCGGCCAGCCGTCCTTCTCGCCGAACGCGATGGGGATGAGTCCGTCGGACTTCATCGTCTTGCAGAGCGTCAAGTACGCGTCCCACGTGGTGGGCACGGTGTAGCCGTTCTCCGCGAACAGGCTCTTCCGGTAGAAGACGACCCACGGGTAGTTGTACAGGGGGACGAGGTACTGGCGTCCGTCGAGGCCGGTGGAGAGCTGCTTGGCGACGGGGCCGAAGTTGCCGCCGATCTTCTCCCACACGTCGTCGATCGGCGCGGCCAGGCCCTGGGCCGCGAAGTACTGCATCCGGTACCCGGCGAACCAGGTGAAGAGGTCGTCCGGTGTGCCCTGCAGATAGCTGGTGATGTTCTGCTGGAACGAGTTGTGGTCAACCGTGTTGATCTTGACCTTCACCTTGGTCGACGCGCCCGCGGAAGCGGTGAGAGCGGCGAAGGCATCCTTGGTCGCGGGGTCGGAGTAGTTCGACCCGAAGGTGACCGTGCTGCCGGCCACAGGACCGGCCGGCTTGCCCGCCCCACCGGAATCCGAGTCGTCTCCGCAGGCCGCGAGCAGACCTCCCGCCGCCACCGTCAGACCAGCGGCGCCCATGCCCTTGAGCAGGCTCCTGCGGGTGTGAGCAGCGGCGGGGGTGACGACGTCTCTGTCCGGGTCGACAGCCGACATGATGCCTCCATGGCGTGAATGATGTGAGCCGAGATTCGGTGGGCCGAGAGGTCGTCGAGCGGAGCGGATCTGAACTGCCTCGTCCCGACGGATTCCAACAGAAGCCACCAATTTGCAACGCAATCGATCGCAGGCGTAGTTCTACGCCCGTCTCACAGCCGCGTCTACGTTCTCGGCCACAAACAACTTTGGAGCGCGATATGACTCACCGCCGTTCCCGACAGCGGCTCCGCACGGTCCACCGCCAAGGCGCCCTGGCGCCAATACGCCTGCCGCGTAGGCGACTTGCAGAAGCCACAGGTCGGCCCGGAGCGGGCGCCGGCGAAGCGTCACCCTCGCCGTGGGAGGGGGATCGACCGTCAGGACGCGAGATCGCATCGCCCAGCGCCCGTCGCCGCAGGCTCCCTGATAGATGACCACCTTCGGATCAGAGACCTGCCACTGAGCCTTTTCCAACCTGATGTTGGGGCGTGGTGAAGGACGTCGACGGCCTCGCGTACGTAACGGAAGGCGGTCGCGATCCCGATACCGAACCCTGCGGCGCTGCGCGTAGGTGTCACCACCTCGCGGGTGGGCGAGGACGAGCAGTGCCTGACGCCCTGGCGTCGGCCGTCACCACCGCGTACCGATCTCCCGCCGCCGGGAGGTGAGTGTCCAGCCAGATACCGCAGGGTGCGACTGGACAGGTCGATCGACGACGGACAGACAGGCACGCAAGGCTCCTGGCAAGAGGGTGAATCTTGGTCGTACCACCGTCCACAGGAGCCTCGTCGTTACGCGGGAGCGTCCAACTCGTTTCTGCCACGGCCAGGTTGGAAAGGACTCACCCGGCGCTCCGCCGCCTACGCCCACTTCCGTGGCAGGACGGAGTCATGCAGCGCCAACCATGCCGTCGCGCAATTCCCCGTTCGCGTCCATGGATGGGAGGTCGGTCCAGCCCGTCGGCCGAGCCCTGCACCCTGTACGTGCTGCCGGCCGCGGACACCCAGCTCAAGGTCACCTGATCGAAGGCGGCGCTGCCGCCGAGGCCGACCGCCGACCAGCTGTCGGAGTGGGTTCGGTCGACGGCGACGTGGTGGCTGCCTTTCCCTCGGCCAGGTTGGTGCCACCGGCACCGTCGCGGATCTCGCAGGCGTACGGCGAGAACTTGCACTTGGGGCGGCCGGTGACCCACTGCGTGCGGACATGGCGGTAGGACGACCGCGACGAGATCAGCTTGTCGAGCCGAGGGCCGGGAGCGGCGCCCTGGGCATTGCCTCTGTCCTGGGAGTACCCGGTGGCCGAGCCCTCGACGGCGGTGTAAGTGTGATTGCCGCCCAGGCCCGCCAGGCCCGGCATCATGAGGTTCTGCACCGCACGACCCCCTCGTCAGCGGCGGTGCCGCTGGTGGCGTAGACGACGGCGCCCGACATGACGCTGTCAAAAAGCACTGGTCAGTTTGGGTGCCCCAGACCCACCGTCAATGGCTCGGCCATCATCGCAGTGTGGCAGAGGGAGGAGCGGCAACAGGAAGGCCGACGGGCGCGAGCGGCGCATGTGGCGGACACGCTGAGGCCGCTGCTGACCGTATCGGTCACGGCGGCCTTTCGAGCGACATCGCGCCTCCATGACGTGATGTTCAAAGCTGGGTCGAGAGTGGTCGGTCGCCGACCGGAGCGATCTCGTCGAACGCGGGTACAGCGCGAATTCAGCGGAAGTCACAGAGTTGGAATGAGAGCAACGGCAGACACGTTCTACGCCCGCCCCGCGTCGCTGTCCATGTTCGCAGCGACAAACAAGCTTGGAATTCCGACTCTTCGCCATGTCAGGGCCTGATCATTCCTCGATGACCAATTGACCCCGCTCGACTCCCTGCTTATTTGTATGTGCAGCGTTGACGGAAACGACCACGACTACACACTGTTACGGCAGCTGTGGTTCCGGCCGGTAGGGCTTCGTGGCCGGTCAGCGGACCGGGGCGACCAGGCGGTACTGGCGCGACGAGGGCCGGCGGCGAGGAGTTGTCGGCGGCTTTCGTGGATGCGGTGTGCCGCGGGTGGCGGGTGAAAAGGAGGGCTTCCGGCTCGTCCCGCCCGGCGTTCGCAAGGTCCCGCGGAGGCTTCGGATCGCCGCCCCGCCCCGCGGGACATGGTCGCGACCACGTCTCGCACGGTTTCATCTCGCCCCCATCAACACCAGGCCTCTCAAGCCCGCATCACTGGAACAGCACCACCCCCATAGAGCCCATTTGACCAGCTATAACGGCCCACCAATCAACAACTAGCCGCAACGCGAGCCCCTGAGCTGATTGAATTTGTGCGATCGAGTCCACTTGGTCGAACGCATTGACACCCGATCGAACACTAGGGCTCAATACGGAACAGTCCGAAACTCCTGACGCGAAGTAAATCGACTTAAGGAGAGGCATGTCCAAACGCACGTTCGTCGCGACGGTTGCCCTGGCGTCGTCGCTGTTCTTCTCCACCCTGACGGGCTCGACGCCCGCGCAAGCCCAGGACAACGGGGCGTCGCGGACGCCGCCGATGGGGTGGAGCAGCTGGAGCTCCGTCAGAAACAACCCGACCGAGGCCAAGATCAAGGCCCAGGCTCAGGCGATGCACGACTCGGGCCTGATGTCGGCCGGTTACAAGTACATCAACCTGGACGACTACTACATCAAGAACCCGGGCACCACCGTCGACCAGTACGGTCGTTGGGTCGTCGACACCGGCAAGTTCCCGAGCGGTATGAAGAACCTGGGCGACTTCATCCACGGCCTGGGCGAGAAGTTCGGCATGTACGTGACGCCGGGCATCCCGAAGGCCGCGTACGACCAGAACACCCCGATCGAGGGCACGCAGTACCACGCACGGGACATCGTCTCGAGCACGACGACGTTCGAGTCGAACTACGGCGGGTTCGGCGATGTCATGTACTTCATCGACTACGGCAAGAACCCCACCGCGGCGCAGGCGTTCGTGAACTCGTGGGCGAACCTGTTCGCCTCCTACGGGGTCGACTACATCAAGATCGACGGCGTGCACACCAGCGACCAGGACGACGTCATCGCCTGGTCGAAGGCGCTGAACCAGACCGGTCGCACCATCCACCTCGGCCTGTCGAACACCCTGGACATCAACAACGTCAAGACCTGGCAGCAGTACTCCAACAGCTGGCGGACGGGAGGTGACATCGAGTGCTACTGCTCGACCCTCACCAACTGGAGTAACGTTGGGCCGCGTTGGGCCAGCCTGGCTCAGTGGGGGCAGTACGCCGGTCCGGGTGGCTGGAACGACCCGGACTCGATCGAGGTCGGAAACGGTGACCACAACGGTCTGACCGTGAACGAGCGGCAGAGCGTGATCACTCTGTGGGCGATCACGCGGTCGGTGATGATGTTGGGGAGCGACCTGACCAACCTGGACGCCGGCGACCTCAACATGCTGAAGAACGCCGAGGTGACCAACGTCAACCAGACCGACTCCGTGGTGGCCAGTCAGATCTCGAACAACAACGATCTGCAGGTGTGGGCCACGAGGCAGAAGAACCCGGACGGCAGTTACACGGTGGCGTTGTTCAACCGTTCCGACCGGGCCGGCAAAGAGACCGTCACGGCCAACTTCTCCGACCTCGGCTTCAGCGGCTCCGCCACCGTGCGCAACCTCTGGGGCAAGTCGAACGAGACTCTCACCAACTCCGTCAGCCGGAGTCTGGCCCCGCACGAGTCCGCGCTGTTCAAGGTCACCCCGTCCGGCTCCGCGACTCCGGTCGGCGGCAACCTGACCAGTGGCCTCTCCGGTCGCTGTGCCGACGACCCGAACAGCACCCTGGTGAACGGCACTCAGCTGGACGTGTGGGACTGCAACGGCGGCGCCAACCAGAAAATCACCTACAGTTCCTCGGCCAGAACGTTGAAGGTGCTGGGCAAGTGCTTCGACGTCCACGGCGGCGCCACCACCGCCGGTACGCACGTTGAGATCTACGACTGCAACGGCGGCACCAACCAGCAGTGGAACGTCAACTCCAACGGCACGATCACCGGCGTCCAGTCCGGGCTCTGCCTCGACGTCACCGGGGCCACCAACCCCAACGGCGCCGGCCTGGAGTTGTGGAACTGCAACGGCGGCGCCAACCAGAAGTGGACCCTCGGCTCCGGCGTCAGGGTGGCCTGACGAACCGATCCGTGACCATCGCTCGTGATCGAACGGGCTGTTCGCACGGATCCACTTGTGGTCCGTGCGAACGCCGCGTCACTGGACAACAGGGGTACGGGAACGCGTCTTGGATGCCGTCCTCGGCCAGGCGCGATCACCTCAGGCTCGTAAACGGGAGAGCGAGCGTGGATGGTTCCCACGTTCACACGTCTTCGATCGGCCGGTGACGCACCCCGCTCCGCCCTCGCAACCTCGCACACTGGCGCCACAGGCTGTCGACCACGGCGCTCCTGCCGATGGCTCTGCACATGACCGGACTGCCCGCCTCCGCCCCGGCAACTAAGGTCCAGTCCTGGATCGACGAACTCGATCAGGTCGCCCGGAGCGTGCGGGGATGTCGGGCCGATGAACCCCGGAGCGCCGGCCCAACGGTCGTGGCTGCGCGACGGAGGCGCGTACGGCTGTGACCTGCGCGTCGCTGTGATGGTGAAATATGCGAAGTGCGAACTTATTTCTTTGTCGCAAAGTTTGACCCGAAAAGAAACAAGACAGCACACTGTGCCCCATTCTACCGGCGATACCCGCCGCGCTCGGTCGAGCCGGCGCCGACCGCCGCCCCACGGTGAAGGATGATCCATGCGCCGATTATTGCGATTTACTCCACTCTGGATACTGGCCCTGGTGGCCTCAGCGCTCGGGGTCTCGGTCGGTCCCGCCCAGGCCGCGACCACGTCCATCACGGTGGACGGCACCCTGAGCGGCCGGACCTTCGACGGCATCGGGGCGATCAGCGGCGGCGGGGGCAACTCCCGCCTGCTGATCGACTATCCGGCCGCCCAGCGGTCGCAGATCCTGGACTACCTGTTCAAGCCCGGATACGGTGCGGCCCTTCAGTCGCTGAAGCTGGAGATCGGTGGCGACGCCAACTCGACCGACGGATCGGAGCCGTCGATCGAGCACACCCGCGGCCGGATCAACTGCAACGCCGGCTATGAGTTCTGGCTCGGTGAGCAGGCCAAGGCCCGCAACACCGACATCGCGTTGTACGGGCTCGCGTGGACCGCGCCGGGCTGGATCAACGGCGGCTTCTGGTCGACGGATACGATCAACTACCTGATCTCATGGCTCGGTTGTGCCAAACAGCACGGCCTGAACATCAAGTACCTCGGCGGGTGGAACGAGCGAGGCCACAACGTCGACTGGTACATCCAGCTCCGCTCCGCGCTGAACGACGCCGGCTACGGCAGCGTGCAGCTGGTCGCCGACGACAGCGGCTGGGACGTCGCGGACGACATGGCCGCCAACACGGCGTTCAAGAACGCCGTGTCGGTGATCGGGGCCCACTACCCCTGCGGCTACGGCAACGACAACATCGCGACGACCTGTTCGACCACGACCACCGCGCGCAACAGTGGCAAGCCGCTGTGGGCCAGCGAAGGCGGGTCGAACGACATGGACAGCGGGGCCCCCGCCCTCATCCGGGCGATCACCCGGGGCTACACCGACGCGCGGATGACCAGCTACTACAACTGGCCGCTGATCGCCGCCATCACCCCGAACCTCCCCTACTCCACGGTCGGTCTGGCCACCGCCGGCTCGCCCTGGTCGGGGCACTACTCGATCGGTTCGAGCACCTGGGCCACCGCGCAGGTCACTCAGTTCACCAAACCGGGCTGGCGGTTCATCGACAACGCCTCCGGATATCTCGGCGGGTCCGAGACCAACGGCTCCTACGTGACGCTGAAGTCGAACACCGGCAACGACTACTCCACGATCCTGGAGACCACCACCTCCAACTCCTCGCAGACGGTCGACCTGCGCGTGCAGGGCGGCCTGTCGACCGGCACCGTCCATGTCTGGGCGACCAACGTCAACAACCCCTCGGGCCAGGCGTTCGTCCACACCCAGGACATCACGCCGAACAACGGGACGTACACACTCACGATGCAGCCGGGCTGGATCTACACCGCCAGCACCCTGAACAGCGCGGGCAAGGGCGCCGCGACCGCCCCGGCGGCCCACGCCCTCGCGCTGCCCTACGCCGACAACTTCGACGCCAACGCCGACGGCACCGAGGCGAAGTACCTCTCCGACATGCAGGGCTCCTACGAGGTCCAGCCGTGCGCCGGCGGCCGGTCGGGCAAGTGCGTGCAGCAGATGGCCCCGGTCAAGCCGATCGAGTGGCAGGACGACTCCGACGCGTACTCCCTGATCGGCGACACGTCCTGGACGAACTACACCGTCAGCTCCGACGTGTTGCTGAGCAGCGCCGGCACCACCGAGCTGCTGGGCCGCGCGAACACGCAGGCCCGGCCGCAGTCGCACATGAACGCGTACTACCTGCGCATCCGCGACACCGGAAAGTGGTGGATCGAGAAGATGTACACCGACGGTTCGAACCACACCCTCGCCACCGGCACCACCACCGCCCTGGGCACCGGCAGGTGGCACAACCTGGCCCTCACCTTCCAGGGATCGCAGATCAGTGCCAAGGTCGACGACCGTCAGATCGGATCCGTCAGCGACACCGCTTTCTCCAGCGGTCAGGCCGGCCTGGGGATCCAGGGCTACCGCACCGACCAGTTCGACAACCTGTCCATCACCCCCGGCACCGGCGGGGGCACCGGCGTCGGAACCGGTCCCGTCACCTCGGCGCTGAACACCGCCAAGTGCCTGGACGACTACACCGCGTCCACCACGGCCGGCGCGGTGGTGGACATCTGGGACTGCAACGGCTCCAGCGCCCAGCGGTGGACCGTCGCCAACAGTTCGGCGACCGTCAACGGACTGTGCCTGGACGTGGTCGGCAACGCGACCGCCAACGGTTCGCCCGTGGGCCTGTGGACCTGCAACGGCCAGAGCAACCAACGGTGGACCGTCAGCAACGGCGCCCTGGTCAACTCCGGCAGCGGACGCTGCCTCGACATCCCCGGCGGCAACACCGCCAACGGCACCGCCCTCGTCCTCTGGGACTGCAACGGCGGCGCCAACCAGCGGTGGAACCTCCCGACCGGCTGAACCCCCTTCGTGGGGGGGGGGGGGGGGGGGCGCCGGCCCCCCCCCCCCCCCCGGGCGGGGGCGGGGGGGGGGCCCCCCCCGGGGCCCCCCCCCCCCCCCCCCGCCCCCCCCCCCGCCCA